>NZ_PTQX01000002.1:0-793287 GCF_002943475.1 Limnohabitans sp. TS-CS-82 | reverse complement strand
GCCACCGCCTGATCACACTTAATAACGCCACGTTGATCACTCCTGTGCCTCCTGCTCAATGCTGAGCAGGACAGTTTGACTACGTGGGTCAAATTTGGATGCAAATACCTAGGTTTAGTGGCTCACTATTGGATGCAATTCAACAAGCTATGACAACGCGCTGGCCGAAACGATTAACGGGCTGTACAAGACCGAGTTGATTCACCGCCGTGCGCCTTGGAAAACGAAGGAGTCTGTGGAATTGGCAACTCTTGAATGGGTGTCTTGGTTCAACCACCACCGACTGCTGGAGTCGATTGGGTATATTCCACCTGCCGAGGCTGAGGCCAACTACTATCGGCAACTCGCTGAGAAGGCCAACACCGAAGTGTTAACTTAAACCAACTGGCCTCCTCGAAATGCGGGGCGATTCAGCTTCAACTAGCAATAGGAAGCGCTGTTTATAAACAAGCTCAAGAGCTAGTGATTCAAAAAGTGACCAAGCCGAAAAAAGGGATTGGCTTTGTGATCTAAGAAGGATTTTTTCGAAAGATTAGATTTTTTTCTTGCACTCCTCTTCTTCGAGAAATTTTTTAAGTTCCTCACTGCGATTTTTCATTTGCATGTATCCTAAAAATGTTGCCAAAGATTTGTGCCCTGTCATTGCGAGAATGTCCTCAAACTTGATTGATTCGTCCTCGCACATCCTGCTCGTCGCTTCGTGTCGTAAGTCGTGAAAACGAAAATTCTTGACCTTTGCACGCTTGCGTAGGCTTATGAATGCTTCGCATACAGCATCAGCAGATGGAAATTGGTGAAATATGCGATCTTCGCCAGCAGGGCAAGTTTGCTTTTGTGAGGCAATGATTTGGCGAGCTTTTGTAGATAGAAAAATTGTTCGTTTTATTTTGGTTTTTGAGTTCAATTTTGGAATTATCAAATCGAAACCATGATTACGAATGTCGCTGAATTTTGCAAGCGTGATTTCTTGTTCACGCATAGTGGTGTCTCGATATGCGAGGTACTCGTCAATCACTGAGTCAATTGTGAATTTTTTGCCGTTTGTGATGGGGGCGCCCCTAGCTAGGGTTTTGAGTTGTTCTTCGCGCCAAGCTATTGCGGTACTTTTTTTCGTGAAGCGTTTTTGAATTGACTTTTCGCCGCTCCGATTGATTCGTGCTTCGAACCGAATCTGACCAGACTTCAGCACGATCTTGCTGACGCCATCTTCTGAGAACTCTCGTGCTGTCATGTGTAAACCTTTAAGAATTTCCACGATTGTGGGTTTTCTGTGGGTTTTTGTAAATTATGAAGGTAAATTATTCTATAAGCCTATGAATTTGTTCGTTTTATGTAGAGTTTTTCCTTTGGTACGTACTCCCCTGCTAAGGGAGTATGGGGTGTAGAGCCTCATCGAGGGTTCGAATCCCTCCGTTTCCGCCAGCAAACCCTAAAAAGCCGTTGTTAATCAACGGCTTTTTTCATTTCTGTGTTTTAAAGATGTATTTCAAGACACATCGTCAAAGTCACACCGTCGACGGGCATTAGCCAATCTATATCAGGCCTCGTACAGAAGCCAACCGATCGGTACGCCGCTATCTAGACGTAACCACTCGGTCACGACATCGCGTTCGATGCTCACATTGATGGCGCCAGAGGGCAGAGGAATTTGTTGGTGCGTATAAAGTGGCCTGGCTTTGTGCTTGGGCGACGCACGTTGTGAGTGAGATAAAACGCGCCCATCTCTGTCCGTCACCAACACAGACAGCACCTGAATGTCTGCCAGTGTTTGCTTTAAGCGGGTTTCAAGATAATACGAAAAAATTGAGCGAACAAACTCAGATATCCATCAGTGCATGCGCGATCAAACCGGCAATGCTGATGCAATTGCTGCTGTGCACCACCGAGTTGGTGCTCCAAATGCAGTTGACGCCCGCCGTCTGGATGAGTTGCATGGCATCGTCAGAAAACAGCGCATGGATGACGGCCACATCTACAGACTGAGCCCCTGCCTGGCGCAGCAATCTCGCCGTTTGAGCGAGGGTGTGCCCACTGCTGGCGATGTCATCCAACAAGACAACCGCACGTCCGGTCACATCGACGTCGGGCAAAGCAATCTCAACGTGTCGATCGCCACGGCGGATTTTTTTGCACACCGCATGGTCGAGCCCATGTGGCTTGGACGCCTCGGTGATCCATTGTTCGGACTCTTCGTCAGGCCCCATCAGCAAGATATCGGGGCACTGCTGAAACGCGTAGTCAGACAGCAAAGACGCGGCGCTTAAGGCCAAGGCTTGTTGAGCTGGCACAGCCTCTTGTAATGTTGCGACGCGGTGCAGGTGCGGATCCACGGTGATCACCGCATTAAACAAATCAGCCAAGTGTTGTCCCACAATTTTTTGGCTGATGGCCTCACCAGGAAAAAAAGCGACATCTTGGCGCATATAGGCCAGATAAGGCGCGACCAACGTGAGGTGCTTGGCGCCGAGTTGGCGCGCTGTTCGTGCGGTCAATAAGAGTTCAAGTAATTTCGCGTTAGGGTTGTTGAGTGAGCGCAGCACCACCACGCGAGGTGGCAGATTTGGGGGCAGGCGAAGTTTGATTTCTCCATCCGGAAAAACATGTAGCGCCACTTGGCATCGCGATAACCCTGCGGCGTCCGCAATCTGTGTTGCCAATTCTATTTCGTCTTCAAAGTAAAGCAACATACTTGGCGTTTGCATCAAAACTCCACAAAGGCATGAGGCACATCGTCCGCGTTGCCAACGCTGTAGCCGGTCGATTTTTGACAGGCCTGACGGGCGAATTGCAAATCGGATGGAAATTGCGCGTAGACGCGGTAGAGCAAGTCACCGAGCTCAACTTTTTCACCCAACTTTTTGACCAGATCAACACCTGCTTGACGAACCTTGGGCGCTCCGGCAAAGCCTGCGATGCGTGCGAGTTGAAAATTGTCGATGCTGCTGACAACGCCCGCCCGCTCGGCGCAGACATCCAAACTTAAAGGCCCCAAGTTCAGATCGTTGTGATCGAACGGGTGGGCGCCTTGGGCTTGGATGATGTCATTCATTTTGCTCAAGGCGCGTCCTGAATCCAGAATATCGCGCGCGATTGCAAACCCATCTCCGCCGCGCACATCGGGGCTGAATTCGATCAGTCGCCCAGCCAGACGCAGAGATTTTTGGCGCAAATCGTTGGGCGCACGCGGGTCGTTCTCCAGCACCCGCATGACATCGCGCGCCTCAAGAACTGGGCCAATGCCGTAACCAATGGGCTGACGCCCATCGCTGATGACGACATCCAATGACAACTTCAAACGGTTCGCCACATATTCAAACAAACGCCTCAGTTTTTGGGCCTCTGGCATGGAGCGAACCTTGGCGGTCGGTCCGATGGGGATGTCCAGCACCAAGTGCGTGGAGCCTGCGGATATCTTTTTCGACAGAATGGACGCGACCATCTGCGCTGGCGAGTCCAAAGACAAAGGTCGCTCGACTGAAATCAGCACATCGTCCGCTGGCGACAGATGCGCGGCACCTCCCCAAGTGAGGCAGCCATGATGCGCTCGCACAATGGCTGCCATTTTTTCAAAAGGCAGTTCGACTTGGGCCAGCACTTCCATGGTGTCTGCTGTGCCGGAGGGTGAGGTGATGGCGCGCGACGATGTTTTGGGGCAGACCATGCCATGCGCTGCCACGATGGGTACGATCAACATCGAGGTGCGATTGCCTGGAATGCCACCAATGCAATGCTTGTCCACCACCAGTCGCTCTTTCCAGTCTAAGCGTCGTCCGGCTTCGATCATGGCCTGAGTCAGGTAGTAGACCTCTTCTCGGTCCAGCTCGTCTCGGTGGGTCGCCACCACAAAAGCGGTCAGTTCGATTTTGGAATAGTGGTGGTCGGCCACATCGTGAATGATGGCGCGAAAGTCATTGAGCTCCAATCGTTCACCCGCCAGTTTGCGATGCAAGGCTTGAATCGATGCCGGCGGGTCGGCTTGTGACACGGTCACCAGTTCACCGTTGGGTAAACCCAGTTGTGCAAAGGCCGCGTTGGAGAGGCCCAGCTCATTGCAAGTCAAGAAATCGCCGTTTTCGACCACATTCAGCGTAGCCAAAATGCTCGCCCCATTGGCGCACACTTCCACTTTGGACAGCGCCTTGAAACCTTCGGTGCGATAGATCTCGCAATCTTGGTGCATGTACGCCACGTTCTCGTGGTACGTGTCAATCGACATGCGCCGCAAGCTCAGGCGCCCACTGACAGGGCATTCGCTTTGGGGCGTCGTCGTCGTCTTTTTGAGTTTGCTCATAGGTCCAAGGTTAACGGACCATTTGGGTCATGTTCCACATGGGCAAGAAAATGCCTAGCAAGAGGGGGCAACCAAGCTGGCCACGAAGCATGTATTTGCATCGATGCGCCAATTTTTCTAAGGCGCCAGCGATTTGTTTTTGTGCGTGTCAGTTGGGAAAGATATGACGATTTATGTAGCAATTGTCGATTTAATGCGTAAAAGTTAAAAAATATCAATTTAAATTAATACTTAACAGTTATCTGTGTAATACTCTTGTTCATGTTTTGAGACCTTGATGACTACCTAGGCATTGAATGCTGCGGGTGAAAGAGGGGCAAGACGCTATACCGAATTGGCAGGAGTTTGAGATGAAAAACATGGAACATGATCAGGTAGGACACAGCACCAAAGCGCGACGTCGCCCTTATATGGTTGTGGTGTTGGTTCTCGTCACGATCCTAGTCTGTGTTTTTGGGTTTCTAAATTTGCGCAGCGCCCTGATCGAAAGCAAAGAGCAGTTAGCGGCGTCTTTTGCCCAGCGCATTCTTTCAGCGTTGATGCTCAATGACGAGCAGCAAGTGGCTTCATTGATGAAGTCTTTAGAGGGGGTTCCTGGTGTGCAAGTCGCTGAACTGGTGGCCAACAACGGCCAAACTTTAGCCAGCTATTCGCGTTCAGGTTTGCCAGTTGATTACGCCCAACAGGCTCAGTTTGAATTGGCGACGCACTTGGATGACAACAAACTTCACATCATGGTTCCGGTGTCGTTTGATACCCAAATCATTGCCAATTTGTATTTGTCGATCGACTTGTGGGCCTCGTGCGCGCCTTATTTTGTCTGGCTTGGTGGTGCCTTGTTTGTGTTCGCCGCGCTGTATCTGCTTGTCAAACAGCGCAATGTCAAGATTCGTATTGAAAAAATCACGCAGCCTCCTTCATCTGGGGGCGGTGGTACGACGTTTAATGTAGACAGCGCGATGCGCCAAGCACTGACAGAGGCGGACATCACGTTGAAGTACCTGCCGATCATGCGTTTGGCTGACAAGGGTTTATTTGGTGTTGAAGTGCTGGTGAGTTGGCTGCACCCATCTGGACAGCGATTGAATATTTCTCCAGCAGATTTCATCGCGCTGGCTGAGCAAAGCGGTATGTTTTTACCTTTTGGATCTTGGGTGATGACGACCGCTTGTCAGCAAGCTGCGATTTGGCATCGTCAACACGGTCCTTTGGTTTTGTCTCTGAATTTGTCAGCCAGCCAATTGCAAAATCCGACGGTGGTTGATCAAATTCATGAGGCGTGTGCTGCCGCTCAATTTCCACATCAATTTATTGAATTTGAAGTGAATGAGTCGCTTCTGTTGCGCCAGCCTGAATTGATGAAGCAAGCGGTTCAAAACTTTGTAGATAAAGGCATGAGTTTGACTTTGGATCGATTTGGTTCAACCCATCAATCTGTCGCGCTGTTACAAAGTTTGCCCATTCGGAAGATCAAGCTAGATCACAAAATGCTGGATATCGCTTCAGAAGACGCCGAACTCAGCAGCACATTGCACATGATGACTGCGTTTGCGATGGCCATGAATGTGAATGTCATGGTCGATGGGGTTAATTCAGCCGCACAACGCCAATCGTTGCACGCGATGGGATGTGTTTTGGGGCAGGGGGCTTATTGCGGTGTTGCCATGTCTGCGGATGAGTTCTCAGAGTTTTTAGCTTGCCGTTCTCTGATTGGGCCAGTACCTATGCCTTTTGTTCAAGCGCGGGCCTCAGAGCCGCTTGGGCGTGGGGCTGATTTTGTTCCGCAATCACCCATCACTGCTTAATTAAGAAAGCCCCTCTTCGGGGCTTTTTAACGTGTCGAACAAATTAGTTCGCACAGAGGATGTGTGCATTATTTGCACATCTTTATGCTTTCAACAGCTTAAAAACAAGGCAACACTTTGTCCGTGTCTATGGGTTTAGACAAATAGCCGACCGCTGGAAAGTGTCGGCTGATGCAGGCGCGCATTTGTTGCTCATCCGTGACCAAGTGAAGGTTGCTCTGAACGATGGCGCTTTTACGTGCCAAGGCTTGAATAGCCGAGGGTTGTAATCCGAGTGATTGAAGTGCGGCAAGACTGAGCGTGTCTTGACCCGGCATAAAGCAGGCAGAGAGTGGTAGATCGCCTACGCGAACAGGAACACCTGAGTAAATGTCGATCAAGTCACGAATCGATACGCCAATGACATCAGGCGCCGCGCTCATGGATGCCAAAGAAAACTGTTCCGAAGCATCAGCTACGTTTTGAGCCTCTGTGTTGCCTGTTCGCGAGCAATGCCAAATTGGATCAGCCCACAAAGATGTGGCGCATGTGACGAGTGCCAATGTGCTTAGGCAGCGGGCTAGTTTTGTGAGCCGGAGTTTCATGGTTGCAACATGGCGGTGTTAGCCGTCAAACCCTTTGGTGCGCAATCAGGGCATTTGTCACTTTGCTGCACGTTGCGTAAAAACTTAGGTAACTCTTGCCAAAAATCAGCGGGCGATCTGTCAGGGCGTTGTGACAGCCACAAAGACACAAAACCGGAAACAACGGGGGCGGCAAAGCTGGTGCCCACGCCGCGAAATTCTGTCATTGGCCGCTCAGAACCAAAGAAATCTAAATCGTAGGTGGCAATTTTGAGCTTGTTGACACTCCATGGCTCATCGCTGCTGAGCTTCTTGCCGCCACCAGGGGCATACACCACCGTACGTTTGTCTAGTGCTGAATAGACTTCAATTCGATTTTCAGCGTCAACGGCACCAACGGAAATCACACCTTGGCAATTGGCAGGTTCGGGCAACGGTTTTTGAAAGTTGTTGCCAGCGGCGGCCACAATGAATATTTTTCTGTCAATGAGTGTTTGGATGAGCTGCTGGAGGTCTGGGCCGCACACCGGACTGCCGCCTGCTAGGCTCAAATTGATGATGCGCGCAGGATTGGCATTGAGTGGCACGCCTGCTACCGGCAAACCTGCTGACCAAGCAATGGCGTCTAGCAAATCTTTACGACTCATGCCACATGCGCCAAACAAACGCACAGGTAAAACTCGGGCTGAGGTGTTGACGCCAAAAGCGCCATCGACCCCATTGCCTGCAACCAAGCTTGCGACTTCCGTGCCGTGTGTGCGAAAAGCAGCGGACATTAATTTGTTACCGCAACGTGCTTCGCGCTCATCAGGGCTGAAGTTGGGAGAACGACCACCTCGCAAATTATTGGGGGGCGACAACATGTCATAGCCTGGCAACAACACGCCTGCCAAACTGGGGTGATCGGCAATCACGCCGCTGTCGATGACTGCCACAACGATCGTGTTCAAGCCGGGCTTGACATGGTTGGTGTTGATGGCTGCGGGAGCGGGTTGTTTTGGGCGAGCCGCCCCTAAATGCCACGGTGCCTCCTGCGCCATAGATGCGCTAATGGCTAGCGTCAATGTCGCAATGAGAAATGAACCGTAACGTCGCATTGAGTTCCCTTGTTGTTGGAATAAGTAAATTAGATAATATTCATTAATTCATGACAATTTTAAACAAAATAGCTACTTAATTTTAATTTGACGTAGGTTTATTCTTGAAAAACTGCAGCTTCACAAGGCAATGTGATGGTGATGGTGGCCAAACCTTGCGTTGGAATGTGGCGCTTGATTTGACCTTGGTGCCTGTCGATCACGGTATCGATGAAATCTAGGCCGAGTCCAAATCCAGCGAGCAGGTGTTCGTCTGTTTTTGTCGCGACGGTATTTTTCAGGCTGATGCAAACTTCTTGCACACAAGGTTGTGAAATTTGGAGTGTGATGCTGCTGTGCTGTGGAGAAAACTTGACAGCGTTCACTAGCAGATTGACCAAAGCCCGGACCATCAGTCGGGTGTTCACCTTCACAAAAAGCGGCAAAGCTTCGCTCTCGTCCACGATGCTAAGTTGTTTGCTGAATGCGAGATCGCGTACTTTCTCAATGGCATCATTCAGCAACTCATCCACCAACACGGTTTGCAGGCTGTAGTGAGGCTGTTGTGCCGTGATGGTGAGGATGAAGTCGTCCATCATTTGCAGCAGCGTTTGTGAATGCTGAACAATCTTTTGCCGTTGCACACGCGCTTGGGGATCTTCGATCACGCCTTTCGGGGGGCGAGTTAATGACATGATGGAGGCGAGAGGCGTTCGCATGTCATGCGACAAAAACTGCAACGCTCGGTCGCGTTGATTTTGGTATTGCCGCAACTCTGTGATGTCCAGCAAGATCAGCAGATGAAAACTCTCGCCATTGGGTGCGTTGACAGACGTGCTTTTCAAATAAAAGTCTCGCAGACCGAGCGATGTTTCTAATTGAAAGGGGGGCGATGCGGTTGAGTCTGCCAAGGGTTGAGGCAGTTGTAGGGTTTCGAAAAAGATGGACCGCTGACTGCCTGGGGTCAGCTGCGTTTCGTTGAGCAATTGTTTGATGCGCTGGTTGCTCAACAGTAATTCATCGCGTTGGTCAAAGATGACCACGGCGTCGGGCATTTCATCAATGATGGCAGACAAAAAGTTCAGCTCGCTGCGCACCGAGTCGATGGCGTGGTCGAGCAGTTTGGCATGCTGTAAAACCACTTCATGTGAGTTCACGATGTCGTGTTGAATTCGATGCGTGTGTCTGAACTCACGCAGCAAAGTGGCTTTTTCTTGCACGAAATTCACAATTGCATCCAAGCGTCCCCAAGCCCAAAGCGGTTGCAAGATCACGGTGACCAATAAAAATGCGGTTGGATCGAGCCAGTAATTTTCTTGCGTCAATGCGGCATAGCTGGCGCCAACGCTGATGGCCATCAGCGTCACAGCAAACGCTAAGGCATGGTGAGGCGACAAGATCAACAAGCTCAAAAGCATCAAAATGACAGCGAAGCATGAAATACCAAACACCATGGATGACGGTGCCACATCAATCAAGGCTTGGTTCAGCGATGCATTGAGTACGCTGGCCAAAATGGCAACCCCGGGTGTGCTGGCGTTGTGTTGGCCCGAGTAGATCGTGGGGTAGCGATCGCCAAGACTGGGCGCTGTGACGCCAATCAATACGTATTTGTCTTTGAACAAAGGCAAAAAAGCATTGGATGTCAGGGCGTCAGACAGTGACACCAATGGAAAACCAATGCTTGGGTCGACCATGCGAAACCGTTGGTAAGGCTTGGTGTTTGTCCCATCCAGTCCTTGCAAGGCGAAAGCAAAGTGAGGCCATTGTTGCTCTCTTGCTTGGAAACCTCGGATCACGCCGTCCACATCAAACAAGGCGTTGATGTGCCCTAGCGTCACTGCCGCGTCGAGAGGTGCAACGGGTGGGGTGGGGCGAAAGTGATGTCGCGCATCGTCTTGCAGTTCAAACACCAGCGGCAAGACGGTGTTGTGGCGTTTCATTTGTTCGGCAAACGCAGGGTCTTGATCGCTTCGATCCAAAAAAAGCAGATCAAAGCCAATCGCTTTAGGACGATAGCGGTCGTCATCTAGCCGTTCAAGCAGCTGTGTGTAGCGATTGCGTTTGAGTGGCCACCCTCCAAGCTCTGTGAGCGAGCGATCATCGACGGCCACGATCACGATGTCTTGGGTGGCTTTGAACCCATGTAAGCGCATCAAATGGTCATACAAGACGTTGCCGAATGGTCGCGCTAAATCTGCAAATATCAGGATGGCGAGAATTCCGAGCACGGAGAGTGACGTGAGCCACCATTCGCGCCTGAGCAAGCTCTTTTGTTCGCGACGGCTATTCACTGCGCAGCCGTGGGGAGTGCGATCAATTCAAAAGCCCCAGACTGATGTACACCCGCTTGGTCTGCCGAGGCTTTTGCCAAGGGGTAGGACAGAGACCAGTTGTAATAACCAGGGCGCAGGTCTTTGACCGCAAATTTTCCATTCAACGCGGTGAGGTTGTGGGTGCGAATGACTTCTTGGTAAAGCGCGCCGTTTTGTCGATTCAGAGTGAATGCAATGGATGAGCCATCGGCCAGTGGCGTGTCAAACACGGCGCTGCATCGCGCTTGTTCTGTGCTGGCGGGGGCGGCACAAAAAGCCATCAGTGCAGGCGAGCCCAAAAGCCCGTTCTTTGAAACGGCCGCCACTTGATAGAACATCGCTTGGTTGATCAAGCGGTCGATTCTGAACTCTGGGGTGGCCCATTGCTGCGTTCGTCGCAGACCACTCAAATTGGCGGTGGTGGCGATGTCGGCTTGAAAGCTGCCTGCGTTGTCCATGTGCTGCAGTTGCACTGACACTTCGGTTGGATGGCTGGCCGATTTGGAGAAGCTGGCATAGCGCGGCGGCGGCAACAAAGCTTCGGGGTCAGAGGCTTTGCCTGAGGGGTCAATGGTGACGCCCATGCCCTGCGTCAAGTCAACGGATTCGAGGTCTGCATTGCCCTGAGTTTTGACAATGCCTTCGGTGACTTCAACCAAACTACTTTGGGTTTCTGGTGAAAAGCCAACGCGAAATTGGGTGCCTCGCACGCCCATGACCGAGCGTGGCGTTCGAATTTCAAAGGGCGTCAGGGGCGAGCGCTCTTTCATGACATCAAGTTCAACACGCCCATTGGCCAGTTCCAAGCGCACTTCTGGCGCTTTTTCTAGTGCGTTCTTGCGCAGGGTGCTGAGTTTCAGAACAGCGCCAGAAGGCAAGCGCATGATGGAACTGTCTTCTAGCAACAGCGCCGTATGGCAACCTGCGGGCACTTTGATCAGGGCGCCTTCATGCAGAGGGGTGCCAACGAGCAGCTTGGTACTGCCTTGCTCTGGGTTGTAGCTGCTCGCGCATGACATGCCCATCACACGCGCGACGGAGGACCAGTGCTTCACGCTTTGACGAGGAATGGACAAAGTTTGCCCGACGGTGATGCGATCGGCATCTTCAAGCAGGTTGATGCGTGCGACTTGACTGATGCCTGCTGAAGACACGAAATACTTGCGTGACAACTCTAGCAAAGTGTCGCCAGATTTGACTTTGTAGGCGATCAAGTCTTGTGCTTCATCGGAGGGCAACACACTCAAGGCGTGAGCATGAGTGACGAAAAGCGCCGTAACACCGAGCCATGAAATACCTAAGCCACGAGAGAGTCTAGTCATCGGGATGTCCTTCATGAACGGTCATCAATCGGTAACCGTAGCCGTGTACGGGGCGCAGGCGTAGGTGCATAGAGGTCGCCGATAAATCGAGCTTTTTGCGAATCCAAGCAATGTGCACGTCGAGTGTGCGCGACAGAGCCTGCATGTCGTTGCCCCACACTTCGTGGGTGAGTCGTTCGCGAGAGATGGCGCGCTCTGCGTTTTCGAACAAAAACAAAGCCAGCTTGAATTCTTTTTCCGACAAGGTTTGCGTTTTGTTTTGAAACGTGACGGTGTTGGCCACTTTGTTGAACTTGTAGTCCAGCAGGGTGCGTAGGCTCTCTTCGTCATTGCGGTCACGGTAGGTGCGACGCAGCAGCGCTGCAACACGGGCCAAAAACTCTTTAGGGCGAACAGGTTTGACACAGTAATCATCGGCGCCCGCGTTCAGTGCATCGGTGATGTCGAGTTCGTCAGAGCGGCTGGTCAAGAACAAAACAGGCTCTTGCAGCGATTTGACTTGGCGAATGTGTTTGAGTACGTCAAAGCCCGATAAGCGCGGCACACGCCAGTCGAGCACAAACAAATCAATGGTGTCTCGGCCAATGGCCTTGACCATGTCTTCTCCATTGCTGAACGTGCTGACGGCATGGCCTGCGCCCTCCAAAATCTCGCGCACGTGTTGGGCGAGATCTGGTTCGTCTTCAAGTAGTCCTATATACATCAATTTATTCTAATTGACGTATGTAGTGAATTACAAAGTGTTGGTTAATGCTTTTACAAGCGTATCGTCGATTTCAGGCATCACGCCAAACCAGGATTTGAAGGCGGGACGTGCTTGGTTGAGCAACATGCCCAAGCCATTGACGGTGGCATTGCCTCGCTGTCGTGCTGCGGCGAGCAAGGGGGTTTCCAGTGGCACATAAATGGCATCAGACACCAAGGCGGAGACCGGCAATTCGTGCAGCTGCAAATCTAGCTCGGGCTGGCCATGCATGCCTTGGTTGGTGGTGTTGACCAACAAAGCGGCACCTGCCAAGGCTGCGTGGCGTTGCGACCAATCGAAAGCTTTCACGGGCGTGCCAAACTCTTCGGCCAGTGCCTGTGCTTTGCCAAACGTGCGGTTGATCAGGCGAATTTCGGTGGCACCTTCGTCCATCAAACTCAACACAATGGCGCGCGCTGCGCCACCTGCGCCCAGTACGACGATGGGGCCCGCATCGGCACGCCAACTGGGTTGGGCGTCGCGCAGGCTTTGCAGGTAGCCAAATCCGTCGTTGTTGAAGCCATGCAAGGCGCCATCGGCTTGCACCACGATGGTGTTGATGGCGCCCATGCGCTGGGCCAGCGGTTGCACCCAATCCATGTAAGCCATGGCGGCAACTTTATGAGGAATGGTGAGGTTGCAACCCGCGAGTCCCAAGGCTTTGAGGCCGCGGATCGCGTCACCCAAGTTGTGGGGCTCGACCGGAAACAGGCCGTAAGCGCCCCGCAGTTGGTACTGACGAATCCAGTGGTTGTGAATCAGGGGCGAGCGCGAGTGGGCCACCGGCCAGCCCATGACGCCCGCCATGATGAATGTGTTGTCCATGTTGTTTTCAGTGTCAAAGAGCCGCAATGGTAGCCAATGAACGGCGCTTTTCGCTGACGAATCGGCGACGCCTCAGCCGGGTGAGCCGGTCGCCTTGCGCCAAGAATGTGTGTGGCTCAGTGCGCAGCGCGCGCGGCTTTGAACCAGTCCAAGCCCGCCGATGTACCGCCGGGTTGACCGCCCAAGCGTGGTCGGTATTCACAGCCCACCCAGCCTTGCCAGCCGCAGGCCTGCGAGACCTCGTCAATGACGGCAAACAAATACGGGTAGTTGAGTTCACCGATGTCGGGTTCGTGGCGCTCCGGCACGCCCGCGATTTGAAAATGTCCGACGCGTCCGGTGGGCAGGTATTGGCGAATCTTGCTCGCCACATCGCCCTCGACGATTTGGCAGTGGTACAGATCCATTTGCACCTTCAGGTTGTCGGCGCCGACCATGCCAATGATGTCGTGGGCGTGATCTTGGCGGTTCAAAAAGAAGCCCGGAATGTCACGGGTGTTGATGGGTTCAATCAACACATCGCGGCCCGCTTTGGCCGCCAAGGCTGTGGCCCATTGGAGGTTCGCCACATAGGTGCTCAAGTTGCTGGCGCGTGTCTGGCCCTCGCCAAGCAAGCCCGCCATGAGGTGAATGCGCGGGCAGTTCAAGGCGTCGGCATAGGTCAGCGCCAATTCGACGCCTTGGCGAAACTCAACCTCTCGCCCAGGGATGCTCGCCGTGCCGCGCGTATTGCTGTTCCATGCGGCATCGATGCTGGCTGCATCTGTGCCGCCGGGTGGGGCGTTGAACAGCACTTGTTGAAGCTGGTGGTCTTTGAGGCGCGCTGCCAATTCTTCTTTGGCAAAAGCGTAGGGAAACAAATATTCCACCGCAGTAAAACCGTCTTGGGCCGCGGCTTCAAAGCGGTCCAGAAACGGCAACTCGGGGTACATCATGGAAAGGTTGGCGGCGAATTGAGGCATGGGGCGTGTCCTTACCAACGCGCGCCAAAGGCGTCGCGCAGTTCTTGAAGTTGGGTCTGTGACAAGGGGGAAATGGGGGCGGGCGTCAGCGTGGCCAAACGCGCGGTTTCTTCCAGCTCTTCCAGCGTGGCCATGGCCGAGGCGGGCGAGTCGTGCCACACATTGGGGCCTAAGCGTGACAGCATGACGGCGCGAATCGGTGTGCCTTGTTGGCCGTAGCGCAAGATGGCGCGTTCTACCGCGTCTGCTGCGGCCACCGCACCGGGGCGGTGGTAGTCGATCACCGGCACATGACCGACTTTCATCACGAAGTAGGGCGTCACCGCGGGCAACAGTTCGCGTGGTTCTGCCGTGGTGTGCGTCACGTCATCGCGCAGCGTGAGTGCGACGCAGTGGGTGCTGTGGGTGTGAATCACGCAGCGAATGTGGGCGTCAAACTGACGCGCTGCCGCGTAAATGCGGGTGTGCAGCGCGATGGTTTTGCTGGCTCGGTCACCGCTGACTTGTTCGCCTTGCAGGTTGAGCTTGGACAAACGCGCGGGGTCTAAAAAACCCAAACAGGCGTCGGTCGGCGTGATCAAAAAACCATCGTCCAAACGCACGCTGATGTTGCCTGCCGTCGCATGCACATAGCCACGGGCAAACAAACTTTGTCCCACGCGACAGATTTCTTCACGGGCTTGGTTTTCAGTGAGTGCGGTCATGCCAACGCCTGTCACGCCAATTGCGCAAATGCTTTGGTGAAAAAGTCGTCTGTGCCAAAGTTGCCCGACTTCAAGGTCAGATGCACCGCACCATGGGGCGTGTGCGCGTGGCACCAAGGCACGCCCGGGTCAATTTGCGGGCCAATTTGCAACTGGGTGATGTGCAGGGCTTGCACGCAAGCGCCCGAGGTTTCACCGCCTGCCACTACCAGTTGCCGCACGCCCAGCGCGACCAAGCCATTGGCAATGGCGGCCATCGTGTGTTCCACCAGCGCACCAGCGGCTTCAACGCCCAACTGTGCTTGCGCTGCTTTCACGGCATCGGGCGCGGCGGATGAATAAATCAACACGGGGCCTGTGCTCAGGTGCGGTTGCGCCCAAACCAGTGCGCTGGCCACGACATCGGCGCCGCCTTGTGTGCTGCGCGCTAAGGCCAGTGGGTCTACCGCCAAAGCGGGGTGGCCTGAGGCTTGGAAATGCGCCACTTGGCGCAAGGTGGCCTGCGAGCAACTGCCCGACACCACGGCTTGCAAACCCTGCGCAGCAGGCAAGGTGCTGGACTGCGCCGTGGGGCTAAGCCCAAAGTTGGCCGGTAAACCAATGGCCACGCCTGACCCTGCGGTCAGCAGCGGCATGCCTTTCAACGCGGGCCCCAGTTTGAGCAAATCGTCGTTGGACACCGCATCGACCACGGCGATGGCGATGCCTTGCGCCTTCAACTCGCCGATGCGTTGTTGCACGGCGGCGGCACCTTGGGCCACGGTGCGGTGGTCAATCAAGCCAACCCGTTTTTGGCATTGCGCTTGCATGACGCGCACCAAATTGGCGTCGGTCATGGGCGTCAGCGGGTGGTCCTTCATACTGGACTCATTGAGCAGCACATCGCCCACGAACAAATAGCCTTTGAACACGGTGCGACCGTTGTCAGGAAAAGCGGGCGTGGCGATGGTGAAGTCGGTGTGCAAGGCCTGCATCAAGGCCTCGGTGACGGGGCCAATGTTGCCCGTGGGTGTGCTGTCAAAGGTGGAGCAGTATTTGAAATAAATCTGCTGTGCGCCTTGCGCTTGCAACCACGCCAACGCCGCCAACGATTGGGCAATGGCCTCAGCTGGGGCGATGGTGCGCGACTTCAAGGCGACCACCACGGCGTCCACATCGGCCGCCAACGGCTCGGTCGGAACGCCAATGGTTTGCACCACGCGCATGCCCGCACGCACCAAGTTGTTGGCCAGGTCGGTGGCGCCCGTGAAGTCGTCGGCAATGCAGCCGAGGTGAATCTGCTTGGCCATGGTTTATTGGAATCCCATGACGTGCGGCAGCCAGTTGCTCAAAGCGGGCACAAAGGTCAACACCACCAACACGACGCCGTGCGCCCACAAGAAAGGCGTGAGTTCGCGTGTCAAGTCAGACAAGGGCACGCGTGACACGTTGGATGTGACGAACAGCAAGCCGCCGACGGGTGGCGTGATCATGCCCAACGTCAGGTTGTAAATCACCACCATCGCGAAGTGAATCGGGTCAATGCCCACTTTGGCCGCCACAGGCGCCAAGATGGGAACCAACACCATCACACCTGGCAACGGCTCAATGAAGATGCCGAACAGCAGCAAGAACACGTTGATGACGATCAAGAACATCCAAGGCGAGAGGTGCATGTCGGCAATCCAACCGGCCACGATTTGCGGCACGCCTTCAATCGTCAAGATCCAAGCAAACGAGGCCGACATGCCGATGATCAACAGCACCGAAGCGGTCAACATGGCTGAGCGTGCCAAGATGTCTGGCACCGCTTTCCACTCCAAGGTGCGGTACACGTATTTGCCGCAGAGCAGGGCGTAGAACACGGCCACGACGGAGGCTTCAGTGGGGGTGAACCAGCCCGAACGCATGCCACCCAAAATCAGCACCGGCAACAAAATGGCGGGTGTGGCTTTCCAGGTGGTGAGCCACATTTCTTTGCGGCTGGGTTGTTCGTCATCGCCTTTGTAGTTGCGCACTTTCGAGACGTGCCAGTTGACCACGCACATGGCCATTGCAATCAAGATGCCAGGCATGATGCCCGCTACAAACAGCGCACCGACCGAGACGTTTTCGTCTGCTAAGGCATAAATGATCATGATGATCGATGGCGGAATGATGGGGCCGACGATGGCCGTCGACGCGGTCAATGCAGCAGCATAAGCACGGCCATAACCTGCTTTGTCCATCATGCGAATCAGCATGGAGCCAGGGCCTGCGGCATCGGCCAAGGCCGAGCCAGAAATGCCCGAGAAGAAGGTGAGCGACACCACGTTGGTGTAGCCCAAACCACCGCGCTTGTGACCCACAAATTGGCCCGCAAACTTCAGCAGCACTTCGGTGAGTGAGCCGCCACTCATCAGTTCAGCGGCCAAGATGAAAAACGGCACGGCCATGAGCGGGAAGCTGTCCACGCCGGTGAAGGTTTCTTTCAGTATGACGAGCAGTGGAAAGTTGCCCGACACCAATAAGGCGGTGACGGTGGAGAGCCCTAAAGCAAAAGCTACGGGTACGCCCACAGCTAAGTAGATGCAGGCGGAAATAAGGAGAATGACGCTGGCGTTCATAAGTGTGCAATCAAGGTCAGAGCGACGCGCTGGCGGTGGCGTCAAAGTGGGCGTCAGCGGCGAACTTGCGTTCAAGCACGTAGTCGCGCACGATCAACAGCCAGTGAATCAGGGTCATGGCTGCACCAATCGGTAACGCGGCATAAATGTAGGCAAATGAGATTTGCGTGGCCGGTGTTTGTTGGTATTGGGTACGGTCCATGTAGTCGATGCCATACCAAGTCAAGAACACAAACAAAGCTGCGAGCAACACAGCAATGAAGGCGCGTAGCGCGATGGCCATGGGGCGCGGCAAGCTGTCTTGCAAGTTTTCAACGGCAATGTGGCCGCCGTAGCGCAAGACAGGCCCGCAACCAATGAACGTGAGCCAAATCATCAAATGGCGGGCCACTTCTTCGGCCCACTCGATGGACACGTTGGTGGAGTAGCGCAGCACCACGTTGGCAAAGATGATGACCGACATCACGGCAAGCATGATGATGAGCATCCATCGGTTGGTGGCCACAAAGTAGCGTTCAAAGGTTTTCATAGCACGAGCCTTAGAGACTTAAAAAAGGCGGGTGGCCTTGCGCGCCTGAACGCGTTGCCCCCGCCTAGAATTTCCGCCCTTTTGAAAGGGCGGCCGTCTTATTTGACGTCTTGAATTTTGCGAATGTTGTCTGCGCCAAATTCTTTGGAGTAGCTGACATACACATCGCGCAGAGAGTTGCGGAAGGCTTGGCCGTCCACTTTGCGCACCACAGACATGCCGTCTTTTTCAAGTTGGGCGATGCCGTTGTTTTCGTCTTCGTTGACCTTCTTGCGTTGGGCCACCGTGGCACTCTTAGCTGCTGCGTAAAACACTTTCTTATCCGCATCGCTGAGCTTGTTCATCAAACGTGGCGAGGTGATCAGCAGAGCGGGCGAGTAGACGTGGCCGGTCAGCGACAAGTGCTTTTGCACTTGTGAAAACTTAGAAGCCAAGATCACAGGAATCGGGTTTTCTTGACCATCCACAGTGCCTTGTTGCAAAGCGCCAAATACCTCAGGGAAAGCCATGGGCGTGGGCTGAATGCCAAACGCGCGGTAGCCGTCCATGTGCACTTTGTTTTCCATGGTGCGCATTTTCAAACCCGCTGCATCTTCTGGTTTGACGATGGCATGTTTGCTGTTGGTCATGTGGCGGAAACCATTTTCAGTCCACGACAGAGCTACCAAACCTTTGGCTGGGAACTTGGTCAAGATGTCTTGGCCGATGGGGCCATCCATGACTTTGCGAGCGTGGTCGTAGTCACGGAACAGGAAGGGAATGTCTACGATTTTGACTTCAGGCACAAAGTTGCCGACGGGGCCTGTGGAGGTGTTCACCAAGTCCAAGGTGCCCAATTGCACAGCTTCGATCATTTCGCGCTCGCCGCCCAAGGCGCTGCTTGGAAATTGTTGGCACTTATAGCGACCTTGCGTGCCTTTTTCAACCTCGTCGCAAAACGCGGTGCTGCCCACGCCATAGTGCGAGGTTTGGGTGGTGGCATATCCAAGTTTCAAGACGGTTTGCGCTTGGGCGCCAGTAATACCGGCAGCCAGCAGGCTCAAGGCAATCAGGGAATGTTTCATGGGTTGTCTCCTTTAAAAGTTTGCTGAATTATGAATAGGGAATGTGGCTCAAGCGCTTGGGGTTTTCGCGCTCGGCAGTTCGATGCCTGGGAAGATTTTGATCACGGCGCTGTCGTCTTCGCGGGCGAAACCCGCGGTCGACGCTTGCATGAACATTTGGTGTGCGGTGCTAGAGAGTGGCAGCGGAAATTTGCTGACACGCGCCATGTCGAGGACCAGGCCTAAGTCTTTGACAAAAATGTCGACCGCAGACAGCGGGGTGTAGTCACCGGCCAGCACATGGGCCATGCGGTTTTCAAACATCCAGCTGTTGCCTGCGCTGTGGGTGATCACTTCGTACAAGGCTTCGGGCGCGACGCCCTCGCGCAGACCCAAGGCCATGGCTTCGGCCGCTGCGGCGATGTGCACGCCGGCCAGCAGTTGGTTGATGATCTTGACTTTGCTGCCCGCCCCCGCGTGGTCGCCCAGTTTGTAGACTTTGGCGGCCATGGCATTGAGCATGGGCTCGCATTGGGCATAGGCCTCGGGTTTGGCGGCGGTCATCATGGTCATGTCACCGCTGGCCGCTTTGGCGGCGCCACCAGAAATGGGGGCGTCGACGTAGCGCAAGCCCAGTTGTTCTAGGCGCGCTTCGAGGGCGACCGACCAGTTGGGGTCCACGGTGGAGCACATCACAAACACGCTGCCCGGTTTCATGGTGGCTGCGCAGCCGGTGCCGTCCCCATGTTTGCCAAACAGCACTTCTTCGGTTTGTACGGCGTTCACCACGACCGAGACCACCACATCGCAGGCGGCACCCAGTTCAGCCAAGCTGGCGCAGGCGTGGCCGCCGTCTTTGGCAAAGTCTTGGGCCGCTTCGACGCGGACGTCAAACACATAGGGGGCAAACCCAGCGCGGCGCAGTGAGCCCGCCATGCCTTTGCCCATAGCGCCTAACCCGATTAATCCGACCTTCAAATGTGTGTGTGGCATAGCTTGATTTCAGAAATTGGTGTGATTGTCATACAAATTCTGGAGCCTCTCTGCGGGCTTTTTTCTAGGATTTACCCTTAATTTTTAGGGATCAACACCTGAGCCAAGACGCTGCCTTCTTGTTGCCAGAAGCGGCTATCGGCTTGCTGAATACGTTTGGCGGCGTTGCGCATGTGAAGGGTAGCGAGGCGATGGGCTTGTTTGGCATCACCCTCAACAATGGCTTTGACGATGGCGTGGTGTTCCTGCCGAACCGCTTGTGCGAAGTCTGCGCGACGCGCTTCGTTGGCGCGTGTCACTTGCGTGCCGCCGCGCAAAAACTGACCGAGGAAGTCGAGTGTGCCGATCAGAAATGGGTTGCCTGCGGCTTTGGCAATGGCTTGGTGAAACAGCACGTCTTCTTCGACGCCATCTTTGCCGTTTGCCACGGCGAGGTCCAGTGCAGCAAGTGCGTTTTGCAGATCTGCCACATCGCTGGGGCTGCGGTGACTGGCGGCGAGTTGTGCGCATTCGGCTTCGAGCGCGCGTCTGACTTCAACGATTTGAAGTACAGCTTCGCGTGAGTCTGCCAAGCGCGGGTCAAAGTTGAGGGGCTCAAAGGCCGCTTGGTGGTGGACGTACACGCCGCTGCCTTGGCGCGACTCCACCAAGCCAATGGACTTCAAACGCGACAAAGCCTCACGCACCACGGTGCGGCTGACTTTGAACAGCTCCACGAGTTTGGCTTCCGTGGGCAGCTTTTCGCCAGGGCTGAGACGCCCTTCGCGAATTTCGTTTTCAAGGCGCTGCGCCACTTGCACCGACAGGCGTTCGGAGGAGACGACGGGCGTGAAAGAAGTTGTCATACAAATACATCCATTCCCACGATCATCGCAGAAATGTTGTGCCAGCTGCGGTTGTGGGGAACTTTGTTCTTGTTGCCTGTGACCAGCGTATTTAGGGGGCCATGCGGCATAGCTGATGTGGGCATTTATCTTCATATGTCGATATATTTGCTAATTTCTTTTTGGTAAGTGCTGGGTGAAGCGTTGCTCTTTGTAAGACGGCTCGCAAAGTGTGGCATGTGACAGTCGAACGGCGTTATCGCAAAATTGCACGATTTTGTAGTTATTTCATTTATTAAGACATACGTTGTATTTAAACTTATAAATATCGCTATAATTGCTTGCTGCCTCCGAGTTTTTTTAACTACAACTCGTCAATAATAAAATTGATAGTATGTAGTTTTTGATAGTTTGTTTGCTAAAATTTTGGCAAGGAGTTCATATGTCTAATCAATCTGATTCGCTTGAGAGTGTTGTTATCGGTGACGGTGTAGTCGTCAGAGGCACATTTACTGTGCCTTCTAAAGCCATTGTTAACGGTGTTATTGAGGGCGATTTAACAGCAGAAGAGGTCTTAATCGGCCCAACTGGAAAAATCACAGGCCGCGTTTCTGCCAAAGTGATCGATGTGCGTGGTCAACTCCACAACACCATCATCAGTGAGAAAAGCCTCATCGTGCGCTCGACCGGTAAGATTGCTGGCAAAGTTCAATATTCTGAAATTGAAATTGAAAAAGGTGGCGAAATCGAAGGTACTTTGAGCCAAGGTGCTGACGGTCCTGCGATTCAAATGGGCGCGACTGCTTCCGCAGCCTAAAACATTTTTCGACGTCTGACATGTTGTTACATCGATTGTTTGTAGGTGTTCGCCTGCTGCCGGGTCTGGTTTCCCAGGGATGGACCCGTCAGTATGAGG
The DNA here is from genome assembly GCF_002943475.1 of Limnohabitans sp. TS-CS-82. Classification (NCBI taxonomy): domain Bacteria; kingdom Pseudomonadati; phylum Pseudomonadota; class Betaproteobacteria; order Burkholderiales; family Comamonadaceae; genus Limnohabitans; species Limnohabitans sp. TS-CS-82. The sequence goes on along the minus strand of NZ_PTQX01000002.1, from coordinate 771,789 downwards.
ATGCCCGCATCATCTTGGAGCAAAACGGGGACTTGCATTACCTGAACATCAGTGCGCGTGTGCAGCGTCTGTTTGTTCGCGGTGGCATCGTTTCTGCAGGCGTGTTGCTTTTTATGGTGTTGGCCTTGGCTGTCACCAGCGTGAACCTGATGTGGAGTCGCTCTAAGCTAGAGCGTTCGCATGAAGAGGTGTACCGAGCCTTGCTCAGCAGTGCGTCTGAGAGCAACGGTGACTCCGGTGAGAAGCTGTCAATGAACGACGAGCAAATGGTGGCGTTGGCGCAAACCATTCGTGATCGTGACATCAGCATTCGTCGTTTCGTTGATACGTCCATGGTGGCGGTGTCACAAGAAAATTCATCGATGAAGTCGCAGTTGGAGTCTTCAGGACTGACTGAGAAAATCGTCAAAATCATTCAGCAAAATGCGGCCAATGGTGGTTTCAACTTAGACGACGATGTCAAAGGCAACCCATTGCTGCGCGGCAAAGTCGCTGACGAGCTGGCCACCAATCGCTCCTTGCGTGAAGTGCTGTACGCATTGCCCAGCTCAATGCCCGTGCCCAACTTCAGTGTGACCTCTGATTTTGGCATTCGTCGCCATCCTATTTCGGGGCAAACCCATTTCCACACCGGCTTGGACATGTTGAGCCAAACGGGCGATGAAAAAGTACACGCCGTGAAGCCTGGTGTGGTCGTGCTGGCCCAGTTCCATGCGCAATACGGCAACATGGTGGTCGTGCGTCACACCAATGGTGTGGAGTCTTTGTATGCACATTTGGCCAATATCGCGGTCAAGTTAGGCGACAAAGTGACGAATGAATCTGTATTGGGCAATATCGGCAGTACAGGTTCTTCCTCGACGGGCAAGCATTTGCATTTGGAAATTTTGATTGGCGGCTATCCTGTCAATCCACAAAAAGTTATCAGAACGGCTCAATATGTTCAGCAAATCCAAAACAAGCAGCTCTAATCTTTCTGCTGAAGTCCCCTCGGCGCCAGAAGTTGAAGAGGCTGTTCACGTAGAAATTCCACAGGTGTCAACACCTCCCGCACCCGCAGCAGCCAGTTCTGCACTAACTCAGCGAAATAGCATGATGGACATGATCACAACCACCGCCAGCAAACCTTCCATTTTGAGTGAGGGCTTTTCGTTCCGTGGCGAAATCAGTGCCAAAGGTGCGATCCATGTGGAAGGCGCTTTGAACGGTCAAATTCAAGTGGATGAATTGACAATCGGTGCACGCGGCCAAGTCGAGGGCGTGGTCACTTGCAGCAGTTTGCACATCAAGGGCAAGTTCTCAGGCACCGCGACTTGCAATGAGTTGATCGTGACATCGTCTGCTTCGGTGGATGGTCATGTGGTTTACCAAACGTTGTCGGTGCAAAAAGGTGCCTCCATCAAGGGTGAGTTGCTGCTGGTCAAGTGATCCCAAGTCATGCCGGTTTCTTTAGCTTGACGATGTTTTTATGAGTGATCACGACACGTCCATCGACGGCAGCCTTTTGCGACTGCAGCGGGAAACCCGTGGCTGGACCATGACCGATATGGCCGTGCGTTCGTGTTTGTCCATCAAACAAATTCGCCAGTTGGAAGAGGGCGGCTCAGAGTCCTTCTACAGCGACGCGGTCAAGTTGACAGCCGCGAAGAAAGTGGCGTCTTTGTTGGGTTTGGCCGTTGAGCAAGTGCTCGGTCAGCCGGCTCGCTCTTTGTCTTTAAGTTCGGATACATCGCCGCAGCCGTTGAACTTGGCAGATGACGCACCTTCAGAAGCCGAGGCTCGTGCAACAGTCACACCTGCCGAGCATGTACTTGCGCACCCCGAGCCGGAACTGACCGATGCTGCACAGGCCGCTGCACAAGCGTCGTCTGATTTGGACAATGCCCCTCAATCAACCCACACATCGTTGTGGGTGATGGCCGCTTTGTTTGCCGCTGCTTTGCTGGTGGCTGCTTGGATGAACCCAAGCGCAGAGCCTGTCGTGCCAGAGGCCGAGCCTCCTTTGCAGACGTTGCCCACAGAGGCTTCAGAGCCAGCCAGTTCTGTGGCTGATGCGGCGTCTGATGCGGTGAGCACCACGCCTGTTGCTTCTCAATCCCGTGTCACGGACGCTCAAGCTGCTTCGTCGGCGGCCGCATCACCTGCCATTCGCGCGTCAGACGCTGCCGAGACTGCATCTCGCTAAACACGCATTGGCGGGTCAGTCTTTCGACCCCAAGGCCAACGCTGCTGCTCGGGACGCAGCCAACTGTTGAGCATCTGGCGCTCCCAAAGACCAACCCCCCATCTGTTCGACACACAGCGCGTGCATGCCCTGAACCCAAGTGGCCGAGTCATTCAAGCAAGGGATGTAGCGAAACACCTCGCCGCCCGCATGCAAATAGGCCTCTTGCGCTTCTTGCGCGATCTCTTCGAGCGTTTCCAAGCAATCGCTGGTGAAGCCTGGGCAAATCAAATCCACGCGCTTGACGCCTTGTTCTGCCAACGCTACCAAAGTCGGTTCGGTGTAGGGCTCCAACCATTTGGCTTTGCCAAAGCGCGACTGGAAGGTGACCATGTATTGCGCCTTGGTCAGTCCCAGCGCTTCGCCCAGTAAGCGTGCTGTTTTGTAGCACTCGCAGTGGTAGGGGTCGCCCATGTGCAAGGTGCGTTCTGGCACGCCATGAAAGCTCATCACCAAACGCTCGGCTTGGCCGTGCTCGGCCCAATGCGCGCGGACACGGTCGGCCAATGCCGCGATGTAGCCAGGGTGGTCGTGGTAATGGTTGATGAATCGAAACTCGGGCAACAAACGTGTGCGCAACCCCCACTTGTAGATGGCATCGAACACACTGGCCGTTGTGGTGCCTGAATATTGCGGATAAGCGGGCAGTACCAAAATGCGTGTGAAGCCCTCGGCTTTCAGCGCGTCGAGTTGCGAAGCCATGGAGGGGTTGGCGTAGCGCATGGCATAACGCACGGTGATGTCTTGTCCGGCCGCATCAAACGCAGCTTGCAGAGCCTGCGCTTGTTGCGCGGTATGCACCTTCAGCGGAGAGCCTTCGGCTGTCCAGATCGTGGCGTATTTAGCGGCTGATTTGGCGGGACGTACCCGCAAGATGATCCCGTGAAGAATGGCCATCCAAATCAAACGTGGAATCTCGACCACCCGCGGATCACCCAAAAACTCAGCCAAGTAGCGGCGTACGGCGGCGGCAGTGGGCGCATCGGGTGTGCCCAAATTACACAGGAGCACGGCGGTGCGCGGTGTTTGGCCGTGCGAGAAGGGGGGTTCTTTGGCGAAAGCAGGTTTGATCAGCATGCGGTATTCTCGCCGACCTATGCTTCACCACTCCAAAATTCAGGCCATTACCCTCGACCTTGACGACACCCTGTGGCCCATCATGCCGGTCATTGTTCGCGCTGAGCAGTCCTTGCAAGATTGGTTGCAAGCGCACGCCCCGCAAACCGCGGCCTTGTGTGCACTGCCCGACACCAAACGCGCCATGCGTTTGCAGGTCGAGCAACGTTTTCCTGAGTTCAGCCATGACTTGAGTTTTTTGCGCCGCGAATCGATTCGTGCCAGCTTGGTGGCCGCGGGCGATTCGCCTGAATTAGCCGAGACGGCGTTTGACGTGTTTTTTGCGGCACGCAATGCGGTGTCGCTTTACCCCGGTGTGGCGGATGCCTTGGCCAAGCTGGCGGCGCGCTACCCCTTGGTGGCACTGTCCAATGGCAATGCCGATGTGTTTCGCACGGAGGCGGCGCCACACTTTCACTCAGCCGTCAGCGCGCGGGCTTTTGGTGTGGCCAAACCCGATGTGCGTATTTTTCATGCGGCAGCGGCACAACTCAACTTAGATCCTGAATGTGTCTTGCATGTGGGCGATGACGCGATGGCCGATGCGTTGGGTGCTTTGAATGCGGGCATGCAGGCCGTGTGGATCAATGCCGAGGGGCATGTTTGGGACGAAAAAATCGCTTCGCACGCATCGCTGCCTGCTGGACTCAACGCCTCACCCCACCCCGCATTACCCCACTTAAAGCAACCGCTGACCGTGCGGCATTTGTCCGAGTTGTGCGATCACCTCTTGGCCTGAGCGAACCGCGCCTTCTAAAGTGGAAGGGTAGGGGCCTGCCACGTAATCGCCACAGGCCCACAGATGGGGCGCAATGAAGCAGGCAGGTCGGTACAACTGCGGCGTGCAGGCCAGCGTGGCCCGTTTTTCCACCACGGTTTGCACCACGCTGAGCTGGGTGAGTCCCAGTTGCTGTTGCACTTGCTGCAGCACTTGGGCTGCCAAGGTTTCGCGTGTGCCCACGCTGGCGCTGACCACGCAGGCCAGCAAGCCAGGTTGTTGGGTCAAGGCGCCACGGTCAAAAATGAATTGCGCGGGGCCCGCTGCAGTCGCTTCCCCATCCATGGCCATCTGCTGGGGTGTGTCCGTTGTTTCACCGTCGCTGTGCAGCGCCATCATGGGTCGTGCCAAGCCTTGAAAGTTTGGGTCCTTGCAATGCAGGTAGACGGTGGCAATCGCCTCATGCGTTAAGGCCGCAGCATCTTGGGCCCATGTTGGGTTGATCTCCGCCGCCAGCCGCGCAGCCTCCCAAGGTGGGCAGGCCAGCAAGAGGGTGTGGTGCGCCGTGTTGCCCGCACATTCGGCGTGTCGTTTTTTCATCGCATCAGCCGTGATGCGATGCCCCATGTGCACCTTGACGCCGCGCGCCTTCAGCCATCGCAGCGCAGGCTCTGGCAGCAGCGCGCCCAAATCAACGCGTGGCACGAGCAAGTCGGAACTGCCCGCACCGCCTAGCAACGCGTCGTGCAGCACACGCAAAAACACGGTGGCACTGGCGCGGCGGATGGGGGTGTTCAGGGCCGACAAACACAGCGGCTCGATCAGCGTTTGCATCACCCGAGTCGGCAATCGCGACTGGGCACACAAGTCTGCCACCGTCCACTGTGCATCGCAGGTGAACCCCGCCCATTGCCATTGCGCACAGGCTTTCAATAACTGGACTTTGTCGCCCAGCGTCCAACCGCGTGCGCGGGCGATGCCGGCCAACACATTCAGGGGGGTGGGCCAGTCGGGCAATACCAAGCCACTGCCATCGGCGAAGCGCACATCCAGCGGCATGCGGTGCAGCACGTCCTCGACCGCAACGCCGACTTTTTGCATCAAAGCCAAGGTGTCGCGGTAGGCGCCAATCAGAATGTGCTGGCCGTTGTCCAGCGGCATGGCCTCTGAACCGCGATCGTGCGTGTGACTGGCATCTTCTGTGGGTGGTTCGGGCGCTTGGTTTTTTGAAAGTGCGTTGGGTGTTGGGCCCAAACTGCGGGCCCGTCCGCCTGCGATGGCGGCGGCTTCAAACAGTTCAACCTGCCAGCCTTGCTCGATGGCCGAGACCGCAGCGGCCAGTCCCGCCCAGCCTGCGCCGACGATGGAGAGGTGTTTCACAGCCAAACAGCGCAGCGCCGTGGTTTAAAAACGGCCCAAGGCTTGCATCTTCCAAGCCAGCCAAAGTTTGCGCAACGGGGTGAGCGCCACGCGTTGCTTGAGCACGGGGAATTTTTGGGCTTCGATCTCGCGCAGCAAGGTGCGGTAAATGCTGGCCATCATCAAGCCTGGTTTTTGCGTGCGCCAATCGGCGGCGGGCAACAAGGCCAAGGCTTCGTCGTACAAGGTGTGGGCGCGTTGGGCTTGGAATTGCATCAACGCTTGGAAGCGCTCAGAGTCGATGCGGTTGAGCACTTCGTGCGCTTTCACATCGAACTGTTGCAACTCTGACACGGGCAGGTAAATGCGTCCGCGCAGCGCGTCTTCGCCCACATCGCGAATGATGTTGGTCAGCTGAAACGCTTGGCCCAGCTTGTGGGCATACGCCGTGGTGGCCGCGTCAGTTTGGCCAAAAATCTTGGCCGACACCTCGCCCACCACGCCCGCCACCAGATGGCAATAGCGCGTCAAGTTGGGGTAGTCGAGGTAGCGGGTTTGGGTCAGGTCGAGCTCGCAGCCCTCAATCACCGATTGCAAGGGCGCCTCTTCAATGCCAAACGTGGCGCACCAAGGCATCAGCGCTTGCATGACGGGATGGGTGGGGTGGCCCGCAAACGCTTGGTGCACCTCGTTGTGCCACCACGCCAGCTTGCTGCTGGCCACGCCTGGGTCAGTCACTTCATCGACAACGTCGTCGATTTCGCGGCAAAACGCATAAAACGCGGTGATGGCTGCCCGCCGTGGCTGTGGCAAAAACAAAAAGGCGTAATAAAAGCTGCTGCCAGAGGCGGAGGCTTTTTGCTGAACGTAGTCTTGAGGTGTCATGTCGGGGTGAATTATCGGCGTTGCTGCGCGCACATTTTTCACTTACATCCGCCAACAGCGCCAAGCGATCCACAGCGCGTCGCTTTTGTGCAGGCGGGGGCGCGGCCACGCCGTGCCATCGCCGCCAAGTTGGTCTTGCAGCGCATCGAGTTTGTCGAGCAGCGCCAAACCGCCTTGCACCACGGCACGCAGCTCCCAACCCGCACGACCCGGCACGCGGTGCACCAAAGGCGCACCTTGTGCCATCAACGCGCGGGCAAAGACCAATTCTTCGGCGAGGGTGTGGCCTTCGGGCAGGTAGTCGCGTCCGCGCTGCACATCGAGTTGGCGGTCTTGCCAAAAGTTGATCAATTGCAAGGCGCTGCAAATGGCATCGCTTTGTGCCAAAGACGTGGCGTCGTGCACCCCATACAAGTGCAGCATCAAGCGGCCCACGGGGTTGGCCGAGCGGCGGCAGTAGTCGAGCAGTTCCACGCGGTCGCGGTAGTTCTGCCCTGCTTGGGTGTACGCCACGTCTTGCTCAAAGGCGTCCAGCAGGTCAAACAGCGGCTGGGCGGGCAGGGCGTGTTGCTGCACAGCTTCCTGCAGGGCGTTGAAGACCTGGGGCCAGCGGGTGCTGATTGGGGCGCGGGCCGTTACGTGAACATTTGTGTGACTATTTGGGCGAGCACTTGAGTGGGGCTCTAAACCCGTGCCTGAATCCATGCCCAAGCAGGCTTGCAAATCGGCGCGGTACTGCGCCAAATCTGCCAAGCGTTGGTTGGCGGGTGCGTCGCCCTCGTCGGCCAAGTCGTCTGCGGTACGGGCAAAGTGGTACAGCGCCACGATGGCAGGGCGCAGGCGGGCAGGGCACAGCCACGACGCGACGGGGAAATTTTCGTAATGCTCGATGGAAGACATGGTTGGGGCGATTGTGGCTTGCCCCAATCGGCTACATTACTAACCAGTTAGTCATTAGCGATCAAACCACCATGTTGCACACCCTCTTTTCTCGGGCCCGCGTGCCTGTCGCGCTCCTGTCCTTGGCTGTTTTGGCGGCCTGTCAAAAGCCACCTGTGGCGCAAGACCCCATTCGTGCCGTCAAAGTCATGACTGTGGGCGCGACGGCGAGCACCTCCGAGCTGGAGTTTTCGGGGGATGTGCGCGCGCGCGTGGAGTCGAGCTTGGGCTTTCGGGTGGGCGGCAAATTGCTCAGCCGTGCTGCTGAAATTGGCCAGCGCGTGCAAGCCGGCCAGCTGCTGGCGCAATTGGACCCACAAGATTACCGCTTGGCTGCCGAGGCTTCTACTGCGCAATTGGTGGCGGCACAAACCAACCGCGATTTGGCGGCGGCCGATTTGAAGCGTTACCAAGATTTGCGTGCGCAAGGCTTCATCAGCGCGGCCGAGTTGCAGCGCCGCGAAGCGACATTCGCTGCGGCACAAGCCCAGTGGCAACAAGCCCAAGCGCAAAACTCGGTGCAGGGCAACCAGTCGGGTTACACCCGCTTGGTGGCGGATGGTGCGGGCGTGATTACCGCCATTGATGCCAATGCCGGTCAAGTGGTGGCGGCGGGTCAGCCGGTGGTGCGTTTGGCTTTGGACGGCCCGCGTGACGTGGTGTTTGCGGTGCCTGAAGATAAATTGGCCTTGTTCAAAACCGGCCAAACCGTGGCCGTGCGTTTGTGGGGTCGCGACAAAACGCTGCAAGCGCACATTCGCGACGTGGCGGCCAGCGCCGATGCCGTGACGCGCACTTTCTTGGTCAAAGCTGCGCTGCCTCAAGGGGCCGATGCCGTGTTGGGTGCCACCGTGACCGTGGTGAAACCCGCCACATCGAGCACGGCTGCGGCCACCCTCAAGTTGCCCAGCAGCGCCCTGCGTCTAGATGGCAACACCACGGCGGTGTGGGTGTTGGACCCCGCCAGCATGACCGTGAAGTCGCAAGCGATTGACGTCAAAACCGCTGACGGCAACGATGCGGTGGTGAGCTCGGGCTTGAATGCCGGCGATCAGGTGGTGATGTCGGGCGTGCATGTGCTGACTGCGGGCCAAAAAGTGTCGATCTTCGGCGCTGGGAAGTGAGCTGACGATGGACAAGTTCAACCTCTCCAAATGGGCGCTGGATCATCCAGCGCTGACCCGCTACCTGATGGTGGTGCTGATGCTCTTGGGCGTGGCCGCCTACTTTCAGTTGGGCCAAGACGAAGACCCGCCGTTCACCTTCCGCGCCATGGTGGTGCGTACCTACTGGCCAGGCGCGACCGCCCAGCAAGTGGCCGAACAGGTGACCGACAAGCTGGAGCGCACGCTGCAAGAGGTGCCCTACGCCGACAAAATCCGAAGCTACTCCAAGCCCGGCGAGTCGCAAATTATTTTTCAAATCAAAGATTCGTCCAAGCCCGGTGATGTGCCGCAAGTTTGGTACGCCGTGCGCAAAAAGATTGGCGACATTCGTTACACCTTGCCGCAAGGCGTGCAGGGGCCGTTTTTCAACGATGATTTTGGCGATGTGTATGGCGTGATTTATGCCATCGACGCACCGGGCTTCAGCCCTGCCGAGGTGAAGAAGTTTGCGGACGATGTGCGTCAGGAATTGCTTTACGTGCCGGATGTGGCCAAAGTGGAGCAGTTTGGCGTGCAAGATGAAAAAATCTTCATCGACATTCCACAAAAACGCTTGGTCCAAATGGGCTTGGACATGAACGCTGTTTTGGCGCAAATTGTCCAAGAAAATGCGGTCGAAAACGCAGGCCTCGTGCAAGCGCCGTTGGACAACATACAACTGCGTGTCCAAGGACAGTTTCAAACCGAAGCTCAATTACGTGCCATGCCCATTCGCGGCAGCTCGGGCCAGCAGTTCAAGTTGGGCGACATTGCCAACATTCAGCGCGGCTACGCCGAACCCGCATCGGTCAAAGTGCACCACCAAGGCAAACCGGTGATCGCTTTGGGCGTGTCGATGGCCAAGGGCGGCGACATCATTGCGCTGGGCAAGTCTTTAGAGGCAGCCACGGCACGCATTGAGAAAACCTTGCCCTTGGGCGTGACCTTGGTGCAGGTGCAAGACCAGCCCAAGGCGGTGACCAAATCGGTGGGTGAATTTATCTCGGTGTTGATCGAGGCCGTGCTGATTGTGTTGCTGGTCAGTTTTGTGGCTTTGGGCTTGCACAAAGGCGGCCGCTTTGGCTGGTACGTGGATGTTCGCCCCGGTCTGGTGGTGGCCATCACCATCCCGTTGGTGTTGGCGATGACCTTTTTGGCCATGCAGTATTTGGGCATCGGTTTGCACAAAATCTCGCTGGGCTCACTCATCATCGCGCTGGGCTTGCTGGTGGATGACGCCATCATTGCGGTGGAGATGATGGTGCGCAAAATGGAAGAGGGCTACGACCGTGTGCGTGCCGCCACCTTTGCGTACGAAGTGACAGCCATGCCCATGCTGACGGGCACGCTCATCACCGCGGCTGGCTTTTTGCCCATTGGCATGGCTAAGTCGACGGTGGGTGAGTACACCTACGCCATCTTTGCGGTGACGGTGGCTGCGCTGGTGTTGAGCTGGTGGGTGTCGGTCTACTTTGTGCCGTATTTGGGTACTTTGCTGCTCAAGGTCAAACCGCACACCGAGAACGCCGCCGAGCACGAACTGTTTGACGGTCCGTTTTATGCCAACTTCCGCCGCGCCGTGACGTGGTGTGTGGCGCACCGCTGGAAAGCGATTGCTGCCACCGTGTTGATGTTTGCGTTGGGCATTGTGGGCATGGGCCGCGTGCAGCAGCAGTTTTTCCCCGATTCGAGCCGTCCTGAAATTCTGGTGGACCTGTGGTTTCCTGAGGGCACGTCTTTCAAAGCCAACGAGGTCGTGACGAAGGCCGTGGAACAGCGCATGCTTGAACAAGATGGCGTGCAAACCGTGAGCACTTGGATTGGCTCAGGCGTGCCGCGTTTTTACTTGCCCTTGGACCAAGTGTTTCCGCAGACCAACGTGTCGCAATTGATCGTGGTGCCGCAAGATTTGAAGCGCCGCGAATCCTTGCGCTTGGCTTTGCCCGCATTGCTGGCGCAAGAGTTCCCCGAAGCGCGAGCCCGCGTGAAGTTGTTGCCCAACGGGCCACCTGTGCCTTATCCCGTGCAGTTTCGCGTGATGGGCGCTGACCCCAAGGTGCTGCGCGAGCGCGCCGATGAGGTGAAAGCGGTCATGCGCCGTAACCCCGCCACACGCGGTGTCAATGACAACTGGAACGAAGCCATCAAAGTGGTCAAGTTGCAGATCGATCAGGCCAAAGCGCGCAGCTTGGGCGTGAGCAGTCAGTCCATCGCGCAAGCCATGCGCACCTTGTTTGTGGGCACCACAGTGGATCAGTTCCGCGAAGACAACAAGCTCATTGATGTGGTGCTTCGCCAGCCATTGAACGAGCGCGATGCCATCAGTGACTTGGCCAGCGCGTATTTGCCCACAGCCTCGGGCCGCATGATTCCGGCCACCGAGATCGTGCAGCCGGTCCTGACGTGGGAGCCGGGCGTGATGTGGCGCGAAAAACGTGAATACGCCATCACCGTGCAGTCCGACATCATTGAGGGCCTGCAAGGCGCTACGGTGACCAGCCAGCTTCATCCCGAATTGAAGAAGCTGGAAGAGGCATGGGCGCAGTCGGCCCAACCCAACTACCGCATTGAGGTGGCAGGTGCGGTGGAGGAAAGCTCCAAGGGCTCTAGCTCCATCTCGGCGGGCATGCCCATCATGTTGTTCATCACGTTCACCTTGTTGATGTTGCAACTGCACAGCTTCAGCCGCGCGCTGCTGGTGTTCATCACTGGACCGCTGGGTTTAATTGGTGTGGCGGGGGCTTTGCTGGTGCTCGATCGCCCCTTTGGCTTCGTCGCTTTGCTCGGCGTGATTGCCTTGATGGGCATGATTCAACGCAATTCGGTGATCTTGATTGACCAGATTGAGCAAGACCGAGCCGCGGGCATTCCGGCTTGGGAGGCGATTGTGGAGTCGGCGGTGCGCCGTTTACGCCCGATTGTGTTGACAGCTGCCGCTGCCGTGTTGGCCATGATCCCGCTCACACGCAGCGTGTTTTGGGGCCCGATGGCCGTGGCGATCATGGGCGGCCTGATCGTGGCGACCGTTTTGACCTTGCTTGCGTTGCCTGCAATGTACGCGGCGTGGTTTAAGGTCGAAAAGCCGTCTAAAATCTCCAGTTGACCGATTTCAAACGGGTGGTCTACCAAGGCCACCCGTTGTTGTTTGAAAGAAACCCGCGCGGGTGGCGAAATTGGTAGACGCACCAGGTTTAGGTCCTGACGTCCGCAAGGATGTGCGGGTTCGAGTCCCGCCCCGCGCACCACTTGATCTTGAAAATTGAAAGCAAGCGGCTCAAAAGCCGCTGCTGACCCTGCCAAATTAGGAGAAACCACATGGCTGTGACCGTCGAAACTCTGGAAAAACTGGAACGCAAAATCACGTTGACGCTGCCTGTCAGCGCCATCGCTGCTGAAGTTGATGTGCGTTTGAAGCGTGTGGCACGCCAAGTCAAGATGGACGGTTTCCGTCCAGGCAAAGTGCCCATGAACGTGGTCGCACAGCGCTACGGTTATTCCACCCAAATGGAAGTGATGAACGACAAAGTGGGCGAGGCTTTCAACTCGGCCATCCAAGAAGCGCAATTGCGCGTCGCTGGCCAGCCCCGCATCAACGAAAAAGAAGGTGCCCCCGAAGGCGAAATGCACTTTGACGCCATTTTCGAGGTGTACCCCGAAGTGAAATTGGGTGAATTGTCTGCGGTGACCGTTGAAAAAGTGTCTGCCGAAGTGACCGACGCTGCCATCGACAAAACCATCGACATCTTGCGCAAGCAACGCCGCACATTCGCCCAGCGTCCTGCTGACGGTGCTGCACAAGACAGCGACCGCGTCACCATCGACTTCGAAGGCAAGATCGACGGCGAGCCTTTCCAAGGCGGCAAAGCCGAAGACTTCCAGTTCTTGCTCGGCGAAGGCCAGATGCTCAAAGAATTTGAAGACGCTGTGCGTGGCATGAAATCGGGTGAAAGCAAGACTTTCCCTTTGAGCTTCCCCGCTGACTACCACGGCAAAGATGTGGCCGGCAAGCAATCCGATTTCTTGGTGACTTTGAAGAAAGTTGAAGCCGCCAACATGCCCGACGTGACCGACGAGTTGGCCAAGTCTTTGGGCGTGGCTGACGCCACCGTGGCCGGTTTGCGCGCTGACATCAAAAACAACCTCGAACGCGAAGTGAAATTCCGTTTGTTGGGTCGCAACAAGCAAGCCGCTTTGGACGCTTTGGCCAACCAAGCTGAACTCGACTTGCCCAATGCCAGCGTGCAAGCTGAACTCGAGCGCATGGTGGAAGGCGCTCGCGCTGATTTGAAGGCCCGTGGCATCAAAGACGCCGACAAAGCGCCGATTCCTGATGACGTGTTCCGTCCACAAGCTGAAAAGCGCGTGCGCATGGGCTTGGTGGTGGCCGATTTGGTTCGCACCAACAACTTGCAAGCCACGGCTGAGCAAATCAAAGCGCACATCGAAGAGTTGGCATCGAGCTACGAAAAGCCAGCTGACGTGGTGCGTTGGTACTACAGCGACATGAGCCGCTTGGGCGAAGTTGAAGCGGTCGTTATTGAAAACAACGTGACTGACTTCATCTTGTCTCAAGCGAAGGTGACCGACAAAGCGGTCTCGTTCGACGAATTGATGGGTCAATCCTGATCCGTCTTCGGTCATAAGGAAACAACATGAGCGCACTGGAAACACAAGCCTTGGGCATGATCCCCATGGTCGTCGAGCAGTCGGGCCGCGGCGAGCGGTCTTACGACATCTATTCACGTTTGCTCAAAGAGCGCGTGATCTTCTTGGTGGGCGAGGTGAACGATCAAACCGCCAACTTGGTGGTGGCGCAATTGTTGTTCCTTGAGAGCGAGAACCCCGATAAGGACATCTCGCTCTACATCAACTCCCCCGGCGGTTCGGTGAGCGCAGGCATGTCGGTGTTCGACACCATGAACTTCATCAAGCCGCATGTGTCCACGCTGTGTATCGGCATGGCCGCCAGCATGGGCGCGTTTTTGTTGGCAGCCGGTGAGAAGGGCAAGCGTTTCTCGCTGCCTAACTCCAAGGTCATGATTCACCAGCCTTTGGGCGGCGCCCGTGGTCAAGCGACCGAAATCGAGATTCACGCCCGTGAAATCTTGAAGACGCGCGACCAATTGAACCGCATCTTGGCTGAACGCACCGGTCAACCGCTTGAGAAAATCGAGCGCGACACCGAGCGCGACTACTACCTGAGCGCTGACGAGTCCAAAGACTACGGCCTGATCGATCAAGTGATCACCAAGCGCGGTTAATCGCGTTTTTCTCCCCTCTAAATACACATCCATGGCTGACAAAAAAGGCGCTTCTGGCGAAAAAACGCTCTACTGCACGTTCTGCGGTAAGAGCCAGCACGAAGTCAAAAAACTCATCGCAGGGCCTTCGGTCTTCATTTGCGACGAGTGCATTGACTTGTGCAACGAAATCATCCGTGACGAGTTGCCCAACGCTGATTTGACCAAGGAAGCGGGCAATGCGTTGCCAACGCCAGCCGAAATCAAAGCCAACCTTGACAACTACGTGATTGGCCAAGAGCCCGCCAAGCGCACCTTGGCGGTGGCTGTGTACAACCACTACAAGCGGTTGAAGCACAAAGAGGGCGCCAAGAAAGACGACGTGGAGCTCTCGAAGAGCAACATTTTGTTGATCGGCCCCACCGGCTCCGGCAAAACCTTGTTGGCCCAAACCCTGGCCCGCATGTTGGATGTGCCTTTTGTGATGGCCGACGCCACCACCTTGACCGAAGCCGGTTATGTGGGTGAAGACGTTGAAAACATCATTCAAAAGTTGCTGCAAAGCTGTAATTACGATGTCGAGCGCGCTCAGCGTGGCATCGTCTACATCGACGAAATTGACAAAATTTCACGCAAATCCGACAACCCTTCCATCACGCGTGATGTGTCGGGTGAGGGTGTGCAACAGGCCTTGCTCAAGCTGATCGAAGGCACCATGGCGAGCATTCCTCCCCAAGGTGGCCGCAAGCACCCGAACCAAGACTTCTTGCAAATCGACACGACCAACATCTTGTTCATTTGCGGCGGTGCGTTCGCGGGCTTGGAAAAAGTGATCGAAGGCCGTACCGAAGCCTCTGGCATTGGTTTTGGCGCCTCCGTCAAGAGCAAAGAAAGCCGTAGCCTGACTGAAGTGTTTGGTGAGGTGGAGCCGCAAGACATCATCAAATTCGGTTTGATTCCCGAATTGGTGGGGCGTATGCCCGTGATCGCGGCCTTGGCTGAGTTGACCGAAGATGCGTTGGTGCAAATCTTGACCGAGCCTAAAAATGCGTTGGTCAAACAGTACGGCAAACTCTTGGCCATGGAAGGCGCTGAGCTGGAGTTCCGTCCTGGCGCTCTGCGTGCGATTGCCAAAAAGGCCTTGATTCGCAAAACAGGTGCACGCGGTTTGCGTTCTATCCTTGAACAATCGCTGATCGACACCATGTTCGAATTGCCGAACTCGTCAAATGTCGAAAAAGTGGTGGTTGAAGAAGCCACCATTGAAGAGAATAAGCCGCCATTGCTGGTGTACCGAGAAGCCGCCAAGAAGGCTTAAAGATTCATCTCGGGGACAGCGCACATCGCCTGTCCCTTTTTAATTGGAAGGCTGACCATGTCTGGACAACCCCCGCTGCCCGCTACCCCTCTTGAACTGCCGTTGCTGCCTCTGCGCGACGTGGTGGTTTTCCCACACATGGTGATTCCGCTGTTTGTGGGGCGCCCCAAAAGCATCAAGGCCTTAGAAGCTGCGATGGCGGCCGAGCGCCGCATCATGTTGGTGGCCCAAAAAGCGGCCGCCAAAGACGAGCCTGCTGTGGGCGATATGTTTGAAGTTGGCTGCGTGTCGACCATTTTGCAAATGCTCAAGCTGCCCGATGGCACCGTCAAGGTGTTGGTCGAAGGCCAGCAACGCGCCAAAGTGGACGGCATCGAAGACGGTGAGTCGCATTTCACCGCCCACGTCACACCCATCGAAGTCGCTCCCGCAGAAGCTGGCAGCGAGGTCGAGGCTTTGCGCCGCGCCGTGATGCAGCAGTTCGACCAATACGTCAAACTGAACAAGAAAATCCCGCCTGAAATTTTGACATCCATCGCCAGCATTGACGATGCAGGCCGTTTGGCCGACACCATCGCTGCGCATTTGCCATTGAAGCTGGAAAGCAAACAAGTCGTGCTCGACCTGTCGAATGTGCGCGACCGTTTGACCAATCTGTTTGAGCAGTTGGAGCGCGAGGTTGACATCCTCAACGTCGACAAAAAAATCCGCGGTCGCGTCAAGCGCCAGATGGAAAAGAACCAGCGCGACTTCTACCTGAACGAGCAAGTCAAAGCCATTCAAAAAGAGCTGGGCGAAGGCGAAGAGGGCGCGGACATCGAAGAGATCGAGAAAAAGATCAAAGCGGCCCGCATGCCCCAAGAGGCACGTAAAAAGGCCGATGCTGAGCTGAAGAAACTCAAGCTCATGTCGCCCATGTCTGCCGAAGCGACGGTGGTGCGCAACTACATCGACGTGCTGATTGGCTTGCCTTGGAGCAAGAAAACCAAAATCAAGCACGACTTGGGCAATGCCGAAAGCGTGCTCAACGAAGACCATTACGGCTTAGACAAAGTCAAAGATCGCATCTTGGAATACCTCGCGGTGCAACAACGCGTCGACAAAGTCAAAGCGCCGATTTTGTGTTTGGTCGGGCCTCCTGGCGTGGGTAAAACCTCGTTGGGTCAGTCCATCGCCAAGGCGACGGGGCGCAAGTACGTGCGCATGGCCTTGGGCGGCATGCGCGACGAGGCGGAGATTCGCGGCCACCGTCGCACCTACATTGGCGCCATGCCTGGCAAGGTGCTGCAAAGCTTGACCAAAGTCGGCACGCGCAACCCCTTGTTCTTGCTCGACGAGATTGACAAGTTGGGCACCGATTTTCGTGGCGACCCATCGAGCGCCTTGTTGGAAGTGCTCGACCCCGAGCAAAACAATAAATTCGGCGATCACTACGTGGAAGTCGATTACGACTTGAGCGATGTGATGTTCGTGGCCACCTCGAATTCGATGAACATTCCACCGGCCTTGTTAGACCGCATGGAAGTGATTCGCTTGTCGGGTTACACCGAAGACGAAAAAACGCACATCGCCATGAAGTATTTGCTACCCAAGCAGCTCAAAAACAACGGCGTGAAAGACGAAGAGTTGGCGGTGGATGAAGCGGCCATTCGCGACATCGTGCGCTACTACACCCGCGAAGCGGGCGTTCGTTCGTTGGAGCGTGAACTCTCCAAGATTTGCCGCAAAGTCGTCAAAGCTTTGCTGCTCAAACAAATGACGCCACAGGTCAAAGTGACCGCCGACAACTTGGCTGACTTTTTGGGCGTTCGCAAATACTCTTACGGCCGTGCTGAGGCTGAAAACCAAGTGGGCCAAGTGGTCGGCTTGGCATGGACCGAAGTGGGCGGCGATTTGCTGACCATCGAAGCCGCCATCATGATCGGCAAAGGCACCATCACGCGCACCGGTTCGCTGGGCGATGTGATGAAAGAGTCGGTCGAGGCCGCTCGCACGGTGGTGCGCAGTCGGGCACGCCGTTTGGGCATCTCTGAAGAGCTGCTGGAAAAGCGCGACATTCACATCCACGTCCCCGATGGCGCCACGCCCAAAGACGGGCCCAGTGCCGGTGCGGCGATGGCTACAGCTTTGGTGTCCGCGCTCACGGGCATCCCTGTGCGTGCGGATGTGGCCATGACCGGTGAAATCACCCTGCGTGGTGAAGTGACTGCGATTGGCGGCTTGAAAGAGAAGCTCTTGGCTGCGTTGCGTGGTGGTATCAAGACCGTGATGATTCCTGAAGAGAACGTCAAAGACCTACAAGACATTCCTGAGAACGTCAAAAATGGGTTGGAGATTGTCCCCGTTCGGTGGATCGATAAAGTCTTGGAAGTGGCCTTGGAGCGCATGCCAACGCCCTTGCCCGATGAGGTGCCTGCTGTCGCAGCCGCTGTCACAGATGAGGCCACCAAAGCGACGGCAGTTAAACATTGACATTAAATGCCTGAAGTTTTTGGGTTGCGCTGATTTCTTGGAAAAAGTGCGCTAGAATACAAGGCTTATGCGGGAATAGCTCAGTTGGTAGAGCGCAACCTTGCCAAGGTTGAGGTCGCGAGTTCGAGTCTCGTTTCCCGCTCCAAATTCGATAAGGGAAGCAACAGCTTCCCTTTTTCGTCAAAGTAGATGGCGCGATAGCAAAGCGGTTATGCACCGGATTGCAAATCCGTTTAGCCCAGTTCGACTCTGGGTCGCGCCTCCAAAATCTTGCCGTTACTGTTCACGCAGTAGCGGCATTTTTTTCGTCTGCGCACTTCTGCATGCTTCCGGCACACTTTCAACGCTACAAGGCACTTATCCAAGTGCTTCATTGCGCCTTGTAGCCCATTCGAAATCCGCCCCAATGCTGGCCTGCCACCATGATGGGTACAGACAGGTCATGCATGATTTCACCTGTATCGCGTTTGTAGGTTTGCAGTAATAACTTTTGCGTGTGCGAACCGCAGCGGCTGCCGGTTCTATCACTGAAAATACGTTTACTGCGGCTGCTCACTAAATCTACGTCGTAGCGTCCGGTTAGCGGCTTGGCAAATTTATCGTTGTGCGTGGGCACGTAGCCGCGTTTGTTGGTGCAAATTGCAAACACCAGTTCGGGGCAGCTTTTCAACACGGTTTCCTGAATGGCGGGTAGAACTTGGTCGGTGAACGCATCAAACTTTGAGCTGTACTTTTGGGGGTTGGTGTTCACGATGGCTCCGTGCTCCAGACTCAGCAAATCAGCCTGACTGATCTTGCCCTGCGCCACACCTTCTTCAAACACCGCTTGCACCGCATCGGCTGCAGCACGCGCCACAGCGAACATGCGCCTGTGAATGGTTTCTAAATTCAACTCAACCAGCTTCTCGTAAAAGCCTTCGCTCAGTTCTGTCAGTCCCATGGTCTGGCGTTCTTGAGATTCGATGCGTAGGCCGAAGCTTGCTAATTCGTGTTGAATCTCGCCCAAATAGTTGGAGATGGTGTTCACTTCTTGCGCCGAATGGCTTGATGTTTGCACGATCCCGTCCATCTGTTCAGACAGCTCACTCGACGAATTCAAAATGCCTGAGAGGCGTTGGCCCACCTGCTCGATTTGCGTGACGTTGGCTTTTACATCGCTGAGCAACTCGTTCATGTTGTTCACTGCCAAGCCCGTTTGGCTCGCGATACCTCTCACACTTTCGTCAATTTCTTGAGTGGCTTCAAACGTCTTTTCAGCCAATTTACGCACTTCGTCGGACACAACGGCAAAGCCTTTGCCATGTTCGCCTGCTCGTGCGGCCTCAATGGCTGCATTCAAAGACAGCATATTAATTTTGTTGGCAATGTCTTGAATCAGCCGAACAACATGATCGATTTTTTGCGAGCTGGCTTGCAAATCCGTGATCGATGACGACACCATCTGCGTACGCGCACCCATGTGGCGCATTGATTCGATAGTGTTGTTCAACTCGACTTGGCCAAATTGAGAATTCTCACGGGCTTGTTGTGCCAATTGGGCGACCGACGCCGCATCTTTGCTGACACGGTTGGAGTTATGCGCCAGCGATTGCGAGGAGTCAGAAACTTGCGCACCCTTGTTGGCAAGGGCCTTCATTTCTTGGCTGATGGTGTTGGCTTGCCACGATAAATCTGCCAAGGTGATGGAGCTGTTCTCCACCACCAGTGTCATGTCGTGCACGATTTTGAGCAAATTCAAATGTCCTGCGTCTAGTTTTTCAAGTGCAGGCCCCAGCAAGGCATCGGCGCGCCAAGCAGACGAAACGGATGGTCCAGAAACGGATGTGTTGTGAACGTCGGTGTAGACCTGCTGGATGAAGTGATGGAGCTCTGCGATCAAGGCCTGCAAATGGCCCAATCCAGACTGAACGCTGCTTAGCATTTCAGCACTTTCGCCGTCTGTTGCGGACGGAACTGTGCTTGAGATGGCGAGCTCAAGCTGGCCCTGCTGCAAGGCTGCCATGCCTGCACCGACTTGGTCCATTGCCACTTTCTGACCTTGTAGATGCGTTGCGATAAACCTTGCAAGATCGTTCAACTCTGACGGCAACTGTTGCCACGATTCACCAAGAGATTCACTTTTTTGCAATGTCAGCTTGAGTGACCGAACACCCGCTACCACTGGGTGCAAAACAATCCAGCCTATCAACAACAGCAAGAGAACAGACATCACCAGCAAGCCCCCAAGCCAAGTGCCGGTTGTACTTTGGATCAATTCAATCGGAAGCAGTGACAGGATCAACCCGCCAAAGCATGCGATCAGCAAGGCGCTGATTAGTACAAAAAAGACAAGTCGTCTTTGGATGGAGTGCAGCACAAAAGCTCCGCAATAGGTTCAAATTTCAAGGGGCCTGAATAAACAGGCAATTTACAAATTATCAATCATCGCCATCGAATTCTCGGTTTTACGGCGTCGCTGCATCGATAGAACGGGCAGCCACGCCATCTGACATTTCTACGACGTGTTTGAGATGCCCATTTACAACATTTCGTCGACAAAATGACACGGACCACGGTTGCGCTTGGAGGTTGAGTGCATAGATGAAACTATAAAATTAGGTTCATGCAATTTCCTGATCACGTAAAGCTTTCCCGACATTTTTCGACGCGTCGTGAGGCGTTTGTGCAAGGCTTGAAGGATGCGTTGGGTGCCCCCGTGTTGGTGTTGTTCGCAGGGATGATCGGCTTCGGCGCGATGGGCCAAACGCATGGGTTTGATGCGTGGATGACGGGGCTGACGAGTTTGCTGATGTTCGCATTGCCCGGCCAAGTGGTGCTGCTGGAGATGCTGATTTCGGGGTCGTCGTTGTTGGCGATTGCCTTCGCGGTGACGCTGACATCGGCGCGTTTTGTGACGATGGTGGTAACGCTGTTTCCGCAACTGCACCGGCAAGATCGCAACCGTGGTTTGTACGCGTGGGTGCACTTGTTGGCGATGACGGCGTGGGCGGTGTCGATGCGCGAGTTCCCGAACATGTTGCCCAAGTACCGCTTGAGTTATTTCATTGGTCTTGGGCTGCCGTGCTGGATGGTGGCTTTGCCGGGCACGGTGTTGGGCTATCTGGCTGCAGGCTGGGTGCCTGCGGCGGTGACGCTGGGGCTGGTGTTCATCAACCCTTTGTTTTTCTTGCTGACGTTCACCGAGGTGAAGCCGTGGGCCAACCGCATCGCGATTGTGTTGGGCTGCGTGATAGGCCCAGGTTTTTATATGCTGGACGCGAACAGCAGTTTGCTCACCACCGGTTTGGTGGCGGGCACGCTGGCTTACGTACTGGACCGCAAGTGGCTGCGGCCTAAGCCGGTGGAGGTGTCGGCATGAGCGCCGTGGTTCAGTCCGCTGTGCAGGGGTGGGCTCCGTGGCTGGCGTTGAGTGCTGCATGCGTGGGCACGTATGCGTGCCGTGCGTTGGGTGTGAAGTTGTCGGGGCACATTCATGCCGAGAGTGAGTTCTTTAAGTGGATTTCTGCGGTGACTTACGCGATGGTGGCCGCCCTGACAATTCGCATGATCGTGATGCCTTTGGGCTTGTTGTCCACCGTGCCGTTGTGGCTGCGCGTGTTGATTTGTGCGCTGAGTTTGGGGGTGATGGTGTCTAGCCCCAAACGCCGCTTGGTGCCCGCGTTGTTGACGGGCACTTTGCTGATGTTGGCGTATGGGGTGACGCGCTGAGCGCCTCTATGTTGTCAATTCACCATGACCAATTTGCCCATCACGCCGCGTGAGCCCATGTCGGCATACGCCTGCTTGAGCTGCGCCATGGGCGGGGTGTTGTGGATGACGGGTTTGATTTTTCCGGCGCCGTACCACTGGGCCAGCTCTTGCATCATGGCGGCGTTGGCAGCGGGTTCGCGGCGCGCAAAGTCGCCCCAGAACACGCCCACGATGGAGGCGCCTTTGAGTAAGGCCAAGTTCCAAGGCAGCGCGGGAATGGGGCCTGCGGCAAAGCCGACCACCAAGTAACGGCCGCGCCATGCGATGGAGCGGAAGGCGGGCTCGGCAAACTCGCCGCCGACGGGGTCGTAAATGACGTCGGGGCCTTTGCCGTCGGTGAGGGCTTTGAGGGCGTCGCGCAAGTTCTCGGTGCTGTAGTTGATGGTGGCGTCGGCACCGATGGACGTGCAGAGCGCGCACTTTTCAGCGTTGGACGCCGCCGCGATGACGCGTGCGCCTGCGGCTTTGGCAATTTGAATGGCCGCTGTGCCCACACCGCCCGCAGCGCCGAGCACCAACACGGTTTCGCCCGCTTTGAGTTGGCCACGGTCCATCAGCGCGTGGTGCGAGGTGGCGTAGGTCATGATGAAAGCGGCGGCATCGACCGCAGGGAAGCCCGCGGGCAAAGGCATGCACAGCTTGGCGGGGGCCAAGGTGTGGGTGCCAAAACCACCGGTGCCGCTGAGGCAGGCCACGGCTTGGCCGACTTTGAGGTGGGTCACGCCTTCGCCCACGGCCTCGATGGTGCCCGCGTATTCAGAGCCGGGCACGAAGGGCAGGGGCGGCTTCATTTGGTATTTGTTTTGCACGATCAACAGATCGGGGAAGTTCAAGCTGGCCGCTTCGATGCGAATCAGCACCTCGCCTGCACCGGGTTGGGGCGTGGGCAGTTCTTGCCAAGTCAGGGCGTCGACGCCGATGGGGTTTTCACAAAGCCAAGCATGCACAGGAGTCTCCTTTGAGTGTTTGCGCAATGATAGGGGGCGGCCGCTGCTGGGGTTGTCTCAAACTCTACAATTGAAAAGCAATTAAAGGCTCGCATGAACATTTTGATTTCGAACGACGATGGCTTTCAGGCCCCAGGCATCGTGGCCTTGTACGAGGCGCTGAAAGATTTGGGGCGCGTCGAGGTGGTGGCGCCCGAGCACAACAACAGCGCTAAGTCGAATGCCTTGACCTTGCATTCCCCGCTGTACGTGCAAACCGCCGCCAATGGCTTTCGTTATGTGAACGGCACGCCCGCCGATTGCGTGCACATTGCGCTGACGGGTTTGTTGGACTACAGGCCCGATTTGGTGGTGTCAGGCATCAACAACGGCGCCAACATGGGCGACGACACGATTTATTCAGGCACCGTGGGGGCGGCGATGGAGGGCTATTTGTTTGGCATTCCGGCCATTGCGTTGTCTCAAGTCGAAAAAGGTTGGGGGCACATTGACGATGCCGCTGCTGCCGCCCGCGCCTTGGTGTTGCAGATGCAGCAGCAGGGGCAGGGGCAGGGGCAGGGGCAGATCAAGGGTGAGCCTTGGCTGCTGAATGTGAACATTCCCAACCAGCCACTGGCGCAACTCAAACCCCTGCGGGTGACGCGCTTGGGCCGTCGCCATTCAGCGGAGCGCGTGATCACACAAACCAGCCCACGCGGCGAAACCATGTATTGGATTGGCAGCGCGGGTGCGGCCAAAGACGACAGCGATGGCACCGACTTTCATGCCACGTTTGAAGGCCATGTGTCGGTGACGCCCCTGCATGTGGACCTCACCGAGCACGCCACCTTGCCCCTGTGGACCCAGCGTTTGAGCGAGAGCAAGACGGCATGAAACCCAGGCCAAGTTTTCCGGCGCGTTTAGACACCTCGAACGACTCAGCCAAGCCCAAGGCTTTGCTGGGTGCCACGCGTGTGGTGACACCGCAAACGGCGATGCGCGCTGTGTCAGCCCCCTTGGCCAGTCCGACCGGCATGGGCCTTGATTCGTCGGCGGTGCGCAGGCGCATGGTGCAAAAGTTGGCCGAGCAGGGCGTGCAAGACACCGTGGTGCTGGACGCGATGGGGCGCATTGAGCGCCACCGTTTCGTCGATTCGGCCTTGGTGAACCAAGCCTACGAAGACACGAGTTTGCCGATCGGTTTGGGACAAACGATCTCCAAGCCCAATGTGGTGGCCCGCATGATTGCGCTGCTGCGCGAAGCGCCCGGTTTGCAAGCGACGCCTGGCTCCCAAGCTGCATCTTTAGGGCGGGTGCTCGAAATTGGCACGGGCTGTGGCTATCAAGCGGCGGTGTTGTCGTTGGTGGCGCGTGAGGTGTACAGCATTGAGCGTTTGCGGGGCTTGCACGACAAAGCCAAAGAGAACTTGCGGCCCATGCGTTTGCCCAATGTGCATTTGATGTTTGGCGACGGCATGTTGGGTTATCCCAAGGGCGCGCCTTACAGCGCCATCATTGCCGCCGCAGGGGGCGAGGCGGTGCCGCAAGCGTGGATTGATCAATTGGCGGTGGGTGGGCGCATCGTGGCGCCCATGCAAACCACGGCGGGTCAGCAGGCCTTGGTGGTGATTGACAAAACGCCACAAGGCTTGCAGCAAAGTTTGCTCGAAGCGGTGCACTTCGTACCTCTAAAATCAGGCATTGCTTGACGACGGAGAAAAACGCATGTTACGTGCAGGAAAATGGGGTGCTGTTGCCCTGATGACAGCCTGTGTGCTGTCGGGGTGCGCCAATAAAACACGCCAAGCGCCTGTGGATGAACGCTCTTCCCAGATATCGCGATCGGCGACCAAGCCATTACCTGGCGCTGAAAACACGGGCAAGACGGGTTACTACACCGTCAAACCGGGCGACACCTTGATTCGCATTGGCATGGACAACGGCCAAACTTGGCGCGATTTGGTGCGCTGGAACAATTTAGAAAATCCCAATTTGATTGAAACCGGCCAAGTGCTGCGCATTGCACCGCCTGCGCCAGAAGTGACCGCGGCCAAGCCTGCGACCACGCCAGCCACCGCCAACGCGTCTGCGCCTGCTGCGGGTGTGGCCCCCGCGTTGCCTGCGGCCAGCGCCGCGTCTGCTGCGGCTGGGGTGAAACCTGCCGCGCCTGTGGCTGCCGAGGTTGAAGAGGCGGTGAATTTTCAGTGGCCCACCCGAGGCAATTTGATTGCTGGGTTTGACGAAGCCAAAAACAAAGGCTTGGACATTGCGGGCAAAGCCGGAGACCCCGTGCTCGCCGCTGCCGATGGTCGCGTGGTGTACGCCGGTGCGGGCTTGCGCGGTTACGGCAACTTGATCATTCTGAAACACAACAACACCTACTTGACGGCTTACGCGCACAACCAAACCTTGCTGGTGAAAGAAGACCAAGCCATCAAGCGCGGTCAAAAAATTGCCGAAATGGGCAACAGCGACGCCGACCAAGTGAAACTGCATTTTGAAATTCGCCGTCAAGGCAAACCGGTGGACCCCGCCAAATATTTGCCTGCGAACTGATGACCGATACAACGACAGAAAAGAAATGGCCAGACAACGCGCTGACCATTGAATCGATGGACCTCGAAGCCCAAGGCGTGGCACACCGCGCCGATGGCAAGGTGGTGTTTGTGGAAGGTGCCTTGCCCTTTGAGGTGGTGCGCGCCAACATTCATCGCAAGAAAAACAACTGGGAAATGGGCTCGTTGCTGGAGGTGATGCAAGAGTCGTCACAGCGCGTGACGCCGGGTTGTGAGAACTTCGGCTTGCACGCGGGTGCCTGCGGCGGCTGCAAGATGCAGCATCTCGACGCCACGGCACAAGTTGCCATCAAGCAGCGCGCGATGGAAGACAACCTGTGGCATTTGGGCAAAGTCAAACCCGAGACCATGTTGCGTCCGATTCAAGGCCCTGCGTGGGGCTACCGCTACCGCGCCCGTTTGTCGGTGCGTTATGTGGTGAAGAAGGGCGAGGTGTTGGTGGGTTTTCACGAGCGCAAGAGCCGCTATGTGGCGAACATGCGCAGCTGCCGCATCTTGCCGCCGCATGTAGACGCCATGCTGCTGCCCTTGCGTGCCTTGATTGGCAGCATGGAAGCGCGTGAGACTTTGCCGCAAATTGAATTGGCTTGTGGTGACCACGTCACCGCCTTGGTGTTGCGCCACATGGAGCCGTTGAGTGATGGCGATATGGCGCTGTTGCGCCAGTTTGCTGCCGAGCACGATGTGCAGTGGTGGTTGCAGTCCAAAGGCCCCGACACGGTGAAGTTGATGGACGAAGCCGGGGCTGTGCCGCTGTCTTACGCTTTGCCTGAATTTGGCATCACCATGCCGTTCAAGCCCACCGATTTCACGCAGGTCAACCCCCACATCAACCGCGTGTTGGTGACCCGTGCTTTGCGTTTGTTGGATGTGAAGCTCACCGAGCGCGTGATTGATTGGTTCTGCGGCTTGGGCAACTTCACTTTGCCTTTGGCGACGATGGCGCGTGAGGTGCTGGGCATTGAGGGCAGCGAGGCTTTGGTGGCGCGCTCGCGCGAGAACTTGGTGGTCAATCAAGCAGGGCGTCACACGCCTTTGGCGCCCACGCAGTTTGTGGCGCGCAATTTGTTTGAGATGACGCCTGAGTTGCTGATTCAAGACGGCGCGGCCGACAAGTGGCTGGTGGACCCCCCGCGCGAAGGCGCTTTTGCGTTGGCGCAAACCTTGGCAACGCTGCACGAGCAGCCTGAGTTGCGCCAAGGCTGGACGCCGCCCAAACGCATCGTCTACGTGAGCTGCAACCCCGCCACGCTGGCGCGAGACGCGGGTGTGTTGGTGAACTCGGCGGGTTACCGCATTTCTGCTGCGGGCGCGGTGAACATGTTTCCGCACACGGCGCATGTGGAGAGCATGGCGGTGTTTGATTTGGCTTGAGGCCGATCAGGCAGTGCTCACGCGCTGTTTCAATAGACGCAAAAAAGGCTGCTCATGAGCAGCCTTTTTGGTGGGCGCTGAACGCCTAGGGCGTTCGCGTTGGGTGCAATTTACTCGCGCTCACCGCTCGTCAAGCCCAATAGGGCCAACAAACCTTGGAAAACGTTGATGACGTCCAAGTACAGCGTCAGGGTGGCGCTGATGTAGTTGGTTTCGCCGCCGTCGAGGATTTGCTTCAGGTCATACAGCATGAAGGCGCTGAAGATGCCGATGGTCAACACCGAGATGGCCATCATGCCGGCCGACGAGCCAACGAACACATTGATGATGCTGCCCACCATCAGTACCATGGCACCGATAGTCAGCCATTTGCCCATGCTTGACAGATCACGCTTGATCACGGTGGACAAGCTGGCCATTAAGAAGAACACACCGGCTGTGCCACCAAAGGCGGTCATCACCAACTCAGCGCCGTTTTTGAAGCCCAGCACCATGGCGATCATGCGAGAGAGCATCAGGCCCATGAAGAAGGTGAAGCCCAACAACACATACACGCCTGTGACGCTGTGTTTGGTTTTTTCGATGGCGTAGATGAAGCCAAATGCGCCTGCGAGCATCAAGATCATGCCCAAGCCGCCAGAGAAGACATGGCTCAGACCCGTGGTCACGCCTAGCCAAGCACCCAGCACTGTGGGCAGCATGCTCAGAGCGAGCAAAACGTAAGTGTTGCGCATGACGCGGTTGCGCTGTTGTTCGTCTAAAACGTAATGGTCAGCAGTTTGGAATTGGTTGTACATACCAAGGTCTCCGAAAAACACCTGCACATGCAGATGTGGCGAATTCTAATGTGTCTGTTCCTTTGGGTTTACTTCCTACTTTTCTTGAGGTTTCTTTTGCTTTCAGCGGCTTAATTCGACCCTTCTCAGTCGGTATGCTTGAGCCCTTTTCAACTGACTTCTCGAATTGCCATGAAGACCAAACATTTCCTCGAATCCGCCGACATCAAAGCCATCGCAGCCGCTGCTGAAGCCGAAGCTTTGAAAAACAACTGGGCGGTGACCATTGCCATCGTGGACGACGGCGGTCATTTGCTGTCTTTGCAGCGTTTGGATGGCGCGGCGCCTATTTCTGCGCACATCGCCCCTTCCAAGGCCAACACCGCCGCTTTGGGGCGTCGCGAAAGCAAGATTTACGAAGACGTGGTCAACGGTGGTCGCATGTCTTTCTTGAGCGCCCCCAACCTCAAAGGCTTGCTTGAAGGTGGCGTGCCGATCATGAAAGACGGCCAGTGCATCGGCGCCGTGGGCGTGAGCGGTGTCAAGTCCAACGAAGACGCGCAAATTGCCAAGGCTGGCATTGCGGCCATCGGCCTGTAATCGTTGCTTGACTGGCGCTTGATTTAGTAAATCAAGCGTTCAGGGCTGATTTCTTGCAGGATGGTGGTGGCAATTTCTTCAATGCTCTTGTGCGTGGTGGACAGCCAGCGAATGCCAGCGCGGCGCATCATGGCCTCGGCTTCGGCCACCTCGTGCCTGCAGTTGGGCAAGCTGGCGTAGTTGGAGTTGGGGCGGCGCTCGTTGCGGATTTCACTCAGGCGCTCGGGCTGGATGGTCAGGCCAAAGATTTTCTTTTTGTGCGGCATCAAGGCGGGCGGGAGTTGGCGGCGCTCAAAATCTTCGGGAATCAGCGGGTAGTTGGCGGCTTTGAGGCCGTACTGCATCGCCAAATAGAGACTGGTGGGCGTTTTGCCGCTGCGGCTCACGCCCACCAAAATCACGTCAGAGGACTCTAAATCGCGGTTGAGTTGGCCGTCGTCGTGGGCCAGGCTGAAATTGATGGCTTCAATGCGGTCGTGGTATTCCTTGCTTTTGCTCACGTCCGAGAAGCGCCCAATGCGGTGGTTGGATTTGACGCCCAGCTCTTCTTCCAGCGGATTCACAAACGTGCCAAACATGTCCAACAGTCGGCCTTTGCAGCCTTCTTGAATGACTTTGAGCACGTCCATGTCGACCAAGGTGGTGAACACAATGGGCTTGCGGCCTTCGACTTCGGCGGTGTGGTTGATTTGGCGCACGGCTTGGTGGGCTTTGTCGACCGAGTCGACAAAGGGCAGGCGAATGTGGCGAAATTTGAACTCGAACTGCGCAAGAATGGCGTTACCAAAGGTCTCGGCGGTGATGCCAGTGCCGTCAGAGATGAAGAAAACGGTGGGATTGGGCATGAAAAACTTTCAAGTTCAAGAGCGGATTTGCACACGTTGGGTGCGCCAAAAGGTGAGGGCAGCCACCTACAATTGCCCATTATCTGAATTTCGCCACCGCTTCTCGGCAACCTATTCAAAAAACAACAAAGTTGCGCATTTGCGTGTGGCCGCGCCGGTTTTAACTTTTGGAGCTTATCCATGTCAGCACTGTTCAGCCCTACCGCTTTGGTGGTCCCGTTCGAAAACCTGAGAATGACCGACGTCGAGTCGGTCGGCGGTAAAAACGCCAGCTTGGGCGAGATGATTTCGCAATTGCCCTCGGGCGTGCGTGTCCCCACAGGCTTTGCCACCACGGCCCATGCCTTCCGCGAGTTCTTGGCTTACGACGGTTTGGTCGACAAAATCAATGCCCGTTTGGACAAACTCGACACCGAAGACGTGCGTGCTTTGGCCGAAGTTGGCGCCGAAATTCGCGCCATGGTGGAAGCGCAGCCTTTCCCTGCGGATCTGCAAAAAGCCATTTCAGAAGCTTTTGCAACTTTGTCCGCTGGTAACCCCGCGGCCACGTTTGCGGTGCGCTCCTCGGCGACTGCCGAAGATTTGCCAGACGCTTCGTTTGCAGGCCAGCAAGAAACCTTTTTGAACGTGCACGGCATCGATGAAGTGCTGCACAAGATGAAAGAAGTGTTTGCGTCGCTCTACAACGACCGCGCCATCAGCTACCGCGTGCACAAGGGCTTTGCCCACGCCGATGTGGCCTTGTCTGCGGGCGTGCAACGCATGGTGCGCTCGGACTTGGGCGCCGCCGGTGTGATGTTCACCATCGACACTGAATCGGGTTTTGAAGACGTGGTGTTCATCACCTCAAGCTATGGCTTGGGTGAAACGGTGGTGCAGGGCGCTGTCAACCCTGACGAGTTTTATGTGCACAAGCCCATGTTGCAAGCGGGCAAACGTGCGGTGATTCGCCGCAATTTGGGCTCCAAGCTCTTGCAAATGGAGTTCTCGACCGCCGAAGAGAAAAAAGCCACAGGCAAATTGGTGAAAACCACCGATGTGCCCACCGAGTTGCGCAACCGCTACTCCTTGACCGACGCGGATGTGGAGCAACTGGCTCGCTACGCGGTGGTGATCGAAGCGCATTACGGTCGTCCGATGGACATCGAATGGGGCAAAGACGGTACGGATGGTTTGCTGTATATCTTGCAGGCGCGTCCTGAGACGGTGAAGAGCCAAGCCAAGGGCCAGTCAGAGTTCCGCTACAAACTCAAAGGCCACAGCACCGTGCTGGCCGAAGGTCGCGCGATTGGTCAAAAGATTGGAACGGGCCCTGTGCGCTTGGTGCACAACATCAGCGAGATGGACACGGTCCAGCCTGGCGACGTGTTGGTGACCGACATGACCGACCCCAACTGGGAACCCGTGATGAAGCGCGCCAGCGCCATCGTGACCAACCGGGGTGGTCGTACCTGCCACGCTGCCATCATTGCGCGTGAGTTGGGTATTCCTGCGGTGGTGGGCTGCGGTGATGCCACCGAGCGCTTGAAAGACGGCACCTTGGTGACCGTGAGCTGCTCTGAAGGCGACACCGGCTTCATCTACGACGGTCTGCTGGAAACGGAAGTGACCGAGGTGCAACGCGGCACGATGCCCGAGATCAAAACCAAGATCATGATGAACGTGGGCAACCCACAGTTGGCCTTTGACTTCGCGCAATTGCCCAACCAAGGCGTGGGCTTGGCCCGCTTGGAATTCATCATCAACAACAACATTGGTGTGCACCCCAAGGCGATTCTGGACTACCCCAATGTGGATGCCGATTTGAAGAAGGCGGTGGAGTCTGTGGCCCGTGGCCATGCGTCACCTCGTGCTTTCTATGTGGACAAAGTGGCTGAAGGCATTGCCACCATCGCTGCCGCGTTTTGGCCAAAGCCCGTGATCGTGCGCATGTCCGACTTCAAGTCGAACGAATACCGCAAACTCATTGGTGGTAGCCGCTACGAGCCCGAGGAAGAGAACCCCATGCTGGGCTTCCGTGGTGCCGCGCGTTACATCAGCGAAGACTTCGGGGAAGCCTTTGCCATGGAGTGCGAGGCTATGCGCCGCGTGCGTACCGAAATGGGCCTGACCAACGTGCAAGTCATGGTGCCGTTTGTGCGTACTTTGGGCCAAGCGGAGCGTGTGACCAACTTGTTGGCCGAGCACGGTTTGAAGCGCGGCGAAAACGACCTGAAGGTCATCATGATGTGCGAAGTGCCAAGCAACGCCATCCTCGCGAACGACTTCTTGAAGTTCTTTGATGGCTTCTCGATTGGCTCCAACGACTTGACCCAACTCACCTTGGGCCTGGACCGTGACTCTGGCTTAGAGCTGCTCGCCGCTGACTTTGACGAGCGCGACCCCGCCGTGAAAGCCTTGCTGACGCAAGCGATCTCTGCGTGTTTGGCAAATGGCAAATACGTGGGCATTTGCGGCCAAGGCCCGAGCGACCACCCTGACTTCGCCCATTGGTTGGCCGATCAAGGCATCAGCTCGATTTCGCTGAACCCAGACAGCGTGATCGAGACCTGGAAATCTCTCGCCAAATAAGCCAACGCGGCGCAGCGTGACCAAGATCTCAGGGACTGTTGCACAACCGTCGTCTCATGGACGTGCGTTTTGGGGCGTGCTGTGCCTGTTTGGGGTCACGTTGCTTGCCATGGCGTGGGCGTGGCATTGGCCCGACCAGTCGTTGTTGCATTTTTGGTTGGTGGCTCAGGCCATGCCCGTGTTTTATGTGATCTTGGCATGGTGGGGGGCGCAAGCGCCAACAGAGGATCGCGATGCCGTTTAAACCTTGGCGCTGGCGTTTGGTTGTGGCGGGCTTGGTCGGGTTGGTCGTCTTGTCCGTTTGCTTGCTGATTGCGGATGTGATGGGCGTGTCCAAATCCGTCATCAATGGTTTCTTCTTGGTGGCTTCCATCATTGGTTACGCGACCATTGGTATGTTTTGTCGCACCACCATGGCCGATGAGTATTACGTGGCAGGGCGTCGCGTCAGCGCCCCGTTCAATGGCATGGCCACCGCGGCGGATTGGATGTCTGCCGCGTCGTTTTTGGGTGTGACCGGTCTGTTGTTGTCCGATGGCTTTGTGGGCGACGGTGTTCATGCCGGTGGTTTGGCTTATGTGTTGGGTTGGACGGGTGGTTTTTGTTTGCTGGGCTTTTTGTTTGCGGCCAAGCTCAATGCGTCGGGTGCGACCACCATTCCTCAGTTTTTAGGCCAACGTTTTGACAGCCCCGTGGTGCGCTGGCTGGCGGCTTTGGGGGCCATTTTGTGCTCCAGCATTTACTTGGTGGCACAGATTTACGGTGTGGGCTTGGTGGCTTCCATGCTGTCAGGTTTGACCTTTGAGCTGGGTGTTTTCTTGGCCTTGGGGGGCATTTTGTTGTGCTCCTTTTTAGGCGGCATGCGCGCGGTGACGTGGACACAAGTGGTGCAGTGCGTGGTGATCGTGGCGTCCATGGTGGCGGTCTCTGTGGCCGTCTCATGGCAGACGCAAGGGCATCCCGTGATTGCGGTGGCGGCGGCTCAGTCGTTGCAACAAATGGAGTCGCGCATCAAAGTGATTGAGGCAGACCCCGCCGAGATGGCGACGCGCGAGGTCATGGCCCAGCGCATTTGGGACCTCGACGCCAAGATGGCCGATCCGCTGAATGCCCGTGAGTTGGAGCACCAAGTGTTGGCCAAGCAGATTGCAAAAGCCAAGTCTGACAACGCGCCTTTGCGTGATATTCAGCGCTTGGAGACGAACCCAGCTTGGCGAGAAACGGGGGTCGATCGCTTGCTGCGGGCGTGGCAATCTGAGCGCGACAGTTTGGCGCAGGCCATCAAACATCCCGTGGGGTTTCAAGCGCCTCGACAGGAGGGGTTCACGCAGGGGTGGCTCAATTCGATGGCGCTGGTCTTTTGTTTGATGATCGGCACGGCCGCATTGCCGCACATTTTGGTGCGCTCTTACACCGCTGCCAGTCCTGCGCAGGCTCAGCAATCGATCGTTTGGGCCTTGGTGTTCATCGTGATTGTGTATTTGTGCGCTTCATCGTTGGCGGTCTTGCTCAAGTCGTTCGTGTTGAACGAATTGGTGGGCGCTCATTTGAACCAATTGCCCGAATGGGCCGACCGCTTGAAGTTGCGCAAGTTGGCCTTGCTGAGCATCACTGACTACAACAACGACGGGGTGGTGCAGTACGCCGATATTCGGTTGATTGAAGAGTATTTGGTGTTAGCAGTGCCTGAAATTGTGCGGATTTCCCCCGTGTTCACGGGCCTGATCGCCGCTGGCGCGCTGGCGGCCGCGTTGTCGACCGCTGATGGTTTGTTGTTGACCATTTCGAATGCGTTGGCGCAAGACTTGTATTTTGAAACCGTTAATCCACAAGCACCACCGTTACGACGCGTCATGCTGTCCAAAATTTTGTTGATGGTGGTGGCGCTGTTTGCCGCATGGTTTGCGACGAATCGACCGGTGAACATTTTGTTTTGGGTGACCTGTGCATTCTCGTTGGCGGCCTCGACGTTTTTCCCTGTGTTGTTGTTGGGCTTGTACTGGCCAGCGATGAGCCGCGCGGGGGCGGTGGCAGCGATGGTGTCGGGTCTTGCGGTGTCTTTTTATTACATCGTCGCCAATCACCCATGGGTTCAGTTGTATTTAGACCTTCAGCCTAGCGATACGTTGTGGTGGGGGTTGGAGCCTATTTGCGCCGGTGTTTTTGGCGTGCCGGTGGGTTTATTGATGGGATTCGTCTTCAGCAAGCGCTGGCCACAGAAAAATTGACTATACTAGTGGGCTTTCCCTTGCTGCACTGCGTCTGACGCCGCAAGCAGCTTCAACCCACAAGGAGTGTCCATGCGTCATTACGAAATCATTTTGTTGATCCACCCGGATCAAAGCGAGCAAGTTCCAGCGATGCTGGAGCGTTACAAAGGCATGATCACCGCAGGTGGTGGTGCTATTCACCGTATGGAAGACTGGGGCCGCCGCCAGTTGGCCTACATGATCAACAAGCTCGCCAAAGCTCACTACATTTGCTTGAACATCGAAGCTGACCAAGCTGTGATGTCTGAACTCGAACACGCGTTCAAGTTCAACGATGCTGTGTTGCGTCACCTGACCGTCTTGAAGAAGAAGGCTGATACAGCGCCTTCACTCATGATGAAGACAGTTGAGCGCGAAGAAGCCCGTAAGACTCAGCAAGCTGAGTTCGCAGGCTAATTTTTGCCTTATTGCAAGGTGTGAATCACGTTGTTTTGAACGCTTGCATCGCAGAGGTTTCGGCCATGCGGTACACCCCAGCAGGTTTGCCTGCACTTGATTTGAGGCTCGAACATGAGTCTGAAATCGAAGAAGCGGGGCACAAGCGACAAGTCAAAACAAGTGTCAAAACAGTCGCTTTGGGTGCTTTGGCTGAACGCTTAGTTCGTCATCCCTTAGGTAGCCTTTGGCAGTTCACCGGTTTTTTAGCCAGTCCTCGCAATAGCAAAAACGTCGTTCTTCATATTCAAGATTTTCAGCAAATTTCATAGGAGGCCCAGATCATGGCCACATTCAAGAAATTCAACAAAGACAAGCGCCCTAAGCGCAACACGCAATCTCTGCTCTTCAAACGCAAGCGCTTCTGCCGCTTCACCGTCACGGGCGTTGAAGAAATCGACTACAAAGACGTCGACACATTGCGCGATTTCATTGCCGAAAACGGCAAAATCATCCCCGCACGCCTGACCGGCACACGCGCCATTTACCAACGTCAGCTGAACACAGCCATCAAGCGCGCACGCTTTTTGGCCCTGGTGCCTTACAGCGACCAGCACAAGATCTAAGGAGCCCGACCATGCAAATTATTCTGCTCGACAAGGTCGTGAACCTCGGCAACCTCGGCGAAATCGTCCGAGTGAAAGACGGTTACGCACGTAACTTCTTGATCCCTTCAGGCCGTGCACGTCGTGCTACTGAAACTGCGATCAAAGAATTTGAAGTGCGTCGCGCTGAACTTGAAAAAGCTGCTGCTGAAAAGTTGGCTGCTGCTCAAGCGCAAGGCGAAAAATTGGCCGGTACATCGGTCAAGCTCAGCCAAAAAGCTGGCGTGGACGGCCGTTTGTTTGGTTCGGTCACCAACCACGACATCGCTGAAGCTTTGGCAAAAACCGGCTACGCCGTTGCCAAATCGCAAGTGCGTATGCCTACAGGTCCCATCAAGATTGTTGGCGACAGCACCGTGAGCGTGGCTTTGCACACTGACGTGGTGGTTGAGATCACTGTGTCTGTGTACGGCGAAACTGCTTAAGTTTCTTCCGCTCAGTCAGAAGCCGCTCTTAGGAGCGGCTTTTTTCTTTGTTTTCCCCAAATAGCGCACGGCTTATCCACAGAGTTATCCCAAGGCATCTGTTGCATGGGGCTTAGGATGCGTGTTTTACAGGATGCTTATGTCAGCCGCTTTGTCCAGCCTTGAAGAAGGCTTTTCCGCCGATCAACAAATCGCCCAGTTGCGCATTCCACCGCATTCGGTGGAGGCAGAGTCCAGTGTGCTGGGTGGCTTGCTGTTAGACAACGCGGCGTGGGACCGTGTGGGCGATTTGCTCGTCGATGGCGACTTTTACCGCTACGAACACAAGCAGGTGTATGCCGCCATTGGCGCGTTGGTGAACACCAGTCGCCCAGCTGACGTGATCACCGTGTACGAGCATTTGCAGGCCTTGGGCAAGGCCGAAGAAATTGGCGGCTTGGGCTACTTGAATGCCTTGGCGCAATACGTGCCGAGCGCGAGCAACATTCGCCGCTATGCCGAAATCGTGCGTGAGCGCTCGATTCTGCGCAAGCTGGTGACCGCCAGTGACGAAATTGCCACCAACGCCTTCAACACGCAAGGTCGTGCGGTGGCCCAAATCTTGGACGAGGCCGAGCAAAAGATCTTCAACATTGGTGAAGAAGGCTCGCGCATGAAGCAGGGCTTTCAGGCCATGCCTCAGTTGGTGGTAGATCTGTTGGACCGCGTTCAAGAAATGGCCGACAACCAAAACGACATCACCGGTGTGCCGACGGGCTTTGTTGACTTTGACCGCATGACCTCGGGCTTGCAGCCTGGCGACTTGATTGTGCTGGCGGCCCGTCCGTCCATGGGTAAAACCGCGTTGGCGATCAACATTGCCGAGCATGTGGCTGTCAATGAAGGCTTGCCCGTGGCTGTGTTCTCGATGGAAATGGGTGCGTCGCAGTTGGCGGTTCGTATTGTGGGTTCGATTGGTCGCGTGGACCAAGGTCACTTGCGTACGGGCAAGCTCAGTGACGATGAGTGGCCGCGTTTGACTGAAGCGATTGAGAAGCTGCGCAATGTGTCGCTGCACATTGACGAAACGCCGGGCCTCACGCCCAGTGAGTTGCGCGCCAACGCACGCCGATTGGCGCGTCAGTGTGGCAAGTTGGGCTTGATCGTGGTTGACTATTTGCAGTTGATGAGCGGCTCTAGCAGCAGCGGTGGTGACAACCGTGCCACTGAAATTGGCGAAATTTCAAGGGGCTTGAAGATGCTCGCCAAAGAGCTGCAGTGCCCCGTGATTGCCTTGTCCCAGCTCAACCGAAGCGTGGAACAGCGGACCGACAAACGCCCCATGATGAGTGACTTGCGCGAATCGGGCGCCATTGAGCAAGACGCGGACGTGATCATGTTCATCTACCGCGACGATTACTACAACAAAGAGTCCAAAGAGCCCGGCGTGGCAGAGGTCATCATTGGCAAGCAACGTAACGGCCCCACAGGCACCGTCAAGCTGGCCTTCTTGAAGCCGCTGACCAAGTTCGAGAGCTTGGCCAGTGGCTACAACAACGGAGACTTTTAAGTCTTAGAGCACATCGCTGGCAAAGTCTGCCAGTCGTGAGCGCTCACCGCGAGCGAGGGTGATGTGCCCGCCGTGTGGCCAGCCTTTGAAACGGTCCACGGCGTAGGTCAACCCTGACGAACCTTCGGTCAAGTAGGGCGTGTCGATCTGGGCCAAGTTGCCCATACAGACGATCTTGGTGCCTGGACCCGCACGGGTGATCAGTGTTTTCATTTGCTTGGGCGTCAAGTTTTGCGCCTCGTCAATGATCAAGTACTTGTTCAAGAACGTGCGCCCGCGCATGAAGTTCAGGCTCTTGATTTTGATGCGGCTGCGAATCAACTCATTGGTGGCTGCACGGCCCCATTCGCCTGAGGTGGTTTCGGTTTTGGCCAAGACTTCCAGGTTGTCGTCCAATGCGCCCATCCATGGGCCCATTTTTTCTTCTTCAGTGCCGGGTAAAAAGCCGATGTCTTCACCGACGCTGACCGTGGCGCGGGTCATGATGATTTCGGTGTAGCGGCGATCGTCCAAGACTTGCGTCAAACCCGCGGCCAAAGCCATCAAGGTCTTACCCGTTCCTGCTGTGCCGGTGAGGGTGACGAAGTCAATCTCGGGGTCGGTCAACATGTTCATCGCGAAATTTTGTTCGCGGTTGCGGGTGGTTACGCCCCACACGGCATTTTTGAGATGGTTGAAATCTTTGAGTGTTTTGAGCACCACATTTTTGCCACGAATCTCAGTCACCCGCGCGTACAGACTGGGCTCACCCGCCGCTTCGTAATACACAAATTGGTTGATGTGCAAGTCGGCCACGATGGGGCCGCTCAAGCTGTAAAACGTCTGGTTGCCACTTTGCCAGCTCTCCACCGATTTGGCGTGTTTGATCCAGAAGTCTTGGGGCAAGGCAATGGCGCCCGAGTACAGCAGGTCACCGTCTTCTAAGGTCTTGTCGTTTTGGTAGTCTTCGGCGGCCAATCCCAACGCACGTGCTTTGACGCGCATGTTGATGTCTTTGGAAACCAGCACCACCTCACGCGGTGCGTGAACTTGTCGCAAGGCTTCGACCACGCCCAAGATTTGGTTGTCAGCCTTGCCTTGGGGCAAGCTCGATGGCAACGTGAAATCGAGGACCTGTGTTTGGAAGAACAACCGACCGCCGACTTCGCGGTGGCCTGTGCCGTCTAATTTGATGCCCGTGGTGATGTCTGCGCCATGCGTGGCTACGAGTGCATCGAGCGTGCGACTGGTTTGGCGTGCGTTACGCGCGACTTCGGTCATGCCTTTTTTATGGCCGTCGAGCTCTTCCAGCACGATCATGGGCAAGAACACATCGTGTTCTTCGAAATTGAAGAGGCACATCGGGTCGTGCATCAACACGTTGGTGTCGAGCACAAACAATTTGGTCGGCCCTGTGTGCTTTGGCTTTTTCTGACGGGCAGGGCTGCTGCGTGTTGGGGTGGACTGGCGCTCTTCGTCGCGTTGTTTGGCGGCCGGTGCTTCTGCGTGGCGAGGGCTTTCGTGACGGGTGTCACGAACCTTGGTTGCGGGGGCTTGCGTTTTCGCTACAGGCGCTTTGGTTGGCTGGACTGAAGCCACGGGCTCCATGGGTGCTTCTTTTTCGTCGGTTCTGCGCGCCGATTTGTTTTTGGCAGGGGTATGGAGGGCTTCGGTATTCAGGAAAGCAGCGCGTTTGGCAGGGGCAGGAGGCAATGGCATGGAAGGGCTTTGTGTGAAGTAACGAAAAAGATGGACTCAAAAACGAAAAAGCCGCCTGGAGGCCAAGGCGGCTTGAAGAGAGTGCGTGTTCGCTTTTGTGAACGTCATAGAACCACTATAACCGAGCTCTGTGACGTTTCTAGGACAGGGTTAGGCGCCTGCTTTTTTCAAGGCTTTGACGGCCTTCAAAACATCATCCACGTGACCTGGCACTTTCAAACCGCGCCATTCTTCTTTGAGCAAGCCGTCAGGGCCGACCAAGAAGGTGCTGCGTTCAATGCCTTTGACTTTTTTGCCGTACATGATTTTGTTTTTGACGACGCCAAACATGTGACACATTTTTTCTTCAGTGTCTGCAATCAACTCGAACGGAAGTTCAAGTTTGGTTTTGAATTCGTCGTGCGATTTCATGTTGTCGCGTGACACGCCAAAGACGATGGCACCCGCTTTGACAAAGTCTTTGTACTTGTCGCGGAACTGCATCGCTTCGGTGGTGCAGCCGGGGGTGTTGTCTTTGGGGTAAAAGTACAACACCATCATTTGGCCGTTGTGGGAGTTGTTAGAAACCTTGATGCCACCTGTTGCATTGGCCTCAAATTCGGGAAGGGGTTTATTGACAACAATTGCCATAGCGCTCAATCAGGTGTGACAGTGGAGACGGCCGGATGAAGGGAGCGACTGTCTAGACAGCCCCCTTACGGCAACCCGCTATTTTAACTTAGAAAGATGAGCGGTATGCCCTTCATGCCATGCGCAGTTGCAGACGTACTTATTCATTACCTGCCGCGGGTTCAATCAACAACGCCGCCGCCACTTTGCGGCCTTCGCCCGCCAAAATGTTGTAGGTGCGACATGCTGCTTGCGTGTCCATCGTTTCGAGGCCGATGCGTTTGTTCATCAGCGCAATCAGCCACTCTGGTTTGGCAAAGCGCAGACGTTCGCCGCTGCCAAAAATGACAAGCTCCACATCGAGTTCTGCCAATTGTGTGAAATGTTGTGGGCCTAAATCTTCAAAGCGTGCGCATTGCCAATCCTCGCGAGTGCCCGCAGAGGTGATCAACATGCTGTGTTGTACCTTTTCACCTTGAATGGCCACCCAGCCAGGTCCGTAGCTGGTGACGGACAGGGTGTCGATGCGATCGGGTTGTAATTTCATAAATGCCTTGAGAACTGTGGTCAAATTATAGGTTTTCACCCTGTAAAAGAGCCCTCGGAGGGACTTTGAAGAAGATCCAAAAATCCAACAAGCTGTCCAACGTCTGTTATGACATTCGCGGTCCCATCATGGACCGAGCGCGTCACATGGAGGAGGAAGGCCACAAGATCATCAAACTCAACATCGGTAATTTGGCCGTGTTTGGCTTTGATGCGCCTGAAGAAATTCAGCAAGACATGATCCGCAACTTGCCCACCTCGGCGGGTTACTCCGACAGCAAAGGTATCTTTGGTGCGCGCAAAGCGGTGATGCATGAAACGCAAAAGCAAGGCATCAAAGGTGTCACGCTGGACGACATTTACCTGGGCAACGGTGCCAGTGAGTTGATCGTCATGGCCACCAACGGCTTGCTCAACGATGGCGACGAAATGTTGCTGCCCGCGCCTGACTATCCCTTGTGGACAGCGGCGGTGAGCTTGTCCGGCGGCACGCCCGTTCACTACCTGTGCGACGAAGCCAATGGCTGGATGCCCAGCATTGACGACATTCGCGCCAAGATCACGCCCAACACCAAGGGCATTGTGGTCATCAACCCCAACAATCCCACGGGTGCGTTGTATTCGGATGCGTTGTTGCTTGAGATCGTGGCTTTGGCGCGTGAACATGGCTTGATCATTTTTGCCGACGAGGTGTACGACAAAGTCTTGTATGACGACGTCAAGCACACACCGATTGGCAGCTTGAGCGAAGACGTGTTGACACTCACTTTCAACTCGCTGTCCAAGAGCTACCGCTCGTGCGGTTACCGCGCGGGTTGGTTGGTGGTATCGGGCGATAAGAAGCCTGCAGCCGATTACATCGAGGGCTTGAACATGCTCTCGAACATGCGTTTGTGCGCCAACGTGCCAGGGCAGTGGGCGATTCAAACGGCCTTGGGCGGCTACCAAAGCATCAACGATTTGGTGGGTGAGGGCGGTCGTTTGCGCAAGCAACGTGACTTGGCTTATGAACTCATCACAGCCATTCCCGGCGTGACATGTGTGAAGCCGCAAGCCGCGCTGTACATGTTCCCGCGCTTAGACCCCAAGGTCTACCCGATCAAAGACGACCAACAATTCTTCTTGGAAATGTTGGAAGAAACCAAGGTGATGTTGGTGCAAGGCACCGGCTTCAATTGGCCTGACACCGATCACTTCCGCATCGTGTTCTTGCCTCATGTGGATGACTTGCGTGAGGCCATCTTGCGCATCGCTAAATTCCTCGAAAACTACAGAAATAAAAACGCAGTATGAAACCGATTCAAGTAGGCCTGTTAGGCATTGGGACCGTAGGCAGCGGCACATTTGAAGTGCTGACACGCAACCAAGAAGAAATCCAACGTCGCGCTGGTCGCGGCATTGAAGTCACGATGGTGGCTGACCTCGATGTGGCGCGCGCCAAAAGCATCGTGGGTGCGAATGTGCAAGTGGTGGACGATGCGCGCAAGATCATCGCCAACCCAGACATCGACATCGTGGTCGAACTCATTGGCGGCTACGGCATTGCCAAGCAACTCGTGCTCGAAGCCATCGAGGCAGGTAAGCATGTGGTGACAGCCAACAAAGCTTTGCTGGCTGTGCACGGCACAGAAATCTTTGCAGCCGCCCACAAAAAAGGTGTGATGGTGGCGTTTGAAGCCGCTGTGGCTGGTGGTATTCCGATCATCAAAGCATTGCGCGAAGGTCTGACGGCCAACCGCATTCAGTGGCTGGCCGGCATCATCAATGGCACCACCAACTTCATCTTGTCCGAAATGCGCGACAAAGGCTTGACCTTTGACGACGTGCTCAAGCAAGCACAAGCCTTGGGCTATGCCGAAGCTGACCCGACCTTCGACATCGAAGGTGTGGACGCCGCGCACAAAGCCACGCTCATGTCGGCCATCGCGTTTGGCGTGCCTGTGCAGTTTGATAAGGCCTATATCGAAGGCATCACCAAACTCGAATCACAAGACATCAAATACGCCGAACAACTCGGCTACCGCATCAAGTTGTTGGGTATTTCCAAGCGCACCGCCGCAGGCATTGAGCTGCGCGTGCACCCTTGCTTGGTGCCTGCCAAGCGTTTGATTGCCAACGTCGAGGGCGCGATGAACGCCGTGATGGTGCACGCCGATGCCGTGGGCACCACGTTGTATTACGGCAAAGGTGCGGGTAGTGAGCCTACCGCCAGCGCCGTGATTGCCGACTTGGTCGACATCACACGTTTGCACACCGCAGACCCGTTGAACCGCGTGCCGCATTTGGCCTTCCAGCCTGACGCGATGAGCAACTTACCCATTTTGCCGATGGCCCAAGTGGTCACCAGCTACTACTTGCGCTTGCGTGTGGCAGACCAAGCCGGTGTGCTCGCCAAGGTCACAGGTATTTTGGCGAACGCCGACATCAGCATTGATGCCGTGTTGCAGCGCGAAGCCGGTGAGGGCGAGAGCCACACCGACCTCATCATCTTGACCCACGATTGCGTGGAAGCCAAGATGAACCAAGCCTTGGCTGAAATGCAAAAGCTGACCACCGTGTTGGCCCCGATCACCCGCATCCGCAAAGAAGAGTTGAACTGATGCTGTATTTGTCCACGCGCGGCCATGCCGAGCGCAAGCGTTTTTGTGAAATCCTCCTTGAGGGCTTGGCCCCTGATGGCGGTTTGTATTTGCCCGAACATTACCCACAGGTGGACGATGCCGCGCTCACGCGTTTGCGCACCACGTTCAAAACCCAAGGCTACGCAGCCTTGGCGTTTGAACTGCTGTCGCTCTACATCGACGACATTCCTGCCGCTGACCTGAAAGCCTTGTGCGCCAAGACCTACACCCAAGAGGTCTACGGCACTGAGGCCATCGTGCCAGTGCGCAAGTTAGATGATGGCTTGCTGGTGGAGGCTTTGTCCAATGGCCCCACGCTCGCGTTCAAAGACATGGCCATGCAACTGCTGGGCAACTTGTTTGAGTACGAGTTGGCGCGCCGTGGCGAAGAGCTGAATATTTTTGGCGCTACTAGTGGCGACACCGGCAGCGCCGCCGAATACGCCATGCGTGGCAAAAAAGGTGTGCGCGTGTTCATGACCAGCCCGCACGGCCGCATGAGCCCCTTCCAGCAAGCGCAAATGTTCAGCCTGATGGATGAGAACATTCACAACATCGCCATCGAAGGCGTGTTTGACGATTGCCAAGATTTGGTCAAAGCCGTGTCCAACGATTTGGACTTCAAAACCAAATACAAAATTGGCACCGTCAACTCCATCAACTGGGCACGTTTGTTGGCACAGGTGGTGTACTACTTCGCCGGCTATTTCCAAGCGACCACGGCCAACAGCCAAAAGGTGAGCTTCACCGTGCCCAGTGGCAACTTTGGCAACGTCTGTGCCGGCCATGTGGCCCGCATGATGGGCTTGCCTGTGGACACCTTGGTGGCCGCCACCAACGAAAACGATGTGTTGGACGAGTTCTTCCGCACCGGCGTGTACCGTGTGCGCGGCAGTGCCGACACGCACGAAACCTCCAGCCCATCCATGGACATTTCCAAGGCCAGCAACTTCGAGCGCTTTGTGTTTGATTTGCTCGGTCGCGATGCGGCGCTGACCAACGACCTGTTTGGTGCGCAAATCTCGAAGAACGGCAAGTTCGACCTGAGCGGCAACCCACACTTCGCAGAAGCCGCCACACGCTACGGCTTTGCCAGCGGCAAGAGCACACATGCCAACCGGTTGGCCACCATCCAAGACGTGCACAAGCGCTTCGGCGAAATGATTGACACCCACACGGCCGACGGCGTGAAAGTGGCGCGTGAACACCTCAAGGCCGGTGTGCCCATGATTGTTTTGGAAACCGCCTTGCCCATCAAATTTGCCGCCACCATCGTGGAAGCCTTGGGCCAAGAGCCCCATCGCCCTGCTAAGTTTGAAGGCATCGAAGCCTTGCCCAAACGCGTGCAGGTGATGAAGGCGGATGTGGCGCAAATCAAGGCCTACATCGCCAAGCACTGCGACCACGCATGAAAGTCGTCGCCTTTGCCGGTTACTCCGGTTCTGGCAAAACCACACTGGTCGAGCAGTTGATCGTGGAGATGCGCATGCGTGGCTTGCGTGTCTCGGTGGTCAAACACGCGCACCACAACTTTGAGGTCGATCAGCCCGGCAAAGACAGCTGGCGCCACCGCGAAGCGGGGGCGTTTGAGGTGGTGGTCGCGTCAAGCCAGCGCTTGGTGGTGCAACGCACCTTTGCGCAACCCACTCGGTTGTCCGTGCACCACTTGTTGGCTGAGGTGTATGAAGGCGTCGATTGGGTGTTGGTCGAGGGGTTCAAACAAAGCGACTTGCTCAAAATCGAAGTCTGGCGACATGCCTCGGGTCAGCCCGTGCGCTACCCCGATGATGATTTTGTGGTGGCCGTCGCCACCGATTCGCCCCAAGCGCTGCCTGAACCCACGCTTCGTCCCCTTTTGGATTTGAATGACGCCCAAGCCGTGTGCGCATGGCTGATCGATCACGAAGACCGTTTTCACTACAACCCACGCCCGATATGACACGTCCTGCACTGCGGTCTCTTGATGAAGCTTTGCCTCAATTGCTGGCGCAAGCCAAGCCGTTGCACACCAAGCAAACCGTGTCTACGTTTGATGCCGATGGCCGTGTGCTGGCACACGATGTGACCGCAGCCTTGCAAGTGCCACCCCAAGACAACAGCTCAATGGATGGTTATGCCGTGCGCGCAGCAGACTGTGCGCAAGCCGGTGCGGTGCTGCGTGTGACGCAGCGCATTCCGGCGGGCACACATGGCACGCAGCTCCATGCAGGCGAAGCCGCACGCATCTTCACGGGGGCACCTATTCCGCCCGGTGCAGATGCTGTGGTGATGCAAGAAGACTGCGAAGCCCGAGAGGGCGAGCAAGTCCAAGTGACCAAGGCCGTACCCGCAGGGCAGTGGATTCGCCGTTCGGGTGAAGACGTCACACGCGGCGCCACGGTGCTCACCCAGGGCACTCGCTTGACGCCTGCTGAGTTGGGTTTGGCCGCCAGCATTGGCTTGGCGCAGTTGCAGGTGTCTGCACGTCCGCGCGTGGCTTTGTTCTCGACGGGTGATGAGCTGGTCATGCCCGGCGATGTGGCGCCTGAAGCCATGCCTGCTGGCGCCATTTACAACTCCAACCGTTTCTTCTTGCGCGCCATGTTGCAGCGCTTGGGCTGCGAGGTGACCGATCTGGGCATCGTGCCCGACAAGCGCGACGCCACCATTGCCGCCTTGCGCGATGCAGCTTTGCACCACGATTTGATTTTGACCAGCGGCGGTGTGTCGGTGGGCGAAGAAGATCACATCAAACCTGCGGTGGAGAGCTTGGGCGAATTGAACCTGTGGCAACTCGCCATCAAGCCTGGCAAACCCTTTGCGTATGGCAAGGTGAACCGTGAAGCAGAAGGTGACGCTTGCCACTTCATGGGCTTGCCCGGCAACCCCGTGTCCAGCTTTGTGACCTTCTTGTTGTTGGTCCGTCCGTTTGTGCTGGCCTTGCAAGGTGTGACGAAAACCGAGATCGCACGCACCGACACGACGGCCCATTTCGATTGGCCCCGCGCGGACAAGCGCCGTGAGTTTTTGCGCGTTAAGCGCAACGCCCAAGGCGGCTTGGACTTGTTCCCTA
Organism: Limnohabitans sp. TS-CS-82; assembly: GCF_002943475.1. Taxonomy (NCBI): domain Bacteria; kingdom Pseudomonadati; phylum Pseudomonadota; class Betaproteobacteria; order Burkholderiales; family Comamonadaceae; genus Limnohabitans; species Limnohabitans sp. TS-CS-82. The sequence continues at coordinate 727,145 of NZ_PTQX01000002.1, read as the reverse complement.
ACCAAAGCTCTGGCGTGCTCACATCGGCCGTGTGGGGCGATGGCGTGGTGGATAACCCTGCTGGGCAAACGATTTCAAAAGGCGATACCGTTCGCTTCATTTCCTTTGCGGAATGGCTGGCATGACTGGAGCGCCTCACGTGACTTTGAATGTCAACCTCAAATACTTTGCATCCATTCGCGAAGCCATCGGGCAGGGCGGTGAAACCCTGCGTACGCAAGCCACCACGCTCAACGCTTTGCGTGATGAGCTGATGGCACGTGGCGGTGCGTATGCGGAGGTTTTGGCGCCTGGCCGCGCTGTGCGCACGGCTTTGAATCAAGATCTGTGTGACGGCGACGCGGTCCTCAGCGAAGGTTGCGAAGTCGCGTTCTTTCCACCCGTGACCGGCGGCTAAACCTTCAGCAATTTCGCGAGGCGATTGATGACTTTCACTGTCAGCATCCAAACCCAAGACTTTGATGTGAGCCAAGAGCTCTCGGCCTTGCGTGCGGGTGATGCGCGCGTTGGGGCCGTCTGCTCTTTTCTAGGTACGGTGCGCGAGCGCAACGAGGGCAGTTCGGTGGCGAGCATGGAACTTGAGCACTACCCCGGCATGACCGAGAAGTCCATCTCGGCCATGATGGACGAAGCGAAGCAGCGCTTTGACATCTTTGCGGCCCGCGTGATTCACCGCGTGGGTTTGTTGCAGCCCGAAGACCAAATTGTGTTTGTGGCGGTGACCTCGGCGCACCGCGGCGAGAGCTTCAAGGCCTGTGAGTTTTTGATGGACTACCTCAAAACGCAGGCACCTTTTTGGAAAAAAGAAGTCACCCCCGAAGGCGCGCGTTGGGTGGATGCGCGTGTGAGTGACGACCAAGCGTTGGCACGCTGGGGCATTCAAGCCAGCAACAGCGCAGCGACCCAATAACACCCTTGTTGGGGCGACGCTTTGCGCTTTAGCCGCAGATTTTTATCTCGCGGCTAAGGCGTGCCGCAATCTGTCAAGCTGCACAGAGTTTGATGCACATCAAGGGCAAGGTTGGCTTTGTCTCTTGAAATAAGTCGTATCAGCCTCAGCTACGAGGCTATTCAATAGCTTGCTGCGGAGTTCCTATGCGCCTTGACAAACTCACCACTAAATTTCAAGAAGCCCTGTCCGAGGCCCAAAGCTTGGCCTTGGGCGGCGATCACGCCTACATCGAACCGTCTCATGTGTTGGTCGCCATGCTGCGCCAAGACGATGGCCCCAAATCATTGCTGCAACGCGCAGGTGCCAATGTGGTGGGCTTGCTGGCCGCGGCTGAATCGGCCATGAACCGCTTGCCCAAAGTTGAGGGCCAAGAGCAAGTGCAGGTTGGGCGTGACACCGTGTCGTTGGTGCAAGCGGCTGAAAAAGAAGCCATCAAACGCGGTGATCAGTTTGTGGCCAGCGAGTTGTTTTTGCTCGCCATGTGTGACAACAAGGGCAACTGGGGCAAGATGGCCACCGAAAACGGTTTGAGCCGTCGCTCTTTAGAGACGGCCGTGACGGCGGTGCGCGGTGGGCAAAAAGTGGACAACGCCGAGAGCGAAGGGCAACGCGAGTCGCTCAAAAAATACTGTGTTGATCTGACCGAACGTGCGCGCAACGGCAAGCTGGACCCCGTGATTGGCCGTGACGACGAAATCCGCCGTGCCATTCAGGTGCTGCAGCGTCGCACCAAAAATAACCCCGTGTTGATTGGTGAGCCTGGCGTGGGTAAGACCGCGATTGTGGAAGGCTTGGCGCAGCGCATTGTGGCGGGCGAGGTGCCTGACTCGCTCAAAGGCAAACGCGTGCTGTCGCTGGACATGGCCGCTTTGTTGGCCGGTGCCAAGTTCCGTGGTGAGTTTGAAGAGCGCCTGAAAAGCGTGTTGACCGAGTTGGCCAAAGACGAAGGCAAGACCATCGTTTTCATCGACGAGCTGCACACCATGGTGGGCGCAGGCAAAGCCGAAGGTGCGATGGATGCGGGCAACATGCTCAAGCCCGCTTTGGCGCGCGGTGAGTTGCATTGCGTGGGTGCCACCACATTGGACGAGTACCGCAAATACATCGAAAAAGATGCGGCGTTGGAACGCCGTTTCCAAAAGATCATTGTGGGTGAACCCACCGTGGAAGCCACCATCGCTATCTTGCGTGGCTTGCAAGAAAAGTACGAAGTCCACCATGGCGTGGAGATCACCGACCCCGCCATCGTGGCGGCGGCTGAGTTGTCACACCGCTACATCACCGACCGTTTCTTGCCCGACAAAGCGATTGACTTGATCGACGAAGCTGCGGCGAAAGTGAAGATCGAGATTGACTCCAAGCCCGAGGTGATGGACAAGCTCGACCGTCGCTTGATTCAGCTCAAGATTGAGCGCGAAGCTGTGCGCAAAGAAAAAGACGAAGCGTCCCAAAAACGCTTGGCCTTGCTGGAAGAGGAGATCACCCAGCTGGGCAAAGAAGCCGCGGATTTGGATGAAATCTGGAAGTCTGAAAAAGCGTCGGCCCACGGCGGCGCGCAGATCAAAGAAGAGATCGACCGCTTGCGTTTTCAAATTGAAGAGTTCACGCGCAAGGGCGATTTCAACAAGGTCGCTGAGTTGCAGTACGGCAAACTGCCCGAGCTTGAAAAACGCATGAAAGACGCCACTGCCAAAGAAAATGCCAAGCAGGCTAAGACCGGTGGTCATCGTCTGTTGCGCACGCAAGTGGGCGTGGAAGAGATTGCCGAAGTGGTGGCGCGTGCCACAGGCATTCCCGTGTCCAAACTCATGCAGGGCGAGCGTGAAAAGTTGCTGCAAATGGAAGACAAGTTGCACAACCGCGTGGTCGGCCAAGACGAGGCCATCACTGCGGTGGCCAACGCCATTCGCCGTTCACGCGCAGGCTTGGGCGACCCCAACCGTCCGACCGGCTCGTTCTTGTTCTTGGGCCCCACCGGCGTGGGCAAGACCGAGTTGTGCAAAGCCTTGGCGGGCTTCTTGTTTGACAGCGAAGACCACATGATTCGCATCGACATGAGCGAGTTCATGGAGAAGCACTCGGTGAGCCGTTTGATTGGCGCGCCTCCCGGCTACGTGGGTTACGACGAGGGCGGCTACTTGACCGAGGCCGTGCGTCGCAAGCCATACAGCGTGCTGTTGCTCGATGAGGTGGAGAAGGCGCATCCCGATGTGTTCAACATCTTGTTGCAAGTGCTGGACGACGGTCGTTTGACCGATGGCCAAGGCCGCACGGTGGACTTCAAAAATACCGTGATCGTGATGACGTCCAACATCGGCTCACCCATCATCCAAAGCATGGTGGGTGAAGACCCACAAGACATCAAGGACGCGGTGTGGGATGAGTTGAAAAACCATTTCCGTCCCGAGTTTTTGAATCGCATCGACGAGACCGTGGTGTTCCACGCTTTGGATGCTGACCACATCGCGCGCATTGCAGACATTCAGTTGAAGGTGTTGTCGGCGCGTTTGGCCAAGATGGACTTCGCTTTGCAGGTCTCTGCTGCCGCGTTGGCTGAGCTGGCCAAGGTGGGCTTTGATCCGGTGTTTGGTGCACGTCCCTTGAAGCGTGCGATTCAACAGCGGATTGAAAACCCCTTGTCGAAGTTGCTGTTGGAAGGCAAGTTCGGCCCCAAAGACACCATTGCCGTCAGCGTCGATCCGGTGCGTGCGCCGGGTGAGTTCGCGTTCACCAAAATCGCTTCGGTGATTTAAGCATGACCAAGGGCTGAGGCTGGGGGCTTGTCCCCCACTCGACGCGTCTTCAAAAGCGCAACAGGTAGGATCGTTATCCTCGCTTGTTGCGCTTTTTTTATGGCCCCGTCATGACCACACTTGCCCATACAGCCACCCCTTGGCGCGATGACGCTTCTGTCATTGGCTTGGTGGGCTTGGCACACGCCAGTTCTCACTTTTCGCACCTGTTGCTGCCTTTGATGTTCCCCGTGTTCATCAAAACCTTTGGGTTGAGCTATTCGGAACTCGGGTTTTTGATGTCGGTATTTTTTGTGGTGTCGGGGATGGGGCAGGCCTCGGCGGGCTTTGTGGTGGACCGCTTTGGGGCACGGCCCGTGATGTTTGGCTCATTGTTGGTCTTGGCCTTGGCTTGCATCGTGGCTTCTTTTGCACAAAGTTATGCAGGCTTGATGGTGGCGGCTGCCATGCTGGGATTGGGGAACTGTTCGTTTCATCCGGTGGACTTCACCATCTTGAATCAAAAAGTGTCGCCTCCGCGCTTGGGCTATGCCTTCAGCGCGCATGGGCTGACGGGTAATTTGGGCTGGGCTGCTGCGCCCGTGTTCATGGTGGGCTTGAGCACTTGGCTGGATTGGCGTGCTGCCTATGTGGGCGCAGGTTTGGTTTTCTTGGGTATTTTCTTGTTGCTGCTTTGGCAACGCGAGGCCATACAGACGCAGGCCACGCACCACCAACAGGCTGCGGGTTCTGAGCACACCTTGGCCTTTTTAAAAATCCCCGTGGTGTGGTGGTGTTTTGGTTTCTTCTTGCTGTCCACCATGACGCTGGCGGTGGTCCAAAGTTTCGCTGTGTCTATTTTGCAAGCCATGCACCATGTGACGTTTGAGGCGGCCACCATGACTTTGACCGCCTACATGTTGTGCGCGGCCTTGGGCATGTTGGTCGGTGGCTTCGTGGCTGCACGCTGGCCCCGTCAAAGCGACAAAGTAGTGGCCAGTTGCATGACGGTGGCTGCACTGTTGATGGCTTTGTGTGGCAGCGGTTGGTTAGACGCCAACGCCACCATGGTGATCTTGGCCGCCACGGGCTTGGCCATCGGCGTGGGCGGGCCGTCACGCGACATGATGATCAAGAAAGCGACACCCAAGGGCGCTACAGGACGGGTCTACGGCATGGTGTATTCCGGCCTTGATGTGGGCTTTGCCATGTCGCCGCTGATTTTTGGCGTGTTCATGGACCACGGCTGGTATGGCGCCACTTTGTTGGGCGCTGCTGTCGTGTTGTTGATGAGCGTGGGTGTGGCATTGGGTGTGGGTCGACGCACCGTGCATGGTTAAAACGAAAAAGAGGCAAACGATGACAAAACAAATTGCAGGCCACTTGCTGGTCGAGTGCTTGATTGAGCAAGGCGTGACGCACGCGTTTGGCGTGCCCGGTGAAAGTTATTTGGCGGTGCTGGATGGTTTTCATGCTTATCGCGATCGGATTCGGTTTGTGACCAACCGCCAAGAGGGCGGGGCGGCATTCATGGCCGATGCCCAAGGGCGTTTAACGGGGCGTCCGGGCGTGTGTTTCGTCACGCGCGGGCCAGGCGCTACCAACGCCTCGATCGGCGTGCACACGGCGTTTCAAGACAGCGCGCCGATGGTGCTGTTTGTAGGCGATGTGGGCAGCGACTTCCGTGACCGCGAAGCCTTTCAAGAGGTGGACTACAACAGCTTCTTTGGCCCCAGCACACGTGGCATGGCCAAGCGGGTTGAACGCATTGACGACCCTGCGCGCATTCCTGAATACGTGGCACGCGCCTTCGCCACCGCGATGAATGGCCGCCCTGGCCCCGTGGTGTTGGTGTTGCCAGAAGATATGCTGGTGCGTGAGGTTAATTCGCGCCCCTTGGCCCGCGTAGAGCCTGCGCAAGCATGGAGCGACCCCGGTGCGTTGCGCCAGTTGCGCGAGATGTTGTTGGCGGCGCAGCGTCCGTTTGTGATTGCGGGCGGCAGTGGGTGGACGCCGCAGTCCGCGCAAGCTTTGCAGCGCTTTGCGGAAAACTGGAAGTTGCCCGTGGGCAATGCCTTTCGTTTTCAAGACACCTTTGACAACCATCATCCGCAGTACGCGGGCGATGTGGGCATTGGCATCAACCCCAAGCTGGCGCAGCGCATTCGTGAGAGCGATTTGGTGTTGGCCATTGGCCCCCGTTTGGGTGAGATGACCACCAGTGGCTACACCCTGTTGCAAGCGCCCAAACCCACGCAAAAGCTGGTGCACATTCACGCCAGCGCTGAGGAGCTCAACCGCGTCTACCAAGCTGACTTGGCCATGCTCTCCACCATGAATGCTGCGGCCCGTTCGCTGGAAGTGTTGACCGCACCGTCCACCTTACCTTGGGAAGCATGGACTGAAGCGGCCCATGCCGACTACGAAGCCAACATGTTGCCGCAAGCGCTGCCGGGTGACATCGACATGCCCGCCATCATTGGTGTGGTCAACCGTTTGTTGCCCGATGACACGGTGTACACCAACGGCGCAGGCAACTTTGCCAGCTGGGTGCATCGCTTTCACAAGCACCACGGTTTGGCGCGCGGTGTGCGAACCCAATTGGCACCTACGGTGGGCTCCATGGGCTATGGCGTGCCTGCAGGCATTGCCGCCAACATCCTCACAGGTCGCACGGTGTTCACCATTGCGGGTGACGGTGATTTTTTGATGAATGGCCAAGAGTTGGCAACGGCCTCGCAACACGGTGCGAAAACGATCATCGTGCTGCTGAACAACGGCATGTACGGCACGATTCGCATGCATCAAGAACGCGAGTACCCGCATCACCAGAGCGGTTCGCATTTGCAAAACCCCGACTTCGCAGCGTTGGCGCAGGCCTATGGTTATGCGGGTGTGCGGATCACGCGCACGGATGAGTTTGAGGCCGCGTTGACCGATGCGCTGGCTCGCGAACAGGGCACATTGATTGAAGTGATGTTGGACCCTGAAGTCATCACCACGCGTGGCACCTTGAGCGCCATTCGTGACGCTGCCGTTCAAAAGCAGGTCAAGCCGGCTGCCCCATAACCCAGTTGTTTGAAGCTTGTGCGCAAGCTTCTCCGTCAAAGCAAAAGGGACGCCGAGGCGTCCCTTTTGTTTTCAGCGAAGACCGAATTACTTCAGGTGCTTGCCGATCAAGCCAGCCAATTCAAACATGGTGACTTGGGCTTTGCCGAACACGCCCTTGAGCTTGTCGTCAGCATTGATGTTGCGCTTGTTCGCTGCGTCTTGCAGGCCGTGCTTCTTGATGTAGACCCACAGCTTGCTGACCACTTCTGTGCGTGGCACAGGTGTGGCGCCGATCACGGCGGCCAATGCGGCGCTAGGCGTCATGGCTTTCATGAACGCTGCATTAGGCGTGCGCTTTTTAGCAGCTACTTTTTTAGCAGGAGCAGCTTTCTTTGCGACGACCTTTTTAGCTGCAGGGGCAGCTTTTTTGGCGGCTGGCTTTGCAGCAGCGACTTTTTTAGCGGGAGCAGCTTTTGCAGCTACGACTTTTTTCGCGGCGGGAGCAGCTTTTGCTGGTGCTTTTTTTGCCGGTGCTTTCTTTGCAGTTGCCATGGTTGATTTCCTTCTAGAAGTGGTTGTCATTGCCTCTGAGAGACGTGCTCTTTGAAACAAGTTGCATGCTAATTGAGAAAAATCTTCTTTCCAAGGGAAAAATCACTTTTTTCACATGAGATTGTTGTTTTTGCGACTGCGCTTTTGTGAGGTTTTTGAGTGTGCCGTTGTGCATGGCGTCTCTGTGCGTGAGCCACATCGCCATGGCATGACGGTAGATTGCAGTGCGTAGCTCGTTTTTAGGGCTTGTGTTTTGTAAAACAAGTTTTCATATTGTGAATATTCTCTGTGCTGCAGCGCGTCATTTTTTCTTGATATGAGAAATTGAATTTTGCTATTCGAAAAATGTTTTTTAAGTTGTTGATTTGTATGAATAAAAATATATTCTTATATAAGACATAAGACAAGATTCAACTCTTATAGAAGACTTATAGTTGAGCCATCGAGAAAGCCTTGCTTTGCAAAGCCCTCGCTAACAGCCATCAACTTAATGGAGTGAACCATGCCTCAATCTCTGAACGAACAACTCAGCCGCGAACAACAAATTGCCGCCCTCGAAAAAGACTGGGCAACCAACCCACGCTGGAAAGGCGTGAAGCGTGGCTACTCGGCTGCAGACGTTGTACGTTTGCGCGGCAGCATGCCCATCGAGCACACACTCGCCAAGCGCGGTGCAGAAAAGCTCTGGGACAAAGTCAACGGCGGCGCCAAAAAGGGTTACGTCAATGCCTTCGGTGCCATCAGTGCTGGTCAAGCCATGCAACAAGCCAAAGCTGGCTTGGAAGCTGTGTACTTGTCAGGCTGGCAAGTTGCTGCTGACGGCAACACATCTGAAACCATGTACCCAGACCAATCGCTCTACGCGTACGACTCTGTGCCCACCATGGTTCGCCGCATCAACAACACGTTCAAGCGTGCTGACGAAATTCAATGGGGCCGCGGCATCAACCCAGGCGACAAAGAATTCATCGACTACTTCTTGCCCATCGTGGCTGACGCTGAAGCCGGTTTCGGTGGCGTGTTGAACGCTTTCGAATTGATGAAGAACATGATTGCCTCTGGCGCAGCTGGCGTTCACTTTGAAGACCAATTGGCTGCCGTGAAAAAATGCGGTCACATGGGTGGCAAAGTGTTGGTGCCAACACAAGAAGCTTGCGAGAAATTGATCTCTGCACGTTTCGCAGCTGACGTCATGGGTACATCCACCATCGTGTTGGCCCGTACCGATGCTGAAGCTGCTAACTTGATCACTTCTGATCACGATGCCAACGACAAGCCTTTCTTGACAGGCGAGCGCACGCCAGAAGGTTTCTACCGCGTCAAAAACGGTTTGGAACAAGCCATCAGCCGCGGCGTTGCTTACGCCCCTTACGCTGACTTGGTGTGGTGCGAAACAGGCGTGCCAGACATTGGCTTCGCTCGCGAATTTGCACAAGCTGTGCACGCGGCATGCCCAGGCAAGCTGTTGTCATACAACTGCTCACCTTCGTTCAACTGGAAGAAAAACTTGGACGACAAGCAAATCGCTTCGTTCCAAGAAGACTTGTCGGCTTTGGGCTACAAGTACCAGTTCATCACCTTGGCCGGTATCCACATCAACTGGTACAACACCTTCCAGTTTGCCCACGCATACGCCAACGGCGAAGGCATGAAGCACTACGTCAACATGGTGCAAGAGCCTGAGTTCGCAGCGCGCGACAAGGGTTACACCTTCGTGTCACACCAGCAAGAAGTGGGCGCAGGCTACTTCGACGACGTGACCACCGTGATCCAAGGCGGTTCATCTTCTGTGAAGGCTTTGACAGGTTCTACTGAAGAAGAGCAGTTCCACTGATCGACTTCTCGAAGGCAAATGCTGGGCGGCGTAAAATCTGCTTCAGCGTTTAGATACTTCTTCCAAGCGCGGCCTTCGCCGCGCTTTTTTACTTTCAGACACATGGTTCAGATTACTCTCCCCGACGGTTCGCAACGTGAATTTCCAGGCCCCGTGACGGTGGCCGAAGTGGCTGCGTCGATTGGCGCTGGCTTGGCCAAGGCCGCTTTGGCTGGCAAGGTCGATGGCAAGGTGGTGGACACCAGCTTCACGATGGGCAGCAATGCGAACTTGGCCATCATCACGGTCAAAGACGCCGAAGGCTTGGAGGTGATTCGTCACTCCACCGCACACTTGTTGGCCTATGCGGTGAAAGAGCTGTACCCAGAAGCGCAAGTCACCATCGGCCCCGTCATTGACGACGGCTTTTTCTACGACTTCTCGTTCACACGTGGCTTCACGCCCGAAGACTTGGTCGCGATTGAAAAGCGCATGACCGAATTGGCCAACAAAGACGAGGCCGTGGTGCGGCGTGTGCTGCCACGCGACGAAGCGGTGGCGTATTTCAAAGGTTTGGGCGAGCATTACAAAGCCGAAATCATTGCCAGCATTCCGAGCAACGAAGACGTGAGCTTGTACCGCGAAGGCGCTTTTGAAGACCTGTGTCGCGGCCCGCACGTGCCAAGCACCGGCAAGCTCAAGCATTTCAAGCTCATGAAAGTGGCCGGTGCCTACTGGCGCGGCGACAGCAAAAACGAAATGCTGCAACGCATTTACGGGACGGCTTGGGCCAGCAAAGACGATTTGCAGCTGTACCTCAGGCGCCTAGAAGAAGCTGAGAAGCGTGATCACCGCAAGTTGGGCCGTGAGCTGGACTTGTTCCACATTGACGAGCACGCACCTGGCTTGGTGTTTTGGCACCCCAAGGGTTGGACCGTGTGGCAAACCATTGAGCAATACATGCGTCAGGTGTACCGCGACAACGATTACCTCGAAGTCAAAGGCCCGCAAATCATTGACAAATCGCTGTGGGAGAAAACGGGTCACTGGGACAAGTACCGCGACAACATGTTCACCACCGAGTCTGAAAAGCGTGACTACGCCTTGAAGCCCATGAACTGCCCCGGCCACATCTTGATCTTCAAGCAAGGCATCAAGAGCTACCGCGACCTGCCATTGCGCTACGGCGAGTTTGGCCAGTGCCACCGCAACGAGCCATCCGGCGGCTTGCACGGCATCATGCGCGTGCGTGGCTTCACGCAAGACGACGGCCACATCTTCTGTACCGAAGACCAAATCTTGCCCGAGTGCGACACCTTCACCAAGGTGCTCAAGAAGGTGTACGAAGACTTCGGCTTCACCAATATCTTGTATAAAGTTTCTACACGCCCCGAGGCTCGCATTGGCTCGGACGATTTGTGGGACAAGGCCGAAAAGGCCTTGATGGACAGCTTGACTGCGGCCGGTTGCGAGTACGTCATCTCTGAAGGCGATGGTGCCTTCTACGGCCCCAAGATCGAATACACGCTGAAAGACGCGATTGGCCGTGAGTGGCAGTGCGGCACGATTCAGGTTGACTTCAACTTGTCTGAGCGCTTGGATGCGGAGTACACGGCTGAAGACGGCTCACGCCAACGCCCCGTCATCTTGCACCGCGCGATCGTGGGCAGCATGGAGCGTTTCATCGGAATTTTGATCGAACAGCACGCCGGTGCCTTGCCCACTTGGCTGGCGCCCACCCAAGTTGCGGTGCTCAATATCACCGATTCACAGGCTGAATATTGCAAAGAAGTTGCGAAAACGCTGCGAAATCAAGGGCTTAGGGTTGATTTAGACCTGCGCAACGAAAAAATCACGTATAAAATACGTGAGCATTCAATGCAAAAGCTTCCCTACATCTTGGTCGTAGGCGACAAAGAGAAGGAAGCTGGCGCCGTCGCAGTGCGCGCCCGAGGCAACCAAGACCTCGGTGTGATGTCCCTCGAAGCCTTCTCTCAAAAGATCGCCTCCGACATCGCGCTCAAAAGCTGATTTCATTGAGAAATTGCCAAGAGTTGTGCGTCGCACACGTGTGTCGGTTTGTTTTTGATTTTTAAGGATAGTCACCATCGCTACAGAATTTCGCGACCGCCGCCAGCGCGAGGAACGCAAACACCGCCTTAACCGGGAAATCATGGCCCCGGAAGTCCGCCTTTCAGGTCCTGACAACGAACCCCTCGGTATCGTGAGCTTGGCTGATGCCTTGCGCATGGCCGGTGAGATCGACGTTGACTTGGTTGAAATTGCCGCCACGGCTGTGCCGCCGGTGTGCCGTTTGATGGACTACGGTAAGTTCAAGTACCAAGAGCAAAAGAAGGCTGCCGAAGCGAAGTCCAAGCAAAAGGTCATCGAGGTCAAGGAAATCAAATTCCGTCCCGGTACCGATGATGGTGACTACAACATCAAGATGCGCAACATCAAGCGCTTCTTAGATGACGGCGACAAATGCAAGATCACGCTGCGCTTTCGTGGCCGCGAGATCACGCACCAAGAAATCGGTATGGCGCTGTTGCAGCGCATCCGTGATGAGTTGGCGGACCTGATCGTTGTTGAGCAGTTCCCCAAACTCGAAGGGCGTCAGATGATCATGATGATCGCGCCTGGTAAACGTAAATCGGGTGGCGCCGCCAAACCCGCTGCAGAAGCCGCTTCGGCAGCTTCTGCATAAATTGGCAGCGCGGCATGCTGCCGCGCTTGAAAGGCAAGCAAATTAGTGTCTCGGGGCTTACAAGACTGCGCACCCTGCGTAGGCGCCTCGCGAGCACAAATTAAAGGAGCATCTAAATGCCCAAAATGAAGACCAAAAGCAGCGCTAAAAAGCGCTTCCGCGTTCGTCCAGGTGGTACCGTGAAACGCGGTCAAGCCTTCAAACGTCACATCTTGACCAAGAAGACGACCAAAAACAAGCGTCACCTCCGTGGTTCAGTGGCTGTGCATGAGACCAACATGGGTCACATGGCGCAAATGCTGCCCAAGTGCGGCCTGTAATTAACTGACGAACAAGGAGAAAAAATATGCCTCGCGTTAAACGTGGTGTTACGGCCCGTGCCCGTCACAAAAAAGTTCTGGCTTTAGCCAAAGGTTTCCGCGGTCGCCGCGGTAACGTCTTCCGTATCGCTAAACAAGCGGTGATGAAGGCTGGTCAATATGCTTACCGCGACCGCCGCACTAAAAAGCGAGTGTTCCGTCAGCTGTGGATCGCTCGTATCAACGCGGCTGCACGTCAGTGCGGCTTGACATACAGCCAATTTGCCAACGGCCTGAAAAAGGCTGCGATCGAAATCGACCGCAAGATGTTGGCCGACCTGGCCGTTCACGACATGGCTGCCTTCAGCAGCATCGTGGCTCAAGTTAAAGCCAAATTGGCCGCTTGATACCCGCTGAGGTGCGTTACGGTTTGTCATTCGTGTAATCCGTAACTTACCCACGAGCAAAGGGGTTGAGGCTACACAGCTTCAATCCCTTTTTTTGTTTTCTACATCCCCGAATTCTTATGAACGAGTTGGACTCTCTGGTTGCAAGTGCACAAGCGTTGTTTGCACAAAGCACGACCCCGGCTGATCTTGAAAACGCCAAGGCCCAATTCTTGGGTAAGTCAGGCCGCATCACCGAGATGATGAAAGGCATGGCCGCCTTGAGCGTCGAAGAAAAGAAATCGACCGGTGCCGCCATCAACGTGGCCAAGCAAGCGATTGAGGCAGCGCTCACAGCGCGCCGCCAAGCCTTGGCCGATGCCGAACTCGAAACCCAACTCAAAGCCGAAGCCTTAGATGTGACCTTGCCCGGTCGCGCCCGCATGGCTGGTGGCTTGCACCCTGTGACCATCACGCTCGAACGCGTCGAAGCCATTTTTGGCTCGATGGGTTTTGAAGTGGCTCAAGGCCCAGAGATTGAAACCGATTGGTTCAACTTCACCGCGCTCAACACGCCTGAAGACCACCCCGCACGTTCCATGCACGACACCTTCTATGTGGAAGGTGGCAGCGCCGAAGCGCCGAACTTGTTGCGCACGCACACCAGCCCCATGCAAGTGCGCCACGCGGTGCAACACGTCAAGCGCTACCAAGCGCGTTTGGATGCTGGTCAAGGCATGCCCGAAATTCGCGTCATCGCCCCAGGCCGCACCTACCGTGTGGACAGCGATGCCACGCATTCGCCCATGTTCCACCAATGCGAAGGCTTGTGGATCGGCGAGAACGTGAGCTTCAAAGACCTCAAAGTGGTCATCACCGATTTCTGCCGCACCTATTTTGAGAGCGACGATTTGGTGCTGCGCTTCCGCCCCAGCTTCTTCCCATTCACCGAGCCCAGCGCTGAGATTGACATTCAATTTCAAAGCGGCGCTTTGGCGGGCCGTTGGCTCGAAGTGGGTGGCTCAGGCCAAGTGCATCCGAACGTGGTGCGCAACATGGGCCTCGACCCTGAGCGTTTCATCGGCTTTGCCTTTGGCATGGGCATGGACCGTTTCACCATGCTGCGTTACGGCGTGAACGACTTGCGCTTGTTCTTCGATGGCGACATTCGCTTCTTGAGCCAGTTCCAATAACGTCACGCACACACGAGATTCATCATGCAATTCCCCGAATCCTGGTTGCGCGAATTCTGCAACCCCTCAATCACCACCCAAGAGCTGGCTGACACTTTGACCATGGCTGGTCTGGAAGTGGAGGAACTCCAACCCGTGGCACCGCCTTTCTCAGGCATCGTCGTCGGTGAAATCAAAGAAGCCGTGCAGCACCCAGACGCTGACCGCTTGCGCATTTGCCAAGTGGACGTGGGGCAGGGCGCTTTGCTCAACATCGTGTGCGGCGCACCCAATGCACGCGTGGGCATCAAAATTCCATGCGCCACTGTGGGCGCAGAGTTGCCACCTGGCGAAGACGGTAAACCTTTCAAAATCAAAGTGGGCAAGCTGCGTGGCGTGGAAAGCCAAGGCATGTTGTGCTCGGCCAAAGAACTCAAAATTGCCGATGACAACGGCGGTTTGCTTGAGTTGCCAGCCGATGCACCGTTGGGTCAAAACATCCGCGAGTACCTGAACCTCGACGACACCTTGATGACGTTGAAGCTCACGCCTAACTTGGCACATTGCTTGAGTGTGTATGGCATTGCCCGCGAAGTGTCTGCCCTCACAGGCGCGCCTTTGAAGGCCCCCACATTCCCAAGCGTTGCCGCGACAAACCAAGACACCTTGGCTGTGAAAATCAGCGCCCCCGATTTGTGTGGCCGTTTCTCAGGCCGCGTGGTGCGTGGCGTGAACACCCAAGCGCAAACGCCTGCATGGATGGTGAACCACTTGGCCCGTTGCGGCCAGCGCAGCGTGAGCCCCTTGGTCGACATCTCCAACTACGTGATGTTCGAGCTGGGCCGTCCATCGCACATTTTCGACCTCGACAAAATTCAAGGTGGCTTGGAGGTGCGTTGGGGCAAAGCCGGTGAACAGCTCAAGCTCTTGAATGGCAACACCGTCACCGTGGACGAAAAAGTAGGCGTCATCGCCGACGCGCATCAAGTCGAATCACTCGCTGGCATCATGGGCGGCGACGCTACAGCCGTGAGCGACGACACGCAAAACATTTACATCGAAGCAGCTTTCTGGTGGCCGTCAGCCATCGCAGGCCGTTCACGCCGCTTCAACTTCAGCACCGATGCGGGCCACCGCTTTGAGCGTGGTGTCGATCCTGAGTTGACTGTGGAGCACATCGAGCGCATCACTCAGTTGGTGATTGACATTTGCGGCACGCCCAACACGACCGTGGGCCCGATTGACGACCAACGTGTGAACATGCCTGTGGCCAAGCCTGTCACGTTGCGCGTGGCACGTGCTGAAAAAGTCATTGGCATGCCGCTGACCCAGCAACGCGTGGCGGATGCTTTGCGTGGCTTGGGCTTGCCTGTGATCGAAGAGCATGGTGATGCCACCTCCGGTGGCGGCACTGTCACCGTGCAGCCCCCATCCTTCCGTTTCGATTTGCAAATCGAAGAAGACCTGATTGAAGAAGTGGCGCGCATGGTGGGTTACAACAACCTGCCCACCACACCACCTTTGGCGTCCATCACGGCCAGCGCGTGCCAAGAAGCACATCGCAGTCCACACGCCTTGCGCCACCATTTGGCGGCCTTGGGTTACCAAGAAACCATCAACTACAGCTTTGTGGATGAGCGTTGGGAACACGAGTTGGCAGGCAATGCCAACCCCATCAAATTGCTCAACCCCATCGCCAGCCAGATGAGCGTGATGCGCTCCACCTTGTTGGGCTCCTTGCTCAACGTGGTGAAGTTCAACGTGGACCGCAAGGCCTCACGTGTGCGCGTGTTTGAAATTGGTCGCGTGTTCCACAAAGACGCTTCCGTGCAAAACACAGACACCACAGTGCAAGGCTTTGACCAACCCATGTACGTGGCAGGCATTGCCTTTGGCAGCGCTGCACCTTTGCAATGGGGCACCAAAGAACAAGCCGCAGACTTCTTCGACGTGAAAGCCGATGTGGAAGCCTTGTTGGCCCCCGCTGTGCCGCAGTTTGAAGCGGCTGAGCATCCAGCCATGCACCCTGGCCGCTGCGCCAAGGTCTTGGTCAATGGCCAAGCCGTGGGTCATGTGGGCGAGTTGCACCCCCGCTGGCGTCAAGGTTGGGACTTGGCTCAAGCCCCCGTGATGTTTGAACTCTCACTCGACGCGGTGTTGCAACGTGCTGTGCCCAAGTCCACGGGCGTGGCCAAGTTCTCTAACGTCGAGCGCGACATTGCAGTGATCGTCAAAGACAGCGTCACGCACGCCCAATTGATGGCGGCTGTGCATGCCGCCAAAACACAAGGCTTGCTGCGCAACGCCGTGTTGTTTGACGTGTATCGCCCCAAGGCTGAAAGCACGGCGATGGCCATGGACGAGAAAAGCTTGGCGGTGCGCCTCACGCTCAACAGCGATGAAGCCACCCTGAACGAAGCGCAAATCGAAGGTGTGGTGCAAGCTGTGCTGGATCAACTGACCACGCAAGTGGCGGCGCGTTTACGTGCTTGATGCGCGCACTTTAAAGTCAAGTCCTATGGAAATTTCTTTCGAGAGCTTAGAAACCCCAGCGTTGACCAAAGCGCAGTTGGCTGATTTGTTGTTTGAGCAAATTGGTTTGAACAAGCGCGAGTCCAAGGACATGATTGACGCCTTCTTTGATTTGATCGCGAAGAGCTTGGTCGAAGGCACGGATGTGAAAATTTCCAGTTTCGGGAATTTTCAAATTCGTACCAAAGCACCAAGACCTGGGCGTAATCCGCGTACCGGCGAAGCGATTCCGATTGAGGCGAGAAGGGCCGTCACGTTTCATGCGAGTCACAAGCTCAAAGAGCAAATTCAGGGCGACACACCTTCTAAAGTTGACGCATAAAGACACAAGAGGCCTTGATAGGCCTCTTTTTTATGACATAAACCCTATGCCCTATGATTCGCGGGCTTATCTTCGTGTAACCTCTACGCTCCCATTTACAAGCTACTGATTTTCATGGAGAAAACCCTTCCACCCATTCCAGCCAAACGCTACTTCACCATTGGTGAAGTGAGCGAGTTGTGTGGCGTCAAGCCGCATGTGCTGCGCTATTGGGAGCAGGAGTTCACGCAGCTGCGCCCCATGAAACGCCGCGGCAACCGCCGTTATTACCAACACCATGAGGTGTTGATGATTCGCCGTATTCGTGACTTGTTGTACGACCAAGGCTTCACCATCAGTGGCGCACGTAATAAATTGCAAGAGTTGGTGCAGGTCGAACGTGATCGTCGTCGTTTAGGTGGTGATACCTTGATCGATGTTGACTTGACCGATGAAGATGGCTTAGAGACGCATTTGCAAGACGATACGACCTACACCGATCAACCACCCCTGCAGGCCGTTGGCTTGAGTGACGATACGCTGCAAATTCTTCGCAAAGAACTTGCACAAATTCGCGAAATGCTCGCTGAGTCCCTCTGACTCGCGTTATAATTTTCCTCTGATTCGGTGTGTGGCGCAGCCTGGTAGCGCACTTGCATGGGGTGCAAGGGGTCGAAGGTTCGAATCCTTTCACACCGACCATTAGTTAAGACAGAGGCCTCTAAGTAGCGATACTCAGAGGCCTTTTTCATTGGACTTTTCGTCAAGCGATTCCATACGCTGGAGGCCTCAACACAGCGGCAGTCACTGTAAAGCTGGGTTACCCCGCACAAACCCTAGTGTTTTTTCAAAGGATTCCAAAGGGTTCGTGAGTAAACTGATTATGTTTCATAACAAGGAAGAGACGCTTTATGCACTTCATGGTTTCCTTGGCGCGGGTGTTTGCCATCCTCGCTGGTATTTTATTGACATTCATCACCTTGATGACTTGCTACAGCATTGTCGGACGTGAGTTTCTGGGCTCAGCTTTGCTGGGTGACTTTGAGCTTTCAGGTGCTGCAACGGGTGCAGCTATCGGTATGTTTATGCCTTGGTGTCAAGCTAAACGCGGCAACATTATTGTGGATTTCTTCACAGCTAAATGTTCAGACTCAAGTAACGAGGTCATGGATCGTTTGGGTGCTTTGCTACTTTCACTGTGCTTTGCCCTTTTGGCATGGCGTACAGCGCTTGGTGGCATGAGCGCCTACGCTTCCAATTCAGGCACGATGATTTTGGGCTTTCCTGAGTGGATCGTTTTTGCCGCCATGGTGCCGCCTTTTGTGCTGACTAGCTTGATTGCTTTAGGTCAAGTGTTTGTTGGCTTTGATGATGAGCTGGGAGAGTCAGCATGAGTAGTTTTCAAATCGTAGGTGCTGTCTTCGGCATCATGCTGGTCTTGATGGCTGTGCGCGTTCCTATTGCTGTATCGATGTTTTTTGCAGGTGGCTTTGGTTATGTGTTGCAAACAGGTTGGATGCCTTTTGCGAACTTTTTGAACAACCAAGCTTTTGCGCGCTTTGCCAGTTACGACTTGTCAGTCATTCCTTTGTTCATTTTGATGGGCCACTTTGCGACGCAAGGCGGTATCAGTAAGGCGTTGTTTGACTTCGCGGCAGGCGTTATGGGCCGTTTCAAAGGTGGCTTGGCAATGGCTGCTGTGTTGGCTTGTGCTGCATTTGGTGCTATTTGCGGGTCGTCTGTTGCCACGGCTGCCACCATCACTGGTGTGGCATTGCCAGAGATGAAGCGTCACGGTTACTCAGGGCGCTTGGCTACGGGTACTTTGGCTGCTTCTGGAACCTTGGGTATCTTGATTCCGCCCTCTGTGCCATTGGTCATTTATGCTATTTTGACCGAGCAAAACATTGCTAAATTATTTGCTGCAGCCATGGTGCCCGGCATTATTGCGATGTTAGGTTACATGGCTGCGATTGCCATTTATGTGCGTTTGGTGCCAGGTCACGCGCCAGAAGTGAACGAAGCATCTTCAGGCGTTACGCTGGAGTCCATCAAAGGCGTTGCGCCCATCATGGTGATCTTCTTGATTGTGTTTGGTGGTATTTACAGCGGTATGTTCACGCCAACCGAAGGTGCTGCCGTTGGTGCAGCCAGTACGTTTGTGGCCTCGCTGTTCAAAGGTGAAATCACCTGGGCCAAGTTCAAGCAGTGTTTCTATGCGACGGCAGACAGTTCCGCCATGATCTTTTTGATCTTCATCGGTGCGGACTTGATGAACGGCGCCTTGGCGTTGTCGCAAGCTTCGACGCAGTTGTCTGCCTTGATTCTCAATTTAGGCTGGGCACCCCTGTGGGTGATTGTTGGCATTTTGCTGTTCTATGTGCTGTTGGGGGCGGTGATGGATGAGTTGTCCATGATCTTGCTGACCATTCCAATTTTCTTTCCCATCGTGATGGGCTTGGACTTTGGCATGCCCAAAGAGTCAGTCGCCATTTGGTTCGGTATCTTGGTGTTGATGGTGGTGGAGTTTGGTTTACTGGCGCCGCCCGTTGGCTTGAATGTCTACGTGGTGAACGGCATGGCCAAAGATGTACCAATTGCAGAAAGTTACCGCGGCGTGATGCCTTTCTTGATCAGCGACACCGTGCGCACTTTGCTGATCTTGTTCTTCCCCGGTGTGTGTCTGTGGCTGGTGGCCTTGATCACCTAAGTCATGCCCTGAGGGGCATTGGATAGACGTAAAAAAGGAGGCCAAGGCCTCCTTTTTTTGATGCCTCAGACGGGTTTCGTTTGAGGCATGTCCAAGTCAGATTATTTGGTGTACTTGGCGATCAAAGCTTGCGCTTCATGAACCAGTTCAGTGCCGTTGGCACCTTTTTTGTCCATGTCTGCAATCCATTCGTTGCTCAAACTGGCTGAGGCGCGTTTCCAGTTGTCCAGCTCGGTCTTAGGAATGATGGTGATGGTGTGACCGCCTGCAACCATTTTGGCTTTGCCTGGAGTGTCGTTGTCAGCTTGGGTTTTACCCAGGAAAGCAGACAGTTCGCGGCCAGAATTTTTATCGATAACTTTCTTCAAGTCAGCAGGTAAAGACTCGTATTTGGCCTTGTTCATGGGCACCACAAACACGGTGGTGTAAAGCGCGTTTTCTGAGCGATCTGTCTCCGCGGTGTATCGCGCCAGTTCCTCAATCTTCAGTGTTTGTGCCACTTCGTAAGGAATCACAGCACCGTCGATCACGCCTTTGGACAAAGCATCAGGCACGGCGGGCACAGGCATGCCAACAGGTGTGGCGCCCATGCTGGCCAAAAGCTTGGTGGTCAAGCGGGTTGGGCCGCGCAACTTCAGGCCTTTGATGTCGGCCATGGTTTTGATTTGTTTTTTGGCGGTGAAGATATTGCCTGGGCCGTGAACGTGCATCGCCAACACCTTGACGTCTTTGAATTCGTCTTTGGCAAATTTTTCGTAATAGTCCCAAGCAGCGCGGCTGGTGGCTTCGGCGTTGGTCATCATGAAGGGCAACTCGAACACTTCCATCTTGGGGAAGCGGCCAGCGGTGTAGCCAGGCAGTGTCCAAACCACGTCTGCCACGCCGTCACGGGCTTGGTCAAACAACTGGGGAGGCGTACCGCCCATTTGCATGGCTGGATAAATTTGACATTGCAGGCGATCTTTGGAGTCACGGGCGATGTTGTCGCACCAAGTACGCAGCATTTTTGTGTGCTGAATTGAGGTTGGGCCTAAAAAGTGGTGCACTTTCAAAGTGATGGTTTCAGCGTGGGCTGCAACACCAGCGCTCAAAATGGCGGCAGCAATCGCTGCACGCTTAAATACGTGTGTCATCTCGTGGTCTCCGTTGGAAAATTTACTTGTTCATATTAATCCGACCGAGCGGTCGGTTAATTAGGGGAAAACCCACCGGCAGGTGGGTTCAGCTGATATCGACGTGGTGCACGCCAAATTTGCCGGCCTTGGCATCGGCGAAGTAATGCTGCAAAGTTTCTTTGACGGTGCGAAAGGCAATTTCGTCCCAAGGTATTTCATGTTCAGCAAACAAACGCGCTTCCATGGTTTCGTGACCGGGATCGAACTGATCGCTGGTGAGCTGGGCGCGGTAGAAAAAATGAACTTGGCCCACACGCGTGACGTTCATCAGGGTAAACAAGTCTTGCATCTCGAACTGCGCACCCGCTTCTTCCACGGTTTCACGCGCCGCACCTTGCGCCACGGTTTCGCCTAATTCCATGAAGCCCGCAGGCAAGGTCCATTTGCCCAAGCGCGGCTCGATGTTGCGTTTGCAAAGCAGCACTTTGTCACCCCATACGGGCACGGTGCCCACCACATTGAGTGGGTTTTCGTAATGGATGGTGTGGCACGCGTTGCAAACCGCGCGCTCGCGCGTGTCGCCGTCATCGGGCAAGCGGTAGGTCACTGCGCTGCCGCAGGCCTTGCAATGTTGAATCTGAGGACGATGCAGCATGCGTTGTGCGCTGTTAAGCCACGCGAACGGTGAGTTCGCCCAAGCCTGCCACGGCGCCCACCATGGTGTCGCCCGACACCACGGCATTCACACCTTCGGGCGTACCCGTGTAGATCAAGTCGCCCGGTTGCAGCTCCCACGCGGCAGACAAATGCTCAATGGTTTCTGCGACGTTCCAGATCAGTTGGCTGACGTTGCTGCGCTGGCGGTCTTGGCCGTTGACTTGCACGTAAATCTCAGCGTTCATCACGTCATCGGCTTGTTCAGCGGGCGTGATGGGGCCAATGGGGGCGCTCAGGTCAAAGCCTTTGCCAATGCACCAAGGGCGGCCTTGCTTTTTCATGTCGCCTTGCAAGTCGCGGCGTGTCATGTCCAAGCCCACGGCGTAGCCGTAGATGTGGCTCAGTGCGTCTGCCGCTTTGATGTTTTTGCCACCCTTACCAATTGCCACCACCAACTCAATTTCGTGGTGCAAATTTTTGGTCAGGCTGGGGTAGGGCATGGTGCCGGTTTCGCCCGCGTTGACCACCACCAGCGAGTCGGTGGGCTTCAAAAAGAAGAAGGGCGGTTCACGGCCGGTGAAGCCCATTTCTTTGGCGTGTTCTTCGTAGTTGCGGCCCACGCAGTAAATGCGGTGCACCGGAAAACGTTCGGTTTTGCCAACAACAGGCACAGACGCCACAGGCGGTGGTGTGAACAAATAGCTCATGAATGTGGTCTCGCGGTTTTGTTTTTGGGGTGTTGATCAGTCGGAAGACTTGGCCACCAGCGTGAAGTGCTCAACGACCGGTGCTTGGGCGAAGAAGGGGCCCACGATGGCGCGCCATTCGGCAAACGCGGCGGACTCACGAAAGTCCACAGTGTGGTTTTCGAGCGTGGCCCAGAAAATTTGCAGCACATAGCGCTCGGGCGACTCGACGCCACGGTTGATTTTGTAGCCTTCAAAGCCTTTGGCTTTAGCGATCACGGTCTCCACGCCCCGTTGAATGGCTTCGTCAAAAGCGGCTTGTTGACCAGGCTGGATGCGGATGTCGGCGAGTTCGAGGATCATGGTGGTGCGGCAAGTTAAAACGAGCTTTAAGTCTACCGCTCTCCATCGTGGGTCAGAGTCGTGTTCGCGATATCCTCAACGCCATGTCGCGACTTACCCCTTCTGTTGATGGTTTGACCTCTGATGTGCCGTCTCGGTCTTTGAGCGCATGGTTGCCCGCTGGCGTTCACGCGCTGTGCACCATGCGTGAGGGCGGCGTATCACCCGCACCGTTTGAGAGCTTGAACTTGGGCGATCACGTTCAAGATGATCCTGCGCATGTGGCCGAGAACCGCCGACGCTTGCAAGCGCGCTTGGACGGCGCTGTCCCTATTTTTTTACAACAGGTGCATGGCACGCAGGTGGTTGAGCTTCATGCGGACACCCCACAAGGCACAACTGCGGATGCGTGCCTCACCACCGATGCCGAGGTGGCCTGCACCATCATGGTGGCCGATTGCTTGCCGCTGCTGTTCACGGACGAGGCAGGGCACGTGGTGGCCGCTGCGCATGCGGGCTGGCGGGGTTTAGCCGCGGGCGTGATTGAGGAAACTGTGCAGGCTATGCGCGAGGCAAGCGGCGAGGCCCATGCGCCGCAGATGCTGCAAGCCCATGCACTGCGCGTTTGGTTGGGCCCCTGCATTGGACCCGATGCGTTTGAGGTGGGGCCTGAGGTGCGCGACGCATTCATGGCCCAGCACGCACCATCGGCTGCATTTTTTAAGCCCCATCCCAGCCATGCAAACAAATGGCTGGCTGATTTGGCGGGCTTGGCGCGTTCGCGTTTGCAGGCCTTGGGTGTTCACGTCGTGGCGGGCAATGACAGCACGTCGGCTTGGTGCACGGTCACGCAAGCTTCACAGTTTTTTTCTTACCGACGCGATGGCCAGACTGGGCGTTTTGCGGTCTGTATTTGGCGTCGCGTTGCAGCTTAATCGGGTGTTGACGCCGCCTCGCTGGATTGCGTCTTGGGTGTGACTTGCGTATTTAAGTTTTCATGTCTTTCGCGCTCGGCCATCTCACGGGCCTTGATGGCGCGTTTGCGTGCCGGTGAGCCCATGATGTAACCCACCACACCCATAGGGAGCGCGCCGTACAGCACAAAAGTGACGATGGCACCAAGCACGCTGCCCACAGGGCTGGTGGCCTCGGCCACCGCCATCATCAACGCCACGTACATCCACGCAATCAGAACTAAATACATCTAGGGGTTTTCTCTTGAGTTTGATATCTGTCAGAAATTCGAAGGGTTTTCGCTGACATACTGGAGACAGTTAAAAAAACTGATGTGACTGTATAGGAGACTGGTGATGGATCAGAATTCGGCCCTCAAAAGCTTGGGTGATAGCTGGGCCAAAGCCCTGGCGTCGTTTCAAACGTTAGGTGCAGGTGAGGGGAGCGCTCCGAGTTTGAGCTTTGCACCCGACAAGCTCGAAGCATTGCAAAAGCAATACATCAGTGAGGCCACTGAGCTGTGGAACCAGAGCTTGCATGGCAACCCAGCGGTCAAAGACCGACGTTTCTCTGCAGAGGCGTGGCAGCACAACCCGATGGCCTCATTTGCCGCCGCCGCTTATTTGCTCAACACCCGCACGATGATGGCCTTGAGCGAGGCCGCAGACACCGATCCCAAGACCAAGGCACGCATTCAATTCGCCGTCGAGCAATGGGCCGCAGCTTCGGCCCCCAGTAACTTTTTGGCTTTCAATGCCGACGCCCAGCAAAAGGCGATTGAAACCAAAGGCGAAAGCATTTCCAAAGGCATTCAAAACCTGTTGCACGACATGCAGCAAGGCCATGTGTCGATGACGGACGAGAGCCTGTTCGAGGTGGGCAAAAACGTTGCCACCACCGAAGGCAAAGTGGTGTTTGAAAACGAGTTCTTCCAACTCCTCGAATACAAGCCACTCACGCCTAAGGTGTATGAGCGTCCTTTCTTGTTGATCCCACCTTGCATCAACAAGTTTTACATCCTCGATTTGCAGCCTGAAAACTCTTTGATTCGTTACGCTGTGAGCCAAGGCCACCGCACTTTTGTGGTGAGCTGGCGTAATCCGGATGAAGATTTGCAGCACACCACATGGGATGACTATGTGGAAGACGTGGCCATCAAAGCCATCGAAGTGACGCAAGACATCGGCGGCGCCAAACAGATCAACGCCTTGGGCTTTTGCGTGGGCGGCACCATTTTGTCGAACGCCTTGGCCGTGTTGGCCGCACGCGGCGAAAAGCCCGTGGCCAGCGCCACCTTCCTCACCACCCTGATTGATTTCACCGACACCGGCGTGCTGGATGTCTTCATCGACGAAGCCTTCGTGAAATACCGCGAAGGTCAATTCGCCAACGGCGGCTTGATGAAGGGCAAAGACATGGCGTCGACCTTCAGTTTCTTGCGCCCCAATGATTTGGTGTGGAACTACGTGGTGGGCAACTACCTCAAAGGCGAAACGCCGCCACCGTTTGACTTGCTCTACTGGAACAGCGACGCGACCAACTTACCTGGCCCTATGTACGCTTGGTATTTGCGCAACACCTACTTGGAGAACAACCTCATCAAGCCAGGCACAGCGAAGGTGTGTGGCACCACCATCGACTACCGCAAAGTGGACATTCCCGTCTATATCTACGGCTCGCGTGAAGACCACATCGTGCCGATTGGCGGCTCGTACGCCAGCACCCAAGTGTTCCCAGGCAAGAAGCGTTTTGTCATGGGGGCGTCGGGTCACATCGCAGGCGTGATCAACCCACCCGCTGCGAAAAAGCGTTGCTACTGGACCGGCAGCGACATCACGTTTCCCAAAGACGCGCAGCAATGGATTGCCAAGGCCAAAGAGCACGCCGGCAGCTGGTGGCCTGATTGGGCCGATTGGCTCAAGGCACATGCTGGCAAGCAAATTGCTGCACCTAAAACGTATGGCAACAAGAAATACAAAGCCATCGAAAACGCACCTGGCCGTTACGTCAAAGAACGCGCCAGCAAGTAATTCACTGATTTTTTAAAACAACTGGAGACCTCCATGGAAGACATCGTCATCGTTTCAGCCGCCCGTACGGCTGTGGGTAAATTTGGCGGCTCACTCGCCAAAATTGCGGCCACCGATTTGGGTTCTATCGTCATTCGCGAAGCCTTGGCGCGTGCCAAGCTCGATCCCGCGCTGGTGGGTGAAGTCATCATGGGCCAAGTGCTGGCAGCTGGCGCGGGGCAAAACCCTGCGCGTCAAGCCTTGATGAAGTCAGGCATTCCTAACGCCGTGCCCGCGCTCACCATCAACGCCGTGTGCGGTTCTGGCTTGAAAGCCGTGATGTTGGCTGCACAAGCCGTGGCCTATGGCGACAGCGAGATCGTGGTGGCCGGTGGTCAAGAAAACATGAGCGCGTCAGGCCATGTGTTGTTGGGCTCACGCGATGGCCAACGCATGGGCAACTGGAACATGATTGACACCATGATCGTGGATGGTTTGTGGGACGTGTACAACCAATACCACATGGGCATCACCGCTGAGAACGTGGCCAAAGCCCACGGCATCACCCGCGACATGCAAGATGCTTTGGCGCTGGCCAGCCAGCAAAAAGCGTCCGCTGCGCAAGACGCAGGCAAGTTTGCCGACGAGATCGTCTCTGTTGGCATTCCTCAGCGCAAGGGCGATCCGGTGATGTTCAACACCGACGAATACATCAACAAAAAAACCAACGCCGAAGCGCTGGCCGGTTTGCGTCCCGCATTCGACAAAGCGGGTTCGGTGACGGCCGGTAACGCCTCTGGCATCAACGACGGCGCTGCCGCTGTGGTGGTGATGACCGCCAAAAAAGCCGCGGCCTTGGGCCTGACGCCTTTGGCGCGCATTGCCGCTTTCGGCACCAGCGGTTTGGACCCCGCCTTGATGGGCATGGGCCCTGTGTCGGCCTCACGCAAAGCCTTGCAACGCGCAGGCTGGAAGGCTGCCGATGTGGACCTCTTTGAATTGAACGAAGCCTTCGCCGCACAAGCCTGCGCTGTGAACAAAGAACTCGACATTGACCCCGCCAAAGTCAACGTCAATGGCGGTGCCATCGCGATTGGTCACCCCATTGGTGCATCCGGCTGCCGCATTTTGGTGACTTTGCTGCACGAAATGCAGCGCAGCAATGCCAAGAAAGGCTTGGCCGCGTTGTGCATCGGTGGCGGCATGGGGGTGTCTTTGGCCTTGGAACGCGCTTAAACAACGCGCCTAAGAAACGCGCCTAAGCGTTCATTTTCAGAATAAAAATTTTTCACAGACTCATCACTAAGGAGACAAAAAATGAGCAAAAAAGTAGCGTACGTCACAGGTGGTATGGGCGGTATCGGAACCGCGATTTGCCAGCGCCTGCACAAAGAAGGCTTCAAGGTCATCGCGGGTTGTGGTCCAACGCGTGATTTCAACAAATGGTTGGATGAACAAAAAGCACTGGGCTACGACTTCTATGCGTCAGTCGGTAACGTGGGCGATTGGGACTCCACCGTTGAAGCCTTTGCCAAAGCCAAGGCTGAGCACGGGCCCATCGACGTGTTGGTCAACAACGCCGGCATCACCAAGGACCGCATGTTCTTGAAAATGACCCGCGAAGACTGGAGCGCGGTGATGAGCACCAACCTCGACTCCATGTTCAACGTGACCAAACAGGTCGTGCCCGACATGGTTGAGCGTGGCTGGGGCCGCATCATCAACATCTCGTCGGTGAACGGTGAAAAAGGCCAAGCCGGTCAAACCAACTACTCGGCTGCCAAGGCCGGTATGCACGGTTTCTCCATGGCTTTGGCCCAAGAGCTGGCCACCAAAGGCGTGACGGTCAACACCGTGTCGCCTGGCTACATCGGCACAGACATGGTCAACGCCATCCGTCCTGACGTGTTGGAAAAGATCGTGGCCACCGTGCCCGTCAAACGCTTGGGCAAGCCCAGCGAAATCGCCTCCATCATTGCGTGGATGGCCAGTGACGATGGTGGCTACACCACCGGCGCTGACTTTGCGGTGAACGGCGGTTTGCACATGGGCTAAGCCTGTGCGGAACCCATGAAAAAGCCCGCTTCAAGCGGGCTTTTTCACGTCTGGCTGAACCGTTTATTTGTCCAGCTTCACCATTTGCATGGCCGAGGCAATCAGGCCCGACACCTCGGTCATGTTGCTGGGCACGATGAGCGTGGTTTTGGCGTCGGAGGCCACCTTGCCGTAAGCCTGCACCGCTTGCTCAGCCACTTTGAGCTGCACAGCTTGCTCGCCACCGGGTTGGCGAATAGCGGCTGCAATGCGCTCAATTGCTTGGGCAGTGGCGTCGGCCACAGCCGTGATGGAGGCGGCTTCGCCTTGGGCTTTGTTGATGGCAGCTTGCTTTTCACCTTCTGAGCGGGCGATGAAGGCCTCGCGCTCACCGGTGGCGATGTTGATTTGCTCTTGGCGACGGCCTTCAGAGGCCGCAATCAGTGCGCGTTTTTCACGCTCCGCCGTGATTTGCGATTGCATGGCGTGCAAGATTTCTTTGGGTGGCGTGAGGTCTTTGATCTCGTAGCGCAGCACTTTCACGCCCCAGTTCAGCGCCGCTTCGTCGATGGCCGCCACCACTTGCGCGTTGATGATGTCGCGTTCTTCAAAGGTCTTGTCGAGTTCGAGTTTGCCAATCACGCTGCGCAAACTGGTTTGCGCCAACTGTGTGACCGCCATGATGTAGTTGGACGAGCCGTAGCTGGCCAAACGCGGGTCGGTCACTTGGAAATACAAAATGCCGTCGACCTGCAACTGCGTGTTGTCGCGCGTGATGCAAATTTGGCTGGGCACATCGAGTGGAATTTCTTTGAGGCTGTGCTTTTGAATCACGTTGTCGATGAAGGGCACCACAAAGTTCAAACCGGGGGTGAGGCTGGCGTGGTACTTGCCCAGCCGCTCGACCACCCACGCGTTTTGTTGGGGAACCACTTTGACGGTTTTGACGATGAACAAAACAGCGATGACAAGCAGAAGAAGAGCGATTTCCATGGTCTGACCTTTTTGAAAGAACAAGTGTTAAATTTTTTCGAGGACCAAGCGGCTGCCCTCAATGGCCACGATTTTGTGCAGCCCAGGCGTGTGTGCGTTGCTTTGACAGCTGGCGGCCCACACGGCGCCGCGGTGTTTGACGTGTGTGAGGCCTTGCGCATCCCATGTGTCCACGTCGACGGTGGCCCCAATGTCGAGGTGAATGTGGGTGTCGGCCGCATCGGCACCTGCAGGGAGGTGCTTGCTTTTGAGGTTCCACAGCACCACGCCTGCGCCACCCACCAGCGCTGCGGTGATGACTTGTGCGGTCATGCCAAGCCCTGCATGCGCCGCCAAGGCCGCGGCGGCGGCACCCAGCGAGAGCATCAGCAAATAAAAGGTGCCGGTCAGCAACTCGGCAATCACCAAGGCACCTGTGGCCATCCACCAAAAGGTTGATGCATTCATGCTTTCATCCTTGAAATGCGTTGTTTTGGATTCACGCCTCATTGTGCCCAAGTTCACCCGAGGCTGGGGCGAGATAATCACCCCATGAATTCTCTTGATGCTCAGCGCTGGCGCACGTCAGTGGCGCCCATGATGGACTGGACTGACCGCCATTGCCGTTACCTTCACCGACTCCTCAGTCACCACACCTTGCTTTACACCGAGATGGTCACCACCGGCGCTTTGCGTCATGGCGACACGCAGCGTCATTTGCGTTTCAACGCCGAAGAGCACCCCGTGGCTTTGCAGTTGGGGGGCAGCGATGCGGCCGACTTGGCCCACGGCGCCAAGTTGGGTGAGCAGTGGGGCTACGACGAGATCAACCTGAACTGCGGTTGTCCGTCAGACCGCGTGCAGCGTGGCGCATTTGGTGCCTGTTTGATGAACGAGCCACGAACGGTGGCCGATGGCGTGAAGGCCATGTTGGATGTGGTGAGCGTGCCGGTGACGGTGAAGCACCGCATTGGCTTGGACCGTATTGAAAGCTACGACTTCGTGCGTGATTTCGTGGGCACAGTCAGCGATGCGGGTTGCCAAGTGTTCATCGTGCATGCGCGCAACGCGTGGCTTGATGGCTTGAGCCCCAAAGAGAACCGCGAAGTGCCACCGCTGCGTTATGAGCTGGCGTATCAGCTGAAAAAAGACTTCCCAAACTTGGTGATTTCAGTCAACGGCGGCATCACCACCAACGCCCAAATGGCTGAGCATTTGCAGCAGGTGGATGGCGTCATGCTGGGCCGCGAAGCCTATTACAACCCGTGGCTGCTGACCACTTGGGATGCGCAGTTTTACAACGACCACCATGCCATTCCCACCCGAGAAGCGGTGGAGGAGACGATGGTGGCTTACATGGAGCGCGCCTTCAAAGAAGACGGCTGCCCTTGGTACCCAATTGCCCGCCACATGTTGGGCCTGTACCACGGCGAACGTGGCTCGCGTTTGTGGCGTCAGGTGTGGAGCAACCACAAACTCAAGCCTTTGCCCCCTCGCGAGGTCTTGCAAATCGCACGCGAGGCACTGGCCCGTGGTGCCGCCGTGCCGCCTGACCGCCACGAGACGCACGACGATTCAGCCGCGACACAAAAGCTGCATGAAGAGCCCCATGCCCACTGAAGCTTTGCGCGCACAAAGCCGCAGCAAATTCGCTTTGGTCTTGATCTGGTTCACCCCCGTGCTGTGGACTGTCAATTTGATTTCTGCCCGATTGGCGCCCGGCGTGGTCTCGCCCCATGTGCTGGCGCTGGGGCGTTGGTTTTTAGCGGGTCTGATCTTGACGTGGCTGGCGCGCGCTGAGTTGTGGCGCATGCGTGACGAGGTGCGGGCGACTTGGCGTCAATCGGTGGTGTTGGGTGCTTGCGGCATGTGGATTTGCGGGGCATGGGTCTACATGGCGGGGGAGAGCACAGGTGCGATGAACATCTCGTTGATTTATGCCTCTTCGCCGGTGTTGATCGCCGTGGGTTCGGTGCTTTGGTTGGGCGAGCATTTCTCAAAGCGCCAAATGGTGGGCGTGGTGGTGGCCATGTCAGGCGTGGTCCATGTGGTGGTGCGTGGCGACTGGACGCATTTGTCTCAGGTCAACTTGGTGCCCGGGGACTTGTGGATCGTCGCGGCTTCCATGGCTTGGGCGGCTTACGCCTTGCTGCAAAAAAAGTGGCACAGCCCCTTGGGCTCCACGGCGCGTTTGGCCACCATTTGCATGGGCGGTGTGGCGGTGTTGTTGCCGTTTGCATTGTTTGAACTTGCGTCACCCGATACGCCTGTGTTGGGCTGGCACGCCTTAGGTTTGATCGTGGTCACCGCGTTGGTGCCCGGCTTGGCGGCCTATTGGATTTATGGCTGGACCCAAAAACTCTTGGGTGCCAGCCGTGTCGCCGTCACGCTGTACTTGGGGCCTTTGTACTCAGGCATTGCTGCTTGGTGGGTGCTGGGCGAGCCTTTGGGTCTGCACCATGTGGCAGGAGGTGCCTTGATTTTGTCTGGCGTGGCGCTGGTGATGGCCAGAAAACGGTCTGCGTGAATGACGTCAACGGTGTGAGGCGACGGGAACGCGTCGCTTCGCCGTTGTGCATTTAGAAGCTGAACATTTCCACTTCGCGTCGGTTGTTGTCAGCAATTTTGGCCAATTCAATGGCTGTCGCCGTGAGTTCTTCCGACGCGTTGGCGTTACTCGCGGCGATGTGACTCAAGTTGGCGACGTTCACATCGATCTCTTGCAAGGCGCTGCTTTGTTCTTCTACGGCGGCCGAGATGCGTTGCAGCATGCCATCTGTTTTGCCTGCGCCTTCTTCGATGCGGTTCATGTCTTCGTTCACGCCTGCCACGGTTTCCACGGCACGTTTGGCTTCCGTTGAGGCTTGCTTCACCAGTAGCGCAATCTCTTTGGTGCTTTCGGCGCTGCTGATGGCGAGTTTGCCCACTTCATCGGCCACCACCGCGAAACCTTTGCCTTGCTCGCCAGCGCGGGCGGCTTCGATGGCGGCATTCAAGCTCAAGAGGTTGGTGCGGTAGGCAATGCTTTCAATCACCTCAGAGATCTTGTTGATCTTTTGCGAGTTGGCTGCGATGTTCTGGACCACCTCGGCCATTTGCAACATTTTCTCTTTGCCACTGCGCACCAACGCCACGGACTCTCGCGATTGGTAGCTGGCCGATTCGGTGTTGCTCGACACCTCGGAAATGGAGTCCGCGCTCATGCGTAGCGCTGTGGACACTTGGCGAATGGCCGTGGTTTGTGTGTCCGCGCCGGCCGAGATTTGTTCCACGGCATGGCTGGTTTGGTTGGCTTGCGTGGCCAGCAACTGCGTGTTGGTGTTGATTTCTTTGAGGGTGCGTGCCAACGTGTCCAAAGACAGGTTGATGTTGTTTTTGAGTTGTTCCAAATCACCGCGACCTTGCGCTTGCACGCGGCTGGTCAAGTCGCCTTGCGAAACGCTGGACATGACATGGCCAATATCGCCCATCATGGTTTGCAGCGCATCGGTGGCTTGCTTGGCGCGATCGAGCGTGACTTTGAAATCCCCTTGAACTTGGGCTTGCACCTGCACATTGAAATGCCCGTTATAGAGCGATTGCATCACCCCATTCACCGCGCCCATGGTTTCTTTGATGCTTTGGGCGCTGTCGTTCACAGCCGACTTCATGGCGGCCAAATCACCGCGCAGCTCCGCTTGAATGCGTGTGTCGAAGTTGCCTGCGGCGATGGCGGCGACCACTTGGTTCACTTCGCGGATGGCGCGCTGTTGGGCGTCCAGCATTTGGTTGAAGGCCTGGGCGGTGAGGCCCACTTCGTCTCGGCCGTGCTGGGTCATGCGTTTGCTGAAGTCGGAGGTTTTTTCAACGTCGCTCAACAAGGTTTGCAATTGATTCAGCGGTTGCGTGATGGAGCGAGTGGTCGCCACAGCCACAAGGGCAGCCGTCACGATGGCGATGACAGCGAGGGTCAGCATGAAGGTTTTGCCGAGCAATGCTGTTTGTACGGCTTCAGCCGCGAAATAATCAATGGCTTCCTTTTGTGTCTGGGCAAACGCTTCCACGCTTTCTAAATAGTGCGCTTGGGGGCCCAGCATTTCGTTGACCAAGTATTTGCGACCTTCCTCGATACGGTTGGCTTTGATGAGTTCAATCAATTCCAGTTCATGTTCTTTGAACACTTGCCGTGCTTGGGTGATTTGCACCAAGGCGGTTTTGCCTTCGGGGGTTTCAATGGTGGCTTGGAGTTGTTTCAGCGCGTCTGTGATGATGGGGGCAGACAATTCAATTTTTTCAAGTTCAGCTGTCACCACTTTCGCGTCTGTGGCGATCAGTGCTGTCCGAATGGCACGAGACTGGCGGTTGACTTCGTTTTCAATGGTTTGCGCCAAACTAACCTTGGGCAAACGGTTGTGCGCGATCAAATCGGTGTCTGTGACAACTTGGTTGAGTTGATGGATCCCGATCAAGGCCAAAAGGATGAGCAGCGAGACCAAGGCCGCAAAAGCGAGTCCTAGCCGCGTGCCAATGCGCAAATTCTGGAAATTCAACATTTTCAAAGGGCGCAAGTGTTAACTTTGCGAGTTTTCATAAAAATATGATTTTAGTGAAAATAATCGCTGGTTTTGATCGGAGTGTGCGAGCCCGATACAGGGGCTAAACCCTAGGTTCTGCGCCTGTTGGCGCCTGCGTCGTGGCGTGCTTGACTGTCAGCTTGCCGCTTCGAGTCCATTGGCGAAGTGCGCCTGCATACGTGCCACGCTGGTTGGCGCGTCGTGTGCCAACAGCGCATCCATCACGGCTTGGTGTTCATTCAGCGACTCTTCAATGCGCCCGCTTTTGAGCAGCGAGTTGTGGCGGTTGAGCTTCATCACCTTGCGCAGATCGGCCACCATTTGGTCGCGCCAACGGTTGTCGGCAATTTCTAGCAGGCGCATGTGAAAGCGTTCGTTGATTTCAAAGAACTTTTCCCGGTCGTTCACGGCTTGCGCCAAGGCTAAGTGCAAAGTTTGCAACTCTTGCAGTTGTTCTGGCGTGGCCTGGGTGGCCACCACGCCCGCGGCATCGGCCTCTAACAAAGAGAGCAGGTGGTAGACATCGCGCTGGTCTTTGTCGTTGACTTCGGTTACGTACGCACCGCGGCGCACCTTCATGGTGACCAAGCCTTCGGCGGCCAGCACCTTCAGGGCTTCGCGCATGGGGGTTCGGCTGATGCCGTATTCCTCGGCCAAGCGCATCTCGTCAATCCAGCTGCCTGGCGCTAATTCACCCGAAAAAATGCGTTCGCGCAGAAGTTCGGCAACTTCTTCGTACAAGGCGCGAGGGGTGAGGGTGAGGGCTGACATGGAACGAGATTGTAAGTTCAGATAATATTTTGCATCAATAATTATGAATGATATGATTTCGCGGATTCCAAAAACCGTGGTTTCAACCCTAATTTTTAGAGTGATTTGACATGAGCCAAAAGCCGACCGAATTCAACGCCGCCAACCTCGAAGCTTGGGCGAAAGCCGCCGCCAAGTCCGCACCCGGAGGTGACGTCAGCGCCTTGAATTGGAAGACGCTCGATGGCATCAGTGTCAAACCGCTGTACACCGCAGAAGACACGCAAGACCTGCCTTACGCCAACACCTTGCCCGGTTTTGAGCCTTATTTGCGCGGCCCACAAGCCACCATGTATGCGGTGCGCCCTTGGACGATTCGCCAATACGCAGGCTTCTCCACCGCTGAAGAGTCCAATGCTTTCTACCGCAAGGCCTTGGCCGCCGGTGGTCAAGGCGTGTCGGTCGCGTTTGACTTGGCCACCCACCGTGGCTATGACTCAGACCACCCCCGTGTGACGGGCGACGTGGGCAAGGCCGGTGTGGCCATTGACTCGGTGGAAGACATGAAGATCTTGTTCAACGAAATTCCGTTGGACAAAGTGTCGGTCTCCATGACCATGAACGGCGCGGTGTTGCCCGTTTTGGCTGGCTACGTGGTGGCCGCTGAAGAGCAGGGTGTGAGCCAAGAGTTGTTGTCTGGAACGATTCAGAACGACATTCTGAAAGAGTTCATGGTGCGCAACACCTACATCTACCCGCCCGAGCCGTCGATGAAGATCATTGGCGACATCATTGGCTACACCGCCAAGCACATGCCCAAGTTCAACTCGATCTCGATTTCGGGTTACCACATGCAAGAGGCGGGTGCCAACCAAGCTTTGGAATTGGCTTTCACCTTGGCTGACGGCAAAGAGTATGTGAAGACCGCCATTGCCTCCGGTTTGGACGTGGACGCTTTTGCTGGCCGCTTGTCTTTCTTCTGGGCGGTGGGCATGAACTTCTATTTGGAAATCGCCAAAATGCGCGCTGCACGTTTGCTGTGGTGCCGCATCATGAAGGGCTTTGACGCCAAGAATCCCAAGAGCTTGATGCTGCGCACGCACAGCCAAACCTCCGGCTGGTCGCTCACCGAGCAAGACCCGTACAACAACGTGGTGCGCACCACCATCGAAGCCATGGCTGCGGTGTTTGGCGGCACACAGTCGCTGCACACCAACTCGTTTGACGAAGCAATTGCTTTGCCTACCGAGTTCTCTGCACGCATTGCGCGCAACACGCAGCTCATCATTCAAGAAGAGACCCACATCACCAACGTGATCGACCCATGGGCCGGTTCGTACATGATGGAGTCGCTCACCCAAGAAATGGCCGACAAAGCTTGGGCCATCATCGAAGAAGTCGAAACCATGGGCGGCATGACCAAAGCCGTGGACAGCGGCTGGGCCAAGTTGAAGATCGAAGCTGCCGCCGCTGAAAAGCAAGCGCGCATCGACTCTGGCAAAGACGTCATCGTGGGCGTGAACAAATACAAGCTCGCCAAAGAAGACCCCATCGAAACCTTGTCCATCGACAACGTGCGTGTGCGCGACGGTCAGATCGAACGTTTGCAAAAAATCAAAGCCACACGCGACACAGCGAAAGTGCAAGCCGCGTTGGACGCGTTGACTGCCTCTGCCGAAAGTGGCGAAGGCAACTTGCTCGACTTGTCCATCAAGGCCATTCGCCTGCGCGCCACAGTAGGCGAGGTGAGCGATGCGCTTGAAAAAGTGTTTGGCCGTCACCGCGCTGACACACAAAAGGTCACCGGTGTTTACGCTGCCGCTTACGACGATGGTGAAAACGTGGGAGACACCATGGAATATTGGAACCAGCTCAAAGCCGACATCGCCGCATTCGCTGACCAACAAGGCCGCCGTCCTCGCGTGATGATTTCTAAGCTGGGCCAAGACGGCCACGACCGTGGCGCCAAAGTGGTGGCCACCGCGTTTGCCGACCTCGGCTACGACGTGGACATGGGCCCCTTGTTCCAAACGCCTGAAGAGTGCGCGCGCCAAGCCATCGAAAACGACGTGCACGCCGTGGGTGTGTCCACCCTCGCAGCGGGCCACAAAACCTTGGTGCCCGCCATCATTGCCGAGCTGAAGAAGCAGGGCGCGGACGACATCATTGTGTTCGTGGGCGGCGTGATTCCACGCCAAGACTACGACTTCTTGTACGAAGCGGGCGTCAAAGGCATTTACGGACCAGGCACCCCCATTCCCGTCAGCGCCAAAGACGTTTTGGAACAAATCAAAAAGGCCATCGGGTGACACCTGAGCAGTTGCTCGACGGTTTGCTGCGAGGCAACGCTGCCGTGCAGCGGCGCGCTATGGCCAAAGCCATCACGCTTTTAGAGTCGACGCGCACCGATCACCGGGCCTTGGCCGATGACTTGCTCACGGCCATGCTGCCGCACACGGGCAAGTCGTTTCGCTTAGGGATAAGTGGTGTGCCGGGCGTGGGCAAGTCCACCTTCATTGAGGCGCTCGGCCTTTACTTGATTACTCAGGGCCATCGTGTGGCGGTGCTGACCATTGACCCATCGTCGACCGTGTCTGGCGGCTCTATCTTGGGTGACAAAACCCGCATGGAGTTTTTGAGCGTGCACGATCAAGCCTACATTCGCCCCAGTCCATCGAGTGGCACTCTGGGTGGTGTGGCCGAAAAAACGCGTGAGTCCATGCTGGTCTGTGAAGCCGCTGGTTACGACGTGGTCATTGTCGAAACCGTGGGCGTGGGCCAAAGTGAAACCGCTGTGGCCAACATGACCGATATGTTTGTGTTGCTGCAATTGCCCAATGCGGGCGACGACTTGCAAGCCATCAAAAAAGGCGTGATGGAGATTGCCGATTTGGTGGTCATCAACAAAGCCGATATCGACGCCACCGCCGCGACGCGCGCGCAGCTGCAAATCACCAGTGCCTTGCAACTGTTGGGCATGCATGGTGGCTCGGGCCATGCGCACCGCAACACCGAGGTGTGGCACCCCAAAGTCGTGCAGCTCAGCGCTTTGCTGAACCAAGGGGTGGATGCGTTTTGGGCCGCCGTGTGCGAGTTCAAAGCCTTGCAAACCCAGAACGGCCTCTTTGCCGAGCGCCGCCAACACCAAGCCTTGTCGTGGATGTGGGAACGCATCGACGCCGGTCTGAAACAAAACTTTCGGGCGCAGCCGCGTGTGCAAACACTGCTGCCCCAACTCAGCCAGCAAGTCGCTACGGGCCAATTGGCCGCGTCGACGGCTGCCCGTCAACTGCTCGGCGCTTATGAAACGAAAAGTCAAAGCGCTGGGTTAATTTGAAATCTTCCTGGAGAAAAGAGAGCCACCATGCAAGACATCATTGAACAACTGGAAAAAAAGCGCGCTGCGGCCCGCTTGGGCGGCGGGCAAAAGCGCATTGACGCGCAGCACGCCAAAGGCAAGCTCACGGCCCGCGAGCGCATCGAAGTCTTGCTGGACGAAGGCACCTTCGAAGAGTGGGACATGTTCGTCGAACACCGCTGCACCGACTTCGGCATGGAAGACAACAAAATTCCTGGCGACGGCGTGGTCACCGGCTACGGCATGATCAACGGCCGCTTGGTGTTTGTGTTCAGTCAGGATTTCACCGTGTACGGTGGTGCCTTGTCCGAAACACACGCCGAGAAGATTTGCAAAATCATGGACCAAGCCATGAAGGTCGGCGCTCCGGTGATCGGCTTGAACGACTCGGGCGGTGCGCGCATTCAAGAAGGCGTGGCCTCGCTCGGTGGTTACGCCGAAGTGTTCCAGCGCAACGTGATGGCCAGCGGTGTGGTGCCTCAGATCAGCATGATCATGGGCCCATCAGCCGGTGGCGCGGTGTACTCGCCTGCGTTGACCGACTTCATCTTCATGGTCAAAGACACGTCCTACATGTTCGTGACGGGGCCTGAAGTGGTGAAGACCGTGACCCACGAAGAAGTGACGGCCGAAGAACTCGGCGGTGCCCTGACCCACACCACCAAGAGCGGCGTGGCCGACATGGCGTTTGAGAACGACGTCGAAGCCTTGCTGATGCTGCGTCGCCTCTACAACTACCTGCCGCTGAACAACCGCGAAAAGGCACCTGTGCGCGCCAGCGGCGATCCATCGGGCCGCATGGACATGAGCTTGGACACCCTGGTGCCCGAGAACCCCAACAAGGCCTATGACATGAAGGAACTCATCGTCAAAACCGTGGACGATGGCGACTTCTTTGAACTGCAACCCGATTACGCCAAAAACATCCTGATCGGCTTTGCCCGCATGGAAGGCCAGACCGTGGGCATCGTGGCCAACCAGCCTTTGGTGTTGGCCGGTTGCTTGGACATCAAGAGTTCCATCAAGGCCGCACGTTTTGTGCGTTTTTGCGATGCGTTCAACATTCCCGTGGTCACGTTTGTGGACGTGCCCGGCTTCATGCCTGGCACCAGCCAGGAGTTTGGCGGCATCATCAAACATGGCGCCAAGCTGCTGTACGCGTACGCCGAGTGCACCGTGCCGAAAATCACCGTCATCACCCGCAAAGCCTACGGCGGCGCCTACGACGTGATGGCTTCCAAGCACCTGCGTGGCGACGTGAACTTTGCCTGGCCCAATGCCGAGATCGCGGTCATGGGTGCCAAGGGTGCGGTGGAAATCATCTTCCGTGAAGACAAGGGCGACCCCGAAAAGCTGGCGGCCAAAGAAGCCGAATACAAAGCCCGCTTTGCCAACCCCTTTGTGGCGGGCGCACGCGGCTTCATCGACGACGTGATCCAGCCGCATGAGACACGCAAGCGCATCTGCCGCTCGCTGGTCATGCTCAAAGACAAGAAGATTGAAAACCCATGGCGCAAGCACGGGAACATTCCGCTTTAAGCCCGAAGGAGAAGAAGAACATGTTTACCAAAATCCTGATTGCCAACCGTGGCGAAATCGCCTGCCGCGTCATTGCCACCGCCCAAAAAATGGGCATCAAAACCGTGGCCGTTTATTCCGAAGCAGACAAAGAAGCCCGTCATGTGATGCTGGCCGATGAGGCCGTTTTGATTGGCCCAGCGGCCTCGCGCGAGTCGTATCTGGTCGCTGACAAGATCATCGCCGCCGCCAAAGCCACAGGCGCACAAGCCATCCACCCCGGCTATGGTTTCCTGAGTGAGAACGCCGAGTTCTCCAAGCGCTGCGAAGACGAAGGCATCGCCTTCATCGGCCCACGCCACTTCTCGATTGCCGCCATGGGCGACAAGATCGAGTCCAAAAAGTTGGCGGGCGCTGCGGGCGTGAACTGCATTCCCGGCGTGAACGACGCCATCGAAACCGCTGAAAAAGCGGTTGAGATTGCCAAAGGCATCGGTTACCCCGTGATGATCAAGGCTTCGGCAGGCGGCGGCGGTAAAGGTCTGCGCGTCGCTTTCAATGACAAAGAAGCTTTTGAAGGCTTCACCTCCTGCCGCAACGAAGCGCGCAACAGCTTTGGTGACGACCGCGTGTTCATCGAGAAGTTTGTCGAAGAGCCTCGTCACATTGAAATCCAGGTACTGGGCGACAGCCACGGCAACGTGATTTATTTGAACGAGCGCGAGTGCTCGATCCAGCGCCGCCACCAAAAGGTGATCGAAGAGGCCCCATCGCCCTTCATCA
The DNA here is from genome assembly GCF_002943475.1 of Limnohabitans sp. TS-CS-82. Taxonomy (NCBI): domain Bacteria; kingdom Pseudomonadati; phylum Pseudomonadota; class Betaproteobacteria; order Burkholderiales; family Comamonadaceae; genus Limnohabitans; species Limnohabitans sp. TS-CS-82. Next base: position 688,207 of record NZ_PTQX01000002.1, on the reverse strand, counting down.
GCGAAGCCACCCGCAAAGCCATGGGCGAGCAGGCCGTGCAACTGGCCAAGGCGGTGAAATACCAATCGGCCGGCACGGTCGAGTTTGTGGTCGGCAAAGACCAAAGCTTCTACTTCCTGGAGATGAACACCCGCTTGCAGGTGGAGCACCCGGTGACCGAAGCCATCACCGGCCTCGACTTGGTGGAGCAAATGATTCGCGTCGCGGCGGGTGAAAAACTCACGCTGACCCAAGCCGATGTGAAGCGCAACGGCTGGGCCATCGAGTGCCGTATTAACGCTGAAGACCCGTTCCGCAATTTCTTGCCCTCCACCGGTCGCTTGGTGCGCTTCCAGACGCCCAAGCAAACCATGTTCCAAGCCAACACCGCCGACCTGCTGGGCGTGCGCGTGGACACCGGCGTGCAAGACGGCGGCGAGATCCCGATGTTCTACGACTCGATGATCGCCAAGCTGATCGTGCACGGCAAAGACCGCAACGACGCGATCGCCAAAATGCGCGAAGCCCTGAACGGTTTTGTGATTCGCGGCATCAGCTCCAACATCCCCTTCCAAGCTGCTTTGTTGGCGCACCCCCGCTTTGTGTCGGGTGACTTCAACACCGGCTTCATCGCAGAGCAGTACAGCCAGGGTTTCCGCGCCGAAGACGTGCCGCACGACGACCACGACTTCCTCGCCGCATTGGCCGCTTTTGTCCGTCGCAAGTCACGCCAACGCGCAGCCAACCTCAGCGGTCAGTTGCCGGGCTACGACGTCAAGATTGGCCAGGACTACGCCGTGGTGGAGTTGGGTCAAGGTGGCAAAAACCGTTATGTGCAAGTGCATGTGGCCGAGTCGGCAGGCAAACATGGCGAAGCGCAGATCACCGTAGACGGCAAAACTTATGCGATCGAGAGCAACTCGCGTTTGAACGACATCCGCATTGAAGGCACTTGCAATGGCAAGCCGTTCACCGCTCAAATCGAACGCGGCACCTTGAAGAACCCGCTGGCCTTGCAAGTGCAACACAACGGCACCCGCATTGAAGCGCTGGTGATGTCGCCCCGCATGGCCGAGCTGCACAAGCTCATGCCCTACAAGGCACCGCCCGACCTGAGCCGCTTTGTGTTGTCACCTATGCCAGGTTTGCTGGTGGATGTGGCCGTGGCCGTCGGCCAAAAAGTGCAAGCGGGTGAGCGCGTGGCCGTGATCGAAGCCATGAAGATGGAAAACGTGCTCTTTGCCGCGCAAGACGGCGTGGTCAAAAAAGTGGTCGCTGCCAAAGGTGAATCGCTGACTGTGGACCAGATGATCGTGGAGTTTGAATAAATGACACGTCCCTTCAAGGTTCTTGGCGTCCAGCAAATCGCCATCGGCGGGCCTGACAAGTCGCGCCTGCAAAAACTCTGGGTCGACATGTTCGGCCTGGAAGTGACCGGCACCTTCAAAAGCGAACGTGAGAACGTGGACGAAGACATCTGCGCCATCGGCACCGGCCCGTTCAAGGTCGAGGTCGATCTGATGCAGCCGCTGGACCCTGAGAAAAAGCCCGCCGTGCACACCACGCCGCTCAACCACATTGGCTTGTGGATCGACGACTTGGCCGTGGCAGTGGAGTGGCTCACGTCGCAAGGCGTGCGCTTTGCCCCAGGCGGCATCCGCAAGGGCGCGGCCGGCTTTGACATCACCTTCATGCACCCCAAGGCGAATGACGAGTTCCCAATCGGGGGCGAAGGCGTGTTGATTGAACTGGTGCAAGCACCACCTGAAGTGGTGAAGGCGTTTGCAGCTTTGGCAGCTTCGCACGCTTAAATCGCAATCTGTGTGTTCGATCTGGACATGCCTCATTAAAAAGCCGTGACAGCGTCACGGCTTTTTTCATAGCTGGTTGTGCCAATGTGACAACCGATGTCACGCATACATAGATACCCGTTTGGCTAACGCATATGCCAACAAAGACGCACACGTCGCGACGACTGCGCATAGCCAATAGTGCGTCACTTGACCGTTGGGTTCGCTTTGTAGCAGCAGGCCACCAACCCATGCAGCCACCCCCATGGAGAACGATTGAACAGCGCCGTTGAGCGACATGAATGTGCCGCGGAATTTCGGATTGGCCGCCGAGGTGAGCAATGCCATACCAGGAATCATGCGGGCGTTCATGGCAAAGAACAGGGCGGTGGTGACCAGCAACACGACGGGCAGTGGCACAGGTTCCAGCAGCGTGATGGCAAACATCGGGATGATGGAGAACAACACGGCGCGTTGAAACGTTTCACGCTTGCCCAAACGGTCCGTCAAGCCCCCCACCCAGCGACCGCTGAACAGCGTGACGAGGCCACCACAAAAGTAGAGCCATGGAATTTCGTGGGGCGCCATCACGTGGTTGTTTTGCAAGTACAGGGTGATGTACGGGATGATGGTGAAAGTCGAAAACATCATGGTGGCTGACAAGAGCAGCGCCATGCGCTGGTTGGACTCGCCAAGCACTTGGCCCATGGCGTGCAGTACGTGTTTGTCTTTGGCGTGGGCCACATGGGCATCGAGTTTGGGCACGCTGTAGTTGGCTAACACACCCACAGCGATGCACATCACGCCAATGGCAAAGAAGGCGGTGTGCCAGCCCCAGAGGTTGGCAAATAGCAAACCCGCAGGCACGCCTGCGACGGTGGCGACAGAGAATGAGGTCATCACAATGCCTGTGGCACGACCACGGCGCTCGAACGGCACCACATCACCAATGATGGTCTGCGTCATGGTGGACAACACGCCACCAAAAAAGCCAGAGGCAATGCGTGCTGCCATGAGCCAGCCATAGGTGGGGGCCAAGCCGCAGGCCACGGTGGTGAGGGCAAACAACACGTACAGCGTTAGCAGCAAGCGTTTGCGGTCAAAGCGGTCCACAAAAGTGGTGGCCAACAAGCCCGACAAGCCTGCCGCCACGGTGTAGGCAGAGACCAGTAAGCCGAATTCCGCAAAGCTGATGCTAAACAGAAGGGTGAGTTGTGGCCCCAGCGGCATCATGATCATGAAGTCCACGATGTGTGTGAACTGAATGCCGGCGAGGGAGAGAAGCAACAAAAGCTCTTTGCGTTCGGATAAGTGTGTGTACATAGGGATGTTGAATGTCGCGCATTGGGAAGAAGGCGCTACCCCTCATCCCACTTTTAAGCTTGGGTGGCTTGTCGGGCTTTTGCTTTGGCAAGCGCCGCTTCGATGATGGCGCGTTTGCGATCCACCTCGGGGGCGTTTTCTGTGCCTCTGGTGTGGGCTGGCAGATCGGCCAATTTGTGCACGGCTTTGGCTTGCAAACGTTCGTCGTTTTCTTGGGCTTCACGCGCTAGGCGCACTTGGCGTGCGTCGTAGCGTTGGCGTGCCAGATCGGCCAAATTTTGCGGCCAAGCGGCCCAACCGGTGAGGGCCATGTCGACGGGTTCTAAGGAGATGCAATCGACGGGGCAGGCAGGAATGCACAGCTCACAACCCGTGCAATACGGCTCAATGACGGTGTGCATGCGCTTGTTGCTGCCCACGATGGCATCGGTGGGGCACACGCCAATGCACAAGGTGCAACCAATGCACCACGCTTCATCAATGATGGCGATGGTGCGTGGGCCCTCAAACCCGTTCTCTGGGTTCAGCGCTGTGATGGGTTGACCGGTGATGGCAGCCAAGCGTGCCACCCCCTCGGTGCCCCCTGGCGGGCATTGGTTGATGCCCGCTTCACCGCTGGCAATGGCCTCGGCGTAGCGCTGACAGTCTGGATAGCCGCAACGCGTGCATTGCGTTTGCGGCAGGGCGTCGTTGATGCGAAGCGCGAGACTCACTTTTTAGCAGCAGGCGCAGCCTTCTTAGCCGCAGGCGCCGCTTTTTGGGTCGCAGGCGCCGCCTTTTTGGCAGGTGCCTTGGCTACGGCTTTTTGAGGCGCGATGTCGTTGTGGGCCAAGATGAAGGCTTTGACGTGTGGGTAAACAATGTCACGCCAGCGACGGCCACTGAAAATGCCGTAGTGGCCTGCGCCTTTGGCTTCTAAATGGTCGTGGGCTTTACGTTCAATGCCGCTGCACAGGGTGTGTGCTGCCAAGGTTTGGCCTGAGCCAGAAATGTCATCCAATTCGCCTTCTACGGTCAGCAAGGCGGTGTTTTTGATGTCTTGCGGGCGCACCAGTTCGGCTTTGCCAGCCTCGTTTTTGACTTCCCATGTGCCGCGTACCAATTTGAACTCTTGGAACACCGTGTTGATGGTTTCCAAGTAGTAATCGGCATCCATGTCGAGCACGGCGTTGTATTCGTCGTAGAACTCGCGGTGCGATTCGACGCTGGAGTTGTCGCCCTTGATCAGGTCTTTGAAGTAGTCGTAATGGCTCTTCAGGTGACGGTCGGGGTTCATGGCCACAAAGCCGGTGTGCTGCAAGAAGCCAGGGTAGACGCGACGGCCTGCGCCAGGGAAGCTGTCAGGAACGCGGTAGATCACGTTGTTTTCAAACCAGCTGAAGCTCTTGTTGGTGGCCAAGTTGTTCACTGAGGTGGGCGACTTGGTGGCGTCAATGGGGCCACCCATCATGGTCATGCTCAAGGGTGTGGCTTCACCGCGGCTGGCCATCAACGAAACAGCAGCCAATACAGGCACCGTCGGTTGGCACACGCTCATGACGTGGCAGTTGCCGTAGTGGGCTTGCAGGTGGCGAATGAACTCTTGCACGTAGTTCACATAGTCATCGAGATGGAACTCACCATCGCTCAAAGGCACCAAACGGGCATTTTTCCAGTCGGTGATGTAGACCTTGTGGTCTTTGAGCATGGTTTTGACGGTGTCACGCAGCAGCGTGGCGTAGTGGCCGGAGAGTGGCGCCACGATCAAAACAGCGGGTTGGCCTTTGAGTTTGCCCAATGTGTTGGCATCGTCGGTGAAGCGCTTGAAGCGGCGCAGTTCACAAAATGGTTTGTCTATTTCAATGCGCTCATGGATGGCCACGCTGGTGCCGTCCACATCGACCGATTGAATGCCAAAGACTGGTTTTTCATAGTCTTTACCCAAGCGATACAGCAAGTCGTAACCGGCTGAAACACGCTGTGCCATGGGGTTATGCCCCAGCGCCGAGGTGTTGTGGCTGTACATCTTGGCGGCGGCCTGCGCAAAGTCTGCGAACGGCTCCATCAGGCTGCGTTGGGTTTCGAAGATTTGGTAAAGCATGGGTTTTGTCTCAAAAATGTTGCAATGCAATATAGCAGCAGAGACAGGGTTGAAAATGGAGTCTGTCCCCCAATTTACTTATTAACCATCACTGTCTAAGACCAACAATGACTCTGTCTACAAGCGCCCAACGCATGCCTGTCCTCTTTGTGGGGCACGGCAGTCCCATGAACGTCATTGACAACACGCCTTACCGAGATGCTTGGGTCCATGTTGGGCAACTGTTTGGCACGCGCTGGCCCAAACCGAAGCTGATTTTGTGCATTTCGGCCCATTGGCTCACGCAAGGTTGGTGGTTGACGGGCATGGACAAGCCTAAAACCATCCACGACTTCGGTGGTTTTCCGCAGGCCTTGTTCGAGCAGCAGTACCCCGCATCAGGCGCTCCGGCTTGGGTGTCTCAGACGGCGCGCTTGCTTCGCCAGCCCAACACAGGCGCACCGGTCGGCATTGATTTGCGGGAATGGGGCTTGGACCATGGTTGCTGGGGCGTGCTCAAACCCATGTTTCCAGAGGCGGACATTCCGGTGGTGCAGCTCAGCATGGATGACAGCCGTCCGCCTGCTGAACATTTTGCGTTGGGACAACAGCTCAAGGCTTTGCGTGAGCGGGGCGTCTTGATCGTGGCCAGTGGCAACACGGTGCACAACTTGCGCACCATGAACCGCTCAGCCTCTGATGACCAAGCGTATGACTGGGTGGTTCAGTTTGACCAATGGGTGGCCGCACAAATCAAAGACGGGCACTTGGCATCGTTGGTGAACTTTCAGCAACAAGGAGATATGTCGCAGATGTCGCACCCCAGCTATGACCACTTTTTACCCTTGCTGTACGCGGCAGGTGCGGTTGATGCGCAGGAGCCCGTAGAGTTCTTCAATGAGGGTTACCAGTTGGCATCGATTGCCATGCGCTCAGTGATTTGGGGCTGAATGACTGATGGGCGACGTCACCACCATACGCAAAGCTTCAGCCCATTGAAAAAGGGCCTGTGAAGGCCCTTTTTCGTGATTGCACGTCAAGCGTGCAAACGGTGTGCAGTTACATCACTTTCGCGATGGCTTGGCACACGTAGTCGATGTTCTTGCTGTTCAATGCAGCCACGCACATGCGACCTGTGTCGGTGCCGTACACACCAAACTCAGAGCGCAAACGCACCATTTGGTCTTTGTTCAAACCGGAGTAGCTGAACATGCCGATTTGGGTGGTGATGAAACTCATGTCTTGCTTCACGCCAGCGGCTTTGAGGCCATCGACCAGCTTTTGACGCATGGCTTTGATGCGCACGCGCATTTCGCCCAGTTCTTTTTCCCACAAAGCGCGCAGCTCGGGGTTGTTCAACACCGCAGCCACCACAGCGCCGCCGTGGATGGGTGGGTTGGAGTAGTTGGTGCGAATCACGATTTTGAGTTGAGACAACACGCGGCTGCATTCTTCTTTGTCGGCGCACAAGACGCTCAAGGCACCCACGCGTTCGCCGTACAAGCTGAAGCTCTTGGAGAACGAGGTGGACACGAAGAAACACAGACCTGCGTCGACAAACTTTTGAATCACAGCGCCGTCTTCGGCAATGCCGTGGCCAAAGCCTTGGTAAGCCATGTCCAAGAAAGCGGTGAGGTTTTTGGCCTTGACCACGGCCACCACTTGGTCCCATTGGGCGGCGGTGATGTCGTAACCGGTTGGGTTGTGGCAGCAAGCGTGCAACACCACGACGGTGCCTGCAGCAGCAGCGTTCAACGAAGCCAACATGCCTTCAAAGTTCACGCCGCGTTTTTCGGCGTCGTAGTAAGCGTAGGTGTCGACCTTGAAACCGGCGTTGGTGAACAAAGCGCGGTGGTTTTCCCAGCTTGGGTCAGAGATCAACACGGTGGCGTTGGGGCTCAAGCGCTTCAAAAAGTCAGCACCGATTTTCAAGCCGCCTGTGCCGCCAATGCCTTGCACGGTGGCCACGCGGCCAGAGGTGACGGGCTCAGAGTCAGCACCGAAGACCAAGCCTTTGACAGCGGCGTCATACGCCACGATGCCGTCGATGGGCAAGTAGCCGCGCGCTGTAGGCGTGGCCATCATGGTTGTTTCTGCGGCTTGGACGCATTGCAGCAGGGGCAGTTTGCCGTTGTCGTCGAAGTACACACCCACGCCGAGGTTGACCTTGTTGGGGTTGGTGTCGGCGTTGTATTGCTCGTTGAGGCCCAAGATGGGGTCGCGGGGTGCCATTTCGACGGCGGTAAACATTGACATCGTCAGTCCTTGATCACGGATAAAGAAAGGAGGTTGGGTGAACAAGTGCAGTCTGCGGTAGGCTTGCACGTTCGGCCTGAATTTTAAGGGTCAACCCGTACGGTTTTTTGAATTGCACGTTTTTTCGAGCTATACAGTTTTTACCCATCATGTCTGACACCGCAGAAACACGCCCTGACACATTGCCAGCCGCCGAGGTCCCCGCCTCTGAAGCCCCCAAGGGCACGATGGTCCGCTACCCCGGTTCGCCGTTTGAGCTGTTTCAGCCTTACCCCCCAGCGGGCGACCAGCCCGCAGCCATTGCTCAACTGATTGAAGGGGTGAACGACGGCGAGGTGTTTCAAACCCTGTTGGGTGTGACGGGCTCAGGCAAAACCTTCACCATGGCCAATGTGATCGCTCAGTTGGGGCGGCCTGCCATCATCTTTGCGCCCAACAAAACCTTGGCGGCGCAGCTCTACAGCGAGTTCCGTGAGTTTTTCCCCAACAACGCGGTGGAGTATTTCGTCAGTTACTACGACTACTACCAGCCCGAGGCCTATGTGCCGCAGCGCGATTTGTTCATCGAGAAAGACAGCGCTATCAACGAGCACATCGAGCAAATGCGACTCTCGTGTACCAAGAGCATCTTGGAGCGCCGTGATGTGATCGTGGTGGCCACGGTCTCTGCCATCTACGGTATCGGTGAGCCCGAGAGCTACCACCAAATGATCATGACCCTGCGTACTGGCGACAAAGTGGGCCAGCGCGACGCCATCGCCCAGCTGGTGCGCATGCAGTACGAGCGCAACGACCAAGATTTTTCACGCGGCAAATTTCGCGTGCGTGGCGACACGATTGATGTGTTCCCCGCCGAGCACTCTGAGCTGGCCATTCGCATTGAGTTGTTTGATGACGAGATTGAAAGCCTGCAACTGTTTGACCCCCTCACGGGCCGCATCCGCCAAAAGATTCCGCGCTTCACCATTTACCCATCCAGCCACTACGTCACACCGCGTGACCGCGTGTTGGCGGCGGTGGAGACCATCAAGGTGGAATTGGCCGAACGCTTGAAAGAGCTGGTGGGCATGAACAAGCTGGTCGAAGCCCAGCGCCTAGACCAGCGCACACGCTTTGATTTGGAAATGCTCAGCGAAGTGGGCCACTGCAAAGGCATTGAGAACTACACCCGCCATTTGTCGGGCGCGCCAGTGGGGGCGCCACCCAGCACCTTGACCGACTACATGCCCAAAGACTCCATCATGTTTTTGGACGAGAGCCACGTCATGATTGGCCAACTCGGCGGCATGTACAACGGTGACCGTGCGCGCAAAACCACGCTGGTGGAATATGGTTTCCGTTTGCCCAGCGCCTTAGATAACCGGCCCTTGAAGCTCGATGAGTTTGAAAAGCGCATGCGTCAAGTGGTGTTTGTCTCAGCCACGCCCGCCGACTACGAAAAGACCCACGCCAGCAAAGTGGTGGAGCAGTTGGTGCGCCCCACAGGCTTGGTGGACCCCTTGGTGGAAGTGCGCCCTGCGACGCATCAAGTGGACGATGTGCTGCAAGAAATCCGCATCCGCGTGGAGCTGAACGAACGCGTGCTCATCACCACGCTGACCAAGCGCATGGCCGAGCAGCTGACCGATTACCTCACCGACAACGGCGTGAAAGTGCGCTACATCCACAGCGATGTCGACACCGTGGAGCGCGTCGAAATTTTGCGCGACTTGCGCTTGGGTACGTTTGATGTGCTGGTGGGCATCAACTTGTTGCGCGAGGGTATTGACTTGCCCGAGGTGTCGTTGGTGGCCATTTTGGATGCTGACAAAGAAGGCTTCTTGCGCTCTGAGCGCAGCTTGATTCAAACCATTGGCCGTGCGGCGCGTAACCTGAGTGGCAAAGCCATTTTGTACGCCGACCGCATGACCGAGTCGATGAAAAAAGCGATTGGCGAAACCGAGCGTCGACGCACCAAGCAAATCGCGCACAACTTAGAAATGGGCATCACACCGCGCGGTGTGGTCAAGGGGATTCGCGATTTGATCGATGGCGTTTACAGCGAGAAGGCGGGCAAAGAAGCGCAAGAGCGCGAGCTGCAACGCGCCGCCATCGAAGACATGAGCGAACGCGATGTGGCCAAAGAAATCAAACGCTTAGAAAAGCTGATGATGGAACACGCCCGCAACCTCGAATTCGAAAACGCCGCCCGTGTGCGCGATCAACTGGCTGCGTTGCGCGAACAAGCCTTCGGTGGGGCAGGGCATGACAACGTGGCGGTCTTAGCGCAAAAGGCGTGATGCGCAAGGCAATGGGCACCTTAAACCGTTTTGTCTTTGACAAAGGTGGTTTTTCATGGAGTACCCGAGCAATTCAATGGGGATTAGGCTATACTTGACTCAATTAGTCGACAAAGCCCAACCACAGATAGGAGCTTGCCATGCGTCTCACCACCAAAGGTCGTTTTGCGGTCACCGCCATGATTGACTTGGCCTTGCGCCAAGCCAACGGTCCCGTCACTTTGGCTGCGATCAGCCAACGTCAGCAAATTTCATTGTCTTACCTGGAGCAGTTGTTCGGTAAGCTGCGCCGCCATGACTTGGTGGAGTCCACCCGCGGCCCAGGTGGTGGCTATTCGTTGGGCCGCAAAGCTGCAGACATCACGGTCGCCGACATCATTGTGTCGGTGGATGAACCCATTGATGCCACCCACTGCGGCGGCAAAGAAAACTGTTTGGGCGAAACCGGCCGCTGCATGACGCATGAGTTGTGGGCGTCGCTGAACCAGCGGATGGTGGAGTTTTTAGACTCCGTCACCTTGCAAAAGCTGGTCGACGACCAAATTGCCAAAGGCATCGAAATCGAAGACAAACCCATGGTTCGTCGTGCCATTTCACCTATGCCGGTGGCCAAGCCCATTCATGTGAATGCCCCTAATTCTGTTTTTGCACTGGGCAACGCATTTGCCAAAAGCTAAGCCCTGACAGTGATCAGCACCTCTCCCATTTTGTTCAAACCTCATTGAGTACGGCCATGACACCTCATTTCCCTATTTATCTCGACTACGGCGCCACCAACCCGTGCGACCCACGCGTTGTGGATGCCATGATTCCTTGGTTGCGCGAGCACTTTGGCAATCCCGCTTCTCGCAGCCACGCATGGGGCTGGGAAGCCGAGGCCGCAGTTGAAAAAGCCCGTGAAGATGTGGCCTCTCTCATTGGTGCTGACCCCCGCGAAATCGTGTGGACCTCGGGTGCCACAGAGTCGAACAACCTCGCGCTCAAAGGCGCGGCGCACTTCTACAAGTCCAAGGGCAAACACCTCATCACCGTGAAGACCGAGCACAAAGCCGTGCTCGACACCATGCGTGAGTTGGAGCGCCAAGGCTTTGAGGTGACTTATCTCGACGTGCAAGAAGACGGCATGCTCAGCATGGACGCGCTCAAAGCCGCCATTCGCCCCGACACCATTTTGATCAGCGTGATGTTCGTGAACAACGAAATCGGCGTGATCCAAGACATCGCTGGCATCGGCGCGATGTGCCGTGAAAAAGGCATCATCTTCCACGTGGATGCGGCGCAAGCCACGGGCAAAGTGGAGATCGACCTGACCACCTTGCCTGTTGACTTGATGAGCTTGGCCTCTCACAAAACCTACGGCCCCAAAGGCATTGGTGCTTTGTATGTGCGCCGCAAACCTCGCGTGCGCCTAGAAGCGCAAATGCACGGTGGCGGCCACGAGCGCGGCATGCGCAGCGGCACTTTGCCCACCCACCAATGTGTGGGCATGGGCGTAGCTTTCCGCATTGCCAAAGAAGACATGGCCAAAGACTTGGCCAAAGCCAAAGCTTTGCAAAAGCGTTTGCTCGATGGTTTCAAAGACATGGAGCAAGTCTTCATCAACGGCAACATGGAGCACCGTGTGCCGCACAACTTGAACATCAGCTTCAACTATGTGGAAGGTGAGTCGCTCATCATGGGCATCAAGGGCTTGGCGGTGTCGTCGGGTTCGGCCTGTACCTCGGCCAGCTTGGAGCCCAGCTATGTGTTGCGCGCCTTGGGTCGCAGCGACGAGTTGGCGCACAGCAGCTTGCGCATGACGATTGGCCGCTTCAGCACCGAAGAAGAAATTGACTACGCGATTGAAACCATCCGCCTCAACGTGGCCAAGCTGCGTGAACTGAGCCCCTTGTGGGACATGTACAAAGAAGGCATCGACATCAGCACCATCCAATGGGCTGCGCATTAATTAAGGAGATTCACCATGGCTTATTCTGAAAAAGTGGTTGACCACTACGAAAACCCCCGCAACGTGGGCTCCTTCGACAAGGGCGACGATTCTGTAGGCACCGGCATGGTGGGCGCGCCCGCGTGCGGTGACGTGATGAAGTTGCAAATCAAGGTCAACCCCGTCACGGGCGTGATCGAAGATGCACGTTTCAAAACCTACGGTTGCGGCTCTGCCATCGCTTCCAGCTCACTCGTGACCGAGTGGGTCAAGGGCAAAACTTTGGACGAAGCAGCGGCTTTGAAAAACAGCGAAATCGCTGAAGAGCTGGCGCTGCCTCCTGTGAAAATTCATTGCTCCATCTTGGCTGAAGACGCCATCAAGGCCGCAGTGGATGATTACAAAAAGAAACACGCTGCGGCTTAACCCAAGAAGAACACCATGGCGATCACATTGACTGAAGCCGCGGCACGACACGTGACCCGCTACCTTGCCAAGCGTGGCAAGGGTGTGGGCGTGCGCTTGGGCGTCAAAACCACGGGCTGTTCGGGCTTGGCCTACAAGCTCGAATACGTGGACGAACAAGAACCGGAAGACGTGGTCTTTGAAGACCACGGCGTGAAGGTGTTGATCGACCCCAAGAGCTTGGCCTACATCGACGGCACGCAACTCGACTTCGTGCGCGAAGGCCTGAACGAGGGCTTCAAGTTTTTGAACCCGAACGAACGTGACCGTTGCGGTTGCGGCGAATCGTTCCGTATTTAAATCTCAATAGCTTAAAGCGGGGCGCCACGTGAACGAATCGGCCAAGCCGTTGTCGGCGCAGCTCGCGGTCAGCGACTTTGAACTCTTTGGCGTTCCCACGCAGTTTGCACAAGACCGCGCCCAGCTTGATGCTCGCTGGAAAGACTTGCAACGCGAAGCCCACCCCGACAAATTTGCCTCTCAAGGCACTGCCGCACAACGTGTGGCCATGCAATGGTCGGTGCGCATCAATGAGGCCTACCAACGCCTCAAAGACCCGATGCGCCGCGCCGCCTATTTGTGCGAGCTGGGCGGTGCACCCATTCAAGCCGAGAACAACACCGCCATGCCCGCTGCATTTTTGATGCAGCACATGGAATGGCGCGAGGCCATGGACGATGCCACGGATGTAGCCGCGCTCGAAGCCTTGTTTGACGAAGTGCAGCAAGCCCATAAAACTGCCTTGCAGCAATGCGCCAAGCTCATTGACACCGCACACGACCTGCCCACAGCCGCGCAGCAGGTGAGGGGGCTGATGTTTGTCGAGAAGTTTTTGCACGACATCGAAGCCCGAATTGACCAACTAGACGCCTCCTGAAAGCGACAATACACACCTATGGCGTTGTTACAAATTTCCGAACCTGGCCAAGCGCCAGACCCACACCAGCGACGCATCGCGGTGGGTATTGACTTAGGCACTACCCACTCGCTCGTGGCTTCTATGCGCAACGGCTTTGCCGAGTGCTTGCCCGATGCAGAAGGCCATGTCATTTTGCCGTCTGCTGTGCGCTACCTTGAAAACGACGGCCGCCAAATTGGCCGTGCTGCATTGGCTTCGCAAGCTGAAGATCCGCAAAACACGCTGGTGTCTGTGAAGCGCTTCATGGGCCGTGGTGTGGCTGACATTGCTAACCGCAATCAGTTGCCCTACGTGTTTGTCGACAAGCCCGGCATGTTGGCCATTCAAACCCGCGTGGGTGAGAAGTCGCCCGTCGAGGTGAGCGCCGAAATTTTGGCCACCTTGCGCTTCCGTGCTGAAGACACCTTCAACGACGATTTGTACGGCGCGGTCATTACCGTGCCCGCGTACTTTGACGACGCCCAACGCCAAGCAACCAAAGATGCCGCGCAACTTGCGGGCATCAACGTGCTGCGCCTCATCAACGAGCCTACAGCTGCAGCCATTGCCTATGGTTTAGACCAAGCCAGTGAAGGCGTGTACGCCGTGTATGACCTTGGCGGTGGCACGTTTGATATCTCTGTGTTGCGTTTGACACGCGGCGTGTTTGAAGTGTTGGCCACCGGCGGCGATTCCGCTTTGGGCGGTGACGATTACGACCGCGCTTTGGTCGATTGGGTGCAAGCTCAAACCGGCTGCGTCATTGCAACGCCCGCTGATAAATCGAATGTGTTGGTGGCAGCGCGTGCTTGCAAAGAAGCTTTGTCTGTGGCTGATAGCGCCACGTTTGAAGTGGTCTTGTCGAGTGGCGCATTGCGCCACACCGTCACACGCGCTGAGTTTGAAGCAGCCACTGCCGCTTTGACCCAACGCACCTTGTCTGCCGTGCGCAAAGCTTTGCGCGATGCCAAGCTCAGCAAAGACGACATTCAAGGCGTGGTCATGGTGGGCGGCTCCACCCGCATGCCGCAAGTGCAGCAAGCCGTGGCTGACCTGCTGGGCTGCGCACCGCTGAACAACCTCAACCCAGACGAAGTGGTGGCCCTCGGTGCCTCCATTCAAGCCAACCAGTTGGCAGGAAACAACCCCGATGGTGAGTTGCTGTTGCTCGACGTAATTCCTTTGTCGCTGGGTATCGAAACCATGGGTGGTTTGGTGGAACGCATCGTGCCGCGCAACCAAACCATTCCCACCGCAATGGCGCAGGACTTCACCACTTACCAAGATGGCCAAACCGCCTTGGCTTTGCATGTGGTGCAGGGCGAGCGTGACATGGTGGCCGACTGCCGCAGCTTGGCGCGCTTTGAGCTGCGCGGTATTCCTCCCATGGCCGCAGGCGCTGCACGCATTCGTGTGACCTTCACGGTCGATGCCGATGGCATGGTGAGCGTGGGCGCGTTGGAGCAGCTCAGCGGCGTCACAGCCAACATCACCGTCAAACCGTCGTATGGTTTGTCTGACGACCAAATTGCAGCCATGCTGCAAGACAGTTTCAAAACCGCCGAGCAAGACATCAAAGCCCGCGCTTTGGTCGAGGCCCGCGTGGACGCCGACCGCATGTGGCTGGCCACACAAAGCGCCTTGCAAGCCGACGGCGATTTGTTGTCAGCTCAAGACCGCACACGCATCGACGCATTGATGGCAGCCACGCTAGACGCTAAAAAGCTAGAGGACGCAGCAGCCATTGAAGCCATCACCGAAGCGCTGGCCAAAGGCACAGAAGCTTTCGCAGCCCAACGCATGAACCGAGGCATTCAACACGCCTTGGCCGGACAAAACATCGAGAACATTTAAATGCCCATCATCAAAATTTTGCCCCACGCCGAACTCTGCCCAAATGGTGCTGAGCTGCAAGCTGCTGTCGGTAGCACCATCTGCGAAGTGCTGTTGGAGCACTACATCAACATCGAACACGCCTGCGATATGAGCTGCGCTTGCACCACCTGTCACGTCATCGTGCGCGAAGGTTTCAAGTCGCTCAACGAGGCCGATGAAAACGAAGACGACTTGCTCGACCGCGCTTGGGGCTTGGAGCCCAATTCACGCTTGAGCTGCCAAGCCATCGTGGCCCAGCAAAACTTGGTGGTGGAAATCCCCAAATACACCATCAACCACGCCAAAGAAAACCACTGACCATGCGCCAGATTTTTCTAGACACTGAAACCACGGGTCTTTCGGCCGAGAACGGTGACCGCATCATTGAAATCGGTTGTGTCGAGATGTTCAACCGCAAGTTGACCGGTCACAACTTGCATATTTATTTGAACCCCGAGCGTGATAGCCATGAAGATGCGCTGCGTGTCCACGGCATCACCAATGAGTTCTTGAAAGACAAGCCCAAGTTCGCCGAAGTGGTGGACCAGTTTTTGGCATACATCGCTGGCGCAGAAATCATCATTCACAACGCGCCGTTTGACATTGGCTTTTTGAACAAAGAGCTTGAGCTGCAAGGGCGCCCGCGTTTCACCACGTTCATCGATGGCGTCACCGACACCTTGGTGATGGCCAAAGAAATGTTCCCCGGCAAGCGCAACTCGCTGGACTCTTTGTGCGATCGCTTAGAAGTCGACAACTCCGGCCGCACCTTGCACGGCGCGTTGCTCGATGCCGAGCTGTTAGCCGATGTGTACATCAACATGACGCGCGGCCAAGACGCGTTGTTGATGGAGGTAGAGAGCGAAGACTCACAAACCCGTACGTTGGAAGTTGTGGACTTGAGTTTGTTCAAGTTGCCTGTGATTGCCGCATCAGAGCAAGAGTTGGTTCAGCACGCCGATCTTTTGACGCAACTCGATAAATCGAGCGGTGGGAAAACCGTTTGGCGAAACTCGGTAATTTCTGTGGCATAATATTGTTCTTTCCAGCGATGGATAAGGGCGATTAGCTCAGGGGTAGAGCACTGCATTCACACTGCAGGGGTCGCAAGTTCGAAACTTGCATCGCCCACCACAAATCCCAAAAAAAGCACTTGCGAATTTCGTAAGTGCTTTTTTTTCGTCCCATCAACGCCATGCGCAATGCTTCAGGCGCGATGAGAGGTGTGCGAGTAAGCGTGGATTTGTTCAAAGTCGATGAAGCCTTGCTCGACATTGGCTCCGGCCAGCTTAACGCGCAATAAATCGCCAACTTCTATGTTCCGGACCCAAGACACCAGCATGCCTTCTGCTGGGGGTGAAAAAATGCGCACCCATGTCCCGCTCGGCGTTTTTCCTGTGACCACCGCATCAAACACATGGCCGATTTGGTTCACCAACATCAAGGCAGCTTCCGACTTGCGCAAGCGCCGTTCTACTTTGCGCGCCGCATCTTCTTGTTGTGTGCAATGTGAGGCCAGCGCTTGAAGTTCTGCGCTGGTGTAGGGCGATTTCCCATGTATCAGCCAGCCTTTGATCATGCGCTGCGTGATCAGGTCAGGGTAGCGCCGGTTGGGGGCTGTGGAGTGTGTGTAATCTCGAACGGACAAGCCAAAGTGACCGATGGCCATGTCTGGCGTGTTTTCGACCACGTATTCTCCCGAGCCCATCAGTTTGATGATGACCAAGGACAAATCGGGGAAACGCAAAGGATCGGTGGCACGTTGCTTAGCCAAAAACGTTTCCAGCGCTTTGGCGTCTGGTTCTTGTGGCAATCGGTATTTGTAGCGGTGGGCCACTTCGACAATGCGTTGCCAACGCTCTGGCGAACGCACCACGCGGCGCAACGATGCGCCACCTCTTGCGGTCAGAAAATGGGCCGTGCAGGTATTGGCCGCAATCATGAATTCCTCAATCAGCTGCCGCGCACGGTTGTGCATTTGTTGCTCAATGGCCACCACATGCTCGCCTTCAAAGACGGCTTTGGGTTGAAAGGTTTCAAACTCCAGAGCGCCTTGTGCATGCCTTTTTTGTCGCAGCAACTGCGCTGTGGCGTCTTGCAAATGCAACTGTGCATCCATGCCCTCCAACGCTTGCGCGGCCATGGGCAAAGGACCTTGCCCATTCAACCAGCTTGACACGGCGTCATAAGCCAATTTCGCTTTGTTACAAACTTTGGCGCGGTAGACCTCACTGTGGCAAATTTCGGCTTCGGGGTTGATGTGCATTTCAATCACCACGGCCAAACGATCTTGGTGAGGGTTGAGCGAGGTGAGGTCGGTGCTGAGTCGCTCGGGCAACATCGGAAAGATGCGTGTCGAGGTGTAGACCGAGGTGGTGTTTTGTTTGGCATGCGCATCGAGTGCCGATCCTTGCGGCACCAAAACATCGACATCAGCCACGGCCACCCAAATTTTGACGATGCCATTGGGCAGCAATTCACCGACAGTGAGTTGATCGAGATCTAAGGAGTCGTCGTTGTCAATGGAGCACCAAGCGTATGGCGTCATATCGACGATGTGTGGGTCGTTGTCGTGTCCCGCTTGCGTGATGGCGTTGAGCTCTTGGCGTACCGCGGCAGGAAATTCGGGTGCCAGGCCCCGCTCAAGCATGGCTTGCGCGGCGATCAGCGACAGTTCAGAGCGACCCATGGTGTGTTGTTTGTGCATAGATCTTGAATGTAGCGCTTCGATCTGGCTCTGCCGGGCGGCGCGTGATGGCATGGGTGATCTATGCGACCATCATGACTTGCGAAATCCAACCATGGGTCAACCACAAAGGGGCATGCATGCATCACCAACAACGACGCGTTTTCGTCACAGGCACCACCAGTGGCATTGGCGAGGCGATCGCTCAAGCTTTTGCGGCGCAGGGTGCGTGGGTCATGGCGACGGGGGCGACGCATGCCAAGTTTGTGACGGGCGTGGTGTTGCCTGTGGACGGCGGGTATTTGATTTCGTGAACGATGGCGCAAGTTGCGCTACATAAAGGAGTGTTTCTATGACGATGGCATTTGTGGCGGTGTTGGTGGCTGGGGTTTTGCCCTTGGTGTGCGCGGGCATTGCCAAGGCGGGTTGTAAAGACTATGACAACCGCGACCCTCGGGCTTGGTTGGCCAAGCAAACGGGATTCAGAGCCCGCGCCAATGCGGCACAAGCGAACAGTTTTGAGGCGTTTCCATTTTTTGCAGCGGCTGTCGTGCTGGCCACCTTCACCCAAGCAGATGCCCGTTCGGTCAACCTCTTGGCCTTTATTTTTGTGGCGTCCCGCATGGCTTACATCGCCTGCTATTTGGCAGACAAGGCGTCGGCCCGCTCTGTGTTTTGGGCGGTGGGCTACGGTGCCACGATTTGGCTCTACGTTTTGGCGATTTGGTCTTGATTTTGGACTGCACGCCTCGATATGAGGGTTTATCTGAGTTGCTTTACCGTGCAGTCACTTCTTACAAGCACAATGGCGACTTGCTTTTTACTTGGCACCTTTCAATTGGGGCTCTTTCATGAAAACTTCTTCGTTTTTTAAGCCATTTTTAGCAGGGCTGATGGCCTTGGCCGCAGCGGCGGCGCTGGCGTTACCGACGCCCAAAGACATTGAGTTTGCCGTCAACGCAGGGCATCTCACGCAAGCGGAGTCCATGCTGCGCGAGGTGATTCAAGAAAAACCGCAAAGTGCCAAAGCGCATTACGAGTTGGGCCAAGTGCTCGCCCGTGAAACACGCTATGCCGATGCACACACGGAATTGAAAAAAGCCAAAGAGTTGGACCCCACCTTGAAATTCGCGGCCAACCCTGAGAAGTTCAATGAAACCTACGACAAAGTGAACCGCTTGGCGCAAAACGCCGCTTCGGGCCATGTGTCGTCTCCTGCTTTGAACACGCCTGCACCGGCCATGGCCGCGCCTGCGCCCGCAGCGCCAGCAGCGCCAGAGTCTGGGTTTTCGTTGAGCTACGTTTGGTTGGGCATTGCCGGTTTGGTGGTGTTCGCTTTGGTGTTGCGTCGCAACAAGCCTGCGCCTGCAGCCCCTGTGTACGCGCCTGCTGCACCCGCCGGGGCAGGCATGGCCCCGCGTGGCTTTGGTGCCCAGTTCACGCCCAATGCGCCCATGAACAACCCCAGCTATCCACCTGGCTACGGCCCGAACGTGCAGCCCACAGGTGGCATGGGCTCGGGCATTGGCGGTGCAGTGGTGGGTGGCTTGGCAGGTGTGGCCGCAGGTTACGCCTTGTCCAAGGCTTTAGAGGGCGACCATCGCACGGATCACGGCAACAACACGGCAGCTAATGCATCGGCTGCCAATAACGGCGGTTACGTGCCTTTTGACACGCCCGCACAACCCGACTTAGGCAGCTTCGATACAGGCTCTGGAAGCGACTGGGATGACGCGTCATCGGGCGGCGGTAGCGACGACAGTTGGTAATACGTCCTCACACCAGCGCTTGGGCGACCACCTGTTGTGTGACGGCCATGGCGGCCTTGTGGGTAGCGGTCATGGGTCTGCGTGCTGACCACACCAACATGAGCTGGCTGGTGAGCTTGGGTTTTTCAATGCGGTGGGTCGTGAAGTCGTGGGTGGTGCCGAAGTTGCGCAGCGTGTAGGGCGGCAGCACGGCGTAGCCCAACCCTTCTTTGACCAATTCCAAAATCGCGTTCAAGCCGTCAATTTCCAGCACGATCTTGGGTTTGCAGTTGATGCGCAGCATTTCGGTTTCGATCAGCAAGCGAAACGCGTTGGGGCGGCTGGGCACGATCAAGGGCAGCTCGGCCAAGTGAGCCAGTGGCATCACGGCTTTGAGCGCGGGTTCTTGGGGCTCGGCTTGGCGTTTTTTGCTGGCAATCAAAATCAGCGCATCGTCGTGCAGCACGGTCATGTCCAAATCGGGGGAGGGGGGCGGGTTGTACAACACAGCCATGTCCAAACGACCGGCACGCAAACTCTCCACCATCAGCACCGAAAAACCCTCGGTCAATGACAGTTGGGCGTGCGGCAGGGCCGCTCTGAATGACAAGGTCAAAGGCACCGTCACCAGCTTGGACAAGCTAGGCGGCAAGCCAATCGACACCCGCCCCGCCAAGGCGCCGCGCACGGAAGCCAGTTCTTCTTGCGCCACCGTCACTTGGTGCAAGATGCCTCGGCCATGCTCCAGCATCACCAAACCCGCCTCGGTCACGGTGACGCCACGGCCATTGCGCATCAGCAAATTTTGGTGCAACTCCACTTCGAGTTGGCGCACATGCCGACTCAACAAGGGTTGCGGAATGCCCAGCGCAGCAGCCGCTTTGGTGAAGCTGCCCAGTTCTGCCACGCGCACAAAAGATTCGATTTGTTTGAGTTCCATGAGTCGGCCTGTTTTGAATAACCGATTGTGCGTTATTTAATAACGTTATAGCAGCTAGTTCGCAATGGACTGCCTTTTGAGAAGGCAAATCTCTAGAATCGGCGCCATGCAAACCTCTACACCTCCTCTCGTGCTACGCGGTATTTCATCCATGGCGACCAAAGCGCTGCTTGGCGATTTGGTGCAGGCTTACCAAGCGCAAACGGGCGTGGTGGTACAGGTGGAATCCGTGGGCGGTGTCGACGCCGCCAAACGCGTGCAAGCGGGCGAGGCTTTTGATGTGGTGCTGCTGGCCTCGGACGCGATTCAGCGTTTGATTGCCTCGGGCCACGTGATGCCCGACAGCCGTAACGACTGGGTGCGTTCACCCGTGGCCGTAGCAGTGCAAGCGGGCGCTGCACGCCCAGACTTGAGCCACGAAGCGGCGGTGAAAGCGGCCGTGTTGGCCAGCCCCACACTCAGCTATTCCACAGGCCCGAGCGGCGTGTACCTTGAAAAACTGTTCGAACGTTGGGGCATTGCTGACGAGGTGAAAGCCCGCATCGTGGTGCCGCCCCCCGGCACACCTGTAGGCGCGTTGGTGGCCAGTGGCCAAGCCGCCTTGGGGTTTCAGCAGCTGAGCGAACTCATGGCGTTGCCTGGCATTGATGTGCTGGGCACTTTGCCCGCTGATGTGGCGTTCATCACCACGTTTTCGTCGGGCATTCCCAGCGTCATCGCCAACGACGCAGCCCGTGTTGCGGCCGTGCAGTCGTTCTTGACATTTTTGGCTTCTGCTGAGGTAGAAGCCGTCAAACGCCAACAAGGCATGGATTGGGCGACCGTTTAAACGCGACGCACTTTCAATCCTTTACAAATCCACCCGTTTCTTTTCACCTCCAACTTAAATCTGAAGGTTATTCATGTCACTCATCATCGACGTCCACGGTCACTACACCACCGCGCCCAAGGCGCTTGAAGAGTGGCGCAACCGCCAAATCGCCGGCATCAAAGACCCAGCGTCTATGCCTAAAGTGTCCGAGCTGAAAATCAGCGACGACGAGTTGCGTGAAACCATCGAGACCAACCAACTCGCCAAGATGAAAGAGCGCGGCTCTGACATCACCATCTTCAGCCCACGTGCCAGCTTCATGGCCCATCACATTGGCGATTTCCAAGTGTCATCCACTTGGGCTGCCATCTGTAATGAGCTGTGCTTCCGCGTGTCTGAGCTGTTCCCCAACAACTTCGTGCCTGCGGCCATGTTGCCCCAGTCACCCGGTGTGGACCCCGCCACGTGCATTCCTGAACTGGTCAAGTGTGTGGAGCAATACGGCAACGTCGGCATCAACTTGAACCCTGATCCATCAGGTGGTCACTGGACATCGCCCTCGCTGGCCGATAAGTCGTGGTACCCCATTTACGAAAAAATGGTGGAGTACGACATCCCCGCCATGATTCACGTGTCGACCAGCTGCAACGGCTGCTTCCACACCACCGGCGCGCATTACTTGAACGCAGACACCACCGCCTTCATGCAGTGCTTGACCTCAGATTTGTTCAAAGACTTCCCCACCTTGAAGTTCTTGATTCCGCATGGCGGCGGCGCTGTGCCTTACCACTGGGGCCGTTTCCGTGGTTTGGCGCAAGAGCTGAAAAAGCCTTTGCTGTCAGAGCACTTGATGAACAACATTTACTTCGACACCTGCGTGTACCACCAGCCTGGCATCGACTTGCTGACCAAAGTGATTCCGGTCAAGAACATCATGTTCGCGTCCGAGATGATTGGCGCGGTGCGCGGCATTGACCCAGAAACCGGTCACTACTACGACGACACCAAGCGCTACATCGAATCTACGCTCAACCTCAATGCCGACGAGCGCCACCAGGTGTACGAAGGCAACGCACGTCGCGTGTTCTCGCGCTTGGACACCAAGCTCAAGTCGCAAGGCCGTTAATTCATTCTCAGGAGATTTTTTATGTACGAACTCGGCGTTGTTTACCGCAACATCACCCGCGCGGATCGCGCAACGGCTGACGCTTTGGCGTCTTTGGGTTCCGCCACCGTGCACGAAGCCATGGGCCGTGTCGGTTTGATGAAACCCTATATGCGCCCCATCTATGCGGGCGCGCAAGTGTCGGGCACTGCGGTGACCGTGCTGTTGCACCCCGGCGACAACTGGATGATGCACGTCGCTGCTGAGCAAATTCAGCCCGGCGACATCGTGGTGGCAGCCATCACGGCGGAATGCACCGATGGCTACTTTGGCGACTTGTTGGCGACCTCGTTCATGGCCCGTGGCGCGCGCGCTTTGGTCATCGACGCCGGTGTGCGTGATGTGAAAGAGCTGACCAAGATGGGCTTTCCCGTGTGGAGCAAAGCCATCAGCAGCAAAGGCACGATCAAAGCCACCGTGGGTTCGGTGAACATTCCTGTCGTGTGTGCAGGCATGCTCATCACGCCCGGCGACGTGATCGTGGCCGACGACGACGGTGTGGTCTGCGTGCCCGCCGCCATGGCTGCGAAAACCTTGGCCACGGCACAAGCCCGCGAAGCCAACGAAGGCGAGAAGCGCGCCAAGTTGGCCTCTGGCGTGTTGGGTCTGGACATGTACAAGATGCGCGAGCCTTTGGCCGCTGCAGGCCTGAAGTACATCGACTGACGCTTACAACAAGGTTCGGCATGTACACACTTTGTCGCGTTTTGAAGGCTGGTATCGCAGCTGCAGTCTGCTCTGTCACCTTGTCTGCGATGGCGCAGGCTTATCCCAGCAAGCCCATCAAAGTGGTGGTGGGCTATGCCGCGGGCGGCGCGGTGGATGTGGTGGCGCGCACCATCGGCCAAAGCCTCTCCACCAGCATGGGCCAGCCTGTGATCGTGGAAAACAAACCGGGTGCAGGCACCAACATCGCCGTCAAGTCGGTGGTCACGGCCGAGCCCGATGGCTACACGATGATGATGGCGGCCAACGCTTTGGCTGCCAACATGTCGCTGTACCAACCCGCTCCGTTTGATGCCGAGCGTGACTTGGTGGCTGTGTCACTCATCGGTCGTGTGCCTGTGGTGATTGCGGCCAACCCCAATGCGCCCTACACCAACATCAAGCAGCTGATAGATGCGGCCAAAGGCAAGCCCAACAGCATTGCGTTTGGCACACCTGGCAATGGCTCTACGCCGCACATGGCGATTGAGTTGTTCGCCCGTGCTGCTGGCATTGATTTGCAGCACATTCCCTACCGTGGCGGTTCGCCAGCCATCACCGATGTCATCGGTGGCCAGTTGCCACTGGTGGCGGTCAACGCGTTGGAGGTGCTGCCTCATGTCAAGAGCGGCAAGCTCAAAGTGTTGGCCGTGCTCAGCCCCAACCGCAGCGCCATCTTTCCCGATGTGCCCACCATTGCCGAGTCTGGTTTTCCTGGCTTTGAGGCCTCTGTGTGGTACGGCTTGGTGGCCCCTGCGGCCACGCCCAAACCCATCGTGAACAAGCTGCATGACGAAGTGCAAAAAGCTTTGCAAACCAAAGAAGTGCGCGAGCGCATGAACGCCGTGGGCGGCGAAGTCGTGCCCGGCAGCTCCGAGATGTTCACCAACCTAATTCGCTCCGAACGCCAGCGTTACGCCAAGCTGGTGCGCGAAGCCAACATTCAACCTGATTGAGACTAAGAGGAGCACCATGGAATTTCAAAAGACCCCCGGCTGGATGGACTGGTACACAGGTCCCAGCAAACCCAAATTCAAATTGCCCGCAGGTGCCGTCGATGCCCACTGCCACGTGTTTGGCCCTGGCCACGAGTTCCCCTACGCACCTGAGCGCAAGTACACCCCGTGCGACGCGTCGAAGGCGCAGCTCTATGCTTTGCGCGACCACCTCGGCTTTGCGCGTAACGTGGTGGTGCAAGCCACCTGCCACGGAGCAGACAACCGTGCCATGGTCGATGCCTTGGTCAGCTCTGGCGGCAAAGCGCGTGGCGTGGCCACCGTCAAGCGCAGCGTGACCGAAGACGAATTGCAAGCCATGCATGACGCAGGCGTGCGCGGCGTGCGCTTTAACTTTGTGAAACGCTTGGTCGACTTCACACCCAAAGACGAATTGCTTGAAATTGCCAAACGCGTACAGATGTATGGCTGGCATGTGGTGATTTATTTTGAAGCGGTGGACTTGCCCGAGTTGTGGGACTTCTTCACCGCCTTGCCTACAAACATCGTGGTCGACCACATGGGCCGCCCCGATGTGACCAAGCCTGTGGATGGCCCCGAGTTTGAGCTGTTTGTGAAGTTCATGCGCGAGCACAAAAACGTGTGGAGCAAAGTGACTTGCCCTGAGCGTTTGTCGGTGGCTGGTCCCAAGGCTTTGAACGGGGAGCAAAACGCTTACCAAGACGTGATTCCCTTTGCCAAGCGCATCGTGGACGAGTTCCCCGACCGCGTGATTTGGGGCACCGATTGGCCACACCCCAACCTCAAAGACCACATGCCTGATGACGGCTTGCTGGTGGACTTCATCCCGCACATCGCCACCACCGAAGAACAGCAACGCAAGTTGTTGGTGGACAACCCGATGCGCTTGTACTGGCCTGAGGAGACTTTTTAATGGCACTCGACAAACCCTACACAGACGTTCCCGGCACCATCATTTTTGATGCCGAGCAATCGCGCAAAGGCTACTGGCTCAACCAGTTCTGCATGTCGCTCATGAAGGCTGAGAACCGCACGCGTTTCAAAGCCAACGAGCGTGCTTACCTCGACGAATGGGCCATGACCGAAGAGCAAAAGCAGGCCGTGTTGGCCCGCGATTTGAACTGGTGCATGCGCACCGGCGGCAACATTTACTTCCTCGCCAAAATCGGCGCGACCGACGGTTTGAGCTTCCAACAAATGGCGGGCTCGATGACCGGCATGACCGAAGAGGAATACCGCAACATGATGATTCACGGCGGGCGCTCGGTCGAAGGCAATCGCGTGATTGGTGAAAACGGCGATGCCCAAGCGCAGAACCAACCCCAAGGTGCCGCAGGAAAAAGCGCCGCCACAAACAAGGCTTGAACATGGCAAAAATCACCGCATCCGTTTACACCTCCCACGTGCCCGCCATTGGCGCGGCCTTGGACCTCGGCAAGACGCAAGAAGACTATTGGAAACCCGTCTTCGCTGGCTATGACTTCTCCAAACAATGGATGAAAGACAACAAGCCAGACGTGATCTTCTTGGTCTACAACGACCACGCCACTGCGTTTAGCTTGGACATGATTCCCACCTTTGCCATCGGCACAGCCGCTGAATACACGCCTGCTGACGAAGGCTACGGCGCACGTCCTGTGCCCAAAGTCAAAGGCTATCCCGAGTTGGCCTCGCACATCGCGCAGTCTGTGATTCAACAAGACTTCGACTTGACCATCGTCAACAAGATGGATGTGGACCACGGCTTGACCGTGCCGCTGTCCTTGATGTGCGGCGAGCAAGACCCCGTCAAAGGCGCTTGGCCTTGTCCCGTCATCCCATTCGCCGTGAACGTGGTGCAGTACCCCGTGCCCAGCGGTCAGCGTTGTTTCAACCTCGGTCAAGCGATTCGCAAAGCCATTGAGAGCTACGACGAAGACATCAACGTGCACATCTGGGGCACAGGCGGCATGAGTCACCAGTTGCAAGGCGCGCGTGCGGGCCTGATCAACCGCGAGTGGGACAACAACTGGCTCGACCTGATGATCAACGACCCCGTGGCTTGCGCCGCCGTGCCGCACATCGACTACGTGCGCGAAGCGGGTAGCGAAGGCATTGAGTTGGTGATGTGGCTCATCGCACGTGGTGCGATGTCTGACATTCAAGACGGCAAAGCCACAGGCCCTGCGCCTAAATTGACGCACCGTTTCTACCATGTGCCTGCATCGAACACCGCTGTGGGTCACGCTATTCTTGAGAACGCATAAGAGGAAAAGAACATGAGCAAAACCATCAAAGTCGCCTTGGCGGGCGCAGGTGCTTTCGGCATCAAACACTTGGACGGCATCAAAAACATCGACGGCGTGGAAGTCGTGTCATTGATCAGCCGTGATTTGGAAAAAACCAAAGAAGTCGCTGACAAATACGGCATCCAACACGTCACCACCGACTTGGCCGACAGCTTGGCCTTGCCCGAAGTGGATGCTGTGATTTTGTGCACGCCCACTCAAATGCACGCCGCACAAAGCTTGGCTTGCTTGAAAGCAGGCAAACACGTGCAAGTGGAAATTCCTTTGGCCGACAGCTGGAAAGACGCAGAAGAGGTCGCGCGCGTGGCCAAAGAAAAAGCCTTGGTTGCGATGTGCGGTCACACCCGTCGCTTCAACCCCAGCCACCAGTGGGTGCACAACAAAATCAAAGCAGGCGAATTCAACATCCAACAAATGGATGTGCAAACCTACTTCTTCCGCCGCACCAACATGAACGCCTTGGGCCAAGCCCGTAGCTGGACCGACCACTTGCTGTGGCACCACGCTGCCCACACCGTGGACTTGTTCGCTTACCAAGCTGGCAGCCCCATCGTCAAAGCCAATGCCGTGCAAGGCCCCATCCACCCCACACTGGGCATCGCGATGGACATGAGCATTCAGTTGCAAGCGGCCAACGGTGCAATTTGTACCTTGAGCTTGTCGTTCAACAACGATGGCCCCTTGGGCACGTACTTCCGTTACATCGGCGACACGGGCACTTACTTGGCGCGTTACGACGATCTGTACACTGGCAAAGAGGAACAAATCGACGTGTCCAAAGTGGCGGTGTCCATGAACGGCATCGAGTTGCAAGACCGTGAGTTCTTCGCTGCCATCAAAGAAGGCCGCGAGCCGAATTCCAGCGTGGCTCAAGTGCTGCCTTGCTACAAGGTGCTGCACGAGTTGGAGTTGCAGCTCAACGCTTAAAACACCGAACGACGCGGTGTTGAGACCTCAAAAAGGGAGACTGTTGGGTCTCCCTTTTTTTACATCACAGGAGACGCCCATGACATTGCAGCACGGTATCAAACCGAATTTGACGCAGTTTATGCATCAACTGGCACAGGTGTTTTTGGTCGGGCTGACCATTGGCATGATGCGCACCGTCATTCCTGCTTTGGCTGAGTCTGATTTTGGGGTTCCCAAAAATTCATTTTTGCTCTTGAGTGCTTTTGTGGTGGCATTCGGTTTGGTCAAGGGCGTGATGAATTTTGTGGCCGGACGCTTGTCAGAGCGAATGGGCCGCAAACACGTCTTGTTGTTGGGTTGGCTTTTTGCGCTGCCAATTCCCGTCATGATCTGGTGGGCGCCAAGTTGGAACTGGATCGTTGCCGCCACAGTTTTTCTGGGCATCAATCAGGGCATGACTTGGTCGATGACCCAAACCGCCAAGCTCGACATCACGCATTTGAATGAGCGTGGACTCACGCTTGGGTTGAACGAGTTTGCAGGCTATTTGGGCGTGGCTTTGGCGGGCATCGCCACGGCCTACCTCGCTGCGCAATTCGGTGCGCGCCAAGCCTTGTTGGTGTTTGGCTTGGGCGTCATTGTGTTGGCGCTTGTGTTGACGCAATATTGGATCAAAGACACCTTGCCTTGGGCCAATTTAGAAGCGGCGCGCTCTGCCACAAATCTAGCGCCGACCCCGCGCACTTTGGATATCTTCATGCGCATGAGTTGGCGAGACAAGCGTTTGATGGCCTTGAGTCAAGCAGGATTGGTTGAAAAGTTTGTCGATGCTTTGGTCTGGGTGCTTTACCCCGTTTACCTTTATCAGCGAGGGGTGAGCTTGCCCCATGTGGGTTGGATCATTGGTGTTTACGGCATCGTTTGGGGGTGTTCGCAACTGTTCACGGGGCGACTGTCTGATCGTTTTGGACGCCATCGTTTCAATGTGTGGGGCATGTGGATTTGTGGTGCAGGCGTGGCCTTGATGGTCATGGGTGAAGGCGTGACGTGGTGGGTCGCCTCCGCTGCTATTTCAGGTTTTGGCATGGCCTTGCTGTACCCCAATCTGTCAGCGGCGGTGGCTGACATTGCACCCCCTGCGTGGCGAGGAACGGCCATCGGTATTTATCGATTTTGGCGTGACCTCGGTTATGGCATTGGGGCTTTGGGCTTGGCGTTGACGGCGCATCTGACGGGGCAGATCGAAGCTGCATTCTGGTTTGTGGCCATCTCCATGTTTGCTTCTGGGGCCTTGCTGTTTGTATGGGGTGAAGAAACACATCCCCGAAGTGCTTGATCATTCTCGTCAATCAAAGTGAGCAATTCGGCCATTGCGGCACAAACAGCCGCTGCTTAGACTGAATTTGAACTTCTGGAATTTCTATGCTTCCCCACACATCTCATTCACCGTCTGCTGACGTGACGCAGCAAGCACCTTTGCACGGCGTGCGCGTGCTCGACCTGACCCGCTTGCTACCCGGCCCCATGTGCGCGCTGCATCTGGCCGATCTCGGTGCAGAGGTGATCAAGGTCGAAGACACGGGGGCTGGCGACTATGCCGCCGAGGCCGTGCGTCAGTTGGTGAACCGCAACAAACGTTCGATCTGCATCAACCTCAAGCAAGCCAGTGGCGTGGCCTTGTTGTTGCGCCTGTGCGCGCAAGCGGATGTGTTGATTGAGGGTTTTCGTCCTGGTGTGATGGCGCGACTCGGTGTGGGTTACTCGGTCATCCAAGCCGTCAACCCAAAGCTGGTGTATTGCAGCATCAGTGGCTACGGACAAACAGGGCCCGAGAAAGACGCGCCAGGGCACGATGTGAACTACAGCGCATTGGCAGGCGTGGCCGATCAAATGGGCACCGCCCAAGATTTGGCACTCTCCAATGTGCCCGTCGCCGATTTGTTGGGCGGCACCATGACCGCTGTGATGGGCATTTTGGCCGCCTTGTTCGACGCATCGCGCACAGGCAAGGGGCGCCATGTCGACGTGGCTATTGCCGACGGTGTGTTGGCGCATGCGGTGGTGCCTTTGGCGGGTGTCAACACGCGTGGCACAGCCCAGCCTGCGGGGGCAGACAAACTCACCGGTGCGTTGCCGTGCTACGCCATGTACCGAACCAGTGACGCGCGTTTTGTGGCGCTCGGCGCGCTAGAGAAAAAGTTTTGGGACACCTTTTGCGATCTGATTGAACGTGCAGACCTCAAGCCCTTGCACCATCCCCTCACACCCGAGCAGTCGCAGTGGGTGCGCCAAGAGTTGACCGCGCTCATCGGTGCGCAAACGTGGGCTGATTGGCATGACAAATTAGCAGGCTCAGACTGCTGCGTCACGCCCGTGCTGAAGTTGGAAGAAAGTCTGTTGCATCCGCAGTTTGTGGCGCGCGGCATGGTGTTGCCAGGACACACCGCAGCGGGCCAACCCTTCGTGCAATTTGGCAGCCCCGTTCAGATGACGGGCTTTGACTTTGAAATTCGTTACCCCGCCCCCGCACAGGGGCAGCACACGAAAGAAATTTTGTTGCAAGCGGGTTATGCGGGTGATGAAGTCGAGGCCTTGATCGCACAAGGCACGGTCGCTTGACGCCTTTAAACTGAGCGCACCATGGCTGCCACCACTCACCACACCGTCGCGATTGCCCAAGTGACGCAAATTTTGCAAGGGGCCATGCAACGCGGGTTAGACGTCAACGCCTTGTTGTTGCGTGCCGGCATTTCGCCCAGCTTGTTAGATTCCCCCTTGTCACGCGTGACACAAGGCCAATATGCGGCCCTGATGCTGGTGTTGCGTCGCGTCATGCGCGATGAGTTGTGGGGCCTGTGCAGCCGCCCGTTGAAGCTCGGCAGCTTTGTGCAATCGTGTCGCATGCTGGTGCATTGCCGGACCTTGGGTGAGGTTTTGACAGAAGGCTTTCAGTTCTATCACCTCATGCTCGACGACTTTGTGCCACGCCTAGAAGTGTCACGAGGCGTGGCCTCCGTACGCCTGACGCATCGCGTCGCGCACACGCCCCAACTGGCCTATGCCAAACGCACGTTTGGTTTTTACAGTTACGGTTTGGCCTGTTGGTTGGTGGCCAGACGCATTCCATTGCTCGAAGTGATTTATCCAGAAACTGACGCGCTGTACAAGTCAGATGCAGGCCGCTTGTTTCAAGCGCCCCTGCGTTTTGAGCGCGAGTCGATGGGCTTTCGTTTTGATGCCTCTTGGCTGGATTTGCCGGTGGTGCAAACCCCGCAAAGCTTGGCTGAATTTTTGCGACAAGCCCCCGCGAGTTTGATCGTCAAGTACCGCGATCAAACCAGTTTGACCGAGCGCATTCGCCGTTTGCTGCGTCGCAGCTTGGCGCAAGAATTACCCTCCTTGGACGACGTGGGGAGCGCCTTGGCCATGACCCCGCAAACCTTGCGCCGTCGCCTGCGTGATGAAGGGCAGGGCTACCAAAGCATCAAAGATGATTTGCGTCGTGACGTGGCCATTGAGTACTTGGGGCAACCCGATTTGACCTTGCTCGATATTGCCAATCGCCTTGGGTTTTCAGAGGCCAGCACCTTCCATCGCGCCTTCAAAGGTTGGACCGGCGTCTCGCCTGGCGCCTATCGCCAAACGCATTTGGCGTCGACGTTCAGCGACTGACGTCGCTTGTTTTTCGCGTGCTGTGCACGCTCCGTGAAAACCCTTAACTGATCTTTTTTGCCAATCATTTTGGTGTGATCGGTGATTGAGTTTGCGTCGGTTCAGTTTCAAACTGAGCGCCAACGCAACACAATTTTCAGGAGCACAAATGACCCGCATGCAAAGAGCCGTTCACGTGGTGGGCGTCGGAATGATCCCGTTCACCAAGCCCGGTGCCAGTGAGCCCTACACCGTCATGGGCGCTCGCGCTGCCAAGTTGGCGCTCGACGATGCAGGCGTTGGCTACGAACACGTTCAGCAAGCCTACGTGGGCTATGTGTACGGCGACTCCACCTCTGGTCAAGCGGCGATCTATGGCGTGGGCTTGAGCGGTATTCCCGTCTTCAACGTCAACAACAACTGCGCCAGTGGCTCTAGCGCTTTGTTCTTGGCTCGACAAGCGGTGGAGAGCGGCATGGTCGAATGCGCCATTGCCTTGGGCTTTGACCAAATGGTGCCCGGTGCCTTGAAGGGCGCGTACGACGACCGTCCATCGCCTATGCAGCGCTTCGCCGATGTCATGAACACGCATCAGGGCTACCAAAGCGATGTGCCGCGTGCTGCGCAATTCTTTGGTGGTGCAGGCCGCGATTACATGGGGCAATACGGCATTCGCCGTGACACCTTTGGCCGCATCTCCGTCAAGGCGCGTCAACATGCCGCGCGCAACCCCTTGGCCGTGTTCCGTCAAACCTTGACCTTGGATGAAGTCATGGCGTCGCCCAGCGTGTTTGACCCCTTGACCCGTTACCAGTGCTGCCCCCCCACCTGCGGTGCGGCGGCGGCCATTGTGTGCTCGGCAGACTTCGCCAAGAAGCACAAGCTCGACATGCGTGTGGTCATTGCCGCGCAAGCCATGACCACCGACACCCCCAGCACCTTCGAGACCAACGACATGCGCCGCGTGGTGGGCTACGACATGACCGCCGCCGCCGCTAAGCAAGTCTACGAAGCTGCAGGCATTGGTCCCGACGCGTTAGACGTGGTGGAGCTGCACGATTGCTTCACCGCCAACGAACTCATCACCTACGAGGCCTTGGGTCTGACGCCTGAAGGCACGGCCGAAAAATTTATTTTGGAAGGCGACAACACGTATGGCGGGCGCGTGGTCACCAACCCCTCCGGCGGCTTGTTGTCCAAAGGCCATCCTTTGGGGGCGACGGGGTTGGCGCAATGTGCCGAGTTGGTGTGGCAACTGCGCGGGCAAGCCGACCAGCGCCAAGTCGAAGGGGCGCGATTGGCGCTGCAGCACAACCTCGGTTTAGGCGGTGCATGCGTGGTGACTTTGTACCAAGCCGTTTGAGAGGCTGCCCATGATTGACAAGAAATTCATCGGGCACACCATGCCCGCTTTTGAGGTACTGGTGGAGACCGGTCGCTTGCGGTTTTTTGCCAAGGCCACCGGTCAGACCGACCCGGTCTACAGCGACGAAGTCGCAGCGCGTGCCGCCGGACATCCGGCCTTGCCTGTACCGCCCACTTTTTTGTTTTGCTTGGAGATGGAGTCGCCCGACCCAGCCGCGAT
Organism: Limnohabitans sp. TS-CS-82; assembly: GCF_002943475.1. Lineage (NCBI taxonomy): Bacteria > Pseudomonadati > Pseudomonadota > Betaproteobacteria > Burkholderiales > Comamonadaceae > Limnohabitans > Limnohabitans sp. TS-CS-82. Next base: position 655,891 of record NZ_PTQX01000002.1, on the reverse strand, counting down.
CCGCAATCTGTTAGGCATGGACTACCGCAAGCTGCTGCACGGCGAGCAGGGCTTCACCTTCCACCGCATGGCCTATGCGGGCGATGTGCTGCGCTTTGAGCAGCGCATCGAAGACATCTACGACAAAAAAGGTGGCGCGCTTGAGTTTGTTGTGCGCAAAACCCGCGTGACCAACCAGTGTGGCGAGCCTGTGGCCGATCTGCGCACCGTGAGCGTTTTGCGCCATGGATAAGGAAACCCCAATGACCCTACCTAGCTTTGACACCCTTCAAGTCGGCGACGCCATTCCCGTGCTGGCGCTGCCACCCGTGTCACGCCTGACGCTGGCGCTGTATTGCGGCGCATCCGGTGACCACAACCCGATCCATGTCGATACCGACTTTGCGCACAGCGCAGGCATGCCCGACGTGATCGCCCACGGCATGCTGTCCATGGCTTGGCTGGCGCGCTTGCTGACCAACTGGGTGCCGCAAGCCGCCATTCGTGACTACAGCGTGCGCTTTGCTGCGATGACCCAGGTGCACGAAAAGATCACCTGCACCGGCGAGGTGACCGAGAAATTCGAAGCGAACGGCGAGCGTCGCGTGCGCTTGGCGCTGACCACGGTCAACGCCGATGGCCAGATCAAGCTGGCGGGCGACGCGGTTGTTGCGCTGGCCTGAACCCATTTTTAAAAACACATCTCCAAGGATTTTTTATGACTCGCAAACTCGAAGGCAAAGTGGCCCTGGTGTCTGGCTCCGGTCGCGGCATTGGCCGTGAAATCGCGCTCAAGCTCGCCAGCGAAGGCGCACGCGTCGTCATCAACGACCTCGACCAAGCGCCTGCCGAAGAGACGGTGGCCGACATCATCGCCAGCGGTGGCCAGGCCGTGGCTTGTATCGGTAGCGTGATCGAAGCTAACTTTGGCGAGCGTTTCGTCAAGACCGCGCTCGACGCCTTTGGTGGCATCGACATCATCGTCAACAACGCCGGCTACACCTGGGACAACGTGTTGCAAAAGATGAGCGACGAGCAGTGGGAAGCCATGCTGGCCGTGCACCTGACGGCGCCGTTTCGCATCTTGCGTGCTGCCTCGGGCTTCATTCGCGAAGCCGCCAAACGCGAGGCCGAAGCGGGGACACCCGTGCACCGCAAGGTGGTCAACATTTCGTCCACGTCGGGCGTGTACGGCAACGCAGGCCAAGCTAACTACGCGGCGGCCAAGGCTGGTATCAACGGCTTGACCAAGGCCATGGCCAAAGAGTGGGGCCGCTACAAGGTCAACGTCAACAGCGTGGCCTTTGGCCTGATCATGACGCGCCTGACACAGCCTCTGACAGCTGGCGAGGCGAGCGTGGACATTGGTGGACGCACCATTGCGGTGGGTGTGCAGCCCGACCGCCTGAAGGCTGCCGAGTCCACCATCCCGCTGGGCCGTGGCGGCACACCCGAAGAGGCGGCTGGCGCGGTTTACATGTTCTGCATCCCCGAGTCCAACTACGTCAGCGGCCAAGTGTTGGTCTGCGGCGGCGGCCGTCCTTAAAGAAGCGTATGGACAGCATCCTCACTTTCCCCCGCAGTGTGTTTCGTGATGACCACGAAATGCTGCGCACGACCGTGCGCCGCTTTCTGGAGCGCGAATGCAAACCCCGTCAGGCCCAGTGGGACAAGGACGGCCGGGTCGACCGCGAAACTTGGCTCAAGGCCGGTCGCGAAGGTCTGCTGTGCGCCACCATGGACCCCGAGTGGGGCGGTGGCGGCGGTGACTTTGGCCACGCGGCCGTGATCGTCGAAGAGATCGGACGCTCCGGCGTGGGCGGCTTGGGCTTTGGCTTGCACTCGGACGTGGTGGCGCCCTACATCGAGCGCCTAGGCACACCAGAACAAAAAGCGCATTGGCTGCCCAAGTGCGCCACCGGCGAAGTCATCTTGGCGATTGCCATGAGCGAGCCCGGCGCGGGCAGCGACCTCAAGGCGATCCGCACCACGGCGCGACGCGAAGGCGACGAGTACATCATCAACGGCGCCAAGACCTTCATCTCGAACGGCTTGAACTGCGACCTGGTCGTGGTGGTGGCCAAGACCGAGCCCGAGCTGGGTGCCAAAGGTGTGTCGCTCATTTTGGTGGAGGCCGACCGCGCCGGTTTTCGCAAAGGCCGCAAGCTCGAAAAAATGGGCCAAGAGGCTGCCGACACTGCTGAGATGTTTTTTGAAGACGTGCGCGTGCCCGTGACCAACATCTTGGGCGAAGAGAACAAGGGCTTTGCCTACCTGATGCAAGAATTGGCGCAAGAGCGCTTTGTGATCGCGCTGGGCGCAGCCGCCAAGATGGAAGCCATGTTTGACGAGACCGTGCGCTACACCAAGGAGCGTGTGGTCTTTGGCAAGCCGCTGTTTGACTTTCAGAACACCCGCTTCAAGCTGGCCGAGATCAAGGTGCGAACCACGGCTGTGCGCATGATGGTGGACCAGTACCTCGCCGAGCACCTGCGCCGCAAACTCACCGTGCAAGAAGGTGCGATGGCCAAACTCTTTGCGACCGAAGAGCTGGGTAAGGCGCTGGATGAGTTGCTGCAGCTGTATGGCGGCTACGGTTACATGATGGAGTACCCCATCACCCGCGCTTTTGTGGACTCGCGTGTGACCCGCATCTACGGCGGCACCAGCGAGGTCATGAAAGAGCTGATCTCGCGCAGCCTGTGAGCCCATTGCCCTTGTGTACCCCTACACCTCACCAGCCGGGAGACCCAGCCATGCAACGATCGCCTTTACCCCATTGGCCTAAAGGGGTCCCGCGCGCGCTGTGCCTGCCGCAGGTGCCGCTCACGCATTACTTGCAAGTCGCGGCCGAGCGCTACCCCAACAAGCCCGCCGTGATTTTTTGCGGCAGCACGTTGAGCTATGCGGCGTTGCTCGCGCGTGTCGAGGCGCTGGCTGGGTACCTCACCCAGCGGCTGGGCGTGCAGCGTGGTGACAGGGTCTTGCTGCTGAGTCAGAACTGCCCGCAATACATGGTGGCCTACTACGGCGTCATGCGCGCTGGGGCCGTGGTGGTGCCGGTCAACGCGATGTGCACACGAGACGAAATTCGTTATTACATGCAAGACAGCGGCGCTCGCATGGCGATGGTGGCACAGGAGTTGTTGCCCCAAGTCATGCCCTTGCTGCAACCCGGCGAGGCAGATGCCCTGCAGGCTGTGTTGGTGCACGCGTATTCAGAAGGACTGCCTGAGCAAGCGGTCAGCGACGAAGTGCCCGACGTGGTGTTGGCGCCACGCCAATGGACCGAGGCCTCAGGTCTGCACGGGCTCGAAGAGGCCATCGCACAGGCGTTGTCCGCGCCCCCACAACATCCCGACAGTCAGGACCTGTGTGTGTTGCCCTACACCTCGGGCACCACCGGCCATCCCAAGGGATGCATGCACACCCATGCCACGGTGCTGGCGTCGAACATGGCCTCGCAGGTTTGGCGTGGGCTGCACATGGACTCGGTGTTTCTGGCCGTTGCGCCGTTGTTCCACATGCTGGGCATGCAGGGCGGCTTGAACGTGCCGGTCACGCTGGGCGCCACGGTTGTCATGTTGCCGCGTTGGCACGCCGCGGCAGCCGCGCGCCTGATCGAGCATCACCGTGTCAGCGCCTGGGCCGCGCCACCGGCCATGCTGATCGATTTCTTTTCCAACCCAGCCGCAGCGCAGCGCGACCTGAGCAGCTTGGCCGTGTTGTCGGGCGGCGGCGCCGCCATGCCAGAGTCGGTGGCCAATTTGTTGCAAGAGCGTTTTGGCATCGCCTACAACGAAGCCTACGGCATGACCGAGACCGCGTCCTTTTTGCTTGGCAATCCGCTGGCCCGCGGCAAGCGTCAGTGCTTGGGTGTGATCACACCGGGCGTGGACGCGCGCATCGTGGACCCCGAAACCTTGCGCGAATTGCCGGTGGGCGAGGTGGGTGAATTGGTGGCTTGCGGCGCTCAGCTCATGCGCGGCTACTGGCAAAACGAGCCCGCCAACCAGACCTCATTTTTCGAGCTCGATGGCCAAACGTTTTTTCGCACAGGCGACTTGGCCAGTGTCGATGAAGAAGGCTATTTCTTCATGCGTGACCGCCTCAAACGCATGGTCAATGTCTCGGGTTTCAAGGTTTGGCCAGCTGAAGTGGAAAACACCATGTACGAACACCCAGCCGTGCACGAGGCCTGCGTGATTGCCGTGCCCGATGCCAAGCGCGGCGAGAACGTCATGGCCCTGCTGGTGCTCAAGCCGGCATTCAAAGGCCAACTCACCGAGCAAGCCGTCATCGACTGGGGGCGTGAACGCATGGCCGTTTACAAAGCCCCGCGCATTGTGCGCTTCGTCAGCAGCTTGCCCAAGTCGAGCACCGGAAAAATTCTGTGGCGTCAGTTGCAAGAGGCGGAGCGTGACAGCACGACCCTTGCAAGCGCTGAAACGTCAACTTCTCATCCTTTGTGAAAGACGCTTGTCATGACTGATTTCAAAACCATCCAATTCAAAGTCAGCAACCAGGTCGCCACGCTGACGCTGGACAACCCCAGCAAGCGCAACGCGTTAGACCCGGCCATGCGTGTGGAGGTGTCGGAGGTGGTGATGCAAATTCGCCGAGACCCGAGCATCCGTGCCTTGATTTTGACGGGGGCGAATGGCCATTTTTGCGCAGGGGGTGATTTGAAAAACATCGCCACCGTGGGGCTGGACAACCAGGGCTGGCGTCAACGCTTGCAAGATTTGCATGCGTGGCTGCAAGAGTTGCTCACGTTGGATCGCCCCGTCATCGCGGCGGTCGATGGTGCTGCGGCAGGCGCAGGTTTCAGCTTGGCGTTGGCCGCTGACTTTGTGCTGGCCACGCCGCGTGCACGGTTTTGCATGTCGTTTTTGAAGGTGGGCTTGGTGCCCGATTGCGGCGCTTTTTACACCTTGCCCCGCATCGTGGGCGTGCAACGTGCCAAAGAACTGATGTTGTCCGCCCGCGACGTGGAAGGCCCCGAAGCCTTGCAGCTGGGCTTGGTGATGGAGCTGCATGAACCCGATGCTTTGATGGCACGTGCCCAAGCCTTGGCCGCTAGCTTTGTGCACGCCTCGCCCATGGCGGTGAGTTTGATCAAACGCACGTTTGCTGGCTGGGGTGGCGAGTTGTCAACCTCGCTGGAAAACGAAGCCAATGCCCAAGCCTTGGCCATGGGCACCCAAGAACACAAGACCGCGGTGAACCGCTTTTTGAACAAAGAGCCACTGCCGTTTCAGTGGCCTGTCAACGAATAAACACATCACGCAATCAAAAAAGGAAATGAAGATGAGCAGCACACAAACAAACAACGCACGCATGGTCGAAGGCAAAGTGGTGGTGGTCACCGGTGCCGGTGGCGGCATTGGCCGTGATATTGCCTTGGCCATGGCCCGCGAAGGTGCCAAAGTGGTGGTCAACGACATTGGCGCTTCGGTGTCCGGTGAAGGCAACGACGCAGGCCCCGCGCAAGCTGTGGTGAACGAACTCAAAGCCTTGGGTGCAGAGGCTGTGGCCAATACTGACAGCGTGTCTGAAGCGGCGAGTGCAGGCCGCATCATCCAAACCGCGCTGGACACCTTTGGCCGCGTGGATGTGGTGGTCAACAACGCCGGCATTTTGCGTGACCGTTTCTTCCACAAAATGAGCGTGGACGAGTGGGACGCCGTCATCAAGGTTCACCTCTACGGCGCCTTCCACGTCAGCCGCGCTGCCGCCACGCATTTCAAAGAACAGGGCAGTGGCAACTACATCCACATGACGTCCACCTCGGGCTTGGTCGGCAACTTTGGCCAAGCCAACTATTCCGCAGCCAAGTTGGGCGTGGCGGCTTTGTCGAAGTCCATCGCGTTGGACATGCAAAAGTTCAACGTGCGCTCCAACTGCATTTCGCCTTTTGCTTGGAGCCGCATGATTGGTTCCATCCCCACCGAAACGCCCGAAGAGCAAGCCCGTGTGGAGCGCATCAAGCAAATGACGCCCGCCAAGATTGCGCCATTGGCCGTTGCGCTCGCCAGCGACAGTTCGGCGCATGTGAATGGGCAGATCTTCGCGGTGCGTAACAACGAGATTTTTCTGATGAGCCAGCCGCGTCCGGTGCGCTCAGTGCATCGCAGCGAAGGCTGGACGCCGCAAACCGTGCTCAACCACGCCATGCCCGCCCTCCAGTCCAGCTTCTTCGACCTGGAGCGTTCGGGTGACGTTTTCAGCTGGGACCCCATCTAAGGAGATGACGATGAGCGACAAAAACACAGGCGTTCTTGTGCAGCATCAAGCCGCACTGGCCGACGGCCGGTTCCTGATTCAAAAGTGCGGTGACTGCGGTCAGCACATTTACTTTCCGCGTGAAATCTGCCCGCATTGCGGCAGCGATGCGGTGCAATTTGTCAGTCCCAGCGGGCAAGGCACGGTCTACGCCGTGACCACGGTGCGCCGCAAGCCAGCCGATGGGGGTGACTACAACGTCAGCCTGATTGACCTCGACGAAGGCCCACGCCTGATGAGCCGCGTGGATAACCTGAAACCGGATGACGTGAAGATTGGCCAGCGCGTGACAGCGCGTGTGGTGGTGGCCGATGACAAAGGTGTGGTGGTCTTCGACGCCGTAGGAGGTGCAGCATGAGTGACGGATTGAAAGCCTTGCGCGGCAGCGCTGCGATTGCCGGTGTGGCCACCTTTGGGTGTGGCGAAGCCCATGGTTTTTCCGAGATGGAGTTGTTGGCACGCTCGGCGCACGCTGCGGTGGCCGATGCGGGCTTGAAGATGAGCGACATCGACGGTCTGTGCACCGCCAGCGTGGGCTCGACCATGTGGCCCATGCCGGTCATCGAGTACTTGGGCATTCGCCCGAGCTTCATCGACGGCACCATGGTGGGGGGCTCAAGTTTCATTGCGCACCTGTTGCCGGCCATGCACGCCTTGCAATCCGGCCAGTGCAATGCCGTGTTGGTTTGCTATGGCAGCACGCAACGCACCGCCACTTTTGGGCGACGCGAGATCGCGCAGGCTCGCCGTTGGATGGACCCGCAGCCTTATGAAACGCCTTACGAACCTTTCAACCCGCCCAGTGCTTATGCCCTGGCTGCTTCGCGCCACATGCACTTGTACGGCACCACACGACGCGACTTGGCCGAAGTGGCTGTGGCCGCACGCAAGTGGGCGCAGCTCAACCCGGAAGCCTTCATGCGCGATCCGCTGTCCATCGACGATGTGCTCAACGCGCGCATGGTGAGCGATCCCCTGTCGGTGCGCGATTGTTGTTTGGTCACCGATGGCGGCGGCGCTTATGTGCTGGTGCGCGCCGACCGTGCCAAGCACTTGGCCAAGAAGCCGGTGTATGTGCTGGGCAACGGCACCGCCTGCTGGAACCGTCAGATCTCGGCCATGCCTGACATCACGGTCACCGCAGCCAGCGAGTCAGGTCGCCAAGCCTATGCCATGGCAGGCCTGAGCGCCAAAGACATGGACGTGGTGGAGCTGTACGACGCCTTCACCATCAACACCTTGTTGTTCTTGGAAGACCTGGGCTTTTGCGCCAAAGGCGAGGCGGGTGCGTTTGTGCAAAACGGCGGCATTGCACCGGGCGGACATTTGCCGGTCAACACCAACGGCGGTGGCTTGTCGTGCGTGCATCCGGGCATGTATGGCATTTTCACGCTCATCGAAGCTGTGCGCCAGTTGCGCGGCGAGGGCGGTGAACGCCAAGTGTCGGGCGCGCACATCGCGCTGGCCCATGGCAACGGCGGCACCTTGTCGAGCCAATCAACGGCCATTTTGGGAACGGCGGATGCGCTGTGACGCACCTCGCTTTTTTGACGCATTCACTTTGGAAGACACCCCATGATTCGTGACCCAGAAACCCTGAACGCCTTGCTTGACACGGTGAACCGATTTGTCCGTGAACGCCTCGTGCCTGCCGAAGCCTTGGTGGCTGAGACCGACGAAATTCCAGAAGACCTCGTGCAAGAGATGAAAGACATGGGTCTGTTCGGCCTGACCGTGCCCGAGTCTTATGGCGGCCTAGAGCTGACCATGGAAGAAGAAGTCATGGTCATGTTGGCGATGGGGCAAACCTCGCCGTGCTTTCGCTCGTTGTTTGGGACCACCGTTGGCATTGGGTCGCAAGGCATTTTGTTCGACGGCACGCCCGAGCAAAAAGCCAAATACCTGCCCAAACTTGCGACGGGGGAGTTGATCGCCTCGTTCGCCTTGACCGAGCCCGATGCCGGTTCTGATGCCGCCTCGCTGCGCACCACGGCCATTCGCGGCACTGATGCCGAGGGCGACCATTACATCGTCAACGGCACCAAGCGCTACATCACCAACTCGCCCCATGCCGGCATCTTCACTTTGATGGCGCGCACCAACCCAGCCGACAAAGGTGCGGGCGGTGTGTCGGCTTTCATCGTCGAGGCCAACACACCTGGCATCACGATTGGCAAGGTCGATAAAAAAATGGGCCAACGCGGCGCGCACACCGCCGATGTGATTTTTGAAAACTGCCGCGTGCCAGCCAGTCAACTCATTGGCGGCAAGGAAGGCCAAGGCTTCAAAACCGCGATGAAGGTGTTGGAGAAAGGGCGCATCCACATTGCCGCCATTTGTGTGGGCGTGGCCGAGCGCATGCAACGCGATGCGCTGAACTACGCCATTGACCGTAAGCAATTCGGCCAATCGATTGCCGAATTTCAGTTGGTGCAAGCCATGTTGGCCGACAGCCAAGCCGAAATTTACGCATCACGTTGCATGGTGATTGATGCAGCCCGCAAACGCGACGAAGGCCTGCCTGTGGCCACCGAAGCCTCGTGCTGCAAATTGTTCGCATCCGAAATGTGCGGTCGCGTGGCGGACCGTGCGGTGCAAATTTTTGGGGGTGCAGGCTACTTGAGCGAATACGGCATTGAGCGTTTCTACCGCGACGTGCGTCTGTTCCGTTTGTACGAAGGCACCAGTCAGATTCAACAAATTGTGATTGCGCGCAACTTGGTGCGCGAAGCCACACGCTGAAGTTCGTTCACTATAAAAAGGAGACAACCATGAAGACTTTCCTCACGCGCCGCGCTTGCATGACGGCTGTGGCCCTTGGTGCTTTGACGGCGGCCATACCTGCCATGGCGCAAAGCCCATTTCCGAGTCAGCCCATCAAAATGATCGTGCCTTACCCTGCGGGTGGAGCCACCGATGCTTTGGGGCGCATGATGGCGCAAAAGTTGGGTGAGGCATGGAACACCTCTGTGGTGGTGGAAAACAAACCCGGTGCAGGCGGCACGATTGGCAACAACGCCGTGGCCAAAGCGCCCGCAGATGGCTACACGATTTTGATGACCATCACCGCCATCATTCAGCAACCTTTGTTGATGACGTTGCCGTACGACCCCTTGAAAGACTTCGCGCCTGTGGTGCAAGTGGCGAAAAGCCCCAGCATGTTTGCGGTGCCCTTGAACTCACCCGCCAACACGCTGAAAGACTTCATCACCTTGGTCAAAGCCAACCCTGGCAAGTACAACTATGGCACGTATGGCGCGGGTACCTCGTCCCACATCCAAGGCGCGTTGCTCAACTTGCAAGGCAAGCTCGACATGGTGCATGTGCCGTTTCAAGGGGCGGCACCTTTGGTCAACAACATGGTGGGCGGTCAATTGACCTCGGCTTTCATTGACTCGGCCTCTGCGCGCGCGCACCTCAAATCATTCAAGCCCTTGGCCGTGACGGGCACCCAGCGCATAGCCGCGTTGCCCGATGTGCCGACGTTCAAAGAGTTGGGCTTTCACTCGTACGAACCCTTGGGGTGGTTTGGCATGCTCTTGCCCGTCAACACGCCTGCGGCCATCGTGACCAAGTATTCCGAGGAGTTCAACCGCATCTTGCGCATGCCCGATGTGGTGGCGCGCATCGAAGGCTTTGGTTTGGGTGTGGGCGGTGGGAAACCCGAAGAGTTTGCGCAAGTGATGAAGTCCGATGCGCAGGTCTACGCCACCATCATCAAAGACGCTGGCATCAAGCTCAGCCAATGATCAGGAGACAAAACACATGAGTCACTTTCAATTTTTGGGCATGCAAGGTTTGCAGCAATCTGCACGCCGCTGGATGGCGCTGCTGCTCTTTTGCCCACTCGCCGTGTTGGCACAAACGTCGGGTCAAACGGTGCGCTTGGTGGTCGGCTATGCCGCAGGCGGACCGGTCGATGCGGCGGCTCGCTTGTTTGCACCGGCGCTGTCGCGTGAATTGGGTCAACCCGTGGTGGTTGAAAACAGAGCGGGTGCTGGCGGTGCCATGGGCGGCGATGCTGTGGCCAAGGCTGCACCGAATGGTTTGCTGTTGTTTTTTGCAGCAAGCCCCACGATGACGATCAGCCCGCACATTTTGAAATCCATGCCGTTTGACCCAGCCAAAGATGTGACGCCCATCGCGCCCATCTTGAGCTATGCCAACGTGTTGGTGGTCAACAAAGACCAGCCGTTCAAAACCGTGCCCGAGCTCATCAGCTATGCCAAAGCCCATCCCAACAAGTTGGCTTATGGCTCGGCAGGCATGGGGGCGTCTAACCATTTGAGCGGTGAGTTGTTCGCCTTGCGCACCGGCACCACTTTGACGCATGTGCCCTACAAAGGCAACGCGCCCGCCATGACCGATGTGATCGGTGGGCAAATCAACATGATGTTTGACATCATTGGCAGCGCCCGCAACTACGTGTCGTCAGGGCGTGTGTTGGCCGTGGCCGTCACCTCGCGTGAACGCAATGTGTCGATGCCCGATGTGCCCACCATGCGCGAAGCCGGTTTGGCCGATTACGAAGTGGGTGGTTGGTATGGCTTGTACGGTCCAGCCAAGTTACCCGCTGACATGGTGCAACGGTTGAACGAAGCTACGCGCAAAGCCTTGGCAGGCGACGAGTTGAAAGCCAAATGGGCTGAGCAAGGCTATGACTTGTGGGTGGGGTCTCCCCAACTGCTGGCCGACCGTGCTGCGCGTGAGTTGGCGTTGTGGGCCACGGTGACCAAGGGCATTCAGGTTCAGTGATCGCCATGAACTTCCAATTCATTCATCAACTGTTTGATGCGCGCGTAGCGCAAGCGCCATCGCAAGTGTTTCTTTCCACACCAACGGCTGATTTCACTTTGGCAGAGTTGTCCGTTTTGGTCGACCGTTTGGTGCTGGAGTTGCAGTCTGACGGCGTGCGTGCGGGCGACCGCGTGCTCATCGTGGCTGAAAACTGTCCTGAGCATGTGGCCTTGATTTTGGCGTGCAGCAAAGTCGGGGCGTGGTCTTGCGGGGTGAATGCCCGCATGTCGCGCGGCGAAGTGAGTTTGTTCGTGCAGAAGGCGGACCCACGCGTGATGTATTTCACCAGCGAGGTGTCGAGCGCCGCCCGGGCTCATGCGCAAGAGGCAGATGCCCGTGGCAGCGTGCTGACGGGGTTGCAGCGCAGTGCTGTGCGCGAGGCGGCTGTGGCAGAGGTGGGTGAGTTGGCGCAGCGTGTGGCGGCCATCATTTTCACGTCTGGCACCACGGGCACACCCAAAGGTGTGTTGGTGTCGCACCAAGGTTTGTTGCAGTTTGGGCGTGTGTCGACCGAGTCGCGCCAACTCACACAAGCGGACCGCTCGTATGCCTATTTGCCCATGACGCACATCTTTGGCTTGGGCACTGTGTTGATGGCTTCTTTGTATGCGCGCGCGGGCTTGGTCATGCGCAGCGCGTTTGATCCTGCCGATGTGTTCAAGGCCTTGGCACAAGGCGGCGTGACGCAGCTGCAAGGGCCGCCTGCGATGTTCACGCGTTTGTTGGCTTGGCTGGACGAGCAAGGCATTCAGCATCCTGTTTGTCCTGACTTGCGCTACGTCTACACAGGTGCAGCACCGTTGGATTTGAAGCTCAAGCGCGCGGTGGAGGAACGTTTCTCTCAGCCTTTGCACCACGGCTATGGCTTGTCTGAATACGCCGGTGCTTTGTGCCTAGGTCGTTTGAATGTGGCTCGGGACGACACCTCGGCCGGTTATTTGGTTGACGGCGCTGAACTGCGCATCGTCAACGAACAAGGCCAAGCTGCGGCAGCGGGCGAGCGCGGCGAGATTTGGATGCGCGGTGTTGGCTTGATGCCCGGTTACTTTCGCGATGCCGACGCGACCGCGCAAGTGATGCGTGAAGGCGGCTGGTACGCCAGTGGCGACACAGGTTACTTGGATGACGCCGGTGCTTTGTTTGTGGTGGGGCGCTTGAAAGAAATGATCATTCGCTCAGGCTTCAATGTGTACCCCGGCGAGGTGGAGTCGGTGTTGGCCCAATTCCCAGGTGTGCAGCGCGCAGCGGTGGTGGGGCGTGCCGTGTCGGGCGGGAATGAAGAAATCATGGCCTTCCTAGAAATGCAGCCCAACGCCAAACTGGACCGCGCGGCTTTGGATGTGTTTGTCGCCGATCACTTGGCCCCCTACAAACGCCCGGCACATACGGTGGTGAGCGATGTGTTCCCCATGACCTTGAGCGGCAAAGTGCTCAAGCGCGAGCTTTTGGCTTCCTTTGAAGCGTCACCTCAATAAGGACCGTTCTGTGTATTTGACCCAAGGTTTACATCGCGCCGTACAACGGCACCCAGACACCATCGCCTTGACGCATGTGAGCGACGCAGGCGAACGGCACTGGACTTTTGCCGAAGTCTTGGATGCAGTGGGGCGTCAAGCGGCTTATTTGCAGGCCCGTGGCATTCGTGCCAACGACCGTGTGGCGCTGTTGTCGCCCAACTCCGACCAGCTGATTCAAGCCATTCTGGCGTGCTGGTGGTTGGGGGCGGTGGCGTGTCCCATGAACACGCGTTGGAGCGAAGCGGAACTTGCGTATGCGTTGCACGACAGCGATGCCGTGCTCTTGTTGCACGACCTCAGTTTGCCTGTGCCTCAAGGTTTTTCGCCTTGCTTGAGTTTGAATGATTTGGCGAACGCTTGCGCAACCATGCAACCCGTGCCCGATACGCGCACCGGTGGATCTGCGCTGGCCGCGCTGCTCTACACCGGCGGCACCACGGGGCGGTCAAAAGGCGTGATGTTGACGCACGCCAACTTCTGGTCTGCCTCTATGACGCGAGGCGCTGAACTCAACAATCCGCCAGATTCGGTGTCGTTGTTGGTGGCTCCCTTGTTCCATGTGGCGGGCTTGGGGCGCATGATTGGCCAGATGATTGTGGGTGGCCGTTGGCTGACGATGGCGCAGTTCCGCACACCCGCCGTGCTGGCCGCGATTGCGCGTTTTGGCATCAACGACACCATCATGGTGCCCAGCATGTTGCAAGCGTTGTTGGACGACGAAAATTTTGATGCCGCCAAGTTGCAGTGTTTGGATCGTATTGCGTTTGGCGCAGCGCCCATGCCGCCTGATTTGTTGAACCGTGCGTTGGCCACTTGGCCTCAGGCGGAGTTCTTTCAAGCCTATGGACTGACCGAAACCGCAGGCGCCGTGTGCATCAACTTGCCCATCAACCACCGCGCGCAGGGCGAAGCGCTTGCGCTGCTGAACTCCGTCGGGCGAGCGGGCTTGGGCGCTGAAATTCAGGTGGTCAATGACGCGGGCGAAGAAGCGCCACGCGGTCAAGTGGGGGAGATTTGGGTGCGCGGCCCCATGATCATGCAAGGCTATTGGAAGCAGCCCGATGTCACCACAGCCGCATTTGTGGACGGCTGGTTTCGGACTGGCGATTTAGGGCGCATGCGTGAAGACGGGTATTTGTTCATCGTGGATCGCCTCAAAGACATGATCATCACCGGTGGCGAAAACGTGTACTGCGCCGAGGTGGAGGCCGTGTTGCGCCAACACGCGGATGTGGCCCAGGCGGCTGTGATTGGTGTGCCCGATGTGAAGTGGGGCGAGGCGGTGCATGCGGTCATCGTTTTGACGAGCACGGCGAGTTTGTCAGCCGATGACATGGTGGCCGCTTTGCGCGCGGATTGTCACCAACAACTTGCGGGTTACAAATGCCCACGCAGCTTCAGCTTCGTGACGGAGTTGCCGATGTCGGCTGCCGGAAAAATTCTCAAAAACGCATTGCGTGAACGTGTGCGTGCATGAAACCCGTCACGATCACCAACCCCTTGGACGTGTTTTCGCAAACACCCTTCATGCGTTTGCTCGACATGAAGCGGGCGTTCTCACAAAACGGGCAGGCCCGCATCACGTTGGACCCGTCTGCGGATGTGGGCAATGTCATCGGGGCGGTGCACGGCGGCGTCGTGTCGACCATGCTCGATGTGGCGATGGCCAGCGCGGCGGTGTCTTGCGTGAACTTCACCCGCACGGTGGTGACGCTCAATCTGACCACCAATTTTTTAGCGCCAGGGCGTGGCTTGCTGACCGCAGATGGTCAGGTGCTGCACCACGACAACGCGGTGGTCTGGTGCAGCGCCAAGGTCACCGATGCCGATGGCCAAACCATTGCGCAGGCTCAAGGTTCCTTTCGATTTTTAGAGCTTCCCAAACCCGCTGTCTCGATTCACCCATGAGGAAATAACGATGAAGTCATCTCTTTTGAATCGCATGCGTCGTCACGCATTGCTTGCTGTGTGCGGCTTAGGCCTTTGTGGCGTTGGCATGGCCGCGTGGGCCGCTGACCCTTTCCCGTCCAAGCCCATTTCTTTGGTGCTACCGTTCCCACCGGGTGGCTCGGTCGATCCCGTGTTTCGTTCCTTGGCCGAAGCCGCGTCGCGTGAGCTGGGGCAGCCGGTGGTGTTGATGCACCGGCCCGGCGCGGGCGGCATCATGGGCACGGCTTCTGTGGGCGCGATGCACGAGGCCGATGGCTACACCTTGGCGGTCATGCACAACTCGGTGATCCGTGCGCCGCTGGTGCAAAAGGTGAACTTTGATCCTTTGCGTGACTTCACCTACATCGCGGGTTTGTTTGGGTTGAGCACGGGTGTGTCGGTCGCCATGGATGCCCCTTGGAAGAATTTGGGAGAGCTTTTGGCCGATGCGAAAAAGCAGCCCGGTGTGCTGAGTTGGGGCAATGTGGGGGCGATCAGCATCAACCGCATTTATGCCGAACGACTTGGCAAACTCGCCGGCACAAGCTTCAACATGGTGCCATTCAAAGGCGGCTCAGAAGCGTTCACCACGCTCATTGGTCGGCATTTGGATGTGTATGGCGACCCGGGCTTTGGCGCTCAGGTGCAAGGAGGCAAAGTTCGCTTGTTGGCGACCTTCACAGCGGAACGTCTCAAACGTTACCCCAACGTGCCCACGGTCAAAGAGCTGGGCTATGACTTGGTGATTGAATCGCCCATGGGGCTGGTGACGCCCAAAAATCTAGACCCCAAGATTGCCGCGCGTTTGGCGAGTGCGTTCAAAAAAGCGGCCTCTGACCCAGTCTATTTGAACCAACTGGAACAGTTTGACTTTCAAGCGAATTGGACGTCTGGCGACGAATACGCGGCGTATGCACGTTCGCAATTTGAGCGCGATGCCAAGATGCTGAAAGAAATTGGCTTTAAACCTGAGTGAACTTTATGACGACTTTGAACTTTGATTTTTCTGGCAAACATGTGTTTGTCGCCGGTGGCTCCAGTGGCATCAACTTTGGCATTGCGCAGGCGTTTTCGAAAGCCGGTGCGCGCGTGTCGTTGATCAGTCGCTCGGCAGACAAGGTGGCTGCTGCGGTGGCGCAACTGACCTCTACCGGCGCGCAAGCGTGGGGCACCTCCGCGGATGTGCGACAGCCTGCGGCCTTGGAGTCGGCGTTTGCACAGGCGGCAGAAAAATTTGGACCGATTGATGTGTTGATTTCCGGCGCTGCGGGCAACTTCTTAGCCAGCGTGCTGGACATGTCGCCCAACGCCTTCAAGACGGTGATCGACATTGATTTGCTGGGTAGTTTTCATGTGGTGCGCTTGGCGCATGCGTATTTGCAAAAGCCAGGCGCTTGCGTGATTCAAATTTCTGCAGGCCAAGCTTTTATTCCCACGCCTTACCAAGCTCATGTGTGCGCGGCCAAGGCGGGGATTGACATGCTCACGCAAGTGCTGGCGTTGGAGTGGGGTGCGCAAGGCATTCGCATCAACTCCATCGTGCCAGGGCCGATTGCCGACACAGAAGGGCTCAAGCGCCTGGCGCCCACCGATGACACCCTGTCTGCCATGACCCAACGGGTGCCCCTCAAACGCTTGGGCGCGATCAAAGACATTGCGAACATGTCCATGGTGCTGGCCAGTGATTTGGGCGCGTTCATCACCGGCACCATCATTCCTGTGGATGGTGGTTTGGCGTTGACGGGGCCACGCGATTTCAGCGCCGCTGCAGCCGCATCGCGTCAGGAGAAGACATGAGTCACCCAGACAAAGCGGCTCAGACCGATAAGCCGCGCAGTGGCCCAGAGCGCCATGTGCCCTTCACCGATCATTTGGGGCTGTGCCGCGAAAAAGCGCACGACGGCGAGGCGGTGATTTCGGTCGAATTACGCGACGAACTTTTGAACAACCATGGCGGCGGACACGGCGGTGTGGTCATGACGTTGTTGGACAGCGCCATGGCACACGCCGCGTTGTCGCGCGTTGACTACGCCCGCGAAGTGGTGACCGTGGACATGAGCATTTCCTTCATGCGTCCCGCTGCGGGACGCCTCGTCGCCACGGGCCGTGCGATAGGCGGTGGCCGCTCGGTGTGTTTTTGTGAAGCCCGCGTGGTGGATGCCACAGGCCAAGTGGCGGCACAAGCCATGGGCACGTTTCGTTACCGCGATCCGCGGTAACGGGTGAGGTGCTGCGTTAGGTGTGTGACGCACGACTCCGTGCCACCGCATGTTTGGCAGCTAAGTAGCCAAACGTCACCCCGGGCCCAATGGTGATGCCCGGCGCTGGATACACACCACCCATGACGGAGTGCATGTCGTTGCCCGCCGCATACAAGCCGTCAATCGCCACGCCTTGCGCGTTGAGCACACGCGCATCGCCATCGGTGAGCAAGCCTGTGGCCGCACCAATGTCGCCGGGGTAGAGCGCCACCGCGTAGAACGGGCCATCGCGTAACGCACCCAAACAGGGGTTGGGGCCGTGCCATGTGGCGTCGCCGTTGGCGCGTTGGTAGTCGGTGGTGCCGCGTTGGAAATCTTCGTCCACGCCGTTGTCGGCGAATGTGTTAAAACGATCGATGGTGGCTTTGAGTTTGTCAGTGGGCACATTCAGTTGCTGCGCGAGCTCAGCCAAGGTCTTGCCTTGCTTCAAATAACCATCGGCCAAGAACGGTTCAAGGCCTTTACCGCCGGGGCGAACCATGCCAATGCCATAGCGCTTCAAGGCGCCTGCATCGCACACCAACCACGATGGCACGCTGGGCGTGGTGGCGTGGTGAGCTTGCATGGCAATGCCAAACAAGTGGTACGAGGTGGATTCGTTCAGGTAGCGTTGACCTTGGCTGTCCACGGTGAGCATGCCGGGCTTGCCGCGGTCCATCACAAAGTGTGGAAACACGGCGATGCTGCCATCGGCGCGTTGGCGTGTGGAGACGGGCGCCCAAAACGCGTGGCTCAAACCACCGCTGCCGAGTTGGCCACCCGCTTGCAGGGCCAAGTCTTGTGCCTTGCCGGTGTGGCCGGGGCCTGCTGGGCACCATGCTTCTTTGGCACCGGGCAACATGTCTGCACGGCGTGTGGTGTGACGGTTGAAACCACCGCTGGCCATGACCACGCCGCCTTTGCTGTGCACCGTGCGTTTGACCATGCTGCCATCGGGCAGGGTTTGTTGCAGGGCCACGCCTTGAATGGTGTTGCCGTCTTGCAAGAGTTGCGTGGCTTCGGTGTTGGTCACCAGCATGCCTTGGCGTTGGATGTAGCTGTAGAGCATGCGCGCAATCATGGCGTTGCCCATGACCAAGCGCGTGCTGCGTGGGTGCAGCAGTTTGTCGAGGAAGTGGCGCACGATGATGCGTACGCTGTAGCTGAACGACTTCCACGTTTCCGTCAAACGCAGCAAATGGAAGATGTCGTCGCGGTCCACCATCATGCCGCCGAGCACGGTGAACTCGGGGATGGGGTTGCGCACGAGGGGCAGGTTGGGGCCGAGCAATTTGCCATCAAACGGCTGTGGCTCAATCGCACGGCCACGCAACACCGAGCCTTCGAGTTCAGACAAATAGTCGGGATGCAACATGCGCACTTGGAATTGCAGTGCGCTGTTGGCTTCGAGTTTGGCGACGGCGTGCGGGCCGTTGTCGATGAACGCTTGACGCAACTTGGCATCCGAGCGTTCGCCCACGGCGAGGTTCAAAAATGTGGCCACACGCTCGGGCGTGTCGTCTGGGTTGACTGCTAAACCGCGTTGGGTGCCGGGCACCCACGTGGTGGCTGCCGACAAAGCGGTGGTGCCGCCCACATGGGCCATGCGCTCGACCAACAGCACGCGTGCGCCGTCAATCGCAGCGTTGAGTGCGGCGGAGAAGCCTGCACCGCCAGAACCAATCACCACCAAGTCCACGGTGTCGTGGTCTTTGAATTGCGAGAGGTCGGTGGTGATGCGATGAGAAATGCGCTGATCAAGGGGATGCAAGGCGTCTCTCATGGCTCACACCTCCAACAAAAAATTGACCATCAACTCGCGCACTTGCGCAAACATGTCGGCGCCCGTGACGGTCTTGCAACCTTTGGCGCGCGCTGCCGCAATCAAAGGCGTGATGGCGGGGGCGGTGATGACGCAGCCCACAAACATGTCGCCATGAATCTTGGTGGTGTCAATCGGTGTGGGGTCGGCTTCTTTCATGCCGATGGGCGTGGCGTTGACGGCGACATCAAAGCCTGTGGGGTCGGGGCTGCCAAGTGTGAACTTTTCAAGATGGGTGACTTTGCCCAGCTTCAAGGTGTTGAGGCGGTCGATCAGCGATTGGCGGCGTTGGTCGTCGGGGTCGTGAATGGCCAATTCGCTCACGCCGGCCAACACCAAGCTGTGTGCAATGGCAGAGCCCGCGCCGCCTGCGCCCACCAGCAAAGCGCGTTTGTTTTTTAACACGCAACCGTTTTTTTCCATGGCGCGCACATAACCCAAGCCGTCGAACATGTCGCCATGCCAGCGGCCTTGTGCGTCGCGACGCACGGTGTTGACGGCGCCCAAGAAGGCAGCGCGCTCAGACAGCGCATCGCAAAACGCAGCGCACGCAAATTTGTGCGGCACGGTGACGATGAGGCCGTCGATGTTTTGCGCGCGTTGGGTGCCGGCCCACCAATCGGTCAAGTCAGCGGGGGAGACGTGGGCGGGGATGCAGATGGCGTCGCGGCCATGCGACTCAAAAGCTTGGGTCACGCCAAAAGGCGATTTCACTTGGGCAATGGGGTCGCCCACAATGACGTGAACGCGTGTGGCGCCGCTGAAGTTTTCAAGCATGGTGATTCAAAGTGAAGTGGATGAATGTGGCGCAGTTTATCCAAAAATGGAATTGCGTTCAACTTTTGAATCAAATTCATTTTTCGTGATAAAGTGCCGTTCAATATCCATTTCCAAACAGCACTATGAGCGGCGTACTTGAAAGAACTTTGGGCATCTTGGAGCTCTTGTCTGAACAAGGGCAGGGCGTCGAGCTGGCTGTGTTGGCTGACAAGCTCAACATGCCCAAGAGCGCCGCGCACCGCCTGTTGGCCGACTTGGTGCGCTTCGGCTATGTGCGCCAAACCCGCGACATGGGCGATTACATGTTGACCACCAAGCTGGTGTCTCTGGGCTTGAGCTACCTCAGCAAAACAGGCGTCATTGATGTGGCCCAACCGCTGCTCGACCGCTTGGCCGAACAAACGGGTGAGCTGGTGCGTTTGTCGGTGGTCGATGGCGACCGCCTGACGTGGGTGGCCCGCGCACAAGGCGCTCGCCAAGGCCTGCGCTACGACCCCGACATGGGCAGCATTGCCCGTTTGAGCTGCTCGTCGTCGGGCTTGGCTTGGTTGTCCACCATGAAGGATGATGATGCGTTGGCCTTGGTGTCGCAACAAGGTTTGGGCTCGCCCCAAGACTTTGGCCCGAATGCGCCCAAGAGTTTGAAAGCCTTCCTGAAGGTCTTACAAGACACCCGCAAACAAGGCTTCAGCTTGACCGAAGAAACCTACACCGCAGGCCTCAACGCCATCGCCGCGCCTGTGGGTTTGGCTGGGCAGTTGCCCATGGGCACCATCAGTGTGGCGGGCCCGTCGGCACGTTTGACGCGTGAGCGCATGTTGGCGTTGGCGCCTGATTTGTTGTCATGCGCGGCGCAATTGGCAGCGGCCAGCGGCGCATCGCCCATGTTGGCGCGCGGCACCAGCCATGTGCGCTTGCAACCCATTTACGCCGCTTGATGGACTGGGACACGCCACGATGACCACCCCTTCAATCGACACCGTTGCAGCCAAAGCTTGGGACTGCGATTTACTCGTGGTGGGCTCGGGCGCAGGTGCGCTGTCCACCGCCGTGACTGCGACACACCTTGGCCTCAAAGTCATCGTGGTCGAGAAAGACCCGCACTACGGTGGCACCACCGCTTGGTCGGGTGGTTGGATGTGGATTCCACGCAACCCATTTGCCATCCAAGCGGGCATCACCGAACCGATTGAAAAACCGCTTTCGTACTTGCGCCACGAGTTGGGCGAGCAGTTTGACGAAACACGCGCGCGCACCTTCCTCACGCATGGCCCACGCATGGTGCGCTTCTTTCAAGAACACACCGCCTTGCAGTTCATCGATGGCAACTTGATTCCAGATTTCCACGGCAAGACCGAAGACGCTGCCTTGGGTGGCCGCTCGGTGTGTGCCGCGCCGTTCAATGGCCGCTTGTTGGGTCAGCATGTGAAACAGCTCAAAACGCCGTTGTACGAGATGACCTTCCTCGGCATGGGCATTGCCTCGGGGGCTGACATCCGTCACTTCTTTAACGCCTTGCGTTCATGGGGTTCGTTCTTTCATGTGGCTAAGCGTGTCACGCGCCACCTGTTGGACTTGGCGCTTCACGGTCGAGGCATGCAATTGGTCAACGGCAATGCCTTAGTGGCGGGTTTGGCCAAATCTGCCTTTGATGCGGGTGTGGATATTCGCGTGAACAGCCCTGTGGTGCGTTTGGTCACAGAAGCAGGTGCTGACGGTGCGCAAAAAGTGCGTGGTGCCGTGGTGATGCACAACGGCGAAGAGCAAGTCATTCGCGCCAAGCGCGGTGTGATGTTGGCAACAGGGGGCTTTCCGCATGACCCGCAGCGCAAGAGCCAACTGCTGCCACACGACCCGACAGGTCAACAACATTTCTCAGCCGCCTCGCGCGGCAATACCGGCGATGGTTTGCGCTTAGGTGAATCGGTGGGCGCTGTGGTGGCGAACGATTTGAAGCACGCGGCTGCGATGGCGCCCGTGTCGTTGGTGCCACGCAGGAACAAGACGGAGGAGGGAACCACCGCCCATTTCCCGCATTTGATTGAACGCGGCAAGCCCGGCCTGATTGCCGTGACACGTTTTGGCAAACGCTTTGTGAACGAAGCCGACTCGTACCACGACTTCATGCAAGGGTTGATTCAAGCCTTATCTGAAGGTGAGCCCGTGCAAGCCTGGTTAGTGGTAGACCACCGCTTCATCCGTCGCTGGGGTTTGGGTGCGGTCAAACCTGCACCCGTGCCCATGCACGGCATGTTGGCCAATGGTTACTTGAAACGTGGCAACACCTTGGCGGAGTTGGCAGATGCGTGTGGCATCGACGCCGCGGCTTTGCAACACACCGTGGCGCGCTACAACACCCAAGCAGACATCGGTTACGACGGTGAATTTGCCAAAGGCCAAACCGCTTACAACCGTATGCAAGGCGACGCCACGCACGCAGGCCGCAACCCCAACATGGCGCCCATTCAAGACGGCCCGTTTTACGCGGTACGCATCGTGGCTGGCAGCTTGGGCACGTTTGCCGGTTTGCGCTGCAACGAACACGCGCAAGTGCTCAACGCGCAAGGCCAGCCCATCGACGGTTTGTACGCGGGTGGCAACGACCTATCGAGTGTGATGGGCGGCAACTACCCGAGTGGCGGCATCACCCTAGGCCCCGCCATGACCTTTGGTTATTTGGCTGCGCATCATGCGGCCCGCTTGTCACCTGACTTCGCATCTTCCGAACATCCATTTTTGAAAAGGACTTCTCCCATGTATTACGAACTCGCCACCATGACGCTGCCTTTTGGCACCGCTGCCCAAGCCGCTGCCAACGTGCAAACTTTTGCCGCGCAAGGTCAAGGTGAATTGCTGGGCTGCTGGTTCACCGACATCGGTGTGCTCAACCAAATGATTGTGTTGCGCGGCTTTGACGACTTGGCTACTTTGCAAGCCGAACGCAACCGCACGCAACACAACGCCAGCCCCTTTGGCTGTGGCGACATCTTCCAAAGCTTGGAGCAACACAGCTACCAAGGCTTCCCTTGGATGAAGCCCGTGCGCCCCAGCGCGGAGAGCGGCATCAACGGTCCTGTGTACGAAATCCGCACCTACGGCATCAAACCCGGTGGCGTGCAACCCACGATTGATTTGTGGGAGCAAGCCATTCCTGCGCGCGACAAAATTTCGCCCTGCGTGGTGGCCATGGTCGCTTTGGATGGCCCGCTGCGCTTCACCAACATCTGGGCTTACCCAACGATTGATGCACGCAGCAAAGCACGCGCCGATGCCGTGGCTCAAGGCATTTGGCCACCCAAAGGCGGCCCTGCCAACTTAACCACCCACATGGTGTCCACCATCGCGTTGCCCACTGCGGTGTCGCCATTGAAATAAATCTCCAAGGCTGCACATCATGCGTACCTATTCGCTCGCGTACTTAACGGCCAATGCCTCGACGGTTCCTGAAGCCATCAGCATTGCCGCTCAGTTGGGCTATGGTTTTGTGGGCTTGCGTTTGCAACCCAATGGGCCTGGCGCACCGTTTCAAAGTTTCATCACCGATGCGGCCGTGCAACGCGAAACCTTGGCACGCATGGCCGACACGGGTGTGCAGGTGTTTGACCTTGAAATCATCCGCATCGGCGAGCAGTTTGACCCCGTGGTGCACCGCCCCTTGTTAGAGGCAGGGGCCGCACTCAAAGCCCGTGCGGTGTTGATTGCTGCCGACGACAGCAACGAGCAACGCTTGGCTCAAAACTACGCGCAACTGTGTGAGTTCATGCAACCCTACGGCCTCACCGCAGATTTGGAGTTCATGCCGTGGACGGGCGTGAAAGATGCACAAGCCGCGATGCGTGTGGTCAAACAAGCCTGCACGCCGAAGAACGCTGGCATCTTGGTCGATGCTTTGCACTTTGGTCGCTCCACCACCAGCTTGGCAGACATCGCTGCTATTCCACGCGAGCTGTTGCACTATGCACAAATGTGCGATGCGCAAGCGGGTTTGAGTTTCACGACTGAAGAATTAATTCACACCGCGCGCCAAGAACGTTTGCTGCCAGGTGAAGGCACCATCGATGTCAAAGGGTTGTTTGCCACCTTGCCGCAAGACTTGCCAGTGAGCGTGGAAATCGTGAACCTTGAGCGTTCGAAGTCGATTGGTGACAAGGCTTGGGCTGAACTGTGTCTCAACGCCACTCAGAAAGTTTTAGGCGATGCCTAATTGCGTTTGCCACGCTGCCTCACATCAACGGCCGCAAACTTTGCGCGACTTCGCGCAACACAGGCAGCACGCGGTTCACGGCTTCCTTCGACGTTTCATGCTGAATGGGCATGCTCACGGTCAGCGCGCCTTGCACATTCCCTTTGTGGTCTCGCAAGGGCACCGCCACGCCGCGGTACGCCAAGTCGAGCTGCTGCTCGGACAAGGCCCAGTCTTGCGTGCGAATGCGGGCCAGCTCCGTGCGCATGCGCTTGGGGTCGGTGATGGTGTGCGAGGTGAAGGCTTTGAGTTCGTGGTTGGCCAACCACGCGTCGGACTCTTCCTCACCCAACAGCGCAAGCAGCAACACACCCGCACTGGTGAGGTGACAGGGCACACGCGCACCCAGCGCGAAACTGGTGTTCATGCTGCGGTTTTGTCCGTTGCGTGCGATGTAGACCAAGTCGTAACCGTCGAGCACGGCGACAAACGAAATTTCTTGTGTGCCCATCGCCAAGCGTTGCAACGAGGGTTGCACGATGCGCGGCAGGCGTGCCGATTCCAAGTACGACTGGCCCAGTCGCATGACCTTGGGCGTGAGCCAAAACAGCTTGCCGTCGGTGGACACAAAACCCAAATGCAAGAGCGTCAACAAGTAGCGCCGCGCGGCGGTGCGCGTGAGGCCGCAGCGTTGGCCCGCTTGTGTGGCCGTCAAGCGCGGGTTGTGTTCGTCAAAGGTTTGCAGCATGGCGAGGCCTTTGTCCAGACCCGCGATCCAGTCTTTCTTGTCCATGCCCGTGGGGTGCGTCAAAAGTGTGTTCATAACGTGTGCAGGGGGAAACCCGTGATGCGTTCGATGATCGCACAATATCGTTCGACAATCGCGCAAATTAATGCGAATATTACGATAAGTCAAAATTTTCCAACTAAATTGCATACATCCAATTCTTTTGAATGGTGCGCCACAGATTTCATCACCCCGAGCCACCAAACAAAGGCTCAATTTCAAACCCAAAGAGGAGACATCCATGAATAAACGTTCCACCTTAAAAGCTGTTGCAGCTGCCGCTATTTTTACGTTGGCTGGCATCGCGCATGCTCAGCAAACCATCAAGATTGCCAACATCGTTGAACTTTCGGGACCTGGCACCACAGCCGGTACGGTGTTTAAGAACGGCGTGGAGTTGGCGGTCAAAGAGATCAACGAAGCCGGCGGCATCTTGGGCAAGAAAATCGAGAACTACACCGTAGACACACAAACCAACCCTGGCGTTGCCAAGGGCTTGACACAAAAAGCTGTGGATGACGGCGTGTTCGCCATTTTTGGCCCCGTCTACTCTGGCTCCATCATGGTGTCCATGGCTGAGTCCAAGCGCGGCGAAGTGCCTAACTTCACCGGTGGCGAAGCCGCTGCCATCACAGCCCAAGGCAACCCTTATGTGTTCCGTACGGCTTTTGGTCAAAGTACTTCGTTTCCTAAGCTTGCCAAGTTCATCAACACCAAAGCCAAAACCTTGGCGGTGATTTATGTGAACAACGACTTCGGTAAAGGTGGTCGCGACACATTGACCAAGCTGTTGGCTGATGGTCCAACCAAAATCGTGGCAGATATTTCGACAGATGCCGGCCAAGTTGACTTTTCAGCCGCCGTGTTGAAAGCCAAGCAAAGCAACGCCGACGCGATCTTTGCGTACACCAACGAAGAAGAGTCCGCACGTTTGTTGCGTGAATTGAAAAAGCAAGGTTGGAACAAGCCTGTGATCGGTGAGACCACATTGACTGGTCAAAAAGTGATCGAACTGGCGGGTGATGCGGCCAACGGTGCCATGGCCCACGTTGGCTTGACAGTAGACGCGCCTAATCCAGAAATGTTGAAGTTCAAGGCCAAGTACTACCAAGCCTACGGCAGCATTTCTGACCACAACGGCATCAAGGGTTACACCGGCATGTATGTGCTCAAAGCCGCCATCGAAAAAGTGGGCAAGCTCGACCGCAAGGCCGTGGCGCAAGCACTGCACGGCATCAGCATCAGCGCCAAGAAAAACCCAGGCGTCATCATGGACGTGAGCTTTGATGCCAATGGTGACCTCGACCGCGAAAGCTTCTTGATCGAAGTGAAAAACGGACGTCAAGTGGTGACGGCTACTTTGCCCGCTTTGAACGCCAAGAAGTAACCAAGAAAACAAGGCACGCCTATTTCGGGCGTGCCTTTCTTTTTTCAAGCGAATCAACATGACCGATTTCCTACAACTCTTTTTCAGTGGCCTTGCCACCGGCAGCATTTATGCGCTGGCGGCTTTGGGCTTTACCTTGCTTTGGCAAGCTTCGGGCACCATCAACTTCGCGCAAGGCGAGTTTGTGATGCTGCCGGCTTTCATGATGCTGGGCTTCATGGCTGCAGGCTTTCCTTTGATGTTGAGCTTTGCCGCGAGTTGTGTGTTGTCGGTCTTTGTGTTGGGCTGGTTGTTCAAACGCGGCGTGGTGGACCCACTCTTTAAGTTCGGCATGATGCCCATCGTGGTGGCGACCATCGGGCTGTCCATTGCCATGCGCAATGCCGTGCGTGCGGGTTACAGCGCTGAGCCACATCCTTTCCCTAATTTGTTTCCAGATGAGGTGTACAACATTGCGGGTGTGACCATTTCGGCTACCGACATTGGCACCTTTGTCTTTGCCATTGCGCTGGTGTTAGTCACACAAGCCTTCTTGGCCAAGACCGTTACCGGTCGCGCCATGCAAGCGGTGGCACAAAACACCGAGAGTGCTTCGGTGTTGGGCATCAACGTGCCGCGCATGATTTTCTATACCTTCGCCATCAACGCTGTGCTGGCTGCTGCAGCAGCGATTTTGGTGACGCCAACGTATCTGGCCAAGTTCGACATGGGTGCGGCTTTGGGTACGAAGGCTTTCTTCGCCGCCATCATTGGTGGCTTCAATAACTCACGCGGTGCGTTGTTGGGCGGTGTGATTGTGGGCGTGTGTGAAAACTTGGCTGCGGCCTACATTTCGCCTGCCTACAAAGATGCTGTGGCGCTGGTCATTTTCATGGTCGTGATTTTGTTCAAGCCACAAGGCTTGCTCGGTAAAAAAGTGGAGCGCAAAGTATGAAGAAGCTCGCAATTCTTGCCGGCCTCTTGGGGCTGTTGGCCTGTATTTTTGTGCCTACGCTGCTCAAAAACCACGGCATTTATTTGTTCACCTATTGGCTGATTTACGTCATTGCCACCATGGGCTTGAACCTCACCATCGGTTACGCCGGTCAAAAGTCACTCGGCCATGCCGCGTTCTTTGGCATTGGTGCCTACACCGTGGCCGTGATGATGCAGGCGGGTTATAGCTTTTGGCTCGGCATGCCACTCGCAGCCTTGGGTTGCTTTGTGGTGGGCTTGGCCTTGGGCTTTCCTGCGCTGCGCGTGCAAACCATTTACTTGGCATTTGCCACGCTCGGTTTCAACACCGCGGTGTGGTTGGTGATGCGCAACGAAGAGTGGCTCACCGGTGGCACGTTTGGCATCAACAACATTGCACGCCCTGAAGCCTTCGGCATCAGTTTTGATGGCAACTTGGCGTACTACTACTTGGTGTTGGCGTTTGCGGTGGTGCTGGGCTTGCTCTTGTGGGGTTTGCTCAATTCACCTTGGGGCAAAGCGTTTACCGCTTTGCGTGACAACCCCATCCGCGCGGAAAGCTTGGGCGTGGACATCCGTGGCTACACCTTGTTGAGCTTTGCGATTGGCGCGGCCTATGCCGGTATCGCCGGTGGCTTGTTTGGTTCGATGGTGCAGTTCATCGACCCCGCACCGTTCACAGTGGAAGCATCCATCATGATGTACCTCATGGTGGTGGTGGGCGGCCCTGGTTATTTCTTGGGTCCCTTGCTGGGCGCTGCGGTGGGCGTGATCTTGCCCGAGTGGTTGCGTTTTGCGCAGGCTTGGTATTTGTTTGTGTTCGGCACGGCCGTGGTGATGTTGATGATTTGGCTGCCCGATGGTTTGTTGAGCATTCCAGACCGCATTCGTGCGAAACGTCAGTCGCGTGAGGCCTCTGCTGCGCGTGCGGCGGCTGGTCAATCAGGAGTGAAAGCATGACCATGTCTACCAACCAACCCGTACTCAAAGTCACCGATTTAAAGAAAGCCTACGGCGCGATTCAGGCGGTGGGTGGCGTGTCGTTTGAAGTGCGCCCTGGTGAAATCTTTGGCGTGATTGGCCCCAACGGTTCGGGCAAGACCACCTTGTTCAACAGCATGTTGGGTCAGATCACACCGGACACCGGCAAGATTGAACTCAATGGCCAAGACGTCACAAAACTGGGTCCCTTGGAACTCAACCGCTTGGGCGTAGGCCGCACCTTCCAAACCCTGCAGGTGTTCGGCAAGATGACCGTGCGCGACAACTTGATCGTGGCCGCGCAAGAGCACCAAGGCACCATGTTCAGCCGCATGTTTGCCCCCAGTGATTCCAACTTGGGTGCCAAGGCCGATGCCTTGATTGACCAGTTCCACATCCGACATGTGGCCGACAAAAAAGCGGGCGAGTTGAGCTACGGCCAACAAAAGCTGGTGGACATTGCCATGGCCTTCATGAGCGAACCTGCTCTGGTGTTGCTTGACGAACCTTGCGCGGGTGTGAACCCATCGCTGGTGGGCGGCATCAGCACCTTGCTGAAAGACTTGAACAAAACCCGCAAGGGCAGTTTTGTGGTGATCGAACACAACATGGATTTTGTGATGGACCTGTGCCACCGCATCATGGTGATGGTCGAAGGCAAGGTGATGGCCATTGGCACACCCGAAGAAATTCGCGCCAACAAACAAGTGCTCGACGCTTACTTGGGAAGCTGATCATGACCACACACAACAACACAACAACACCGTGCATCGAATTTGACGATGTCGTGGCGGGTTACAAAGATTTCATGATCTTGAACAACTTGTCGTTCACTGTGCCCAAGGGCTCCATCACGCTGTTGATTGGCCCTAATGGCGCTGGCAAATCGACCGTGCTCAAAACCTTGTTTGGCTTGCTCACACCGCGCCAAGGCAAGATTCGTTTGAATGGCGACGACATCACGGGTGCCACACAAAAAGACTTGCTCGCACGCGGCATTGCCTTTGTGCCGCAAGGTCGCAATTTGTTTGGCCAACTCTCGGTGTATGAAAACTTAGAGCTGGGCGGCATCACGCTGGGCATGAAAACCACGCACGAGCGCATCCCTGAAGTGCTGGAGTTTTTCCCACGCGTGAAAGAGCGCATGAACTCCTTGGCTTCTTCGTTGTCAGGCGGTGAACAAAAGCAACTTGAAATTGGCCGTGCTTTGCTGCTGCGTCCCAAGGTCTTGTTGATTGACGAGCCTTCCATTGGTTTGTCACCGATGGTGGTGCAAGACGTGTTCAAGCTCTTGCGCAAGCTGGCTGACCAAGGCACCACGGTGCTGATGGTGGAGCAAAACGTGAAGAGTGCGCTCAAGTACTCGGACAACGCGATTGCTTTAGAGTCTGGCCGTTTGGTGCTGTACAAATCAGCCGCTGAAATTTTGGCTGACCCACAAATGGAACGTTTGTTCTTGGGTGGCGCACACACCACCACGGCTGCTGCAGCGACCGTTTAAGCATGCCCCCAGTGAACATCGCGGTCGCTGGTGCGGGCGTGATTGGTCGTGCCCACATCGCCGTCATTGCGCAATCTTCGCAGTGCCGATTGAGTGCGATTGCCGATCCGTCTGAAGCCGCGCAGGCCTTGGCTCAAACGCATGGCGTGCCTTGGTTTGCCACCTTGGACGAACTGCTGGCTACGGCCTCGCCCGACGGCGTGATTCTGGCCACACCCAATGCCATGCATGTGCCGCAAGCTTTGCAATGCATCGCGGCTGGGGTGCCAGTGTTGGTGGAGAAGCCGATCGCGCACACCGTAGCCGATGCACAAAAGTTGGTGCAGGCCACGCAAACGCATTCAGCCAAAGTACTGATCGGTCATCACCGTGCGCACAGCCCCATCATGCGTGAAGCCAAAGCAGTGATTGACGAGGGGCGCTTGGGCCAGTTGGTCAGCGTCATGGGCAGCGCCATGTTTTACAAACCCGATGACTACTTCACGCAGGCGCCTTGGCGGCATGAGGTGGGCGGCGGACCGGTTCTGATCAACCTCATCCACGAGATTCATAACTTGCGCATGCTGTGTGGCGAAATTATTGAGGTGCAGGCCATGACCTCTAATGTGGTGCGCGGTTTTGCGGTGGAAGACACGGCGTCCATCACGTTTCGTTTTGCATCGGGTGTATTGGCGTCTTTCATGCTGTCAGACACAGCGGCATCGGCGCGGAGTTGGGAGCAAACCAGTCAAGAGAACAAGGCCTATGCCAGCTATGACGACGAGGACTGTTATGTCATTGCAGGCACGATGGGCAGCTTGGCTGTGCCCACCATGCGTTTGAAAACCTACGTCAAAGCAGAAGACCGTTCGTGGTTCAAGCCTTACCAAAGTAGCACTGTGGCGTTAGAGCGAGAAGATCCCTTGCGTTTGCAGATGGATCACTTCATCCGTGTGATTCAAGGCGTGGAAGAACCTCTGGTGAGTGCACACGATGGGTTGCAAAACCTGTTGGTGGTCGAGGCCATCGCGCAAGCAGCAGCCAGTCAACAGACCGTGCGCTTGGCTTAGGTTCTCTAGGCCGCTGTTGTCGATACGACTGACCTGGCGTTACTGGCGCAGGGTCACGAGCTGCCCTGTCTTGGCACTTTCCTGAATGGCATCGAGGGTGGCTGCAACGTCGTAGCTGGCCGCTGCTGCGCGTTCAATGGCGGGTAAGTCGCCATTGCGCATCACTTGGGCAAAGGCTTCAGCAGCAAACCGAAAACCACTGCCTGACGCTGAATGCACGTCTTCAAACGGAATGCTGTTGGCTATGCCTTGACGCACGCGCAGTTGGCTGGGCAAGTAGCCCCAAGCATGCGTGTGAGAATCGCTGGTGTGGTTGAGGTATTCGGTCTCGACTGTGCCGTGTGAGCCCACGACGGTGGCGCGGCGGTGGTTGGCGGTGTCCATGGCGCACGACATCTGCGCACGTCGGCCATCGGCGTAAAACAACGTTGCCATCATGCTGATGTCCACGCCCGTGTCGGCCCAGTTGGCATGCGCCATCACACGCTCAGGCGCGCAGCCCATCACCAAACGAATCAAGCTCAGTGGATAGCTGCCCGCGTCTAGTAAGGCGCCGCCACCGAGGTCGGGCTTCATGCGGATGTTGGTGCCGATGTTGCCGACGGTGAAACCAAAGCTGGCTTGCACACTGCGCACTTCGCCAATCTTCTCGTGGCTCAAACATGCCAACAAGTCGCGGGTTTGGGGTTGGAACCAATACGGATACGACTCCAACAACATCACGCCCTGTTGGCGCGCCACCTCAAACATGCGCGTCACTTCGCCCAAGTTGAGTGCCAGAGGTTTTTCGCACAGCACGTGCTTGCCAGCTTCCATGGCGCGAATCGCCCACTCGGCGTGCATGCTGTTGGGCAAGGGGATGTAAATGGCGTCTAGCGCGGCATCGGCCAACAAGGCCTCGTAGCTGCCGTAGGCATGTGCGATCTGAAAGCTCTGCGCGAAGGCTTGGGCTTTGGTTAAGTCGCGGCTGGCCACGGCTTGAATGGCAACCTGCTGGCTGCCAGATACATCGCGTGCAAATTGTTTGGCAATGTTGGCGCAGCCCAAGATGCCTAGGCGCAAGGGTGTGTATGAAGGTGAGGACATGTTTTTAGATTTAAAAGTTAAAGGTCGAAACAACATTTGCAATCAGTTTGCCACGACAGTTGACGCGCGCATTAGGGTTCTTCTGAGTATGGTGTGGCGTTATTCGCGTTCTATACTTTGCAAATGAACGAATCGGTACATTCCACCCGCAAGGCGCCCAAGCGCACCAACGATCCCGAGCGGACGATGGCGGGCATCATGGCGGTGGCCACTCAAGAGTTTGCAGCCAAGGGCTTGGCGGGCGCACGCATCGACGCGATTGCAGCAGCTACGCACACTAGTAAGCGGATGATCTATTACTACTACGGCAGCAAAGAGTCCTTGTACCTTGCCGTGCTGGAAGACGCGTATCGCCGCATTCGTGCCACCGAGGCGGAGCTGCACTTGGCCGACTTGTCCCCTGAGGAGGCGCTCAAGGCGCTGGTCGGCTTCACCTTCGATCACCATCACAGCAACCAAGACTTCATCCGTTTGGTCATGAACGAAAACATCCAGCGCGGCAGCTTTTTGGCCCAGAGCAAGTTGATTCAAGATCTCAACGTCTCAGCCATTCAGTCTATCGAAGCGCTTTACCAGCGTGGCGTGAAGGCTGGGGCGTTTCGCAAAGGGCTAGACCCTATCGACATTCATGCGTCTATTTCTGCGCTGACGTTTTTCAACGTGTCCAACCGTTACACCTTCGATTTGATCTTCAAACGCAATGGCCAAACTGCCAAAGCTTTGGCTGCACGACGCCAAAGCGTGGTGGACATGGTCCTTCGTTTCGTGAGTTATTCAAATTTGGCATAGCAGGTAGTTGGCTATGCGAGTTTCAAATGCGGGTTTCCACTAACATGGTGCAAAGTAACTGTTTTGTACATTTTGTTTCAGCCCATATTTTTCAAGGATCTTCCTGATGTTTAACCTTATTTTGGATCGCTGCTGCAAAGTACTTGAAGCAGCGATCGCCTTTTGCCTCGCTCTCATGGTGGTGTTGGTATTCGGTAACGTGTTTCTGCGTTACGCCATGAACTCTGGCATCACCTTGTCTGAAGAGCTGTCACGTTGGGCGTTCGTGTGGATGACTTTCTTGGGGGCCATCGTGGCACTGAAAGAACATGGACATTTGGGTACGGACATGTTGGTGAGCCGTCTGGGCCCATTCGGCAAAAAAGTCTGCTTGGGTGCTTCTTACATCTTGATGTTGTTTGCTTGCTGGCTTTTGTTCAAAGGTGCTTATGAGCAAGCAATCATTAACTTGGACAGCACCAGTGCCGTGATGGAAGCTTCGATGGCTTGGGTTTACTTGCCCGGCATTTTGTTTGCTGTGATGGGTGGTTTGATTTTGAGTGCAGAGTTCATTCGCTTGTTAACCGGGCACGTGCGCGACGAAGATTTGGTGATGATTCAAGAGTCTGAAGAAGCCCCTCACGGCGACAACCACTAAGCCCATTCAAGGAACAAGACCATGACAATCACAGTATTTCTCTTTTCCCTGATGGGTTCCATGGCGTTGGGTATCCCCATCGCTTTCTCTTTGCTGTTGTGCGGTGCTGCCTTGATGTGGCACATGAACATGTTTGATGCGCAAATCTTGGCGCAAAACTTGATCGAAGGCTCCAACAGTTTCCCGTTGTTGGCTGTGCCATTCTTCATGTTGGCTGGCGAAATCATGAATGCGGGTGGTTTGTCGCGTCGCATCGTGAATTTCGCAATGGCTTGTGTGGGCCACATCAAAGGTGGCTTGGGCTATGTGACCATCATGGCTGCTGTGATCATGGCGGCTTTGTCTGGCTCTGCTGTGGCCGATGCGGCTGCTTTGGCTTCTTTGCTCTTGCCCATGATGGTGGCAGCTGGTCATGACCGCGCACGCTCTGCAGGTTTGATCGCTTCTGCCGGCATCATTGCCCCCGTGATTCCACCCAGCATTGGCTTCGTGATTTTTGGTGTGGCTGGCAACGTGTCCATTTCCAAATTGTTCATGGCTGGTATCGTGCCTGGCATTTTGTTGGGTGCTTCGTTGTGGATCACTTGGTGGTGGTTAGCACGCCAAGAAGTAGTGACAGTACCACCACGTAAATCGTTTGGCGAAATTCGTGAAGCGCTGCGCGAGGCTACTTGGGCGTTGGTATTGCCTGTGATCGTGGTGTTTGGTTTGAAGTTTGGTGTGTTCACACCGACTGAAGCTGCAGTGGTTGCTGCCGTGTACGCCTTGCTCATCTCGACTTTTGTGTACAAAGAACTCAATTTGAAGAGCTTGTATCCCTTGTTTGTGGCCTCTGCCAAGACCAGTGCGATTGTGATGTTCTTGGTGGCAGCTGCGATGGTGTCTGCTTGGTTGATCACGGTGGCTAATTTGCCAGCTGAATTGGTGGCTTTGCTACAGCCTTTGTTAGATAGTCCGCGTCTATTGATGCTGACCATCATGGTCATCACCATGCTGGTGGGTACTGCGTTGGACATGACGCCCACCATTTTGTTGCTCACACCCGTGTTGATGCCTGTGGTGAAAGCCGCTGGCATTGACCCTGTGTACTTCGGCGTCTTGTTCATCATCAACAATGCCATCGGTTTGATCACACCGCCCGTGGGTACCGTGCTCAATGCGGTGGCCGGTGTGGGTAAAGTGAGCATGGACGAAGTCACGCGCGGTGTGATGCCGTTCATGGTTGCGCAGTTCATCATCATGTTTGCGATGGTCGCCTTCCCGCAATTGGTGATGGTGCCCGCACGCTGGTTCTATTGATTTTCTTTTCCACTGTCTGTCCGGGTACGCCAGGCAGTGGAACCTTCATTTGGCGTACGACCGCAAAGTTCATCAGGAGACACTGACATGAAACGTGTATTTATCAAGACCGTGATCGCGACTGTGGCCATGGCCGCTATGGGCATCGCTTCGGCACAAGTGAAAACCATCAAGTTCGCCAACCAGAACAATGCGGGTCACCCCATCGTTCAGGGTATGGAGAAATTCAAAGAGATCGTCGAGAAGAACTCTGGCGGCAAGCTCAAAGTTAACCTGTTCCCAGGTGGTACTTTGGGTAGTGACCAAGCCAACGTGTCGGCCATTCAAGGCGGTTCCCTTGAAATGGCTTCCATGAACTCTGGCATCTTCGCCAGCCAAGTCAAAGAATTTGGTGTGTTCGAT
Organism: Limnohabitans sp. TS-CS-82; assembly: GCF_002943475.1. Taxonomy (NCBI): domain Bacteria; kingdom Pseudomonadati; phylum Pseudomonadota; class Betaproteobacteria; order Burkholderiales; family Comamonadaceae; genus Limnohabitans; species Limnohabitans sp. TS-CS-82. The sequence goes on along the minus strand of NZ_PTQX01000002.1, from coordinate 621,487 downwards.
TTCCCTTTCATGTTCGCTAGCACCAAAGAAGCTGACGCTGTGGTGGACGGTGCCTTCGGTAAGAAGATGCATGCCAAGTTGGAAGAAAAGGGGTTGATCGGTTTGGCTTACTACGAGCTGGGCTTTCGCCACCTCACCAACGGCAAGCGCGCCATCAACAAAGTGTCTGACATCGAAGGCCTGAAGTTGCGCGTCATTCCTAACCCCATTAACGTAGATTGGGTGAAAGCTTTGGGCGCCAACCCCACACCACTGCCATGGCCAGAGGTGTATGCCGCGCTGGAGCAAGGTGCTGTGGATGGTCAAGAAAATCCCATCCCCACCATTAACAGTGCTAAGTTGTATGAGGTGCAAAAGCACATGGCATTGACTGCTCATCAATACAACCCACAGTCTGTGGTGATCAGCAAAAAGTTCTGGGAAACCTTGAGCGCTGCTGAGAAAAAAGTGGTGGCGGATGCTGCTGCTGAATCTGCCAAGTTCCAACGCGATACCGCACGTAATTTGGAAGCCGGTCTGTTGGCCAATCTGAAGAAAAACGGCATGCAAGTGACTCAGTTGTCGGAGTCTGAAATGTCTATCTTGCGCGACAAGATGCGCCCTGTGACTGCCAAGCACGGCGTGACTGTTGGTCAAGATTTGGTCAAAGAGTTACAAGCTGAAATCGAAAAAGTTCGTACAGCTGTGCCTGCCAAAAAAGCCAAGTAATTGGTGTGTGATGCTTCGCCGCTTGGATGCGGCGAAGCATTTTTTATTGAACGAATAAAGATTCTTAAGGGAAGTTGCGTATGAAAGTTTTGATGCTGCACGGCGTGAACCACAACATGTTTGGTAAACGCGACCCTAAGCAATACGGCACCATCACACTCGATGAGATCAATGCCAATTTGCACAACTTGGGCAAAGCCTTGGGCGCTGACGTGGAGTGCTATCAGACCAACCACGAAGGCGACATGTGCGAGCGCATTCATCAATGCTACTTTGACAACGTGGACGCTGTGCTCATCAACGCCGGCGCCTGGACCCATTACAGCTACGCCATTCGCGATGCTTTGGCCGTGTTGACTTGCCCCGTGGTGGAGTTGCACATGTCCAACATTCACGCGCGTGAAGAATTCCGCCACACATCCGTGTTCGCTGAAATTGTGAAAGGCCAAATTTGCGGCTTTGGCGCTGACAGCTACGAGCTGGCTTTGCGCGCTGCAGTGTCAGCCGTTCAATCTTCTAAATAAAACATCATGAGCAAGCACGGCATTTCTATCAATGGCAACACGCAGTTGATTGCCCACATCGGTTATCCCACGCACTCTTTCAAGTCCCCCATGATTTACAACCCGTACTTCGCCAGTGCGGGTATCAATGCGGTGGTGGTGCCCATGGGATGCCAAACGCCTGACTATCCGGTGTTTTTGAAATCAGTCTTCAGCCTCACCAACATTTGTGGTGCGCTCATCACCATGCCGCACAAGGTGGTGACCGTGGGCTTGCTCGACGAAGTAACCGCCACCGTGCGCGTGGCCGGTGCTTGCAATGCCGTGAAAAAACTCGCGGATGGCCGTTTGGTCGGCGACATGTTTGATGGCGCAGGCTTTGTGCGCGGCGTGCAACGCAAGGGCTTCGACCTCACTGGCAGACGTGTGCTGGTGGTCGGCTCGGGCGGCGTGGGCTGTGCCATTGCTGCGTCGCTCGCTGGGGCTGGCATTGCCGCCATCAGCTTGTTCGATGTGAACACCGCATCTGCCGAGGCCTTGGGCCAACGCTTGAAACAAAACTACCCTCAGATCGATGTGCGCACGGGCTCGAACGACCCTGCTGACCACGACTTGGTGGTCAACGCCACGCCCATGGGCATGAACGAAGGCGATGCCTTGCCGATGGATGTGTCGCGCATTTCGCCCGACGCCTTTGTGGGTGAGGTGGTGATGAAAACCGAAATGACTGCGTTCTTGCAAGCCGCCAAAGACCGTGGCTGCCGCGTGCAGGTGGGCTCGGACATGTTGTTTGAACAAATCCCTGCCTACTTGGAATACTTCGGCCTGCCCACCACCACGGCTGACGTGCTGCGCGATGTCGCACAGCTGAGTTACTAATTTTCTTGGAGTATTTGATGACCTTGCCATCTCAACACCGCGAGTCCGTGCCCGACATGCCCAATCGTTTGGGCTTAGACGGGATCGAGTTCATCGAATACGCCACCAGCCGCCCACAGGCGCTGGGCCAAGTGCTAGAGAACATGGGCTTTCGCCCCGTGGCACGCCACCGCTCGCGTGAGGTGACCTTGTACCGACAAGGCGGTATGAACTTGGTGGTCAACGCCAGCCCCGATGATGCGCGTGTGAGCGCCACCACCGATGGCCAACCCGTCATCTCTGCTGTGGCTTTCCGCGTGCGTGATGCGCTGCAAGCGCACACCCGCTGCATGGAGTTGGGTGCATGGAATGTGACCAGCCAAGCGCAAGCGATGGAGCTGCACATTCCTGCCATCCACGGCCCAGGCGGCAGCCGCTTTTATTTTGTGGACCGTTGGCAAGAGTTCTCGATTTACGACATCGATTTCAAACCCATCCCCACCGTTGACCAACACCCAGAAGCTACCGCTGGCATGAGCTACTTTGGCGTGGTGCAGTACATCGGTGCGGGTCGCAGTGCCGACTGGTTGGCCTACTTTGAACACATGTTTGATTTCAGCTTTGTGCCCGATGACCAACGTTTTGGCATCTTGCCCAAAGGCAAATTGATGAAGAGCCCGTGTGGCAACTTCTTGTGGCAACTCATTGAACCCGATCCTTGGATGGACACCGACGAATCGCCCGAATGCTTGCAACGCATTGGTTTGGGTGCGGTCGATGTGGGCGCTGCCGTGAGCGCACTCAAAGCGCGTGGCGTGGAGTTTGTCGAGTCCACCCAGTTGCACCCCGAAGACCGTGGCGCGCTCACACGCAGCGCCTTGGGCTCGGTGTCGTTTGAGCTGGTTCACAAAGACTAATAAAAAGGCCACGCCATGAACTTACTCGACGGCTTCGGCATGGACACCATCACGATGGCGGGCTCTTTAGAAGCCAAGCTGTCGGCGATGAAAGACGCAGGCTTCTCGCAAGTCATGCTCATGGCGCGTGACTTGGTCACACACCCCGGCGGCGTACCCGCAGCGGTGGCCGCAGTGCAGGCCAGTGGCTTGCGCCCCACAGGTTTTCAGGTGCTGCGCGACTTTGAAGGTTTGTCGGGTCACTTGCACGGCTACAAGGTCGACATCGCCAAATCGATGCTCGAGATGTGCGCGGCCACGGGCAGCAAAGTGTTGTTGGCGTGTTCGTCTACGTCACGCCACGCCACCGATGACCTCGACCACATTGCCCGCGATTTGAAAAAGCTCGCCATGATGGCTTTGCCCTTGGGGATCAAAGTGGCTTACGAAGGTTTGTCATGGGGCCGCACCGTCAACGAGTTCACCACGTCTTGGGATGTGGTGTGCCGTGCCGATTGCCCCAACCTGGGCATTGGCATTGACTCGTTTCACATCTTTGCCGCCAACACACCGTTGGATGCGATTGAAGACCTTGACCCCGAGAAAATTTTCTTGGTCCAACTGTCTGACTTCATGTGGCACGAAACCCCCACCTTTGAAGACCGCATGACCACCGCGCGCACCTTCCGCGTGTTCCCAGGTGAGGGCGTGCACAGCGAAGCCTTGGCTGATTTGGTGTTGCGCTTGGACCGCATTGGTTATCGCGGTGACTACAGCTTTGAAGTCTTCAACGACGACTACCAACAACTGCCCTTGGCCACTGTGGCCGAGCGTGCGCGCAAGAGCGCCACATGGCTGCACGACAATGTGCTGCACCGCTCAGCCCCATTGCCTGCTTGGACCCGCACGCACACCAACACACACGCATGAAACAACGTCAACTCGGCCCTTACACCGTTTCAGCCATTGGCCTAGGCTGCATGAACCTCAGCCACGCTTACGGCGCGCCACCCGCGCCTGAAGTGGGCGAGGCCTTGATTCACCGCGCCTTAGACCTCGGCGTGACGATGTTTGACACGGCGGCTTTGTATGGCTTTGGCACCAACGAGTTGTTGGTGGGCAAGGCGCTCAAAGCGCACCGCAGCGAAATCACCTTGTGCAGCAAAGGTGGCATGGCGGGTGTGTCGTTCCCTGATGGTGTGAAGCGCGTCATCAATGGCCGTCCTGAAGCCATTCGCCAAAACTGCGAAGACAGCTTGGCCCGCTTGGGCACCGATGTGATTGACCTGTACTACCTGCACCGCTGGGACAAGCAAGTGCCCATCGAAGACAGCGTAGGCGCCCTGAGCGACCTCGTGCGCGCAGGCAAAATTCGCGAGATTGGTTTGAGCGAAGTCTCTGCCACCACCTTGCGCAAAGCGCATGCCGTGCACCCCATTGCAGCCGTGCAAACCGAATACTCGCTGTGGACACGCAACCCCGAAATCGCCGTGCTCAAAGCCTGCGAAGAACTGGGCACCACCTTTGTGGCCTTCAGCCCCGTGGCGCGTGGCTTCTTGTGTGGTGATTTACGCGATGTCAGCAGCTTGGCCGCCAACGACATTCGCCGTGCCATGCCACGCTTTGCTGCGGACACCTATGCCGCCAACTTGCCTTTGCTCGATGCTTACCAAGCCATTGCACGCGAAGCAGGTTGCACACCTGCGCAACTGGCCTTGGCTTGGTTGCTGCACAAAGACAGCAAGCTCATTCCGATTCCTGGCACGCAAAACATTCGCCACCTCGAAGACAACATCGCCGCCGCTGATGTGATGCTGTCGGCGGAACAGATGCAGCGTTTAGAAGCGCTCATCAACCCGCAGACGGTGAAGGGGCCGCGTTACAACGCAGTGAATGCTTCTGAGGTGGATACCGAAGAGTTTGCTTAAGCGTATCAACTAGCAAACAAGTGTTCGCGCAGCCAAATATGCACAGGGTCTTGCTGGTGCCGCACATGCCAGATGGCGTACATGGGCATGTCTGGCGTGTCAAAGGGCACGGGCGCATCCGCCAAACCGCGCAGCAAACCTTGACGCAGCAAGCCGGGCAGGGTGGCCAAGCGCTCCGTGCCAGCCACGAACGCCGCAACGCCTGCAAAACTGCTCAAGGTGGCCGAAAAACGGCGTTGCACGCCTTTTTTAAGCAGTAATTCGTCAATGTCTAAGCTGCGACGCGGTTGGTGCACCACGGTGATGTGCTCGGCGGCCTCATAGGCTTTGAGCGAGCGCGGGGCTTTGCGCATCTGCGGGTCATAAAACACACGGTAGTTGTCGGCAAACAGGCGCTTGTGTTTGATGTCGGTGGCATCCGGTGGACGCGGGCTGATGACCAGCTGGCAGTCTTGTGCGCGCAGCATGTCGGCGCTGGGCACATCGGATGGCACTACGCGCAGCGTGACACCTGGCGCTTGGGCTTGCAAGCGGTTCAACAAGCCCGGCAGCAGCAAGTCGCGCTGCAAATCGTTGGCGGCGATGGTGAAACATTGGGTCAGGCGCGCAGGCTCAAACGCACCACTGTGTACAAAACCTTGCAGCTGAGTCAGCAGCCCTTGCGCTTGCAAGGCCAAAGCTTCTGCGCGTGCTGTGGGCACAATGCCGCGCCCTGATTTGACAAACAAGGCGTCGCCCATGATGGCGCGCAAGCGGTCAAGCTGGTGGCTCACGGCGGACTGCGTGATGCCCAGTGCATTGGCCGCTGCTGTGACCGAGCCTTGCTCAATGACCGTGCTGAGCAAATGCAGCAGGTGGCCGTCCAGATCCAAATGATTAAATTTTTTCATGGAATAAATGAGTAATGCGCTGTTTATTTTATGGGTTGAAACGCTCACACTCCGTTCCATTGAAAAACTTCAATCACGGAGACACCCCATGAGCCACAAACCTGAACCGATTTTTGGAACCACTTTGTTTGACGGTGACCAAGCCCAAAAAGGCTACGCCCTCAACAAGATGTGCTACTCGTTCAACAGCGCTGATAACCGCAACACCTTCAAAGCCGACGAAGAGGCGTACATCAAGCAATACGGCTTGAACGTGCAGCAAGCCGACGCCATTCGCACACGCAATGTGTTGGGGTTGATTGCCGCCGGTGGCAATGTGTATTACCTCGCCAAGTTCGCAGGTATTTTGGGTTTGGATGTGCAAGACCTGGGCGCTGCCCAAACCGGCATGACCAAAGAAGAATTCAAAGCCAAGCTGCGCGCTGCAGCCCACCAATAAACATCAAGGAGACACACCATGGCACACATCGTTGGCGGCCTCGCCTCATCACACATCCCATCCATCGGTGGCGCGATTGCCAAAGGCATTCAGCAAGACCCGTACTGGAAACCATTTTTTGATGGCTTCCCACCCATTCACGCGTGGTTGGGCAAGGTCAAGCCCGATGTGGCCGTGGTGTTCTACAACGACCACGGTTTGAACTTCTTCCTCGACAAAATGCCCACCTTTGCTGTGGGTGCCGCAGCGCAATACAACAACGCCGACGAAGGCTGGGGCATCCCCACTTTGCCACCGTTCAAAGGCGCACCTGATTTGTCGTGGCACATCATCAACGAGTTGGTGGAAAAAGAATTTGACTTGGTGACCTGCCAAGAGATGCTGGTGGACCATGCGTTCACCTTGCCGCTCAAACTGTTCTGGCCTGGCGATGCGTGCCCCGTTCTGACCGTGCCGATTTGTATCAACACTGTGCAGTTCCCATTGCCATCGGCCAAGCGTTGTTACAACTTGGGCAAAGCTGTGGGTGATGCCATTCGCAGCTGGGACAGCGATCTGAACGTGGTCATTTTGGGCACCGGTGGTTTGAGCCATCAGCTCGACGGCGAGCGTGCAGGCCACATCAACAAGGCGTTTGATTTGGAATTCATGGACAGCCTGCAAAAGAACCCCGAGTGGACCACGCAGTTCAGCATCCACGAGTTGGTCGAAAAGACCGGCACGCAAGGTGTGGAGTTGGTGATGTGGTTGGCCATGCGCGGGGCCTTGGGTGAGCACGTCAAGCCTGTGCATCAAAACTATCACATTCCAATTTCCAACACCGCCACGGGTGTGATGGCGTTGGCAACGGTTTAGAGCTGAGTCACGGGTTTTAAAAAGGCCCAAAAGAAAACCCCGCCAGCTTGGTGCTCGCGGGGTTTTTTATTGCCCTATCGACGTAGGGCAAAAAGACGCTTAAATCGTGTCGATGAAGCTGCGCAGTTTGTCGCTGCGGCTCGGGTGCTTCAACTTACGCAAAGCCTTGGCTTCGATTTGACGGATGCGCTCGCGCGTGACGTCGAACTGTTTGCCCACTTCTTCCAAGGTGTGGTCGCTGGCCATTTCGATGCCAAAGCGCATGCGCAGCACTTTGGCTTCACGTGGTGTGAGGCCATCCAAGATGTCTTTCACCACATCGCGCAAGCCCGCTTGCATGGCGGCTTCGATAGGCGCTGTGTTGACGCCGTCTTCGATGAAATCGCCCAAGTGGCTGTCGTCATCGTCACCGATCGGTGTTTCCATCGAGATCGGCTCTTTGGCGATCTTCATGATCTTGCGGATCTTGTCTTCTGGAATTTCCATCTTCTCGGCCAAGACGCTGGCATCGGGCTCGAAGCCAAACTCTTGCAAGTGTTGGCGGCTGATGCGGTTCATCTTGTTGATGGTTTCGATCATGTGCACAGGGATACGGATGGTGCGGGCCTGATCCGCGATGGAGCGCGTGATGGCTTGGCGAATCCACCATGTGGCGTAGGTCGAGAATTTGTAGCCGCGACGGTATTCAAACTTGTCCACGGCCTTCATCAAACCAATGTTGCCTTCTTGGATCAAGTCCAAGAATTGCAAACCACGGTTGGTGTATTTTTTGGCGATCGAGATGACCAAGCGCAAGTTGGCTTCGATCATTTCTTTCTTGGCATTGCGCGAGTTGCGCTCGCCGGCGTTCATGCGCTTGTTGATGTCTTTGAGTTGGTCCAAAGGCACCACCACGGTGGCTTGCAAGTCCATCAATTTTTGTTGCAAGTCTTGCACGGGCGGAATGAAACGGCCCATGGTGGTCGACCAAGGCTTGCCCGCAGCGGCTTGCTTTTCCACCCACTTGAGGTTGAGCAAGTTAGGTGGGAAGTCTTTGATGAAGGTGGCTTGAGGCATGCCGCACTTGTCAACGATGATGCGGCGCAGTTCGCGTTCTTTTTTGCGCACTTCGTCGACTTGGCCGCGCACCGATTCGCACAGCTTTTCAATGGTCTTGGCGGTGAAGCGGATGTTCATCAACTCAGCCGTCAAAGCCGCTTGCGCCTTGATGTAGGTAGGGGTGCCGTAGCCTTCTTTGTCGTAAGTTTTGCGCAACTTGTCGAACAAAGTGGTCATGCGATCGAAGCGTTCCAAGGCCTGGTTCTTCAACTCTTCCAGTTTCTTGGTGAGTGCTTTGGAGCCGCCTTTGCCGTCGTCATCGTCGGCTTCATCGAACTCGTCAAAGTCTTCTTCGGCCACATAGTCGTCGGCTTCGTTGAGGTTGCTGAAACCGTCCACGATGGTGGAGATGACCACTTTGCCTTCGCGAATTTCTTCGCCCATTTTCAAGATGGCAGCGATGGTGGCGGGCGAGCCACTGATGGCCGCCATCATGTCCATCAAGCCGCCTTCGATGCGCTTGGCAATCTCGATTTCGCCTTCGCGGGTCAACAGCTCAACCGTTCCCATTTCGCGCATGTACATGCGCACGGGGTCGGTGGTGCGGCCAAATTCGCTGTCCACGGTGGACAGGGCGGCTTCGGCTTCTTCTTCAGCTTCTTCTTCGGTCGCGGCCGTGGGGGTGTTGTTGTTGAGCAGCAGAGTTTCTGCGTCAGGGGTGTGCTCGTACACGGCCACGCCCATGTCGTTCAACATGGTGATCACGACTTCCAAGGTCTCTGCATCGACCAACTTGTCGGGCAAGTGGTCCGAGATTTCGCCGTGTGTCAGGTAGCCGCGTGTCTTGCCCAGCTTGATCAGGGTTTTCAGACGTGAACGGCGTTTTTGCATGTCTTCTTCAGACAGCACGGTCTCGTCCAGACCAAATTCTTTCATCAAGGCGCGTTCTTTGGCCTTGCTGATCTTCATGCGAAGCGGTTTGACTTTTTCGGTCGTCGCTTCGGTCGCAACAGGCTCTTCACCCACCAAGTCGGCTTCGATGTCGCTCAGGTCTTCGTCATCTTCGGACGCTTTTTTGGCTTTTGCTTTGGGCTTGGCTTTAGCCTTCGCCGCTGGTTTGGCTTTTTCTACCTTGGGGGCGTGTGCTTCAACGGCTGCAGGCTTTTTAGGAATGAGTCGGACGACAGGCTTGGCGTCAGCGGGCTTGGGGGTTTTGGATGCGGGCACGGAAGAAGCTTTCTGGGCAGACTTGGCGGCGACAGGCGCTGCCGATTTGGCCGTCTTTGTGGGGAGCTTTGTATCTGCCTTGGTTGCAGGCTTCTTGGACTTTGGGTCGACGGGCATGAAAACTCCTAGACAACAAAAAAGAAATCACAAAAAAGAGATAAATACGCAGCGCCACAAATGCGACGCGGGGGAAAACAAAGGGGGGAGGTTGGGCCTCAAAAGCAAGCGTGTGAGGGCGAACATTTGGAATGCAGTCCTTGCGATAAATTGGCGAGTCGTGCGCTTGTGTCACGGTTAGCCGGGCTCGGAGGTGCTGCTGTCGCACTTGCTAAGTTTGGATTATACCAAAAATGCGAAGTCGAGCTTATGCAAAAGCCCGCCATTGCTACGTTTCTGCGGTGTTGGGGTTGACCGATTCAAGTTGACGACGGCGTGCTTGCAAGGCTCGGTAGCGCTGCAAGGCGGTAGGGTCTTCTTTGGCCGACTCGATGGCCTCGGTCTCTTGCATCTTGATGCTTTCGATCAACATGCGATTGAGCATGCCGCGCAATTCAGCGCGGGCTTCCAACGCCAGCGCTTCAGGTGTCGCGTCATCTGGGCGCGGGTTGCCGTCGTCGTCAAGGATGGGCGTGAAGGCCGAGGCCATCACGCGAAGCGCCAAGTCTTCGATCTCTTCGCCACGCAAGCCTTCACGCAAAACGCCCCAAGCTTGGTTGCCGTGTTCGTGGTGGTGGTGGTCTAGCCAAACGAACAAGGGGCCGTGCGGCGCTGCCAAGTCGCACAAGAGGTTGTGGTCTTCGGTGGAGAGCTGCTCCCAAATCGACATGTCGGACAACAACACGCGGGCGGCATGGTCTGCGCGGCCTTGGGGCATGTGGCGGGTGCGGCGTGGGCCGAAGCTTTGCGTCCGTTCGCGTGGTTTGAACTTGGACGATTTTTTGTACTCACCGGAACGTCCCGAGCTGTTCGCTGGGGCAGGCGCCGGAGGTATCCACAAGTCTTGCAGCTCGTGGTTGCCTAAGTCGGCCAAGTTGGCCACTTCGGTGAGCAGTTGGCGTTTCAGGGCGCCGTCAGGCAGGGCCATCCACATGGGCTTGGCGTTGCTGGCCATGTGCGCGCGGCCTTCGGCCGTGTGTAAGTCGCAGCCTTCACGCGCCACTTCGATCAAGAAGCGGCTGAGCGGCATGGCCTCGGTCACGCAATGGGCAAAGCCTTCTTTGCCAAATTCGCGGATGTAGCTGTCTGGGTCATGTTCAGCGGGCAAGAACAAAAATTTCACGCTGCGCACATCGGTGGCGTAGGGCAAGGCGCCTTCGAGTGCCTTGCGTGCGGCGCGTCGGCCTGCGCTGTCGCCGTCAAAGCTGAACACCACGTTGTCGGTGAAGCGGAACAGCTTTTGCACATGGTCGGCGGTACAGGCCGTGCCTAAAGTGGCCACGGCGTTGGGGAAGCCGAGCTGCGCCAGCGCCACCACGTCCATGTAGCCCTCGGTGACCAGCACGTAGCCCACGTCGCGCAGGGCGTTGCGGGCCTCGTACAAACCGTACAGTTCGCGGCCTTTGCTGAAGACGGGGGTTTCGGGTGAGTTCAAGTACTTGGGCGTGCCCTCAAACAGCACGCGCCCGCCAAAGCCAATGCATTCGCCTTTGACGTTGCGAATCGGGAACATCACACGGTCGCGGAAACGGTCGTAGCGTTTTTCGTCTTGGCCGTCTTCTTGGTTGACGATGACCAAGCCGCTTTCGGCCAGCATGGGGTCTTGGTAGTCGGGAAACACGCTGGCCAAACTGCGCCAGCCTTCGGGTGCGTAGCCCAAGCCGAATTGGCGCGCAATCTCGCCACTCAAGCCTCGGCCTTTGAGGTACTCAATGGCTTTGGGGGACGACTTGAGGTGTTTGCGGTACGCCTCGCCCGCCTTTTCCAACACATCGGTGAGGGTGGCTTGCTTTTGGCGTTGCTGTGCGGCGCGCTCGCGGTCTTGGGGCGAGATGTCTTCTTCGGGCACCTGCAGACCCACGTTTTGGGCCAAGTCTTTGACGGCCTCCACGAAAGTCATGCCCGCGTGCTCCATCAAGAAGCCAATCGCGTTGCCGTTTTTGCCGCAGCCAAAGCAGTGAAAAAACTGTTTGGCGGGGCTGACTGAAAACGAGGGAGACTTTTCGCCGTGAAACGGGCACAAGCCCATGAAGTTGGCGCCGCCCTTTTTCAGCTGCACATAGCGACCCACCACCTCGACCACGTCAACGCGGGCAAGGAGCTCTTGGATGAAAGATTGGGGGATGGCCATGGTGGGGGAAAACGTGGAGGGTCGATTCTAGGCAGACCCTCCCGCCTTTCCCGCCGTGCCTTGTTTATTTTGGTGCCAAACGAATCGCACCGTCCAAGCGAATCACTTCGCCGTTGAGCATATCGTTTTCAAAAATGTGCAGAGCCAGCTTGGCGTAGTCTTGTGGCGTGCCCAAGCGTGAAGGGAAGGGCACGCTGGCGGCCAGTGCTTCTTGCACGTCTTGCGGCATGCCAAACATCATGGGCGTGCCAAAGATGCCGGGGGCGATGGTCATGTTGCGAATGCCGTTGCGCGCCAAATCGCGGGCGATGGGCAAGGTCATGCCGACCACGCCGCCTTTGGAGGCGCTGTAGGCTGCTTGGCCAATTTGACCGTCATAAGCCGCGACCGACGCGGTTGAGATCATCACGCCGCGTTCGCCGGTGGCTTCTGGCGCGTTGTGGCTCATGGCTTCAGAGGCCAAGCGGATCATGTTGAAGCTGCCCACCAAGTTGACCATGATGGTTTTGCTGAACGTGTTGAGGCTGTGCGCGCCATTTTTGCCCACGGTTTTCTCAGCCGGTGCAATGCCTGCGCAATTGACCAAGCCCATCAACTTGCCCAGCGACACGGCTTTGGCGACCACGGCTTGGCCGTCAGCTTCGTTACTCACATCGCATTTGACAAACGCACCGCCGATGTCTTTGGCGACGGCTTCGCCTTTGTCTGCCTGCATATCGGCAATGACCACGATGCCGCCTTGTGCGGCCAACGCCCGAGCCGTGCCTTCACCCAAGCCTGATGCGCCGCCGGTGACGATGAAAACTTTGCCCTTGATCTCCATGAATTTCTCCAATAGTTGCGTGGATTGAAATTGTTGACGTTTACGTAAACGTCAACTTGACCCTTGCATTATGGAGGATGAGGCGGCGCCTTTGTCCATCGCGTGCGCACCCTATCTAGGACAATGGATGCTTTTGCGCTCATGGGGCTAGGAATTTTCAAAATGTCAGTTGTTTTCTCTCCGGCTTCGCTGCTCGGTCTAGATTGGCGCAGGTTGGTGCTGGTGGCTTGTGTTGCTGTGTTGAGCGCGTGTCAATCGCCTGGTCCTTTGGCGCCGGTGGCTGAAAAACCGACGGCACCTGCCGTGCCGCCCGTTGGCGGCGAGATGCCCGCTGTGAAAAAGGCACCGCGTCTAGGCTTGGCGTTGGGCGGTGGTGCGGCACGCGGATTTGCCCATGTTGGCGTGCTTCAAGTGTTGGAAGAGGCCGGTATCAAGGCCGATTTGGTGGTGGGCACGTCTGCTGGCAGTTTGGTGGCGGCGTTTTATGCGAGTGGCAAAACCGGTGCGCAATTGCAAAGGGTGGCGGAGACCATGGAGGAGGCCACCATCACTGACTGGACCGTGCCCTTGCTGGGGCGCGGCATGATGCGCGGTGATGCCTTGAGTCGCTACGTCAGTCAACAGACATCAGGACGGCGCATCGAAGAGCTAAAAATGCCGCTGGGCATTGTGGCAACCGATTTGCGCACGGGTGAGGGCGTGCTGTTTCAGCGCGGTGATTTGGGCACGGCGGTGCGCGCGTCTAGCTCAGTGCCTTCGGTGTTTGAGCCGGTTCGCATCGGTAACCGTGAGTTTGTGGATGGTGGCTTGGTCTCGCCTGTGCCCGTGCGTTATGCGCGACAAATGGGGGCGGAATATGTGCTGGCCGTGGACATTTCCAGTGTGCCAGAGGCTGCGAAGACGGATGACATGTTTCAAATCTTGATGCAAACCTTCACCATCATGGGCAAGAGTATCAACGCGTTTGAATTGAAAGAGGCCGATTTGGTGGTCCGTCCCGCCTTGAACCATGTGGGGAGCGCGGACTTCGGGGCGCGTCGTCGCTCGATTGAAGCGGGTCGCGCTGCCATGCTTCAGGCCTTGCCTAAATTGCGCGCAGCTTTGGTGCCACGCTGATAAAAAAAGGGCTCATCTTGCGACGAGCCCTTGAAGGGATCTTTGCACCCAAGGTGACGAAAAGACCCGAGGAGACAACTGGGACCAATTAACGCTTTTTAGCAGCGGTCGTTTTGGTGGCTTTCACAGCGGTGTCGGCTGCAGCTTGGAGGTTGGTTTCAGCCATGTCAGTGGCTTGTTTGACCGCTTTTTGCACAGTTTCCACGGCGGTGTTGCTGGCGCTCACGGCTTGCTTGAAGAAGGCGACAGCTTGCTCAGAGCCAGCAGGCGCGTTTTTCAGAGCTGTTTCGATGTAAGCAGTCACGGCTTGTTGGCCTTCAGCTGCTTTGCCTTCGAAGGCTTTGCTCAATTCAGCGGTCGTGCCCGAAGCGATGTCATAGATGTGACGGCTGTAAGCGGCAGATTTTTCAGCCAAAGGTTGCAAGAAGCTGGTTTGCAAGTTGATGAATTCTTGTGGGTCTTTGGCGGCCAACACGGCTTGGGCGTGCTCGGCAGACTCAGTCAATGCAGCACGTGCGGCAGTCAGATTGAGTTCAACCAGTTTTTCCACGCCAGCGAAGGCTTGGTTCGACAAACCAAACAGGTTGTTCAGGTTGGCTTTGTTCGAGGCGATGATTTGTTCGGCGTTCAGCATGGGGTTACTCCAAAAGTTAAGACAGTTTGCAAAAAATGTTGCGTTGCAGCATTGGGATGAAGTTTAGGGTTATCCCGTGAATCTGCAAGGCCTTGGCGGTGGTTTAGAGGCATGGTTCTAAATCGGGATGTTTTCGTGTGTTGGTCACAATGTGGCTCCTTGCCGCTTTTACCTGATAGCCCATGCGCGCCTTTTATTCTGATCAATTTGTGTTGCCTTTGCCTGAAGGCCATCGCTTCCCAATGGCCAAGTACCGTTTGTTGCGTGAGCGTTTGGCGCATGACTTGCCCGAGGTGACGATGCACGTGGCACAGCCCGCCAGTGATGGCGAGTTGGCGTTGGTGCACACGCCGAGTTACATCCAGTCGGTGGTGCAGGGCAGTTTGAGTGCGGCAGCGCAAAAGGACATTGGTTTTCCGTGGTCTGAGGCCATGGTGGAGCGGTCCCGCCGTTCCGCAGGCGCCACGGTGATGGCCGCACGCACGGCGTTGTTTGACGCAGAGGGCATCTCGGCGAATATGGCCGGTGGCACACACCATGCCTACGCAGATCGAGGCAGTGGTTTTTGTGTGTTCAACGATGCGGCTGTCGCCGCACGTTTGATGCAAGCAGAATGGGCGCGCACCCATGTACACCCGCTGAAAGTGGCCATCATTGACTTGGATGTGCACCAAGGCAATGGCTCGGCGCACATCTTTGCCAACGATGCGCACGTGTTTACCTTATCGCTACACGGTGCGCGCAATTTCCCCTTCGCCAAAGAAATCAGCGATTTGGATGTCGAATTGCCCGATGGTTGTGATGACGATGCCTATCTGCACGCCTTAGACCTCGCGCTTGCGGAGCTGACGTCGCGGTTTAGCCCAGGCTTGGTGATTTACCTCGCTGGCGCTGATCCGCATGAGGGCGATCGATTGGGGCGACTCAAGCTCAGTTTTGATGGCCTAGAAGCCCGTGATCGACGGGTGCTGGATTGGGCGTGGTCACATCGCGTCCCGTTGGCGTTTTGCATGGCAGGTGGATACGGCCATCAAATCGAGGACACAGTTCGCGTGCAAGTCAACACCTACCGTGTCGCCCAAGCGTATTGGCGACGCTGGCAAAATCTACATGTATGACGACTTCCACTTCTGCACGCCCTCAAGCGCAGCCGCGTAGCGCCTTCAAGGTCTTTCGCACCATCACCACGCGTTGGATGGACAACGACGCCTACGGCCATGTCAACAACGTTGTGTACTACAGCTGGTTTGACACGGCGGTGAACGCGCATTTGATTGAGCATGGCGCATTGGACATCCACCACGGCGACACGATTGGCTTGGTGATTGAAACCCAATGCAACTACTTCTCACCTTTGGCTTTTCCGCAAACCATTGAAGCGGGCATTCGCGTGGCCAAGCTCGGCTCGTCCAGCGTGCGCTACGAGGTGGGGTTGTTTGCGCAAGGCGCTGACTTGTGCGCTGCACACGGGCACTTTGTGCATGTGTATGTGGACAAAGAAAACCGCAGGCCTGTCAAGGCACTGCCTTTGAATTTAAAAACCGTTTTGGAGACTTTGGTATGAGCACCCCATCTGAGAACATCGCCGCCGTTGACCACGCCATCACCTCGCGCATGTCGGCTCGCGCATTCACGCAGCAGCCTGTGCCGCGCGAATTGATCACCGAGATTTTGCAAGTGGCCAGCCGCGCGCCATCGGGTACCAACACCCAACCTTGGAAGGTGTATGTGTTGCAAGGTGCGAGTCGCGACAGCCTCGTCGACAAAGTGTGTGCGGCGCATGAAGCCATGCGTACCAACCCGGAAGTCGCTCAGCAATACCAAGAGCAATATGACTATTACCCCAAGCAATGGATCAGCCCGTTCATCGACCGTCGTCGTGAAAACGGTTGGGGTTTGTATGGTTTGCTGGGCATTGGCAAGGCCGACAAAGAGCAGATGCATTTGCAGCACCAGCGCAATTTCAAATTCTTTGATGCGCCTGTGGGCTTGATGTTCACCCTCAACCCAGTGATGGGCCGAGGCTCGATGTTTGACTACGGCATGTTTGTGCAAAACATCATGCTGGCAGCGCGCGCGCGCGGGCTGCACACCTGTCCACAAGCGGCTTGGAACAGTTTTCACAGCATCATCTTGCCGCACATCGGTGCGGGTGAGGACGAGATGTTGGTGTGTGGCTTGGCCTTGGGCTGGGCGGATGAAAGCGACAAGGTCAACACCTTTGTCACGCCGCGTGTGCCTGCGGCTGAGTTCACCCATTGGGTGGACTGAACTTTTCAGAATTAGAGCCAGATGATCATCACCAGCCTGCTTGACACCGACCTGTATAAATTCACCATGATGCAGGCGGTGCTGCATCAGTTTCCCAGTGCGCAGGTTTCCTACAAATTCAAATGTCGTAACCCGGGTGTGAATCTGGCGCCGTATGCACAAGAAATTCGCGACGAAATTCGCTCTTTATGCAGCCTCCATTTTCAAGATGCTGAACTGGCTTGGCTGCGCAGTTTGCGGTTTATCAAAAGCGATTTTGTCGATTTCTTGGGCTTGTTTCATCTCAATGAAAAGTACATCGAGGTCACGGCGCTGCCCAGCGGCGAGTTGGACATCAGCATTCACGGACCTTGGCTGCACACCATTTTGTTTGAGATTCCTGTGCTGGCCATCGTCAACGAGGTGTACTTTCGCAACACCCAAAAAGTGCCTGATTTCATCGAAGGTCGCAAACGCTTAGATCAAAAAATTGAAGCACTGCATGCCGAGCGTTTGAGCGATTTGAAAATTGCCGATTACGGCACGCGTCGCCGCTTTTCGCGCGCTTGGCACGAGGAGTTGCTGCGCGTGTTGACCGCCAAATTGGGCACGGGCGCGCAAGGCCAATTGGCGGGCACCAGCAATGCGTTGTTTGCGATGAAGCTGGGCCTCACGCCTTTGGGCACGATGGCGCACGAATACTTGCAAGCTTGCCAAGCGCTGGGGCCACGTTTGCGTGACAGCCAAGTGTTTGGCTTTGAAACGTGGGCACGCGAATACCGCGGAGATTTGGGTATTGCGCTGAGCGACGTTTACGGCATCGAGCCGTTCTTGCGTGACTTTGACATGTACTTTTGCAAGCTCTTCGATGGTGCCCGTCACGACAGCGGCGACCCGTTCACATGGGGCGAGCGCATGATTGCGCACTACCGTAACAACCGCGTGGACCCCATGACCAAGACCTTGATTTTTTCTGACGGTCTGACGGTTGAAAAAATCATTGCTTTGTATCAGCAGTTCAGAGGGCGCTGCCAACTCGCTTTCGGTATTGGCACCAACTTGACCAATGATTTGGGCTACGAGCCGTTGCAAATTGTGATCAAGATGACGCAATGCAATGGCCAGCCGGTGGCGAAGTTGTCAGACACCCCTGGCAAAGGCATGTGCGACGATGAAAAATATTTGGCTTACTTGCGCCAAGTGTTCGGCATCGTGCAGCCCGTTTGAGGCTTGAAGGACACATGATGTTGACTGCGTTGGTTCTGATTTTTGTCGCCGCTTATGCGGCCATTGCCTTTGAGCATCCGCTGCAAATTAACAAATCAGCCTCCGCTTTGGTGGGCGCAGGATTGTTGTGGACGATCTATGCCGTCAACACAGGTGATGCGCAGCTTGTGGGTGAGCATTTGAATGCGTCGCTCATCAGCACCGCTCAAATTGTGTTCTTTCTGATGGGCGCTATGGCCATTGTTGAAGTGGTGGATGCGCACAATGGGTTTGAGGTCATCACATCGCGCATTCAAACGACACAGCTTTCCAGTTTGATGTGGCTGGTTGGCTTTGTGACGTTTTTCTTAAGTGCAATTTTGGACAACTTGACCACCACCATCGTGATGGTGTCGTTGATGAAAAAATTGCTCGACAAACGCGATGACCGCTTGTTCTTCGCAGGCATCATCGTCATTGCAGCGAATGCCGGTGGCGCTTGGTCACCCATCGGTGACGTCACGACCACGATGTTGTGGATTGGTGGCCAGATCACGGCGGTGGAAATTATCAAAGGCTTGTTTTTGCCATCGTTGGTGAATTTGATGGTGCCTTTGATCGTCACCAGCTTTTGGCTGAAAGGCCAACAGGTGGTGTCACCCATCGCTCAGAACGCGCCAGGGCAATCCAGTCAAACCACTGCATTTGAGCGTCATTTGATGTTCTTTTTAGGCTTAGGCATTTTGGTTGCTGTGCCTGCCTTTAAAACATGGACGCATTTGCCGCCTTTCATGGGCGTTTTGTTTGGTTTGGGTGTGTTGTGGCTTGTGGGTGATTTGGTGCATCGCGAAAAATTGGATGCGCACAAACAACACCTGTCTTTGACGCATGCGTTGACCAAAATTGACATGCCTTCGATCGTCTTTTTTGTGGGCATCTTGTTGTCAGTGGCGACTCTAGAGCACACCCATCTGTTGTCGAATGTGGCCGCTTGGCTAGACCAAGCTGTCGGGCGGCAAGATGTGATCGTGATGATCATCGGCCTGGTTAGTGCGATTGTTGACAACGTTCCGTTGGTGGCTGCATCGATGGGCATGTACAGCTTGGCCCAATATCCCGCGGACAGTTTCTTGTGGGAATTTCTGGCTTACTGCGCTGGGACGGGAGGCTCGATTCTCATCATCGGTTCCGCCGCTGGGGTGGCTGCCATGGGCTTGGAGCGCATTGATTTTATTTGGTATGTCAAAAAAATCAGTGGCTTGGCGCTTATCGGTTACTTTGCTGGCGCGTTTTTCTACATCGCTGAATATGCATTGACACATTGAAGATATTTTTATGAAACCCAAAATCATCATTGCCCGCCCCATTTTTGAAGAAGTGTTGACCCGCTTGCGCGAACACTTTGACGTGACCGACAACCAAGCTGACAAAGCGTGGACCAAGGCGTCGTGGATGCAAGCGCTGTCACAGCATGCAGGCGCACTCACCACGGGTTCTGACCCTGTGGATGCGGATGTGCTCAAGGCTTGCCCCAACTTGAAAGCTGTGGCGAACATGGCCGTGGGTTACAACAACTTTGACGTGCCGGCCATGACGGCGCACGGTGTGCAAGCCAGCAACACGCCGGATGTGTTGACTGAAACCACGGCCGACTTTGGCTTTGCGCTGCTGATGGCCACCGCCCGCCGCTTGACCGAGAGCGAGCACTATTTACGTCGCGGTGAATGGACGCAATGGCGTTACGACATGTTTGCTGGCGCTGAAGTGCATGGCAGCACTTTGGGCATTTTGGGCATGGGCCGCATCGGTCAAGGCATTGCCAAGCGTGGTGCGCATGGGTTTGGCATGAAGGTGATTTATCACAACCGCTCGCGCCTGAGTCCTGAACTTGAGGCTGAATGTGGTGCAAGTTACGTGAGTAAAGAAGAGTTGTTGCGCAGCGCAGATCATCTGATGTTGGTTGTGCCTTACAGCGCAGCCTCGCACCACACCATTGGTGCAGCAGAGCTGGCGCAGATGAAACCCACAGCCACCTTGGTCAACATTGCGCGCGGCGGCATTGTGGATGACGCGGCGTTGGCTGTTGCCTTGCGCGAACGTCGCATTGCAGCGGCAGGTTTGGATGTGTTCGAAGGTGAACCCAAAGTTCATCCAGACTTGTTGACCGTGCCCAACATCGTATTGACCCCTCACATTGCCAGTGCGTCGATCGCCACACGCATGGCCATGGCCAATTTGGCCGCCGACAACTTGATCAGCTATTTCACCCAAGGCAAATCGCTGACGCCACTCAACACCTTAGGCGCGTGATGGAAGTTTGGATTGCCGTTGGGATTGGGTTCATCAACGCACTGCTGTTGGTGGTGGTGCTGCGCCGCTCGGGTTCAGACAACCGAGAAGAAGCGCAATTGCAAGCGCAGGCGCAAGCTTTAGCGTTGCAACAAAGCATGTTGAATGTGCAAGAAAAGTTGGAGCGTGTGGAGCGAGAGTTGCGTTTCGAGATCACCGAGTCGTCGCGCGGCGGGCGGCAAGAGTTGACGCAAACCTTGGCGAGTTTTCAGCAAAGCCAAGTGCAACAACTGAGCTTGATGCAAACCACCATCAGCGACACCTTGAACCAACAGCTGCAGCAATTGCAAAAGAGCAACGCCGACAAGCTCGACGAAATGCGCCGCACAGTTGATGAAAAACTGCAGACCACCTTGGAGAAGCGCTTGTCTGAGAGCTTCAAACAAGTGGCCGAGCGGTTGGAGCAAGTCCACAACGGTTTGGGGCAAATGCAAAAACTCGCCGATGGTGTGGGCAGTTTGCAGCGCGTGCTCACCAACGTGAAAACCCGCGGCATGTTTGGCGAGGTGCAACTCGAAGCCTTGTTGGAGCAGGTGTTGACCGTGGAGCAATACGCCAAGCAGGTCGAAACCAAACCACGCAGCAACCAGCGCGTGGACTTCGCCATTCGCTTTCCCGGCCGAGGCGGTGCAGATGGTGAACCCGTGTGGTTGCCCATTGACGCCAAGTTCCCGCGTGAAGACTACGAGCGTTTGCTCGATGCCCATGACCGCGCCGATGCCGTGGCGGCAGAGCTGTCGGCCAAAGCCTTGGAGACGCGCATTCGCACCGAAGCCAAGAGCATTGCCGAGAGTTACTTGGCGCCGCCGCACACCACTGACTTCGCCATTTTGTTTTTGCCCATTGAAGGTTTGTATGCCGAGGTGCTGCGCCGCCCCGGGTTGATGGACAGCTTGCAACGCGATTACCGCGTCACCTTGGCGGGGCCGACCACCTTGTTGGCCATGCTCAACAGTTTGCACATGGGTTTTCGAACCTTGGCGCTGGAGCAGCAAGCCTCCGAAGTGTGGAAGGTGTTGGGCGCGGTCAAAACGGAGTTTGAACGTTATGGCGACTGGGTTGAAAAAGTGCGTGAGCAAGTGCAAAAGGCCGCAGACACCTTAGACCGTGCCGACACGCGCAGCCGTCAAATGCGCCGTGCGTTGAAAAATGTGGAGGCTTTGCCAGAAGCGGAAGCCCAAGCGCTGCTGCCTAAGTTTGACGAGGCCTTGGATGACTCGGACGCCAAAGTGTGAAGCGTGAACTGACGCGACTGATCACAGGGCAAATTTGCCTGCACGCCTGCATGGCGGGCATGCGCATGGCGGCACCTTTGATGGCTTTACGCAGCGGACAAAGCGAGGCTGCGGTGGGCGTGTTGTTGGCGTTGTTTGCCTTGACCCAAGTTTTCTTGGCCTTGCCAGCAGGGCGATATGCCGATGCGCACGGCCTCAAGCGCCCCGTCATGTGGAGCGTGCTCATGGCTTTTGTCGGGGCTGGTTTGGCTGCGTTGTGGCCCATCTTTCCGGTTTTGTGCGTCAGCGCTTTGTTGACCGGCGGGGCGACAGGTGGGGCCATCATCGCGCTGCAGCGTCATGTGGGGCGCGCGGTGAAAGACACCGCGCAGATGAAGCAGGCCTTCAGTTGGTTGTCGATTGGGCCTGCGTTTTCTAACTTCATCGGGCCCTTCACCGCAGGCCTTTTGATTGACCATGCGGGTTTTCAATGGGCCTACGCGGCGATGGCTGTGTTGCCACTTTTGGGCTGGTTGTGCATTCGTCACACGCGAGAGTTGCCGCCCGTCATCAAGCCTGAGGGGCATGAGAAAAATCGTGCGTGGGATTTGCTCAACGACGCCATGTTTCGCCGTTTGTTGATGGTCAATTGGTTTTTATCAGCTTGCTGGGATGTGCACACCTTTGTCGTGCCCATCTTGGGTCACGAGCGCGGCTTGAGTGCTTCAGCCATTGGTTCTATCTTGGGAGGATTTGCGATTGCGGCTGCGTTGATTCGCATGCTGTTGCCCATCTTGGCCGCGCGCTTGCAAGAGTGGCAAGTGATCACGGGTGCCATGCTGATCACCTCGGCGTTGCTGGGCATTTATCCTTTGATGCACACAGCGTGGACCATGGGTATTTGCTCTGTCTTGCTGGGGTTGTCTTTGGGCTCGGTGCAGCCGATGGTGATGAGCACCTTGCATCAAATCACGCCCGAACACCGCCATGGTGAGGCGTTGGGCTTGCGTCTGATGGGCATCAACGCATCGAGTGTTTTGATGCCGATTTTGTTTGGCGCCGCCGGCACGGTGATTGGCATTGGCGGCGTATTCTGGTGTGTCTCAGCCGTGGTGGGCTTGGGCTCGCGCAGCGCTTACCAACTCAGAGTGCATAAAACTCACGAATAAAGTTCCACGCGTCGTCGACGCTGTCGACATACTTGAACAGGTTCAAATCTTCTTCTGAAATCACGCCTTCTTCAACCATCACTTCGGGGTTGAACAAGCGCTTCCAGTAGGCACTGCCAAACAGCACGATGGGCACTGGTTTCGCTTTTTTACACTGCACCAGTGTGAGTGTTTCAAACAACTCGTCCAAGGTGCCAAAGCCGCCAGGAAAAGCGACCAATGCTTTGGCGCGCATCATGAAGTGCATCTTGCGCAGCGCAAAGTAATGGAACTTAAAGCTCAGGCCTGGGGTGATGTAGGGGTTGGGGCTTTGTTCGCGGGGCAGTGCAATGTTGAGGCCGACGCTGATGCCACCAGCTTCTGCGGCGCCACGATTGGCTGCCTCCATGATGCCTGGGCCACCCCCTGTGCAAATGAAGAGCTTGCGGCCATTGGTTCGGTCCGCGCTGAATTTGGTGATGACGCTGGCCAAGGCCCGTGCTTGTTCGTAAAAACTGGCATTGCGCAGCGAGGTTTCTGCGCGTTTGATGGCTAACAGATCACCACTTTCGCGCGCACGCACGAGTTCGAGGTGTGCCGCTTCTTCGCTGAGAAAACGTGCGCTGCCAAACACCACCACGGTGTGCTCAATGCCTTGTTCTTGCTGTGCAAGATCAGGTTTGAGCATTTCCAATTGAAATCGTAAGCCGCGTGTTTCTCTGCGTAGCAAAAATTCGGGGTCAGCAAATGCAAGTCGATTGGACTCTGGCGCCAACAAATCGCCGGTCGCGTGTTGTGCTTTCAGGGTTTCCCAAGCTTCTGCAATTCTTCGGTCGTGAGGGTCGAGCATTCCATCCATGCGTCAATGGTAACGGCAAGTGGTGCGCATTTCGCCAATGAAAAAGGCTCCCGAAGGAGCCTTTATGGGTCAAACCTATGAAGGCTTAGACGCGCTTGCGGTATTCGCCAGTGCGTGTGTCCACTTCGATTTTGTCGCCTTGAGCCACAAACAAAGGCACGGCCACTTCGAAGCCAGTTGCGATTTTGGCGGGCTTCAACACTTTGCCTGAGGTGTCGCCTTTGACAGCGGGCTCAGTCCAAGTGATTTCGCGCACAACGTTGGTGGGCAATTCGACAGAGATGGCTTTCTCGTCGTAGAACACCACTTCGAGTTCCATGCCGTCTTCGAGGTAGTTCAGGGCGTCGCCCATGTTGCTGGCTTCGACTTCGTATTGGTTGAAATCGGCATCCATACACACGTACATCGGGTCAGCGAAGTAAGAGTAGGTGCAATCTTTTTTGTCCAAGATGACTTGGTCCATCTTGTCGTCGGCCTTGAACACCACTTCGGTGCCGAAGTTAGCGATCAAGCTTTTGAGCTTCATGCGAACGGTGGACGAGCCACGACCGCCACGTTGGTATTCGGTGCGCAGGACGACCATAGGGTCTTTGCCGTGCATGATGACGTTACCGACGCGGATTTCTTGAGCGGTTTTCATAGTGTGTTGGTGTCTTGTGTTTGTGAAAGTGGCCCGTACAGCTCAAGCTGCACTGGGTTCGCATAGCCTACTATTTTAGCGTTTTTGTTCGACAAACCCGATCAGCGCTGTGCTTAAGTCGGTTTGGTGCTGTAAAACCTGTCGTGTTTGCAAGCTCCAAACCTGCCAAATGGCCAAATCTGAGGGGGTCCAAGCTGGCAGTGCCGCAGTCGAGCGCCCATTCCAGACGTCGTGGACATGTTGCAAAGTCTGGGGCATTTGTAAGGCTTGGTAAAAGGCCTGCAATTTGTCGTGGTGCGCTAGGTCGTCTTGTGGGTAGATGTGCCAAACAAAAGGTTGACCAGCCCACAGGGCGCGTACCAAAGAATCTTCGCCACGCACAAAGTTCAGGTCGCAGGCCCACAGCAAATGGTCAAAGTCGATTTGGCTGAGGTAGGGCAGGTGGCTGATGTGCAGTTGCTTGGCGCCGGCGGCAGGCATGTTCAAGGCTTGCGTGGCATGGGCTACTGCGGCGCTAGGACGGCCTTGGGCCACCAGAAGGCGTGTGGGTGCGTCGGTTTGGCTGAGTTGCTGGAGTAGTTCAGGTAGAGCCGCTGGCTCGTAGCAAAACAGGCTGATCACGCGCTCGTTGGTGCCCATGGGCTTGTCTAACGGCAGAGCACACAACCATGCAGCACGGTCAAATTTGGGTTGTCGCGCTTGGCGTGTGCTGATGGTGCTTGTGGCGTTGTCCATGTGTGTGGGCGCGTCAAGTAAGTCCAGCTCTCGAAGCAAACCGCCTGTGTCTGGCGTGAAGCCTGGAAAGAAAAACCATTTGGCCAAGCCGCGAGCAGGTCCGCTCATCACAGGCGAGGCCAAACCGTGCGATCGGGCCACATAGTCCTCGGCGCTCAGGTATTCGAGGTTGATCCACACAGGCGGTGTACTGCGTGTCATCAAGATTTGAAAAGATTCGGGAAGTTCGCAACCGAAAGCTTCCACCACGACATCGCCCACTTGACATGTGTTGCTGTCGGCCAAGGCTTGCAGGGCGGCATCGTCGGGCCAGGCATGCACCTGCACGCCTGCACAGCCAAGCGGCGCCATCCAAGCCAAGGCTGATGCATCGTCGACCCACAAGCGCACGGTGTGGCCGCGCTGCGCCAAGTCAGCGCACAGTCGCCAGCACACGCCGAGGTCGCCGTGGTTGTCGATGACGCGACAAAAAATATCCCAGTGCAGGACGGGGAATGAAGAGGTGTCTGGTTTCACGCTGCAGATTGTCCACAATACGGGGATGGAAGAAAAAGCTGCCCCACGCCACCCGCCCGAGTTGTTAGAACTGGTGGCGAGCTTGCCTGCGCTGCCCGGCGTATACCGCTACTTTGATGCGCAAGACCAAGTGTTGTACGTGGGCAAGGCCATCAGCCTGAAGAAGCGGGTCTCTAGCTATTTCCAGAAAGACCACGGCGGCACACGCATTGGCCACATGGTGAGCAAGATCGTGCGCATGGAAACCACGGTGGTGCGCTCAGAGGCTGAGGCGCTGCTGCTGGAAAACAACCTCATCAAAACGCTCAAGCCCAAGTACAACATCTTGTTCCGCGACGACAAGAGCTACCCGTATTTGAAGATGACGCGTGGTGTGCCAATGAAGGTCGATGACCCTGCAAAGCAGGCTGCATCGTCAGTTGACTTGGTAAATCCCAGCACTGCCACCCCCTTGAGCGTGAACCCCCAGCAAGTGCCGCGCGTGGTGTATTACCGTGGCGCGGTAGACAAACGCCACGACTACTTTGGCCCATACCCCAGCGTGTGGGCGGTGCGCGAAGCCATTCAGCTGCTGCAAAAAGTGTTTCGCTTGCGCACCTGTGAAGACACCGTGTTCAACAACCGCACGCGCCCGTGTTTGCTGTTTCAAATCAAGCGTTGTTCGGGGCCGTGTGTGGGACTGATTTCTGTACCCGACTACCAGCGTGATGTGGACAGCGCCATGCGCTTGCTGCGCGGTGAAACCCAAGAGGTGATGGGCAGCATCGAAGCGCGCATGATGGCGCACGCCGAGAAGCTTGAGTTTGAACAAGCCGCCGAGCTGCGCAACCAAATGAGCGCGCTCTCCAAAGTGCTGCACCAACAAGCGGTGGACACGGTGGGCGACCAAGACGTGGACATCCTCGCCGTCAAAGTGCAGGGCGGCAAAGCCTGTGTCAACTTGGCCATGGTGCGCGGTGGCCGCCATTTAGGTGACCGCCCTTACTTTCCCGTGCATGTGGACGATGCCGAGCCTACCGAAGTGCTGGAAGCGTTTTTGAGCCAGCACTATTTGGACGTCCCTGTGCCGCCCGCGCTCATCACCAGCCATGCGGTGGACAAAGAACTGCTGCAAGCACTGACCGAGCAAACCGGCGTGAAGATTACTGCCGTGCACAACCCGCGCGAGCAACGCCGCGTGTGGCTAGAAATGGCGCAACAAAACGCTGACATTCAACTGGCCCGCTTGTTGGCCGAAGAAGGCTCGCAACAAGCACGCACCCGTGCGCTGGTGGATGCGCTCGATTTAGCGCCAGAAGATTTAGAGCAATTCCGCGTGGAGTGCTTTGACATTTCGCACACCTCGGGCGAGTCCACACAGGCCTCGTGCGTGGTGTTCCATCACCACAAAATGCAAAGCGCGGAATACCGCCGCTACAACATCGAGGGCATCACGGGTGGCGACGACTACGCCGCCATGCGCCAAGTGCTGGTGCGCCGCTACAGCAAGCTGGCCGAGGCTGTGCGTGCTGGCGAGGGCAAGCTGCCAGATCTGGTGCTGATTGACGGCGGCAAAGGCCAAGTGTCGATGGCGCGTGAAGTGTTTGAATCGCTTGGGCTCGACCTGTCGCGCATCGTGGGCGTAGAAAAAGGCGAGGGCCGCAAAGTGGGCCTAGAAGAGCTGGTGTTTGCCGATGGCCGCGAGAAGGTGTACCTCGGTCGTGATTCAGCTGCGTTGATGCTGGTTGCGCAAATCCGCGACGAGGCCCATCGCTTTGCCATCACCGGCATGCGTGCCGCACGCGCCAAAGTGCGCGTGGGGGGCAGCAAGCTCGAAGAGATTCCGGGTGTGGGCCCCAAGAAACGCGCCAAGTTACTTCAGCGCTTTGGCGGTGCACGCGGCGTGGGCGATGCCAGTGTGGCAGACCTGTGTACCGTGGAAGGTATTTCAGAAGACTTGGCACAAACAATTTACAACGCCTTGCGTTAGCTCACAGCTCAACGATGCACGTGTTTTGGTTATTCAGCAGTTTTTCTTGCTGCTGTGCGCGCAGCTTGAACGCTTAAACCTTGACCACTTCCAATAAGCGGTCCAAGCCACCTTCGTTGATCGCCACCATGGCTTGCTCGCGCACCTTGGGCTTGGCGTGGTAGGCCACTGACAAGCCCGCTTCGCCCATCATGGGCAAGTCGTTGGCGCCGTCGCCCATGGCAATGGCTTGTTTGGGGCTGATGCCCATTTGGGTGCAAATGTGCAGCAGCATTTTGCGTTTTTCTGCACCGTCGCAAATGTCGCCCCAGTCTTGCATGGCCACTTGACCCGTGAGTTTGCCATTGGCAATGTCCAGCACGTTGCTGCGTGAAAAATCGATGTTCAGCATCTCGCACACGCGGTCGGCAAAGAAGGTGAACCCACCGCTGACCAACAACACTTTCATCCCGTGGGCTTTGCAGATGTCTACCAAATTTTTGGCACCGGGGTTCAAACGCAAACGGTGTTCAAACACCTCTTGCAAGGCCGACTCAGGTGCGCCTTTGAGCAGCGCCAAGCGGCGGCGCAAGCTGTCTTTGAAATCGGTGATCTCGCCGCGCATGGCCGCTTCGGTGATGGCCGCCACTTCAGCCTTGCGACCTGTGGCGTCAGCAATTTCGTCAATGCACTCGATGTTGATGAGTGTCGAGTCCATGTCAAACGCGATGAGTTTGAAGTCTTGCAGTTTCAGGGGGGCGGTGAAGCCTTGGATGGCAAGGCCGGGGGCGAATTCGGTGGCAGTGGTCATACTAAAAATTATCGTCGGAGTCTGTTGGGTTACAACTGGGCTTCGGCCGCTTTGGCCACGGGCGCGGTGGGGGTGCCGAGCGAGCGCAACACATCGCGCACCATTTGCGCGCGGGCTTGCGGCTCGGGCAGTTCGCGCTCGATGCGCAGTCGGTCGTTGCCAGCCAGTTTGATGTGTTTGTTTTTTTGCACCAGTTCGATGATGCGCATGGCGTCAAACGGTGGGTTGGGTTTGAAGCTGATGTGGGTCACGCCGGGTGCAGCGTCTACCTTGGTCACGCCATAGCTGCGGGCTTGCACGCGCAGGCGGTGTACGTCGATCAAAGTTTGTGCTTGCGCGGGCAGTTTGCCAAAACGGTCCACAATTTCTTCCAGCAGCGCGTCGATTTGGTCGCCGGTTTTGGCGGTGGCTAATTTTTTGTAGAACGACAAGCGCAGGTGCACGTCGCCGCAGTAGTCGTCGGGCAGCAGGGCGGGGGCGTGCAGGTTGATTTCGGTGGTGGCACTCAAGGGGCTGAGCAAATCGGGCTCTTCGCCATTTTTCAAGGCGCGCACGGCCTCGTTGAGCATCTCGTTGTAGAGCTGAAAGCCAACTTCCAGCATATTGCCGCTTTGGTTTTCGCCCAGCACTTCGCCCGCCCCGCGAATTTCCAAGTCGTGCATGGCGAGGTAAAAGCCCGACCCCAGCTCTTCCATTTGTTGAATGGCGTCCAAACGCTGTGAGGCGTGTTTGGTCAAGCCCTCGATGTCGGGGACCATCAGGTAGGCATAGGCTTGGTGATGGCTGCGGCCCACGCGGCCACGCAGCTGGTGCAACTGGGCCAAGCCAAACTTGTCGGCACGGCTCATGATGATGGTGTTGGCGCTGGGCACGTCAATGCCCGTCTCGATGATGGTGGAGCACAGCAAGACGTTGAAGCGCTGGGCCACAAAGTCGCGCATCACGCGTTCGAGTTCGCGCTCGGGCATTTGGCCATGCGCGATGGCAATGCGGGCCTCGGGCAGCAGCTCTTCCAAGCGGGCTTTGCGGTTCTCAATGGTGTCGACTTCGTTGTGCAAAAAGTAGCACTGACCGCCACGTTTGAGCTCGCGCAGCACGGCTTCACGGATGACGCCATTGCCTTCGGTGCGCACAAAGGTTTTGATGGCGAGGCGGCGTTGTGGGGCTGTGGCGATCACGCTCAAGTCACGCAGCCCTTCAAGGGCCATGCCCAAGGTGCGTGGGATGGGGGTGGCCGTGAGCGTGAGCACATCCACCTCGGCGCGCATGGCTTTCATGGCTTCTTTGTGGCGCACACCAAAGCGGTGTTCTTCGTCGATGATGAGCAGACCGAGGTCTTTGAATTTGACCGAGGCGCTCAGTAATTTATGGGTGCCGACCACGATGTCGACTTGACCTTCGGTCAAGCCCTTAGCGGCAGCGGTGATTTCTTTGGCCGATCGGAATCGGCTCATTTCTGCAATCTTGACCGGCCACTTGCTGAATCGGTCGGTCAGGGTTTGAAAGTGTTGCTCGGCCAACAAGGTGGTGGGCGCCAAGAAGGCGACTTGTTTGCCGCCGGTCACAGCCATGAAGGCGGCACGCAGGGCCACTTCGGTTTTGCCAAAACCCACGTCGCCACAGACCAAGCGGTCCATGGGGCGAGGGCTGATCATGTCTTGCATGACGGCGTGGATGGCGGCACGTTGGTCGGCGGTTTCTTCGAAGCCAAAGTCGTTGGCGAAGGTTTCGTAGTCTTGCGGCGAGAAGCGGAAGGGGTGGCCTTCGCGTGCGGCGCGGCGCGCGTAGATGTTGAGCAACTCGGCGGCTGCATCGCGCACTTGCTCGGCAGCGCGGCGCTTGGCTTTGTCCCACTGGGCTGAGCCGAGTTTGTGCAGGGGGGCTTCGTCGGCGCTGACGCCGGTGTAGCGGCCAATCAAGTGCAGTTGGCTCACAGGCACATAGAGCACGGCTTTGTCGGCGTATTCGAGGTGCAAGAATTCTTGCAGTGCAGGGGAACCGTCGGCATTTTTCTCGCCGAGGTCCATGTTGATCAGGCCTCGGTAGCGGCCAATGCCGTGGGCGTTGTGCACCACGGGGTCGCCCAAGTTGAGCTCAGACAAGTCTTTGATGAGCGCTTCGACGTCGCTGACTTGTTCTTGTTTTTTGCGGCGACGCGTGGTCGTGCCAACGGCAAACAACTCGGTTTCTGTAATGAGGTCGAGGCCCGCTTCGGTCCAGCTGAAGCCGACTTGCAAGCGCGAGGTGGCGATGCCGATTTTTTCGTCGCTGGCTTGGAATTCGGCCAATGAGTCAAACCCTGGCGGGCTGACTTGGCTGGAGCGCAAGAAGTCGAGCAGGCTTTCGCGGCGCCCATCGCTTTCCGCCAAGATCAGCAAGCGGTTGCTGGTTTGCTTGGCGTGGTTTTGCAGTTTTTGCAGCGGGTCGGTGGCGCCACGCACCACGGTCAAGTCGGGCAGGGTTTGCGCAAAGGCGTTGTCGGGCACGTCGGTGACTTGCGGGCGCAGCACAAATTGGGCGTAGCTGCTGGCCGCTGCGTAGAACTGTTCCGCACTCAAAAACAAGCTGGCAGGTGGCAGGGCGGGACGCTCTGGATCGCCTTGGACCAAGCGGTAACGGTCTTGCGTGTCTTGCCAAAAGCGTTGGAAGACGGGCTCTAAGTCGCCATGCAACACCACGGTGGCGGATGCGCCTAAGTAGTCAAAGACTGTGGCTGTTTCTTCGAAGAACAGGGGCAGGTAGTACTCGATGCCTGCGGTGGCCACGCCGTTGCCAATGTCTTTGTAGATGCGGCTTTTGGTGGGGTCACCGTCGAGCAGTTCGCGCCAACGGTTGCGAAATTGTCCGCGCGCCGCGTCGTCCATGGGGAACTCGCGACCAGGCAGCAAGCGCACTTCCGGCACGGGGTAGAGGCTGCGTTGGGTGTCGGGGTCGAAGGTGCGGATGGAGTCGATTTCGTTGTCAAACAAATCGACGCGGTAAGGCACCAAAGAGCCCATGGGGAACAGGTCAATCAAGCCACCGCGCACGGCGTATTCGCCGGGGCTGACGACTTGGGTGACGTGGTTGTAGCCCGCGAGGGTGAGCTGCGATTTCAGCTTGGCTTCATCCAAAGCCTGCTTGACTTTGAAATGAAAGGTGTAGCCCGCTAAAAAGGCAGGCGGTGCCAAGCGATAGAGCGCGGTGGTGGCGGGAATGAGCACCACATCAGCATCGCCTTGCGAAATGCGCCAGAGGGTGGCCAAGCGCTCGCTGATCAGGTCTTGGTGGGGCGAGAAGCTGTCGTAAGGCAGCGTTTCCCAATCGGGAAAAAGCACGCAGCGCACATCGGGCGCGAAGAACGCCATTTCGTCTTGCAGTCGTTGTGCGTCGACGGCGTCTGCGGTGACGATGGCCACGCGTTGGTGTTTGGATTTTTCGCGCGCGCTGAGTTGCGCGAGCAGCAAAGCATCGGCGGAACCAACGGGGCGGGGGAGGGCAAATCGTTTGCCAGAACTCAAAGAGGGCAGATGCATTGGCGCAATTCTAGAATGGGGGCCCGGTTTCATCCGTCTGTCTGGCCTATGTCCCTTATTGCCCCGCTCTCCGCTCGTTTTCATGTGCTGATTCCTTGTGCAGGTTCAGGCAGTCGCGCGGGCACGCCTCAGCCTAAGCAATACCAAATCGTTGCGGGTTTGCCGATGGTGGTGCACACCTTGCGTGCCTTTGGTGCCGTGACGCGTGTGGCGGGCGGCTTGGTGGTGGTGGCGCCTGACGATCAACGCATGTCCAGCACCTTGGCGGTGCATCCGCAGCTTGCGTTTGAGGTGGTGGGTGTGGGTGGCGCCACGCGCGCGCAGAGTGTGTTGGCTGGATTGCATGCGTTGCGTGAGCGGGGGGCTCAATCGCATGATTGGGTGTTGGTCCATGATGCCGCCCGTTGCTTGGTGACGCCCGCGCAAATCAATGCCTTGATCGATGCCTGCCAAGATGATGCTGTGGGTGGTTTGCTGGCGCATCGATTGGCCGACACCCTGAAGGCTGAGCAAGCCGGACGCGTGGCGTCTACGGTGGATCGGTCTGACAAATGGCTGGCTCAGACACCGCAGATGTTTCGACTCGGGTTGTTGACCCAAGCGCTAGAGCAAGCCAGTGATGCTGTGACCGACGAGTCCAGCGCATTAGAGGCGATGGGCTTGCAACCTCGTTTGGTCCAAGCCAGTGCGCAAAATTTCAAAGTCACGTACGCGGAAGACTTTGCGCTGGCCGAGGCGATTTTGAAAACACGATCCGAGGAATAAAGAATGACAGTGCCTAAATTTCGAATTGGTGAAGGCTGGGATGTCCACGCCTTGGTGGAGGGGCGTCCTTTGATGCTGGGCGGTGTGCATGTGCCGCATCCTTTTGGATTGCTGGGTCATTCTGATGCGGACGTTTTGCTGCACGCGATCACCGATGCCTTATTGGGCGCAGCAGCTTTGGGAGACATTGGCCGTCATTTTCCAGATACCGATGCCAAATTTAAAGGCGCAGACTCGTGGGTGTTGTTGCAACAGGCCGCAAGAGCTGTGCGTGAGGCCGGCTTCACGATTGGCAACATAGATAGCACGGTGATTGCTCAGGCCCCTAAGTTAGCTACTTACATCCCGCACATGTGTGAACGGATTGCACAAGCTTTGGAGGTTGACATCGGCCAAGTGAATGTGAAGGCAAAGACGGCCGAAAAAATAGGCCCAGTGGGCCTTGGGCAAAGCATGGAGGCCAGAGCCTCCGCTTTGATTTATTGATTTTTGGGGTTCAGGGCCGCAAGGCCTTCAACGACTTCACGCACCACACGCCGTTGCTCGGGCTGTAACGCGAAGTAACGTGAAATCAGTTGTTGGTCCACCAAATTCATGTGCTCATCTTTGGCTGCTTCATCTGCGGGCCGTGGCGGTGGTGTGCCAAACAAAAGCCCTTCGGGGGAAATTTTGAGCCACTTTGACAAGACCAAGAGTTTGTCTTGTTTGGGGATAGAAACCCCCATGAGCCAATTGCGAGCTGCATGCGAAGAAATACCTTCGCCCCAGTATCGCAAGTTGAATTCGTTCGCCACGACGGTGGCGGAGACACGAACGCCAGCATCTTTCAATGCTGCGCGGAAGCGGTCTGCAAACTTTCCAGTTTCTTTAGGGTAGCTTTGTGTCATACCTCTAAGGTAAGGGAGAAATAGATATTTGTTGTAATTGTAAGTAGGAATTTGCTTTCTTTTAAATAAATAGTTTTACTTTATTGAGGTGTAAATTTTTGAATTTACATCACTGAGCAGTCCAGCCGCCATCCATATTCCATGCCACGCCACGAATGTTATTGCCGGCGTTAGAGCAGAAGAACGTGGCCAATTCACCCAATTCTTCGGGTGTTGTGAATTGCATGGAGGGTTCTTTTTCGCCCAGCAAAAGTTTGACGGCTTCAGCGTTGCTGATGCCCAATGCCGCCGCTTTTGCGTCGATTTGTTTTTGAACCAATGGCGTCAGCACCCAACCTGGGCAAATTGCATTGCAAGTCACCCCAGTGGTGGCGTTTTCGAGTGCGGTGACTTTGGTCAAACCGACGATGCCATGTTTCGCAGCCACGTAAGCTGATTTTTGGGCTGATCCCACCAAACCGTGCACCGAGGCAATGTTGATGATGCGTCCCCAGTTGGTTTTTTGCATGTGCGGCAAAGCCAAACGGGTGGTGTGAAATGCGCTAGTCAAGTTGATGGCGATGATGGCGTCCCAGCGCTCAACGGGGAAGTCTTCTACCGATGCGACGTGTTGGATACCGGCGTTGTTGACCAAAATGTCGACGCCTCCGAACGTGGTGGCTGTAAATGTCATCATGGCTTCGATGTCAGACGCTTTGCTCATGTCAGCGCCGTGATAAGCCACTTGCACGCCCAAGGCTGTGATCTCTGCTTTGGGGCCCTCTACATCACCAAAGCCGTTGAGAACAATGTTGGCACCTTGTTTGGCCAAGACCTTCGCGATGCCCAAACCAATGCCGCTGGTGGAGCCGGTGACCAATGCTGTTTTACCGACGAGTGTGCGATCTGACATTTGAAAACTCCATTTGAATTACGATGAGAAACTTCTGACATTATGAAGTTTTCAGTTGTCGTTTCGCTGAATGAATGTGAGCCTTTTATGAAATACAACACAGACCAGCCGCAGACGCCTGTGTTGCCGGCAATGTTGCAAGATTTGCCTGATCAACCCCAGGCCTTGGTGCGGGCGAGGGCGTTTGCTGAGCCCTTGTTGATTGGCGCTCAGTTAGACACCGGTGAGGGCGCTTTGGCGCATGCCGATGCCGTGGCCGAGATTTTGTCCAGCATTGGTGGTTCTGAAGCCATGCAGGCTGCCAGTTATTTGGTGTATGCCAGCGATTACCTGAACAAGCCTGAAGAAGTGATCGCAAAAGCTTTTGGCAAAACGTACGCCAATTTGGCGTTGGAAACGACACGCTTGATTCGTGTGCAACGCCAAGCTCGCGTGACAGCTTCTGAGACGTTGCCGCTTGAGTTTCAAACGGAAAACGTGCGAAAAATGCTGCTCGCGTTTTCTCGGGATTTGCGGGTGGTGCTGTTGCGTCTGGCATCGCGCTTGCAAACTTTGCGTCATTTCGCCGCAACCAAAATACCTGTGCCTCATGCCTTGGCGCACGAATCGCTCCATGTGTTTGCACCGTTGGCCAATCGGCTTGGAATTTGGCAAATCAAGTGGGAAATGGAGGACTTGTCTTTTCGTTTTCTAGAGCCAGAAACCTACCGCCAAGTGGCCCGTTGGTTGGACGAAAAGCGGTTGGTGCGCGAGCAATACATGACGCAGCTTCGTCAACAACTCGAAACGGAGTTGCACGCGCAAGGTATTGAGGCCAATGTGCAAGGGCGGCCCAAACACATCTACAGCATTGTGAAAAAAATGCGTGGCAAGTCGTTGGATTTTGCCAAAGTGTTTGACATTCGCGCCTTGCGCGTTGTGGTGCCATCCATCCCCGATTGCTATGCCGCTTTGAGTTGGGTGCATACCCATTTCTCGCCCATCGTGGAAGAGTTTGACGACTACATCGCGCGTCCTAAGCCTAATGGCTATCGGTCATTGCACACCGTGGTGCGGGATGAGCAAGGCAAAGCCATCGAAATCCAGATTCGCACCCAAGACATGCACGCGCATGCCGAGCATGGGGTCGCTGCACATTGGGCCTACAAAGAAGCGGGCACCAAAGGCTACGCGGGTGTTTCTGCATCGGGTGATTACGATGCCAAGATTGCCGTGTTGCGTCAGTTGTTGGCCTGGGAGCGTGAGCTGGCCAGCGGTGGCGCGCAGGGGGAAGACGGTGCGGCCACGGTGGCGAGTACCGATGCGTTGACTGACCGCATTTATGTGCTCACCCCTGATGCCGCCGTTGTTGAATTGCCGCAAGGTGCTACGCCAGTTGATTTCGCATACAGCTTGCACACCAACTTGGGCCACCGCTGTCGTGGTGCTCGTGTGGACGGCTCGATGGTGCCGCTCAACACGCCTTTGAAAAACGGTCAGACGGTGGAGGTGACCGCGATCAAAGAGGGCGGGCCATCACGCGATTGGCTGAATGCTGAATTGGGGTATTTGGTCAGTTCTCGTGCGAAGTCGAAAGTCCGCGCTTGGTTCAATGCTTTGGCTGTCAATGAAACGGTGGCAAGGGGACGCGAAGCAGTCGAAAAGCTGTTGCAGCGAGAAGGTAAAACAGCAATCAAGTTAGAAGATTTGGCTTCTCAGCTGGGATTTAAAACGGCGGACGCTTTGTTTGAAGTGGTGGGCAAAGATGAGTTTTCTTTGCGCAACATTGAAACGTTGTTGCATCCGCCCGAGCCAGCGCTGGGTGCAGATGATTATGTGTTGCTCAAAAAAGCAAGACATCCAGACAAGACGCCGGGCGGTGGTGTGCTGGTGGTGGGCGTTGATTCCTTGCTCACGCAATTGGCACGATGCTGCAAACCCGCACCGCCAGATGACATTCGTGGCTTTGTGACGCGCGGTAAGGGGGTGAGTATTCACCGCGGCGATTGCGCCAACTTCAGGCAAATGGCAGCCCGAGATGCGGGGCGTGTGATTGAGGTGACTTGGGGGCAATCGCAATCGGCGCAAGCTTTGGTCTATCCGGTAGACGTCTACATAGAAGCTTTTGATCGCCAAGGTTTGTTGCGAGATATTTCAGAAGTTTTTGCCAAAGAAAAAATGAATGTGATTGGCGTGCAAACCCAATCGATCAAAGACTTGGCGTGGATGACGTTCACCATTGAGGTCGGAGATTCACGGCGCTTGGACAAAGTTTTAACCAATGTTCGTGAAGTTAAGGGGGTTCGTTCGGCGAGAAGGCGATAAATTGGGTTATACTTTCTGAATCGAACAAGTAGGCGCGTAGCTCAGTTGGTTAGAGCACCACCTTGACATGGTGGGGGTCGTTGGTTCGATTCCAATCGCGCCTACCATTTGTTCCCCGTGCGGCCCGGCACTGAAGTTTCAGTGGCGGGCTTTTGTTTTACTACGGGAGCTGACTCATGAGCAGCAAAATGAACGCCACGTCGACACATGACGGCGAGCGAGTGATCAAAAAATACCCCAACCGTCGGCTGTATGACACAGCAACCTCTAGCTATGTGGCGCTTGCTGATATCAAGCAATTGGTCATGGATGGCGAGGCTTTGGTGGTGCGTGATGCCAAAACCGGCGAAGATTTAACGCGCAGCATTTTGTTGCAAATTATTTTGGAGCAAGAGGCTGAGGGCGCACCTATTTTGACCGAGCGTATGCTCGCCAATGTCATTCGTTTTTATGGCAACGCCATGCAAGGCTTCATGGGGCCTTATCTAGAAAAGAATGTTCAAGCCTTCATGGATATTCAGTCGCAACTGGCTGATCGATCCAAAGACTTGACGGCGTTACCCTTGATGCCCAACGTCATGGGCAATTACGCCGAGCAATCCAAAAATGTATTCATAGATTTGCAGGAACAAATGCAAAAACACATGCAAAAGCAAACTGAACAAATGTTAGAGGTGATGGGAGTCAAGCGTCGATGAGTGAAATAACTTCTCCAAAAGTAGGGTTCGTGAGCTTGGGCTGTCCCAAAGCGTTGACCGATTCTGAATTGATCTTGACGCAACTCAGCGCCGAGGGCTACCAAACTTCCAAAACCTTTGCCGGTGCTGATTTGGTGATCGTCAATACCTGCGGCTTCATCGATGATGCGGTGAAAGAAAGCTTGGACACCATTGGCGAAGCGTTGGCTGAAAACGGCAAAGTGATCGTCACCGGTTGCTTAGGTGCTCGCGCGGGTGACGGCGGTAGCAATTTGGTCAAGCAAATGCACCCCAGTGTTTTGGCGGTCACAGGTCCGCATGCCACCCAAGAGGTGATGGATGCGGTGCACTTGCATTTGCCCAAACCACATGATCCGTTCATTGATTTGGTGCCTCAAGCTTTCGGTGAGGCAGGTATCAAACTCACGCCACGGCATTACGCGTATTTGAAAATCAGCGAAGGTTGCAACCATCGCTGTACGTTTTGCATCATCCCGTCGATGCGTGGTGACCTCGTCAGTCGTCCTATCGGCGATGTGTTGAAAGAGGCGAAGGCCTTGTTTGAAGGTGGTGTGAAAGAGCTCTTGGTGATCAGCCAAGATACATCTGCTTATGGCGTGGATGTCAAATACGTCACGGGGTTCTTTGACGGTCAACCCATCAAAACGCGTACCTTAGAGTTGGCACAAGCTTTGGCCAAGCTGGCTCAAACTTATGGCGCTTGGGTGCGATTGCACTACGTGTACCCCTATCCAAGCGTGGATGACATCATTCCCTTGATGGCTACCGGTCACGTCTTACCGTATTTGGATGTGCCGTTCCAACACAGCCATCCTGATGTGTTGAAGCGCATGAAGCGTCCAGCCAGTGGCGAAAAAAACCTTGAGCGCATTGCTCGTTGGCGCGAGCTGTGCCCGCAAATCGTGATTCGCAGCACGTTCATTGCAGGTTTTCCGGGCGAAACGGAAGAAGAATTTGAGCATTTGCTCAACTTTGTGCGTGAAGCTGAGATTGACCGTGCCGGTTGCTTTGCGTACAGCCCTGTTGACGGCGCTGCGGCGAACGACATTCCAGGCATGTTGCCTAAAGAGGTGCGTGAAGAGCGTCAAGCCCGCTTCATGGCGGTGGCCGAAGAGGTGTCCATTGCTAAGCTCAAGCGCCGTATCGGCTCGACCATCCAAGTGTTGGTTGATTCCGCGCCTGCAGGTGGCCGCAAAGGCGGCGTGGGCCGCAGTTACGCCGATGCGCCTGAGATTGATGGCGTCGTGAAGTTGTTGCCATCTGAAAAACTCAGCAAAGTGTTGAAAGTAGGTGAGTTCACACGCGCGAAAGTCGTGGCGACCGATGGTCATGATCTTGTCGCACAACCTATCTAACATCAGAAAAAACAAAAGCCACCGAAAAGGTGGCTTTCATTTAACTTATATTGGTGCCCAGGAAGGGACTCGAACCCCCACGATGTTACTCGCTAGTACCTGAAACTAGTGCGTCTACCAATTCCGCCACCTGGGCATCTCAGGAAAGAGAGTATTGTATCAAAAATTCCGCAGTCGCCAGTTCTTTACTGGAAGAGTTTGAAGGAACCGTGTCGGGTCACCGAGATGGTCATGGGTTTGTGCAGCGTGATGACGGTGCACCAGACATTTATTTGCCCCCGAACGAGATGCGTGCCGTTTTGCACCGTGATCGCGTCAAAGCACGCGTGGTGCGCTTCGATCGCAAAGGTCGACCCGAAGGGCGTGTCGTTGAAATCTTAGAGCGCTCCAAGCAACCCATCATTGGTCGATTGCTGCAAGAGAGCGGTGTTTGGTTGGTGGCGCCCGAAGACAAGCGCTACGGCCAAGATGTTTTGATCCACAAAGGTGCGACAGGCAAAGCTATTTCAGGGCAAGTGGTGGTGGTCGAGTTGACCGAGCCGCCGAGTTTGTACGGACAACCCGTGGGCCGGATCAAAGAGGTGCTGGGGGAGGTGGATGACCCCGGCATGGAAATCGAAATTGCTGTGCGTAAATATGGCGTGCCCCATGAGTTTTCCGAAGGCTGTTTGGCTTTGGCGCGTGGCTTGCCAGATAAAGTTCGCGCGCAAGACAAGAAGGGCCGCGTTGATTTGACCGACGTTGCGTTGGTCACCATTGATGGCGAAGACGCACGCGATTTTGATGATGCTGTTTATTGCGAGCCGGCCAAAGTGGGCAAAACCAAAGGCTGGCGTTTGCTCGTGGCGATTGCCGATGTGAGTCACTACGTGGAGACTGGCAGCGCCATCGACATCGATGCCTACGACCGCGCGACCAGCGTGTACTTTCCGCGTCGTGTGATACCCATGCTGCCCGAGAAATTGTCGAACGGTTTGTGTTCACTCAATCCGGATGTCGAACGTTTGTGCATGGTGTGCGACATGATGATCACCTCCACCGGTGACGTGTATGCCTACCAGTTTTATCCTGCCGTCATGCACAGCCATGCACGATTTACCTACACCGAAGTCGCTGCGATTTTGTCGAACACGCGTGGCCCAGAGGCGGCGAAGCGCAAAGAGCGCATTCCCGACTTGTTGAATTTGCACGATGTGTACGGCGCTTTGCTCAGAGCCCGCCACGCGCGTGGTGCGGTTGATTTTGAAACGACGGAAACGCAAATCGTGTGTGACGACAGTGGCCGCATTGAAAAAATCATTCCTCGTACACGCAATGATGCGCACAAGTTGATTGAAGAGGCCATGTTGGCAGCCAACGTGTGCAGTGCAGACTTTATTTTGCAAAGCAAACATCCTGGCTTGTTCCGCGTGCATGAAGGCCCTACGCCTGAAAAAATCGAAATTTTGCGAGGCTTTCTGAAGGCTTCGAGCGTGAACATGTCGGTGGGCAATGACCCTAAGCCAAGTGAATTTCAAGCCATTGCCGACGCCACCAAAGAGCGGCCCGATGCGCAACAAATTCATGCCATGTTGCTGCGCTCCATGCAGCAAGCCATTTACACGCCTATGAACAATGGCCATTTCGGCTTGGCATTTGAGGCCTACACGCATTTCACCAGTCCGATTCGTCGCTACCCAGATTTGCTGGTGCACCGCGTCATCAAAGCCATTTTGTTGCAACGTCGTTACCAATTGCCGGCCTTGCCCACGCCGGGTGAAGCGCACGCTAAGTTGGCGCGCCGCTTAGCGTCTCGCGTGCGCGAACCTTCGCAAAAGTTGGAGCAAAAACCCAAAGCCACGATTGATCAACAAGCGTGGGAAGCTGCGGGCTTGCATTGCAGCGCCAATGAGCGACGTGCGGACGAGGCCAGTCGCGATGTTGAGGCATGGCTGAAATGCAAATACATGCGCGAGCATTTGGGCGAAGAGTACGGCGGTGTGGTGACCACGGCGACCAGCTTTGGCTTGTTTGTCACGCTAGACGCCATGTATGTCGAGGGCTTGGTGCACATCACTGAGTTGGGCGGCGAATATTTCCGTTTCGACGAGGCGCGCCAAGAGCTGCGCGGCGAGCGTTCGGGGATTCGTTATGCCATTGGCTCGCGGGTGCGTGTGCAAGTCAGTCGCGTGGATTTGGATGGCCGAAAAATTGACTTCCGCTTGGTGCGCGAAGGCGACGATGTTGCGCCCCTTCGTTCAGGCAAAGATCGCGGTGCTTCGCGAAATGGTGGTGGTTTTGAGGGCGGCGCATCGCCCATTCAGAACTTTAAATCTGCCGTGAAGAAAGCATTCACCAAGGTCAGCGGCAAAGCGCGCAAGGGGGACTCAAAACCTGGCGCCAAAAAAAGCGCAGGCGCGCCAACGCGTCGACCTAAAAAATAACTCAGCGTACTGACGCAGCCAACCAAGCTGCGTCAAACGCTGGGCCTTTTGCATCATCCCAACGGTCGGCCACCCAACCGTGCGTGCGTACTGCCTCGCAACTGGCCAAGAATGCTTCATCGCCTTGGGCTAATTTGGCGCCGATCAAGCCTGCCAATACGTCACCAGTGCCTGCTGTCGCCAAACGCGGGTTACCGGTTGGGTTGATGACCGAAGTACGCCCCGTCTGCGCCATGATGCTGCCTGAGCCTTTGAGCACGACCACCGATTGCGTTTGTTGGGCCAGTGTTTCTGCGGCCTCAAGTCGATTCATTTGCACCTCAGCCGTCGTGCGGCCCAACATCCTCGCGGCTTCGAGCGGATGAGGTGTCAAGACAGTCGGTTGGCCTTTGGCGTGACGTGTTTTTAATAAACGTTGCAGCGATGGGTCTTGCGCCATGGCATTCAAAGCATCGGCATCTAACACCAACTGTGCGGCTGTGGAGAGTACGCGTGGCAACACCGCGCGCACGGCGTCTCCGCCGCCGCATCCGCAGACGATCGTCGCGTGTTTGAAGTCGAGGTCTGCCACGTTGCGCACCATCAAGGCTGGGTGCTGCGCTGCGACTGCGGTGTGGTCTGCGTCATCCAGAAAACCAATCATGACGCGACCTGCTCCGCCATGCAATGCGGCGGTGCTCGCCAAGACGGCCGCGCCCGTCATGCCAGTGGTTCCGCCAATCACCATCACATCGCCATAACTGCCTTTGTGGCTGTTGTGCGGGCGCGGTATGGATAAGGCCGTGCCTGCTTGGAGCCATGCAGTGGGTTGAGAGGCGCTTTCAATGCCTAAGTCAGAGAACCAGACTTGGCCTGCCGCATCGCGCCCATCGGCGGTGAAAAGTCCAGGTTTGAGTGTGAGCAGGCTCAAGGTGTGGCGCTGGGCCGTAGGCGCAATTGGCGCTTTGGGTTTGAGCAACCACTGCCCCGTGTCGCTCATCAAACCGGACGGGGTGTCTACGCACAAGATGGGCGATCCGCTTGCGTGCATCACATCCAACCATTGCGCGATGTTTCCCTCGGGCATGCGCTGGCAGCCAAGGCCGAGCAGGGCGTCGATGGCCAAATCAAATTGTGCGGGTGGCGTGGTTTCAAACGTCACGCCAGCCGCTGTGGCGCGTTGCCAAGCTTGTTGCGCATCGGGCGGCGTTAATTCGGGGGTGCCGAGCCATGTCACGACGGGGTGCTTTCCCCATTGCTTCAGATGCATGGCGGCTTCCAGCCCATCCCCGCCGTTGTTGCCGGGGCCGCAGGCGATCCAGATGGTGTGCGCGTGCGGCGTCAAGGCCAGGGCCAATTGCGCGGTGGCTAAACCGGCCCGCTGCATGAGGGTGTGGCTGGGTAATTCGCCTTGTGCTTCGCGTTCGATGGCCCGTGTTTCGCGCGTATTGAACAGCGGCCACGCTTGATCAAGGTGGATGCGTTGCACAAGGGGTTGATGGTTCATTGGGTTCGTCCTAGGCGTTCAACACCTAAGCCTGTGAGATCTATGTCGGGTTTGCGTCCGCTGATGCTGTCGGCGACCACGCGCGCGCTGCCGCAGGACAGCGCCCAGCCGCTGGATCCATGTCCTAAGTTCAGCCAAATATTGGGGACGCCACTGGCGCCCACGATGGGCGGGCCATCGGGCAGCATGGGGCGTGCGCCTTTCCAAATTTGGACATTGTCTTGTGTGCGTGCGGCGCCTGGAAACCAATCGTCCAGCACTTTGTACAAGGTTTTGATGCTGCCCGCATGATGCTGGTTAGCGTCCCCACCCATTTCCGCGCCGCCAGACACGCGCACGCGTTGGCCTAAGCGAGAGATGGCCACTTTGTAGCGCTCATCCATCACGCCGCTTCGGGGGGCGTCTAGGTGTTCACGGACAGCCGCGCTCACCGAGTAGCCGTGTACGGCCGCCAGCGGAATGCGCAAGCCGAGCGGGGCCAGCAATGAGGCGCTGGCCAAGCCTGCGCACATGACCACTGCATCAAAACTGCGTCCTGCATCGTCGGGGGCGAGCCGGATGGTGGTGGGTTGTGAGCGTAAAAGAGGCTGAACCTGTGCGTTTAAGTGCAGTTTCACGCCGATGGCTTCGGCTTCTTGTTTGAGCATCAGCGTGAACTGACGCGAGTTGCTGACTTCGTCGTCGGCAAAATGAAGCGCTTCCAAAAACGGCGTTTCTGGGTTGAGGGCGGGTTCGATCAAACGTGCTTGCTCAGGATTGAGTGTTTGAACGCTCAAGCCAGCGTCGCGCATGACCTGCAAAGAGGCTTGCGTTAATTTGCGCTCTGGCTCGCCGCGCAGCAAAACCAAAAGACCTTGCGCGCGCTCGTAATCCAAGTTCAGGCGATGGGTGAGTTCTTGCAAGCGTTGTTTGCTGTAGCTGGCAAGACGAAGCATGTTGCCGCGATTGCGTGCAAAGGTGGCGCTATCGCAGGCTTGTTGCCACTGCCAAAGCCAGTGCAATTCTCGCCAGCCAAGGTGGCCAATCCGTGCGGGGGTGTGGCGTTGCCACAGGTGCGTGAGTACATGCAGGGCCATACCTGGCTTGGCCCACGGCGTTGTGTAACCCGGCGACACCACGCCCGCGTTCGCAAAGCTGCACAGTTCTGCGGCAGAACCGTTGCATTCAAAAATACTAACTTGGTGGTTTTGATGTGCGAGCTCGTAGGCGGTCGTCACACCGATCACGCCTGCACCGATCACTGCAATCTTCATGAGTTTGTAGGGCCTGCGTGCTCTTGGCGTGGGGTGTTGTACATGTTTGGCTGTGCTAGAATCTTTGGGTTTTTCCGGATAACACCTCTCAGGGTTTGTTCGGAGTAAACATCACTCGCAAACCAGCCCATTCAAGGTGTTGCCGCATGTCTCAAAGTGTTGACCTGCGGCGATGAAGGGCTGGATTTTAGACCCAACCTTTGGAGTAAATCTATGTCAGTCACAATGCGCGAAATGCTGGAAGCCGGCGTCCACTTTGGTCACCAAACTCGCTTCTGGAACCCCAAGATGTCCCCGTTCATCTTCGGTCACCGCAACAAAATTCACATCATCAACTTGGAAAAATCGTTGCCGATGTTCCAAGACGCCATCAAGTTCGTGAAGCAGTTGTCTGCGAACCGTGGCACCGTGTTGATGGTTGGTACAAAGCGTCAATCCCGCGAAATCGTGTCCGCTGAAGCGCAACGCGCTGGCGTGCCTTTCGTTGACCAACGTTGGTTGGGTGGCATGTTGACCAACTTCAAGACGGTCAAGACATCGATCAAGCGTTTGAAAGACATGAAAATCCAGCAAGAAGCTGGTTTGGACGCTTTGTCTAAAAAAGAACAACTGATGTTCAAGCGCGAAATGGAAAAGCTTGAGAAAGACATCGGCGGCATTCAAGATATGGCTGTGTTGCCTGATGCCATCTTCGTGATCGACGTCGGCTACCACAAAATCGCCATCGCTGAAGCCAAGAAATTGGGCATCCCATTGATCGGCGTGGTGGACTCTAACCACTCACCAGAAGGCATCGACTACATCATCCCAGGTAACGATGACTCTTCTAAGGCTGTGACTTTGTACGCACGCGGCATCGCTGACGCCATCATCGAAGGCCGTGCCAACG
This sequence comes from Limnohabitans sp. TS-CS-82, assembly GCF_002943475.1. NCBI lineage: Bacteria > Pseudomonadati > Pseudomonadota > Betaproteobacteria > Burkholderiales > Comamonadaceae > Limnohabitans > Limnohabitans sp. TS-CS-82. Next base: position 577,121 of record NZ_PTQX01000002.1, on the reverse strand, counting down.
CTGTCAACGACGTGGTCAAGGCTGTGGCCGAAGGCGCTGACGAGTTCGTTGAAGTCGCTGCTTAATCGCTAGGCCCAACGTCGAAAAGGGGCTTGTGTAGCCCCTTTTTCACACCTGAAATTTTTGAACTGATACGGAGAATTTAAATGGCTGCTATTACCGCAAGCATGGTCGCTGAATTGCGCGCTAAAACTGACGCTCCCATGATGGAGTGCAAAAAAGCTTTGACTGAAGCCGAAGGCGACATGGCCAAAGCAGAAGAGTTGTTGCGCGTCAAGCTCGGCAGCAAAGCTGGCAAAGCATCAAGCCGCGTCACCGCCGAAGGTGTTGTCGCTAGCTTCATCAATGGCAACACAGGTGCCTTGTTGGAAGTGAACTGCGAAACTGACTTCGTCACTAAAAACGACAGCTTCTTGGCTCTGGCACAAGCTGCCGTTGAGTTGATCGTCAAGCACAACCCCGCTTCTGTGGAAGAAATGGGTGCCTTGCCTTACAGCCAAGAAGGTTTCGGCCCTACATTGGAAGATGCGCGTAAAGGCCTGATCGGCAAGATCGGCGAGAACATGAGCTTCCGCCGCTTCAAGCGTTTTGACGGCGCACACAAGTTGGCTTCTTACTTGCACGGCACACGCATTGGTGTGTTGGTCGAGTTCGAAGGCGACGAAACAGCTGCCAAAGATGTGGCCATGCACGTTGCTGCGATGAAGCCAGTGGCTTTGACCAGCGCCGATGTGCCTGCTGAATTGATCGAAAAAGAGCGCTCAGTCGCTGCTGCAAAAGCTGCTGAGTCTGGCAAGCCTGCTGACATCGTCACCAAGATGGTCGAAGGTTCTGTGCAAAAGTACCTCAAAGAGGTGTCTTTGTTTGACCAAACTTTCGTCAAGAACGACAAGCAAACGGTTGAGCAAATGCTCAAGGCCGCCAACACCAAAGTGGCTTCTTTCACCCTGTATGTGGTGGGCGAAGGCATTGAGAAGAAGGTTGACGACTTCGCGGCCGAAGTGGCCGCACAAGTGGCTGCTGCCAAGCAGTCAGCTTAATCAGACAGGGGGGGGCGCAGGCTCCCCTTCTGTTATTTATTCCATACATTCATTTCACCCCATACATCCAGGAGCTTTTCATGACCACACCCCAGCCAGCCCACAAGCGTATTTTGCTCAAGCTGTCAGGGGAGGCCTTGATGGGCGACGATGCATTTGGTATCAACCGCGCCACCATCGTTCGCATCGTGGGCGAAGTGGCTGAGGTGATCAATTTGGGGGTGGAAGTGGCCATCGTGATTGGTGGCGGCAACATTTTCCGCGGTGTCGCGGGCGGTGCGGTCGGTATGGACCGAGCCACAGCCGATTACATGGGCATGCTGGCCACGGTGATGAATTCGTTGGCATTGGCTGACACCATGAACAAAGCCGGTTTGACGGCTCGTGTGATGTCGGCCATCGCGATTGACCAAGTGGTTGAGCCCTACGTTCGCCCCAAAGCTTTGCAATACCTTGAAGAGGGCAAAGTTGTGATTTTTGCCGCTGGCACTGGCAATCCCTTCTTCACCACCGACACCGCTGCAGCCTTGCGCGGCGCTGAGATTGGTGCAGAGATGGTGCTCAAAGCCACCAAAGTTGACGGTGTTTACACCGCCGACCCCAAAAAAGACCCCAACGCGACCCGTTACGACAAAATCAGTTTCGACGACGCGATTGGCCAAAACCTCGGCATCATGGACGCCACCGCCTTTGCGCTGTGTCGCGATCAAAAATTGCCCATCAAAGTGTTCTCGATTTTCAAGAATGGCGCCCTCAAACGTGTGGTGATGGGCGAAGACGAAGGCACTTTGGTATACGCCTAATTCACTGTACGTTTCGACCTCTTTAATGCGTTGCCTCCGGAGCACAACATGACCATCGCTGACATCAAGAAAACCACCGAAACCAAAATGGGCCAATCCATTGCGGCTTTCAGCCACAGTTTGACCAAAATCCGCACAGGCCGCCCCAGCCCAGCCTTGCTCGACAACGTGCAAGTGGACTACTACGGCTCCATGGTGCCGATCAGCCAAGTGGCCAACGTGTCTTTGTTGGATGCCCGCACCTTGAGCGTGCAACCTTGGGAAAAGCCCATGGGCGCCAAAATCGAAAAAGCCATTCGTGACAGCGATTTGGGGTTGAACCCCTCATCGATGGGCGAGTTGATTCGCGTCCCAATGCCCCCGATGTCGGAAGAACGTCGCAAAGAACTCACCAAGGTGGTTCGCACCGAAGGCGAGAACGCCAAAATCGCCGTGCGTAATTTGCGCCGCGATGCCAACGAATCGGTCAAAAAACTGGTCAAAGACAAACTCGCTTCTGAAGACGATCAAAAACGTGCAGAAGCCGATATCCAGAAAACCACCGACAGTCACATTGCTGAGATTGACAAGCTCATCGCCAGCAAAGAACACGAAATCATGGCGGTCTAAGACCTCATGTTGAAACAACGCGTCATCACCGCCCTTGTGTTGCTGGCGCTTTTGTTGCCAGCCTTGTTTGCATCGACGCCTGAGCCTTTGGCGGGCCTCACCTTGGTTTTGATTGCGGCAGGCGCTTGGGAGTGGGGCCGTTTGAATGGACTGGCCATGCGTGGTGCCTTGAGAACAGGTGCTGTGTGCGTCACACTGTGTTTGCTGGCATGGTCTGCGCGTTGGGCCTACCAAGCGCCCATTTTGATGTGGCCCGTTGCCGGCGCGGCTTGGGTGTTGGTGGGCGCCTGGCTTCTGCGCGGCGGGGTGACGGCATGGCCTGGCATTCCTCGCGCGGTGCGTTGGGTGGTGGGCGTATTGGCGCTGAGTTTGACTTGGCTTGCCATGTACCAAGCCAAAGTGATGGGCGTCAACTTTTTGCTCTCTTTGCTGCTTTTGGTTTGGATGGCAGACATCGCCGCTTATTTTTCAGGTCGTGCCTTCGGTCGCCGCAAATTGGCTGTAGCCATCAGCCCCGGCAAAAGCTGGGAAGGTGTGTGGGGCGGCATGGTCGGTGTTTTAGCCATGGCCTTCTTTTGGGTCTGGGCGGATACCCAATGGGCCGTCGATAGTCCCAGCTTGTTCACACGCCTGCACAGCCGAGGCTGGCCCTTCATGGTGCTGGCCACCTTGTTTTTGGTGGCCATGAGTGTGGTGGGTGATTTGGTGGAGTCTTTGGTCAAACGCAGTGCGGGCTTCAAAGACAGCAGTCAGTTGTTGCCGGGTCACGGCGGTGTGCTGGACCGTGTGGATGCCTTGTTGCCCACGCTGCCACTTGCACTCATGTTGGTGCAATCGGTTTGACCTCACATCACGGAGGCGCTATGCCGCAACGCATCACGGTGCTGGGATCGACCGGTTCGATTGGCACCAATACGCTCGATGTGATCGCACGTCATCCCGATCGATTTGAAGTTTTTGCGCTCAGTGGCGCCACCCAAGTTGACTTGATGTTGCGCCAATGCGCGCAATTCAAACCCCGCTTTGCGGTGATGGTGCAGCCAGAAGCCGCGAAGCAGTTGCAAGACAAAGTGCGTGCAGAGGGCTTGAGTGTGCAAGTGCTCAGCGGTGCTGCAGCGCTGGATGAGGTGTCTGCCCACGCGCAAGTCGATGCGGTGATGGCCGCCATCGTGGGGGCTGCAGGTTTATCGCCTTGCTTGGCCGCGGCCCGCAGCGGTAAGCGTTTGTTGCTGGCCAACAAAGAGGCTTTGGTGGTTGGTGCTGAGGTTTTTTTAGACGCGGTGAAAGACGGCGGCGCCACGCTGCTGCCGATCGACAGCGAGCACTCTGCCATTTTTCAATCCTTGCCCGAAGATCCAGCCACTTGGGACGCACGGGTGGCCAAAATCATTCTCACCGCCTCGGGGGGGCCGTTTCGCACCCGTGAATTGGCCACGTTGAAAGACGTCACGCCCGAGCAAGCCTGCGCTCACCCGAATTGGGTGATGGGGCGAAAAATCTCGGTCGATTCGGCCACCATGATGAACAAGGCCTTAGAGGTGATTGAGGCGCGCTATTTGTTTGGCTTGTCGCCTGAGCGTTTGGAGGTGGTGATTCATCCTCAAAGCATCATTCACTCCATGGTGCAGTACCGCGACAACTCCGTGGTGGCGCAGCTGGGCACGCCTGACATGCGTGTGCCCATTGCCTATGGTTTGAGTTGGCCTGAGCGCATGGTGTCTGGCGCAGAGGCACTCGACTTTCACGCTTTGTCGGCGATGACCTTTGAAGCTTTGGACGACCATGGCCATCCCGAGCGTTTTGCGGGCATTCATTTGGCTTGGCATGCGTTGCGTGGACCGCGCGGCACCACGGCGGTGTTGAACGCAGCCAATGAGGTCGCCGTGGCCGCGTTTCTTGATCGTCAAATTCGCTTTGACCAAATTCATCACCTGAATTTGAATTGTTTGTCTCGCATGACGTTTGATGCTCCCCACCATTTAGAGGATTTGTTGGCGTTGGATGCACAAGCTCGCGCTGTTGCGCAAGACGAAATTCATCGCTTGGCTTTGCCATGACCGTGCTCGCCTTTTTGCTCGGTTTGGGGCTACTCATCACCGTGCATGAGTGGGGCCACTATCGGGTGGCTGTGGCATGTGGCGTGAAGGTGCTGACGTTTTCGATTGGTTTTGGCAAGCCTTTGATGCGTTGGAAATCCAGTCGTCCTTACCCAGGTCAAGACACCGAATTTGTCATCAGCCTCATTCCCTTGGGTGGCTTCGTCAAGATGTTGGATGCCTCTGAAGAGGCGTTGACGCCTGCCGATGCCGCGATGGCTTTGGATCGCCAGCCTTTGTGGGCCCGTGCGGCCATTGTCTCGGCCGGTCCTCTGGCGAATTTCTTGTTGGCACTGGCTTTGTATGCCGCCACCTTTTGGCTTGGGCAATACGAAACCCGAGCGTTGTTGGCCACGCCTGTGGCGGGCTCTTCTGCGGAGTTAGCGGGCTTGAAAAGTGGCGATTTGGTGTTGCGTGCTGGCGTAGACGGTGCGTCTATGCAAGACATCGGCTCCATGGAGCAACTGCGCTGGTGGCTGATGCAGCAAGATCACACGGCGACAGGTCTTGTGTTGGATGTGCAACCCATGGCTCGTACAAGCTCGCACACGGTGTCCTTGATGCCACCTCCCGCCCAAGAGGGCACGAGCAACGCGGCCGCAGGTTTGCAAGATTTGGGTTTGGTGGGCGCGTGGAGTCGGGCGGTTCTGGGTGACTTGCAACCCAACGGCGCAGCCAAACAAGCGGGCTTGCAACGTGGCGATGAGGTGTTGCGCATCAACGGGCGCGTGGTCGACGATGCGGTCGCTTTGCGCGCGACAGTGCGCGCGAGTGCGCGTGCACAAGATGCTGACGCGATGGCTGAGCAAATTTGGGACATTCAACGTGCAGGGCAGGGCGTTTTGCACATCGCGGTGACGCCCGATCGCGTGGCCGAAGGCGCTGAGTTTGTGGGGCGCATTGGTGCCCAGGTGGGCGAGGCCCCGCAGAAAATTTGGATGCAATACGGGCTGATGGACGGCTTGCTTCGGGCTGTACACCGAACGTGGGAAGTTTCGCACCTGACCTTAGACATGATTGGGCGCTTGATCACGGGGCGCGCCTCACTCGACAACCTCAGCGGCCCGCTGAGCATGGCTGACTATGCGGGGCGTTCTGCCAGTGTCGGTTTGGCACCGTATTTGGCGTATTTGGCTTTGCTCAGCGTGAGCCTCGGCGTGTTCAATCTCTTGCCGTTGCCGGTCTTGGATGGCGGGCACCTGTTGTATTATCTTTATGAGGCTTTCACGGGGCATCCCCCCTCGCCACGATGGTTAGAGATCCTGCAAAGTGCAGGCATGGCGGTGCTGATGGCACTGATGGCTTTTTCTCTTTTTAACGACGTGGTTCGCTTGGGCTGGCTGAGTTAAGTCCCCCTACACAACAACCCCAAGGCCTTTGAGTTTTCAGTTCATGACCCATCCACTTCCTCGATTCCGTCGCTCCCCCTTGTCCTGCGCTGCAGCGCTTGTATTGGGTTCTGCATTGGCCTTCAATGTGTGGGCGGTTGATCCTTTCAAGGTGCGTGACATCCGTGTCGAAGGCTTGCAGCGCATTGAGCCAGGCACCGTTTTTGCCTCAATTCCGTTTCGCGTGGGCGATGACTACACCGACGAAAAAGGCGCGGCTGCCATTCGCAGTTTGTTTGCTTTGGGTTTGTTCAAAGACGTGCGCATTGAAGTCAATGGCGATGAGTTGGTGTTGATCGTTGAAGAGCGCCCCAACATTGCGACCGTTGAGTTCATCGGCACCAAAGAGTTTGACAAAGATGTGTTGCGCAAAGCCTTGCGTGATATCGGACTGGCTGAGGGCCGTCCGTTTGACAAAGCCTTGGCGGATCGTGCTGAGCAAGAACTCAAGCGCCAGTATGTGAATCGCAGTTTGTACGGCGCGGAAATCATCACCACCATCACACCGGTTGACCGCAACCGTGTGAACTTGTCATTTACGGTGGTCGAGGGTGATTTGGCCAAAATCAAGGAAATGCGCATCGTCGGTGCGCAAGCCTTTGGTGAATCCAAATTGTTGGATCAATTCGACCAAGGCACAGGCAACTGGCTGAGTTGGTACACCAAGTCCGACCGTTACTCCCGCACCAAGCTCAATGCAGATCTTGAAACTTTGCGCGCTTGGTATTTGTCGCGTGGTTACTTGGAGTTCCGTGTGGACTCCACGCAAGTGGCGATTTCACCGAACAAACAAGACATTTCCATCACCATCAACGTCACCGAGGGTGACCGCTTTGTGGTGTCGGAGGTGGCTTTGGATGGCTACTACTTGGGCAAAGACGACGAGTTCAAATCTTTGATCGAGATCAAGCCCGGCAAGCCTTACAACGCAGACGACGTGGCCAAGACCACCAAAGCATTCAACGAGTATTTTGGTAATTTTGGGTTTGCATTTGCCCGCACCGAGGTGCGTCCTGACATTGATCGCAGCACCAACCGCGTGAAGTTGGTGTTGGTCGCTGATCCGTCGCGTCGCGCCTATGTACGCCGCATCAACATCGTGGGCAACAACCGCACGCGCGACCAGATCGTGCGTCGTGAGTTCCGTCAAATGGAGTCTTCGTGGTACGACGGCGAGCGCATTCGTCTGTCGCGTGACCGTGTGAACCGTTTGGGTTATTTCAAAGATGTGGAAGTCGATACCCAAGAGGTGGCGGCGTCTCAAGATCAAGTGGATTTGAATGTGAACGTGGTTGAAAAACCCACGGGCATGTTGACCTTGGGTGCTGGTTTTTCAAGTGCAGAAAAAGTCACGTTCTCATTTGGTATTCAGCAAGACAACGTGTTTGGCAGTGGACAAAACTTGGGGCTGCAAGTCAGTACCAGCAAGTTCAACCAGTACTACGTGATCAACACGACCGACCCGTATTTCACCGAAGACGGTGTGTCACGCACCTTTGAGTACTACCACCGTTCCAGCCGACCTTACGTGGAGCAGGGCGGTGACTATCGCTTGGTCACGTCAGGTACGGGTATTCGTTTTGGCGTCCCGTTCAGTGAGTTAGATCGCATTTTTGTAGGCGCCTCTTTGGAGCAAACGCAAATTGTGCCGGGCACCAACTTGCCTGACTCGTATTTGAAATACGCCTATCAGTTTGGTTACACCACCCACACCGTGCCTCTGACGGTGGGCTGGGCGCGTGACAGTCGCGACAGTTATTTGAATCCGACGAATGGCAAGTTCATTCGCCTCAACAGCGAAACAGGTTTGGCGGGTGACACCCGTTATGCGAAGTTTGGGGCGCAATACCAGCAATATTTCCCCTTGAGCAAGCAATACACCTTTGCCTTCAATGCTGATTTCGGCTTGGGTAAAGGCCTGCAAGGCCAACCATTCCCTGTGTTTAAAAATTACTACTCAGGTGGCTTAGGCTCGGTGCGTGGTTTTGAACAAGGCACCTTGGGTCACCGTGACCCATCTGGCATCGTGAGCGGTGGCGCCAAAAAGGTCACGCTCAACAGCGAGTTCTTGTTGCCATTCCCAGGTGCTGGCAATGATCGAAGCTTACGTTTGTATGGTTTCTATGACATGGGTAACGTGTTTGGTGAGTACGACAAAATCCAGCTGAGTGAGCTGCGCAGCTCATATGGTGTGGGCTTGAGTTGGGTATCACCCATGGGCCCTTTGCGTTTTGCTTGGGCACGTCCTGCACGCTCCTTTACAGGCGATAGAATCCAAAGATTGCAATTCCAGATCGGGACATCCTTCTGATGAACACGTTTTTTCGCCACCTTTCTTTGACCCTCGCCTTGGGCTTGGCCGCATTCAGCGTGCAAGCTGAAGAAATTCGCATCGGATTTATCAATACCGACAGAATCTTCAAAGAGGCCAATACTGCCAAACAAGCGCAAGCCAAGTTGGAGCAGGAATTCGCCAAGCGCGACAAAGACCTGATTGAGTTTGGTAACAACCTGAAATCGTCTGCTGAAAAATTCGAGCGTGAAGCGCCGACTTTGTCGGAGTCGCAACGCTTGTCTCGCCAGAAACAATTGGGCGAGCAAGACCGCGAGTTGCAGCGCAAGCGTCGTGAGTTCCAAGAAGAACTGAATGCGCGTAAAAACGAAGAGTTTCAACAAGTGCTTGAGCGTGCCAATCGCGTGATCAAGCAAGTGGCTGAAACTGAAAAGTTCGACCTCGTTTTGCAAGAAGCCGTTTACATCAACCCCAAGCACGACATCACCGACAAAGTGCTCAAGGTCATCAACGCTGCCAAATAAGCTGCCGTGGCACTGAGTCTCGGCCAGATCATCGAAAGTTTGGGTGGTCGCCTCGTTGGCGATCCTCAGCACCTGATTCAAAAACTCGCACCGCTTGACACTGCGCAAGTCGATGCGCTGAGTTTTTTAAGCAATCCCAAATACCAGTCACAACTCGCCACCACACAGGCGGGCTGTGTGATTGTGTCGCCGGCAGTGGAAGCGAGTACTGACACTCGCACCGCCATGATCGTGGCAGACAACCCTTATCACTACTTTGCACGCTTGACCCAGCTCTGGCGTCAGCATTTGCCCAAAGACGATGCACCCTTGGTGCACCCCAGTGCGGTCATCCACCCCAGCGCTTCTGTGCACGCGACCGCACGAATAGGTCCGCTCTGCGTGGTGGAGCGGGGCGTGCATATCGGTGCCAATACGTGGCTTAAATCCGGTATCACCGTCGGCGAAGATTGCCACATTGGCGAACGCTGCATCATCCACGCGGGCGTGGTGATTGGTGCCGATGGTTTTGGTTTCGCCATGTTTGAAGGACGCTGGGAAAAAATTGAGCAACTGGGTGCTGTGCACATTGGCAACGATGTCGAAATTGGCGCCAACACCTGCATTGATCGCGGAGCCTTGGATGACACGGTGCTGGAAGACGGCGTCAAACTCGACAACTTGGTGCAAATCGGTCACAACGTGCACGTAGGCGCGAACACCGCGATGGCTGGATGCGCCGGTGTCGCAGGCAGCGCGCGCATTGGTGCAAATTGCACCGTAGGCGGTGGGGCGGTGGTGCTGGGGCATTTGCAATTGGCCGATGGCGTGCACATTTCTGCAGCCTCAGTGGTCATGCGATCAATTCGACAGCCCGGTCAATACAGTGGTGTGTTTCCCATCGACGACAATGCGTCGTGGGAGAAAAATGCCGCGACTTTGCGTCAGTTGCACCGTTTGCGTGACCGCATCAAATCTCTTGAATCAGCTTTAGAAAGTCAAAAAAAATGAGCATGGACATCCATCAAATCTTGAAGCAGTTGCCTCACCGTTACCCGTTCTTGTTGGTCGACCGCGTGTTGGAGTTGGAAAAAGGCAAAAGCATCAAGGCGCTCAAAAACGTGACCATGAACGAGCCATTTTTCAGTGGCCATTTCCCGCACCACCCGGTCATGCCCGGTGTGTTGATTTTGGAAGCTTTGGCACAAGCCGCCGCTTTGTTGGCGTTTGACACTTTAGGTGCTGCCCCCGATGACAAAACCGTGTATTACTTCGCAGGCATTGACGGTGCACGCTTCAAGCGCCCCGTCGAACCCGGCGATCAGTTGACCTTGGAAGTCGAGTTGGACCGCATGAAAGCTGGCATCTTCAAATTCAAAGCACGCGCCAAAGTGGGTGATGTGATCGCCACCGAAGCCGAGCTGATGTGCACCATGCGCGCCATTGCCTAATCTGACAAGCCCTACACAGACGATGAGCAACATCCACGCGACCGCACTGGTCGATCCCAAAGCCGAGTTGGACAGCTCGGTGCAGGTGGGGCCGTACACCATCATTGGCCCGCATGTGCGCATTGGTGCTGGCACGACGGTCGGGCCGCACTGCGTGATCGAAGGTCACACCACGATTGGTCAAGACAACCGTATTTTTCAGTTCAACTCCTTGGGCGCTATTCCGCAAGACAAAAAGTATGCGGGCGAGCCTTGTGAGTTGATCATTGGCGACCGCAACACCATCCGTGAGTTTTGTACGTTCAACATTGGTTCACCTGGTGATGCCGGTGTGACCCAAGTCGGAAACGACAACTGGATCATGGCCTACGTCCACTTGGCGCACGACTGCGTGGTGGGCAACCACACCATCTTCGCCAATAGTGCGCAGCTGGCAGGCCATGTGCATGTGGGGGACTGGGTGATCTTGGGCGGCTTCACGGTGGTGCACCAATTTGTGCGCATTGGTGCGCACAGCTTTTCGGCCATGCACTCGTTGTTGTTTGCCGATGTGCCGCCTTTCGTCATGTGCCAAGGTCAACCCGCCGAGCCACGTTCGATGAACTTTGAGGGTTTGCGCCGTCGTGGTTTTTCTGCGGAGCGCATCAGTGCCGTGAAGGCCATGCACAAGGCCTTGTACCGCGACGATTTGACGCTGGACAAAGCCAAAGAGCGCATTGCTGCGCTTACCCAAGAAAAACCAGAAGCTGCCGCCGATGTGGCCATGATGCTGGATTTCTTGGACCACACATCGCCGCAACGCGGCATCATTCGCTAAATTTCATGGCTGGGGCTTTGTCTTTCTCGCTGGTCGCAGGCGAGGCTTCGGGTGATTTGTTGGCAGGTTTGCTCTTGGGCGGCATGCGCCAAAAATGGCCAGACATGCAAAGCGCGGGCATTGGTGGCCCCCGCATGGCGTCCCAAGGCTTTGAGCCTTGGTGGCCTTACGAAAAATTAGCGGTGCGTGGCTACGTCGAGGTGCTGCGTCATTACCGCGAAATTGTGGGCATTCGTCGCCAGTTGCGTGATCGCCTACTGGCCAACCCACCGAGCGCTTTCATCGGTGTGGATGCGCCTGATTTCAACCTTGATTTAGAGCGTGACCTCAAAGGCGCAGGTATTCCTGCTGTGCACTTTGTGTGTCCTTCCATTTGGGCGTGGCGTGCAGATCGGGTCGAAAAAATCCGTCAAAGCGTTGACCATGTGTTGTGCATTTTTCCGTTTGAGGAAGCCTTGTTGGCCCAACATGGCATTGCTGCAACTTACGTCGGCCATCCTTTGGCTCAAACCATTCCAGATGTTGTCGACCGCGTGGCTGCGCGAACCGCATTAGGGCTTCCTCAAGAGGCGACGGTGGTGGCCTTGTTGCCAGGCAGCCGCAGCTCAGAAATTGAGTATTTGGCGCGTCGCTTTTTGCAAGCTGCGCAACGCATGGCCCAACGCCAGCCTGGCTTGCACTTTGTGCTGCCCGCGATGCCCGCGTTGCGCGCACGCATTGACGCGATTTCGAAAGAGGTGGGCCCTGTGCCCAATCTTCTGCTGTTGAATGGTCAGTCACATGCCGCCTTGGCCGCATGTGACGTGACTTTGATTGCCAGCGGCACCGCGACGCTGGAGGCGGCACTGTTCAAGCGCCCCATGGTGATTGCGTACAACATGAACTGGCTGAGTTGGCAAATCATGCAGCGCAAGAAGTTGCAGCCTTGGGTGGGCTTGCCCAATATTTTGAGCCAAGACTTTGTGGTGCCAGAGTTGCTTCAAGAGGCGGCAACGCCTGACGCGATGGCGCACGAGGTGCTGCAGTGGTTGGATCATCCCGCTGCCATGGCCGATGTTCAACGACGCTTTGCAGTGCTGCATGACAGCCTGCGTCGCGACACTTCCGCACTGGCGGCACATGCGATCGAAAAAGTTCTTGCGCGCTGAACAAGCACCGCTCATTTGGGATGCCCCCGGTTTGATGGCGGGTGTCGATGAGGCTGGACGCGGCCCGCTGGCAGGCCCCGTCGTGGCAGCGGCCGTGATTTTGGATGACCAAAATCCCATCCTTGGTTTGGCAGATTCCAAAAAACTCACACCTCTCAAACGCGAGCGTTTGTACGACGAAATTCGTGCCAAAGCGCTTTGTTTTTGTGTTGCCGAAGCCAGCGTTGAAGAAATCGACACCTTGAATATTTTGCAGGCCACCCTGTTGGCGATGCGCCGTGCGGTGGAGGGCTTACGCTTGAAACCCCACAAAGTGCTGGTCGACGGTAATCGTCTGCCAGTTTTGGATGTGTTGGCTGAGGCCATCGTCAAAGGCGATAGCAAAGTGCCGGCTATTTCTGCGGCTTCTATTTTGGCGAAAGTGCATCGTGATCGTTGGTGCGTGCAGCTGCACGCCGAGTATCCGATGTATGGGTTCGACAGTCACAAAGGCTATGGCACCGCCGCACATTTGTTGGCGCTGCAAACCCACGGCGCGACGCCTTGGCATCGCACCACGTTTTCGCCCGTCACCAAAGTTTTGACATGAATCTGATTACCTCGCGCGACAACCCCTTGGTGAAAGAGTTGCGCCGTTTGTCGCAAGACAGTTCGGCCTACCGCAAGCTCGGACGCGTGTGGCTGGAAGGCGATCATCTGTGTCGTGCCGCGCTCACCCGTGGCGTCAAGCCTGAGCATGCGGTATTTGCAGAGTCCCAATGGGCGACAGCACCTTTAGCGTGGACGCGTGCTGCAGAGCGCAACACCGTTTTGCCCGATGCGCTGTTTGCAGAAATCAGCAGCCTTGAGTCTCCCGCGCGGATGGGGTTTATTTTGGCCACGCCCACCACCCAAGTGGTGCAGCCTCAAATGGCGACCGTGGTGCTAGACCGCGTGCAAGATGCGGGCAATGTGGGCTCCATTTTGCGCAGCGCCTCCGCGTTTGGGTTTGGGCAAGTGTTGGCGATCAAGGGGACGGCGGCATTGTGGTCGCCCAAGGTGCTACGTGCAGGGATGGGCGCGCATTTTGGGTTGCATTTGGTCGAGGGTTTGTCGCCAGAGGCGCTGCAGGCGCTAGACATTCCATGGGTTGCAACCAGTTCGCACCAAGGGCCTTTTTTGCACACGTTGTTGGCACAAGCCAAGTTGCCTATGCCTTGCGCGTGGCTGATGGGGCACGAAGGGCAGGGCGTATCGCCTGAGTTGGCACAGCGCGCTGAGTTGGCGGTGCGAATCGCGCAGCCCGGCGGTGAGGAGTCGCTCAATGTGGCCGCCGCCGCCGCCATTTGCTTGCACGCCAGCGCGACCTGTCATTTGGTGGATTAAGGCGGGCAAACACTGGGGAAAACCAGTGCCTCGGATATAATAAGAGGCTTTCCCGCATCAACCTGTACGCCCCAGCCAAAACTAGGCAAATTCCTCGAACAAAGCAGCCAAAGAGAAGACATTCTCTTGTGAGCGCTGAGGCGTACCCGAACTATTCCGGAGAACCCAGTGCTTTTGTCTCTTCAGGGAACCTTCCCGCCCGCCATTCTGGCGCTCGCAGACGGCACGGTCTTTATCGGCAACTCGATCGGAGCCTCAGGCTCCACAGTCGGCGAAGTGGTGTTCAACACCTCACTCACCGGCTATCAGGAAATCCTCACTGACCCCAGCTATTGCCAGCAGATCGTCACTTTGACGTACCCGCACATCGGCAACTATGGCGTCAACGTGGAAGACATCGAAGCTGACAAAGTCCATGCTGCTGGCTTGATCATCAAAGATTTGCCTTTGATCGCAAGCAACTTCCGCTCAAACCAAACCTTGTCTGCCTATTTGGTCGATGCAGGCACGGTCGCGATTGCCAACATCGACACCCGTCAACTGACGCGCTTGCTGCGTACCCAAGGTGCCCAAAACGGTGCCATCTTGGGCTTAGCGCAAGGTCAGCAAGTGACCCAAGCTTTGATTGACCAAGCGGTGGCCGCCGCACAAGCTGCGCCTTCGATGTCTGGTCTCGATTTGGCTCAAAAAGTCACCGTGTCTGAGTCTTACGACTGGACCGAAACTGAGTGGGTGTTGGGTCAGGGCTACGGCACTTTGGCTGCCCCAAAATTTCACGTGGTCGCCTATGACTTTGGCGTGAAGAAAAATATTTTGCGTATGTTGGCTGAGCGCGGCTGTCAAGTGACGGTGGTGCCCGCCAAAACATCGGCGGCTGACGTGCTCAAGCACAACCCTGACGGTATCTTCTTGTCCAACGGCCCTGGCGACCCACAGCCTTGCGACTACGCGATTGCGGCGGCGGCCGAGTTGATTGAAACCGGCATCCCGACCTTCGGCATTTGCCTGGGTCATCAGATCATGGCCTTGGCCAGTGGCGCCAAAACCTTCAAGATGAAGTTCGGCCACCACGGTGCCAACCACCCTGTGAAAGAACTCGACACAGGGCGCGTGTCTATCACCAGCCAAAACCACGGTTTTGCGGTGGATGAAAAGACCTTGCCCGCCAACTTGCGTGCCACCCACGTGTCTTTGTTTGACGGCACCTTGCAGGGCTTGGCCCGCACCGACAAGCCCGCGTTTTGCTTCCAGGGCCACCCCGAAGCATCGCCCGGCCCGCACGACATTGCTTACCTCTTTGACCGCTTCATCAACTTGATGGAGACAAAATAATGCCTAAGCGCACCGACCTCAAAAGCATCCTCATCATTGGCGCAGGCCCGATCATCATCGGTCAGGCTTGCGAGTTCGACTACTCCGGCGTGCAGGCCTGCAAGGCCCTGCGCGAAGAGGGTTACAAAGTCATCCTGATCAACAGCAACCCCGCCACGATCATGACCGACCCGGCCACGGCCGACGTCACCTACATCGAGCCCATCACTTGGCAGACGGTCGAGAAGATCATCGCCAAAGAGCGCCCCGATGCGATCTTGCCCACCATGGGCGGCCAGACTGCGCTGAACTGCGCTTTGGACCTGTGGCACAACGGCGTGCTCGAAAAGTACAAGGTCGAACTGATTGGCGCCACGCCTGAAGCCATCGACAAAGCCGAAGACCGCTTGAAGTTCAAAGACGCCATGACCAAGATCGGTCTGGGATCGGCCCGCTCCGGCATCGCCCACAGCATGGATGAAGCGTGGGATGTGCAAAAGACCTTGGGTTTCCCCACGGTCATTCGCCCCAGCTTCACGCTGGGCGGCACGGGTGGCGGCATTGCCTACAACCCCGAAGAATTCGAAGTCATTTGCAAGCGCGGTCTGGAGGCTTCGCCCACCACCGAGTTGCTGATTGAAGAGTCCTTGCTCGGCTGGAAAGAGTATGAGATGGAAGTGGTTCGCGACAAGGCGGACAACTGCATCATCATCTGCTCGATCGAAAACTTGGACCCCATGGGCGTGCACACGGGTGATTCCATCACCGTGGCACCTGCACAGACGTTGACCGACAAGGAATATCAGATCTTGCGCAACGCGTCTTTGGCGGTGCTCCGCGAGATCGGTGTGGACACGGGCGGCTCGAACGTGCAGTTTTCGATCAACCCCAAAGATGGCCGCATGGTTGTCATCGAGATGAACCCACGCGTGTCGCGTTCATCGGCTTTGGCGTCCAAAGCCACGGGTTTCCCAATTGCGAAAGTCGCGGCCAAGCTGGCGGTGGGCTACACGCTCGACGAGCTGCGCAACGAAATCACAGGCGGTGCAACGCCCGCTTCGTTCGAGCCCTCGATCGATTACGTGGTCACCAAGATCCCACGTTTTGCATTTGAGAAGTTCCCCACCGCTGACAGCCGCCTGACCACCCAAATGAAATCGGTGGGCGAGGTGATGGCCATGGGCCGTACCTTCCAGGAGTCCTTCCAGAAAGCCCTGCGCGGTCTGGAAGTCGGCGTGGACGGCATGAACGAAAAAACCCAAGACCGCGAAGTACTCGAGAAAGAACTGGGTGAGCCCGGTCCCGAGCGCATCTGGTACGTGGGTGATGCATTCGCCATGGGCTTGAGTGTGGACGAGGTGTTTGCCTTGACCAAGATCGACCCTTGGTTCCTGGTGCAGATCGAAGAGATCGTGAAGATCGAGCTGGAACTTGAAACCACCACGCTGGAAGCCATCACCGCCGAAGAGTTGCGTGCGCTCAAGAAGAAAGGCTTCTCGGACCGCCGCCTGGCCAAGTTGCTGAAGACCACCGAGCATGTGGTGCGTGCGCGCCGCCATGCCCTGAACATCCGTCCCGTTTACAAGCGTGTGGACACCTGCGCGGCCGAGTTCTCTACCGACACCGCGTACATGTACTCGTGCTACGAAGGTAATGGCAACACCTTCGGCTTGGGCGACGCCGAGTGTGAAGCCGAGCCGACGACCAACAAGAAAATCATGGTCTTGGGTGGTGGCCCGAACCGCATCGGCCAAGGCATTGAGTTCGACTACTGCTGCGTGCACGCGGCTCTCGCCATGCGCGAAGACGGTTACGAAACCATCATGGTCAACTGCAACCCCGAGACCGTGTCGACCGATTACGACACCTCGGATCGCTTGTACTTCGAGCCTGTCACCTTGGAAGACGTGCTCGAAATCGTCGACAAGGAAAAGCCTACCGGCGTCATTGTTCAATACGGCGGTCAAACGCCTTTGAAGTTGGCTTTGGACTTGGAAGCGGCCGGCGTGCCCATCATCGGCACCAGCCCAGACATGATCGACGCGGCCGAAGACCGCGAGCGATTCCAGAAATTGCTTCAAGACCTCGGTCTGCGCCAACCCCCCAATGCCACCGCTCGCACCGAGCCAGAAGCTTTGGAAAAAGCCGCTGCTTTGGGTTACCCCTTGGTCGTGCGCCCCAGCTACGTGCTGGGCGGCCGTGCCATGGAAATCGTGCACGAACAACGTGACCTGGAGCGCTACATGCGCGAAGCGGTCAAGGTGTCGCACGACTCGCCCGTGTTGTTGGACCGTTTCCTGAACGACGCCATCGAGTGCGATGTGGACTGTCTGCGCGACCCCGAAGGCAAGACCTTCATCGGCGGCGTGATGGAACACATTGAGCAAGCGGGTGTGCACAGCGGTGATTCGGCTTGCTCCTTGCCGCCGTATTCTTTGTCGGCTGAAACCGTGACCGAACTCAAGCGCCAATCGGCCGCGATGGCCGGTGCTCTGAACGTGGTGGGTCTGATGAACGTGCAGTTCGCCATCCAGCATGTCGACGGCAAAGACGTGATTTACGTGTTGGAAGTGAATCCCCGCGCTTCACGCACCGTGCCTTATGTTTCCAAAGCCACGGGCATCCAGTTGGCCAAGGTGGCAGCACGCTGCATGGCGGGCCAGACGCTGGCATCGCAAGGCATCACCCAAGAAGTCACGCCACCTTATTTCAGCGTGAAAGAAGCGGTTTTCCCGTTCGTGAAGTTCCCCGGTGTGGACACCATCCTCGGCCCCGAGATGAAGTCGACCGGTGAAGTCATGGGCGTGGGCAAGACCTTTGGTGAAGCCTTTGTGAAGAGCCAATTGGGCGCAGGCACCAAGCTGCCACGCCCAACCAAGGCCGACGGCTCGCCATCGGGCAAGGTGTTCATTTCGGTCAAGAACAATGACAAGCCGCGTGCCATCGAAGTGGCGCGTCAATTGGTCGCACAAGGCTTTGCTTTGATTGCCACCAAAGGCACGGCCAATGCGATCAATGCTGCTGGTGTGGTTTGTGCCACGGTCAACAAGGTGACCGAAGGTCGTCCCCACATCGTGGACATGATCAAAAACAACGAAGTGGTGTTGGTCATCAACACAGTGGAAGAGCGTCGCAATGCGATTGCCGATTCACGTCACATCCGCACTTCGGCATTGCTCAACCGTGTGACGACCTTCACCACCATTGCGGGCGCAGAAGCGGCTGTTGAGGGGATGAAGTACATGGACCAGTTGGATGTCATTTCTGTGCAGGAAATGCACGCGCAACTGACGGCTTAAGCAGCCAGATTAGAAAAAGACCATGGCCACTATTCCTATTACCAAACGCGGTTCAGAGAAGCTCAAAGACGAGTTGCACAAACTCAAAACGGTTGAGCGTCCCGCTGTGATCAATGCCATCGCCGAGGCGCGTGCACAAGGTGACTTGAGCGAAAACGCCGAATACGATGCTGCCAAAGATCGTCAAGGTTTCATCGAAGGCCGCATTCAAGAAGTTGAAGGCAAGCTGTCGGTGGCTCAAATCATTGACCCGTCTGAGTTGGATGCGGGTGGACGCGTGGTGTTTGGTGCCACTGTGTCGTTGGAAGATGAAGATTCCGGCGACAAAGTGACCTACCAAATCGTGGGTGAAGACGAAGCCGATTTGAAACTTGGCTTGGTCAACATCAGCAGCCCGATTGCGCGAGCCTTGATTGGCAAAGAAGAGGGTGATGTGGCTGAAGTGCAGGCGCCGGGTGGCGTCAAGCGCTACGAGATTGTGACCGTCTCGTACATCTGATCTTGCACCATGGCGCGTTTGCAAATCTTTTTAGCAGCGCTGTGGTGGGGCAGTTTGATGGTGGTTGGCTTCATCGTTGTGCCGCTGCTGTTTGTGCATTTGGAAACGCCTGCGATCGCGGGTCGCATGGCGGCCAAGTTGTTCACCGCGCAGAGTTGGTTGTCCGTGGCATGTGGTCTTCTTTTGCTCTTGGCGGCGAGACGTGATGCCAAAGATGCCGCGCATACCCCTTCAATTTGGGTGGTGGGTGGTGTGTTGTTGGCGTTGTTGTTGGAGCTTGCGGTGGCTCCGCATATCGTGGCGCGAGAAAATCTGATGCTTTGGCACAACCTTGGCAGTGCGTTTTATTTGATGCAATGTGTGTGTGCCGCTAAGGCTTTATGGCAGCTGAGCGAAACCAAAACACAGATCATTGCCACATGAAAAAAGGGCATTCATGTGAATGCCCTTGTTGTTCAAGATCGCAAAAAGTGGGTTAACTCAAGCTGCGTTTCTTGATCGAAATTTTCTTAGGCTTTGCACGTTTGACTTGGCCGCCAGAGGTCAGGCGTTGATTGCCCAAAACGCGCAGTGTTTTGACTTCAGGGCGCTGTCCGCCACGTTTGCTGTACTTCAGTACCTTCACGTCGCGTGGACCTGCCATGCGGTCCTCGTCGGCGTCATCGCGAACTTTGTCTGACTTGGGGCGCCACAAGACAAAGAGTTTGCCGATGTGTTGAATCGGTGCGGCGTTGAGTTGGTCTGCCAAAGCGAGGAACATGGCTTCGCGGGCAGGGCGGTCATCGCCAAGCACGCGAATTTTGATGAGACCGTGGGCATTCAGCGCCATCTCGGCTTCTTTGAGAACGGCGGGCGTCAAACCATCGTTGCCGATCATCACGACGGGGTCGAGATGGTGCGCTTCGGCACGGTGAATTTTGCGTTGAGCAGGTGTGAGTTGTATTGCAGACATGGGGGTATTATCCCCGCTCGCTTAAAGGTATGAATTGAAAGCTAAAACTAAAAGCAAAAAGGTCAACAAAACATGGTTAAACGACCATGTGAACGATACCTACGTCAAGCTGGCCCAAAAAGAAGGCTACCGAGCCCGTGCGGCTTACAAGCTCAAAGAAATTGACGAGCAACTCAGCCTCATCAAACCGGGTAACGTGGTGGTGGACTTGGGCTGTGCACCGGGGGCGTGGTGCCAATATCTCCGTCGTCGCATGTCGCCCGCAGGCGCTGCGGCAGGAACGTTGAACGGCACGATCATTGGTCTGGATATTTTGTCCATGGAGCCCGTGGAAGATGTCACGTTCATTCAAGGGGATTTCCGTGAGGAAGAGGTCTTGGCGCAGCTGGAAGCGGCCCTGCAAGGCCGTATCGTGGACGTGGTGGTGTCAGACATGGCGCCCAACCTCACGGGCATTGAATCGACCGATGCGACACGCATTGCCCACTTGATTGAGTTGGCCGTCGATTTCGCACAAAAGCATCTCAAAGACGATGGCGCTTTGGTCGTCAAGCTTTTTCATGGCAGTGGCTACAGCGATTTGGTCAATCTTTTCAAAAGCACGTTTCGCGTGGTCAAGCCCATCAAGCCCAAGGCCAGTCGGGACAAATCAAGTGAAACCTTTTTAATTGGTATGGGCCTCAAGCACCGCAATCTTGCTAATCCTTGAGCCTTGCAAGGCTGAATCGTGCAGGTAAATATTTATCAGCGCTTGAAAAGCCTAAAATCTAGCCCAACTGATACGTCTTGTATCTCTTTTTATTTCGGAGCCCACATTGAACAATCAATGGTTCTCAAAAGTCGCAGTTTGGTTGGTGATCGCCTTGGTGCTGTTCACCGTGTTCAAGCAATTTGAAACACGTCCTAGCGCAGGCAATGGCTATGTGGGCTACTCAGACTTCCTAGAAGAAGTTCGTGCCAAGCGCATCAAAACTGCCACCATCCAAGAAGGTTCTGGCGGCACAGAAATTGTGGCCGTCACCAATGACGAGCGCAAACTGCGCACGACAGCCACCTACTTGGATCGCGGTTTGGTGGGTGACTTGATCGCCAACGGCGTCAAGTTTGATGTCAAGCCCCGCGAAGAAGGCTCGCTCTTGATGACCTTGCTGGTCAGCTGGGGCCCCATGTTGCTGTTGATTGGCGTTTGGGTGTACTTCATGCGCCAAATGCAAGGCGGCGGCAAGGGCGGGGCGTTTAGCTTTGGCAAAAGCAAAGCACGCATGCTCGACGAGAACAACAACACCGTGACGTTTGCCGACGTGGCGGGTTGCGATGAGGCCAAAGAAGAAGTCAAAGAGGTTGTGGACTTCTTGAAAGATCCACAGAAATTTCAAAAACTGGGCGGTCGTATTCCGCGCGGTTTGCTGTTGGTAGGACCTCCCGGTACCGGTAAAACTTTGTTGGCCAAAGGCATCGCTGGCGAAGCCAAAGTGCCATTCTTTAGCATTTCAGGTTCTGATTTCGTCGAAATGTTTGTGGGCGTGGGCGCAGCCCGCGTGCGCGACATGTTTGAAAACGCCAAGAAAAATGCGCCTTGCATCATCTTCATCGACGAGATCGATGCCGTGGGTCGTCAACGTGGTGCAGGCTTGGGCGGTGGCAACGACGAGCGCGAACAAACTTTGAACCAAATGCTGGTCGAGATGGATGGTTTCGAAACCAACCTCGGTGTCATCGTGGTCGCTGCGACCAACCGTCCTGACATTTTGGATGCTGCGTTGTTGCGCCCAGGTCGCTTTGACCGTCAGGTCTACGTGACCTTGCCGGACATCCGTGGTCGCGAACAAATTTTGAATGTGCACATGCGTAAAGTGCCCATCGGTCAGGACGTGAATGCCAGCATCATTGCCCGCGGCACGCCCGGCATGAGCGGCGCTGATTTGGCCAACTTGTGCAACGAAGCCGCTTTGATGGCCGCCCGTCGCAATGCGCGCGTGGTCGAAATGGTCGACTTCGAAAAGGCCAAAGACAAAATTTTGATGGGCCCTGAGCGCAAGAGCATGGTCATGCCCGAAGAAGAACGTCGCAACACGGCTTATCACGAGTCGGGTCACGCTTTGATTGGCAAGTTGTTGCCCAAGTGCGACCCCGTTCACAAAGTAACCATCATTCCGCGTGGCCGTGCCTTGGGCGTGACCATGAGCTTGCCCGCGCAAGACCGCTACAGCTACGACAAGGAATTCATGCTGAATCAAATCAGCATGTTGTTTGGTGGCCGTATTGCGGAAGAAGTGTTCATGAACCAAATGACCACTGGTGCCAGCAACGACTTTGAGCGTGCGACCTCCATCGCCCGTGACATGGTGATGCGCTACGGCATGACGCAGGCTTTGGGCCCCATGGTCTATGCTGAAAATGAAGGCGAAGTGTTTTTGGGTCGTTCCGTGACCAAAACCACCAACATGTCCGAGGCCACCATGCAAAAGGTGGACATGGAAGTGCGCAGCATCATTGACACGCAGTACACCTTAGCCCGTCGCTTGATCGAAGAGAACGCCGACAAGATGCACGCCATGGCCAAAGCTTTGTTGGAATGGGAAACCATTGACACCGAGCAGTTGGACGACATCATGGCGGGGCGCGAGCCACGTCCGCCCAAAGATTGGGCACCTCGCAGCAAACCACCATCAGGCGATGGCAGCGGTGGCACACCCGCAGTGCAGACTGAGCCTTCTCCTTCTGCTGCTTAAGCGGTCAAATGGACAGAAGATAACAACGGGGCGTCAGCCCCGTTTTTCATGGACCTCTCTATGTTTTGGCAAACCTCTCGTTTTCAGATTGACTTGACCCAGCCCCAAGTCATGGGCATCGTCAACGTCACGCCTGATTCTTTTTCAGATGGCGGTCGCTATGCACCTTTGGCGCATTGCGAGCAATTGCTCAAAGACGGGGCCAATATCTTGGACATTGGTGGTGAGTCCACCCGTCCAGGTGCCAAAGCTGTCTCACTCGACGACGAACTCGCCCGAGTCTTGCCCGTGGTGCGCGAGGCGGTGCGCTTGAACGTACCCGTGTCGGTCGACACGTACAAACCTCAGGTCATGCAAGCCGTGTTGGATGCCGGGGCAGACATCATCAATGACATTTGGGCTTTGCGGCAGCCAGGCGCTGTGTCGGTCATTGCGTCTCACCCCAGCTGTGGCGTGTGCGTGATGCACATGCATGGCGAGCCACAGACCATGCAAACCTTGCCCATGACGGGCTCAGTCATAGCGTCTGTGTCACAGTTCTTGAACGACTGCGCCCATCAGCTTCAAGCGGCGGGTGTGGTGGCTGCACGCATTGCGTTGGACCCAGGTGTTGGGTTTGGCAAAACCGTGGCACAAAACTTTGAGCTCTTGTCGGCGCAATCGACATTGATGGCACTGGGTTATCCATTGCTGGTGGGTTGGTCTCGCAAATCATCGCTGGGTGCGGTGACTGGCTGCGACGCGGGCGAGCGTTTGGTGCCTAGCGTGGCGGCTGCGTTGTTGGCAGTCGAGCGAGGGGCGCGCATTGTGCGGGTGCATGATGTGGCGCAAACGGTTCAGGCGTTGAAGGTGTGGCAAGCGGCACGTCTTAGCGCCGCTTAATTCGCACCTACGCCTCAAAAAAGTGCACTTGTTTGCGACAATTACTCATCAATACACCAAGAATAAATCACCATGACACGTCAATACTTTGGAACAGATGGCATCCGCGGCACCGTGGGTCAAGCGCCCATCACCCCTGATTTTGTGTTGCGCTTGGCGCATGCCGTGGGGCGCGTGCTCAAGCAAACCGAAGCACACCCCACGGTGTTGATTGGCAAAGACACGCGCATTTCGGGCTACATGTTGGAGTCGGCGTTGGAGTCTGGCTTTAACTCGGCTGGCGTGAACGTGGTGTTGCTTGGCCCTTTGCCGACGCCAGGGGTGGCTTACCTCACGCGCGCGCAACGGGCCAGTTTGGGCGTGGTCATCAGTGCCAGCCATAACCCGTTTGCAGACAACGGCATCAAGTTTTTCAGCGCCAAAGGCACCAAGTTGGATGACGCTTGGGAGCTTGCCGTGGAGGCCGCACTCGACGAAACCCCCGTTTGGGTCGATTCGGCCAACTTGGGCAAAACCCGCCGCTTGGACGATGCCGCAGGCCGCTACATTGAGTTTTGCAAAAGCACCTTCTCCAACGATCTGACGCTCAAGGGCCTCAAAATCGTGGTCGATGCTGCGCACGGCGCGGCTTATCACATCGCACCGAAAGTGTTCCACGAGTTGGGCGCCGAGGTGATTGCCATCGGTTGCAGCCCTGATGGCGTCAACATCAACCACGAAGTGGGTGCCACCCATCCTGATGCCTTGGTGCGCTCAGTCAAAGCCAACCATGCTGACTTTGGTGTGGCGCTGGATGGCGATGCCGATCGCTTGCAAATGGTCGATGCGCAAGGCCGCTTGTTCAATGGCGATGAGCTGTTGTATTTGATGGCTGACGACCGCTTGGCCAAAGACGAGGTTGTGCCGGGTGTGGTGGGCACACTCATGACCAACATGGCCGTTGAAGTCGCGTTGAAAAAACGTGGCGTTCAATTTGTGCGCGCCAAAGTGGGTGACCGCTATGTGCTGGAAGAGTTGGCCAAACACGGTTGGATTTTGGGTGGCGAGGGCTCTGGCCATTTGTTGGCCTTGGACAAACACACCACCGGTGATGGCTTGATCAGTGCCTTGCAAGTTTTGCAAACTTGCGTGCGCAGTGGCCGCACCATGGCCGATCTGCTCAAGGACGTGACCTTGTTCCCGCAGACTCTGATCAACGTGCGTTTGCGCCCTGGTCAAGACTGGAAGGCGAACACCCGTTTACAAGAAGAAACACAAAAAGCCGAGGCTGAGTTGGGCGATACAGGCCGTGTGCTGATTCGCGCCAGTGGTACCGAGCCTTTGGTGCGTGTGATGGTGGAGGCGCGTGACGAGGCACAGGCCAACGCATGCGCCCGCCGCATTGCGGACACCTTGTCCGCTTAAGCGCCTAGCGACAGGATGTGCAGTGGCCTTGCTGGATGGATGGCTGTTGGGCTGGACTTCAGTTTGGTCTTCGTGAGGATCAAAGTCGCTGCGCGGTTTTTAAGCGCTGCCCTTGTGCGTCTACGACCGCTTCGCCGTCTTCCTTGTTGAAGGCGGCCCTTTGGGGTTGGGGCAAGACGTCGAGCACCAACTCTGACGGACGGCACAGCCGTGTGCCCAAAGGTGTCACCACGATCGGGCGGTTGATCAAAATGGGGTGTGCCAGCATGTGGTCAATCAATGCCTCATCGTTCCACTTGGAGTTGTCCAAATCCAGTTCGCTGTAGATGGCTTCTTTGCGGCGCATCATGTCGCGAACAGGCAGCCCCATGGCGGTGATCAACACTTTCAAGGTGTCTCGCGTCGGCGGTGTTTCAAGGTAGTGAATGACCTTCGGCGCTTCACCGCTGTTGCGGATCAGTGCGAGTGTGTTGCGCGAGGTGCCGCATTTGGGGTTGTGGTAAATCGTGATGGCAGACATGTGAGTTTTCTCTGATGAAGAGGAGGGGTGTGTTCGGTGATTCACGCGCGCTCGTACCAACCTTTGCTGCGGTTGACCACTTGGACGACGAGCAACATCACGGGCACTTCAATCAGCACGCCGACCACCGTCGCTAAGGCGGCACCTGATTCGAAGCCAAACAAACTGATGGCTGCAGCCACAGCCAATTCAAAGAAGTTGGACGCGCCGATCAAGGCCGAAGGGCCTGCCACATTGTGTGATTCACCCAAGGCGCGGTTGAGCAAATAGGCCAAGCCAGAGTTGAACAACACTTGGATCAAGATGGGCACGGCCAGCAGGGCAATGACCAAGGGCTGTTTCAAAATGGCTTGACCTTGAAAGGCAAACAGCAACACCAAGGTTGCCAGCAAGGCGGTGATGGACCAAGGTCCAATTTTCGCCATGACCACTTCAAAATACGCTTGGCCGCGTGCCAACAAGGCCTTACGCCAAAGTTGCGCCAAGACCACAGGAATGATGATGTAGAGCACCACCGAGGTCAGCAAGGTGTCCCACGGCACGGTGATCGCGGACAAACCCAGCAAAAACGCAACCAGTGGCGCGAAGGCGACCACCATGATGGCGTCATTCAAGGCCACTTGTGACAGCGTGAACAGCGGGTGACCTTGGGTGAGTCGGCTCCACACAAACACCATGGCGGTGCAAGGTGCTGCGGCTAACAAAATCAGGCCAGCGATGTAGCTGTCAAGCTGATCTGCGGGCAGCCAAGGCGCAAACAAATAGCGGATGAAAAACCACCCCAACACGGCCATTGAAAAAGGTTTGACCAGCCAGTTGACGAACAACGTGACGCCAATGCCTTTGATGTGTTGCCGAACTTCATGCAGGGCTTTGAAGTCGACTTTGACCAGCATCGGAATGATCATCACCCAAATCAGCACGCCTACGGGTAAATTGACTTGTGCCACTTCCCAGCGGCCAATGGTTTGAAACACGTCAGGTATCCATTGCCCCAAGGCAATGCCCACGACGATGCACAAAGCCACCCAAGCGGTGAGGTAGCGTTCAAAGAAATTCATGGGGCATCCTGACTGAGTTGGTGTGCCGTGTGTTGGAGCATGGTTTTTTGCAACTTGTTTGCAGGCAAGTCCACCAAAATTTGAAGGCGACGGTGAATCATGTGCAGAGTTTGTTTGAACGCTTCCAAGCGATCTGCATCCGTGCCTTCTACGGCAGACGGATCGGCATAGCCCCAGTGTGCTGTCGCGGGCTGGCCGGGCCAATAGGGGCAGACCTCGCCAGCAGCGTTGTCGCAAACGGTGATGACCAAGTCCATGTGTGGTGCGTCTGGTTTGGCAAACTCATCCCAGTTTTTGCTGCGCAAACCTTCGGTGTTGATGCCTGCCGATTGCAGCACCTGCAGGCCCAGTGGGTTGGGTTGTTGGTTTTCACGCGGGCTGCTGCCAGCCGAAAATGCTTTGAATGTGGTGCCGCTGGCACCGTGGCCCATGTGGTTGAGCAGGGCTTCAGCCAAGATGCTGCGTGCCGAGTTGTGGGTGCATAAAAAGAGAACGTTTAAGGTGGTCATGTGACGAGTTGTATGAGTTGGAAGGAGCGTTGGGTTAAACGTCTGGCAGCTTTAACAGCAGCCACTTTTGGGCGAGCAGCATGCACCCGCTTTGATACGTGGTTTTTCGGATGGTTGCGTTGCAGGCGCACAGCACAGGTCCATGGCCAAACACGCGGTGTGCTTGAGGCCGGTAGTCAGTGTCAAGGTTTGGCCATCGCTGCTGCCTGAGATCACGGGGTATTGCGACACCACGCCTGCTTCGTGTTCGATTTCCACAGGTAAATCTAAGGACGGCAAGACATCGCCTGCGATGCGCAAAACATGCGCCAGCTTGGTTGTTTCAAGGCGGTGTTGCAGGTCTACAAATACCCATGTTTGCAACAAGCAAGTTTCGGTTTTGCGCAGCGTGCCGCCACAGTCCATAAAATTTTTGACCACATGGCCCACTTCGGTGATGTGAAAGTGGGGTGCGATCGCCTTGCCATTGGGCAACACAATGCGCAAGCTTTGATGTGGATGAGCTTCAAGCAAGCTCAAAAATTGTTCGACGTTCATGGCGTTTCCTTTGAAAAATTAACAGCAGGCTTTGGCTGCCTCAGGCACCACCGCGCAAGATTGGCCTTGGCAGCAGTCTTGGGTCAGGTAGGTGAGTAACTCGTTCATGCGTGTGAACGCCGCGCGATAGATGAGATTGCGCCCGCTGGACTCCACGCTGACGAGACCTGCATGGCTCAACGCTTTCAGGTGAAACGACAGGCCACTGGGTGCAATTTCAAGCTGTGAGGCCAAGCTGCTGGGTGTGAGACCGTCCTCGCCAGCCACAACCAAGGCTCGAAAGGCCCGTAAACGTTGCACTTGGGCTAAGGCGCTGAGTGCGTCAACGGCTTGTGTTTCTACATGTACTGTGTTCATATTTCAATAATAATTGAATTATTGAAATAAAACATACCTCCAGTTTCTTTTTATATGTCACATGTGTCACGATTTCGTCACAATGGCTGGCTAAAGTAACGTTAGTTTTAACCAACGCAAGGAATCACATGAGCTCCAAACGAACTTTCATCAAATCTGTGGCTGCAGCTGCTATGGCGACATTGGCGATGGGGTCGGCTTTCGCCGCCGACATCACAGGTGCTGGTGCGACTTTCCCTTTCCCGATTTACGCCAAGTGGGCTGAAGGCTACAAAGCGGCAACGGGCAATGGTTTGAACTACCAATCCATTGGCTCTTCAGGCGGCATTCGCCAGATCAAAGCAAAAACGGTGACTTTCGGTGCAACCGACGCGCCTATGTCGGGTGAAGATTTGGACAAAGAAGGTTTGGTGCAGTTCCCCGCCATCATCGGCGGTACCGTGCCTGTGGTGAACTTGGAAGGCTTCAAGCCCGGTGAGTTGCGCGTCACAGGTGCTGTGTTGGCTGACATGTTCTTGGGCAAGATTGCCAACTGGAACGATGCCAAGATTGCGGCCTTGAACCCGGGCAAAAAATTGCCTGACCAAGCCATCACCATCGTGCACCGCGCGGACGGTTCGGGCACCACATTCAATTTCACCGACTACTTGACCTCTGTCAGCAAAGACTGGTCAACCACGGTCGGCAAGGGCGCCGCAGTGAAGTGGCCAGCGCCTTCTTCTGTGGGTGGCAAGGGTAACGAAGGCGTTGCTGCGAACGTGAACCGTGTCAAAGGTTCTTTGGGCTACGTGGAATACGCGTACGTCAAAAAGAACAACATGAATTTCATGCAGTTGCAAAACGCCGATGGCAAGTATGTGGCCCCAGATGATTTGACATTTGCCGCCGCAGCCGCGGGTGCTGACTGGATGAGCGTGCCGGGTATGGGCGTGTCCATGGTCAACGCCAAGGGCGCGAACAGCTGGCCAATCAGCACGGCTTCGTTCATCTTGATGTACAAGCAACCCACGGACAAAGCCTCAGCTGCTGAAGCCATCAAGTTTTTTGACTGGGCATTCACCAACGGCAAGAAAATGGCGCAAGACCTAGACTACGTTGCCTTGCCTGATAGCTTGACCACTCAAATCCGCGCCAAGGTGTGGACACAAATTCAAAAGTAATTTGATTTGAGCTAATAAACACCGTCGGCCTTGTTATCAGTGCCGGCGGTTTTTTAGTTTTTAGCAAGTAGGGTGTTTTTATGAGTTTAGGGTCTGTTATGAGCTCGCAAAATTTAATGGAAGAAGCGTCAGGTCAGGCCGTCAGTGCTGACATGGTGGCCGTTGCAAAAAAGCAGCGCACACAAGACTTCTTCTTTCACCGCATCACACAAGCTTTTTCTTTGTTGGTCTTGGCAGCGTTGTCGGGCATCATCATTTCGTTGTTTGTGAATGCATGGCCGACTTTTCAAAAGTTTGGTTTTAACTTTTTATGGCATGTCGAGTGGGACATCATCAATGAAGATTTTGGTGCTGCCATTGCCATTGTGGGCACGATGGCCAGCGCCAGTATTGCGCTCTTATTGGCTGTGCCTTTAGCCTTTGGCGTGGCCGTGTTTTTGACAGAGACCTGTCCCGTGTGGCTGCGTCGTCCATTGGGAACATCGATTGAATTGTTGGCGGCTGTGCCGTCCATCATTTACGGCATGTTTGGTTTGTTTGTGTTTGCGCCTTTGTTTGCCGATCATTTACAAGTGCCGCTGCAGAGCCTCTTGGGTGGCATGCCCTTGGTTGGTTTCTTGTTTGGTGGCGCGACCAATGGCATGGGCATTTTGGCGGCAGGCATTGTGTTGGCCTTCATGGTGTTGCCATTCGTTGCGGCGGTGATGCGCGATGTGTTTGAAATCACACCGTCCATCCTGCGCGAGTCTGCTTACGGTTTGGGTTGCACGACTTGGGAAGTCGTGCGTCAAGTGGTGCTGCCTTACACCCAAAAGGGTGTGATTGGTGGCGTCATGCTGGGCTTGGGTCGTGCGCTGGGTGAAACCATGGCCGTGACTTTTGTGATTGGTAACGCCAACCGCATGCCTACGTCTTTGTTTTCGCCAGGTACGTCGATTGCATCTGTTTTGGCCAACGAGTTTGGTGAAGCCGAAAACCTGCACTTTTCCACCCTGTTTGCATTAGGTTTCTTGCTTTTTGTCATCACCTTTGTGGTGTTGGCGATGGCCAAGATGATGATCATGCGGGCTGAAAAAGCCAAAGGCAATTAAGAGGTTTCTATGGAAATGAACAAACAGCTTTACACAAAGCGTCGCATCATCAGCTCACTGGGTTTGGCGTTCTCGATGGCCGCCATGGCAGTCGGCTTGACGGTCTTGCTTTGGATTCTTTACGTCTTGTTTGCCAACGGCCTGTCTGCTTTGGATGGCCATTTGCTCACCAGCGACACGCCAGCACCCGGTACCGAGGGCGGTGGCTTGCGCAACGCCATCGTGGGTAGCTTGATGATTGTGGGTTTGACAGTGTTGGTGTCCACCCCTGTGGGCATCTTGGCCGGCGTGTACCTCACGGAGTACGGCGACGAAAGCAAAACAGCCGAATTGACCCGCTTCGTGACAGACATCATGTTGTCTGCCCCGTCTATCGTGTTGGGCTTGTTTGTCTATGCGATTGCCGTGGCCACCGTGGGTAACTTCTCAGGCTATGCCGGTAGCTTGGCGTTGTCGCTGATCGCTGTGCCCGTCATCATGCGTACCACCGAAAACATGTTGCGCTTGGTGCCCGGTAGTTTGCGCGAAGCCGCATTCGCCTTGGGTGCACCACGTTGGAAAGTGTCGACCTTCATCACGTTGCGAGCCGCCAAGAGTGGCGTGATGACCGGCTTATTGTTGGCCGTCGCACGCATCAGCGGCGAAACAGCACCCTTGCTGTTCACCGCTTTGAACAACCAGTTCTTCAGCACCAACATGGGCGCGCCCATGGCTAACTTGCCTGTGGTGATTTTCCAGTTCGCCATGAGTCCGTACGACAACTGGGT
This sequence comes from Limnohabitans sp. TS-CS-82, assembly GCF_002943475.1. Classification (NCBI taxonomy): domain Bacteria; kingdom Pseudomonadati; phylum Pseudomonadota; class Betaproteobacteria; order Burkholderiales; family Comamonadaceae; genus Limnohabitans; species Limnohabitans sp. TS-CS-82. The sequence goes on along the minus strand of NZ_PTQX01000002.1, from coordinate 546,527 downwards.
GCGCTTGGCATGGGCCGGAGCGCTTCTCATCACACTGACGGTGTTGGTGCTCAACATCTTGGCGCGTGTGTTCTTCCGCGACAAAGTCAGCTCGTAATTTCACTTGGATTTAAAAATGTCTGAAATCAAAACAGCACCAAAGAACGCCATCGAAGTTCGTGATCTGAACTTCTTTTATGGCAAGTTTCAAGGCTTGCGCAATGTCACCATGGACATTGCTGAGCGCAAAGTGACGGCTTTCATTGGCCCATCAGGTTGCGGAAAATCTACCTTGTTGCGTACCTTGAATCGCATGTACAGCTTGTACCCAGGCCAGCGTGCCGAAGGTGAGATCAATTTTTACGGCCAAAATATTTTGGAACCCAAGCAAGACTTGAACTTGCTGCGCGCACGCATTGGCATGGTTTTTCAAAAGCCCACGCCATTCCCCATGACGATTTACGACAACATCGCCTTTGGTGTGCGTTTGTACGAAAGCCTCAGTAAGAGCGAGATGGATGAGCGTGTGGAATGGGCGCTGACCAAGGCCGCTTTGTGGACCGAAGTCAAAGACAAGTTGGGCCAGAACGGGCTGTCGCTGTCTGGCGGGCAGCAGCAACGTTTGTGCATTGCACGCAGCGTGGCCGTGAAGCCATCGGTGTTGTTGCTGGATGAACCCACCTCTGCGCTTGATCCGATTTCGACAGGCAAGGTGGAAGAGTTGGTGCATGAGTTGAAGGCTGACTACACCATCGCCATCGTGACCCACAACATGCAACAAGCCGCGCGTTGCAGCGACTACACGGCTTATATGTACTTGGGCGAATTGGTGGAGTTTGGTGAAACCGAACAAATCTTCTTCAAACCCAACAAGACCGCCACCGAAGACTACATCACCGGCCGTTTTGGCTAAAACGAAAGCGAACCATGCCTGATAAACACCTGTCCTCACAGTTTGACGCTGACCTCAACAACATTTCCTCCCATGTGATGGCCTTGGGCGGTTTGGTCGAATCGCAAATTCGTCAAGCTGTTTATGCCTTGTCTCAATTCAGCTTAGAAGTTGCTGACGATGTGCTGGTGACCGAAAACAAAGTCAACAGTGCAGAAGTTGAGATTGACCGCGAAATCGCGTCCATCATCGGCCGCCGTCAACCCACGGCTCGCGACTTGCGATTGCTCATGGCCATGTCCAAAACCACCGCTAACTTAGAGCGTGTGGGTGATGAAGCGGCCAAGATTGCCCGCATGGTCAAGTCCATTGTGGAGAGCAATGCACCCCGTTCATTGCCTTCGAGCGATCTGCGCGTTTCCGCCGATATGGCGTCTGGTTTGCTGCGCAAAGCTTTGGACTCTTTTGCCCGTTTGGACATCCCGATGGCGGTGAGCATCTTGCGCGAAGACAATGACATTGACCAAGAGTTTGATGGCTTTGTGCGCAAGCTCATCACGTACATGATGGAAGACCCACGCACCATTTCGTCTAGCTTGGATTTGTTGTTCATTGCCAAAGCGATTGAGCGCATTGGTGATCACGCCAAAAACATTGCTGAGTTTGTCATCTACATCGTCAAGGGTGAAGATGTGCGTCATACCCCGTTGGCCGATGTTGAATCGTCCATGGGTTAATTGAGAAATTTTGCAGATGAAGATTGCACGCGTTTTAGTGGTGGAAGATGAACCGGCCATTGCCGAGTTGATCGGGGTCAATTTGCGTCACCACGGCATGCTCGCTGTGTTGGCGGCTGATGGTGATGCAGCGCAGGCGCACATTGACGAGGTGTTGCCGGATGTCATCTTGCTGGATTGGATGTTGCCCGGGCAATCGGGCGTTCAACTGGCCCGCCGTTGGCGCGCCGATGCACGCACCAAAACCACGCCCATTTTGATGCTCACCGCCCGTGGTGATGAGCCCGACAAAATTGCGGGCTTGGATGCGGGCGCTGATGACTACATCACCAAACCGTTTTCGACCCAAGAGCTTTTGGCCCGCATTCGCGCCGTGCTACGCCGTCGTGCACCCGAGCAAGCCAGCGATGTGGTACGCGTGGGCGGCTTGCAGTTGGATGGCGCCACGCACCGTGTGAGCTTCAACGACCAAGCCATCAAACTGGGGCCCACTGAATTCAAATTGCTCAATTATTTGATGCACCACGCCGAGCGCGTGCACAGCCGCAGCCAGCTCTTGGACCGCGTCTGGGGCGACCATGTCTTTATTGAAGAACGCACCGTGGACGTGCATGTCAAACGCTTGCGCGAGGCTTTGGGCGAAGCGGGTGTTTTGGTTGAAACCGTGCGCGGCGTGGGGTACCGATTGACGGCACCTCAAGTCTCTAAAGTTTAAGGTTCGCCTGTGCTTTGGCGAACATTCAGCTGGTTGGTGGTGCTCTTGGTGGGCGCGGCTTCAGGGGCGTTTTGGGGTTTTTACCAAGGCGGGAAATCCGTCTGGATATGGCTGTTGGTCGGTGCGTTGTTAGGCAGTGCGCTCTGGTGGCTGATCGATGCGTTGCGTGGCTTGCGTGTCGTCGCGTGGCTGCGTTTTGGTGATCTGAATGAAGCGCCACAAATCTTAGGTTTGTGGGGCGAGGTGGTCGATCGCGCGCGCAGTTTGTTGCGTCAACGAGCGCGTGATATTGCGTCTAGCGATCAGCGACTCAAAGACTTTTTGTCGGCCATTCAAGCGTCGCCGAACGGGGTCGTGTTGTTGGATGCCCAAAGTCAAATCGAGTGGTGTAACCAAACCGCCGCACAGCAGCTGGGCATTGATGTCGAACGCGATCAAATGCAACGCATCGGTAATTTGATGCGTGATCCGGTCTTCACGGCTTATATGTCGGCCAATGATCCAGATGAGTCGGTGGTGATTGAGGGGCGTGGCCACCGCATGGATCGACCTGTGCGTTTGTTTTTGCAGCGTCATCGCTACGGCGAGGGCAAGCAAATGTTGATCACGCGCGATGTGACTCTGGTGGAGCAAGCCGAAGCGATGCGTCGCGATTTTGTGGCCAATGTGTCGCACGAAATTCGCACGCCTTTGACTGTGTTGTCTGGCTTTGTTGAAACCCTGCAAACCTTGAGTTTGCCGCCGGATGATCAACAACGTTACTTGGCGCTGATGGCCACGCAAGCGCATCGCATGCAAAGCTTGGTCGAAGATTTGTTGACGCTGTCACGCTTGGAAGGCAGTCCAAATCCGGGCGTGCATTCGCAATTGCCTTTGGCCAAATTGATGCAGGCTTGCGAACAAGAGGCGCAGGGCTTGTCGGCGACGATGGCTCAGGGCGCGGCCATACAAACCATCGAATTCACCGTGGATTCAAGCTTGTCAGAGGCCGTGTTGTTGTGTGAGCCGCGTGAGTTGCAAAGCGCCTTGTCTAACTTGGTCAGCAATGCCGTGCGCTACACCCCTGCAGATGGCACGATTCAGGTGAATGCCTGCGTGAAGCCCGATGGCAGCCTGCAACTCTCGGTGAAAGACTCTGGTGCTGGCATTGCCGCCGAGCATTTACCCCGTTTGACGGAGCGTTTTTACCGCGTGGATCGCAGCCGCTCGCGTGAATCGGGGGGCACGGGTTTGGGGCTGGCGATTGTGAAGCACGTCATGCAGCGCCATGGTGGTAGTTTGGTGGTGGCCAGCGTCCTTGGACAGGGGTCGACGTTCACTTTGGTTTTACCCAGCACGCGTTGGCGTTTGAACCCGTTGCCGCAACGCTAACGCGTTAAGCGTGTGGTCTGTGATGGCGCTGGCGATAAGCCACGCGCCATAAAACGGCCAGCAGCAGGGCCGCCGTCAAACACAAGGCCAAGCTGCTGGTTTGCCAAAATGCCAAAGGTGATTTAGGCGTCAGCCATGACATGACCGCCATGCCTTCAGGCCACGCATAAGCCACCCCATAACCACCTGCCAACCCGACACCCCAAAGCAGCAGGGTGTAAGTCACCAGTGGCAACAAGGTGACGCCGTAGCAGCGAAGCGCAAAGACACAAAACACCTGAATGGCATCGGCAAAGTGGTACAGCACCAGCCACGTCAGCAAGGTGGCGGCCAGCGCGGCCACTTCGGGTGATTGGGTGTAAACAGAGGCCAAGGCCAAGCGTTGCGTCCACAGCAACATGGACAAACTGAGACACATCAGCAGCACCAACCCCAAGCCTGTGCGTAACGCACGACGTGCTTTTTGAAGTTGGTTGGCACCCAGCCAGTAGCTGATACGCGCGCTGCTGGCGATCGACAGCGCCAGAGGCACCATGTAGAGCACCGCCGCCATGTTGGCCACGATTTGGTGGCTGGCTGACGCCACCACGCCCAAGCGGGCGATGAATAAGGACATCAACGTGAACGAGGTCACTTCCACCCCAATGGCCAAGCCGCTGGGTAAGCCTAAGCGCAAAAAGCGCAGCAAGGTGGCACTGTTGGGCGCTTCCATGGGGGCCCAAATTTGAAACGGTTTGTAAAAGTCTTGCGTGCGCAGCAGCCACACGGCTAAGCCCAGCATCAAGCAGTTCACCGCCAGTGTGGCCCAAGCGCAGCCCACCAATCCCATGGGGGCGAACCAACCCTGAACGCCCAATACCAACACGATCGACAGCGGCACTTTCACAGCGAGCGCACCCACTTGCACCCACGTCACCAACTTGGGTTTGCCCAGGCTTTGGTTGAGGGTGCTGTAGAGGCGAAACAGCAAAGAAGCGGGCACCCCAAAAGCGACGATCGTGAGGTAGTCCTGCACCTGCGCTTGAAGTTCAAGCGGCACTTGTGTCCAGCGCAGCAAGGGGCCAGGAAACAGCAATGCACCCATGCCAATCACCACGGTGATGGCACACAAGTACAGGGCTTGGCGCACAGAACGTCCCACGTCGGCTTGGCGATTGGCGCCGTGTAGTTCGGCCCACACCGGCAACAGGGCTTGTAACAAGCCCATCAACGAAATGTGGATGGTGATGTAAGTGGCCGATGCCACGGACAGTGCAGCCAAGGCCGTGTCTGCAAAGTGCCCAGCCACCAAGGTGTCGGTGATGCCAAACGCCATGACAGCCAGCTGCCCAACCACAACCGTACCGGCGTGGCGCAAGATGGTGGCGCGTTCGGTGCTCACAGGGTGGTCTGGGTGCGTCAGGGTTGACGACGGTGGTACAGCGTGACGTCTTCGTTGTTGTCAGACGGACGACGGATGGTGCGCACACGGTTCCACTCGTTCAATCGCACCACGCGTGCCAGCTCAGGGCGTAAATCGTTGTCGACCAGAAGCCATTCGCAATCGGCGCGTTGAGGCGTACGGGCCTCATCAAGGGGCTGCACTTCAAAACTACCGTGGTAGTGAAAGGCGGTCATTTGCCCAACATCTAAGCCGTAACTCATCAAGCAAGCAGGCTTGATGGGCGATTCTTTGGCCATCACGCTTCGAATTTGTTGCACCCAAGGCGCATAGCTACGCGCAAAGTCGAGCAGCGGTAACCAAAGGGTGAGGAGCAACAACCAGCACAAGGCCGCACCGCCTGCGGGCAAGACCAAGCTTTTCCAAAGTGCTTGTCGGTGTTTGCCCACGCGCCACACGACCAGCCAGCCCCAAGCTACCGTCGCCAAAAGTGCCACGCTGAAGGCGATCCAACCGAAGCTGGGCACGAAGCCCGGTGCGAGTCGTGCCACGTTGGCCGCAGGTTGTGCGGGCCAACCGGTTTGCATGGCGATCCACACCACCCAAATGATGAAAGCGCAGCCTGAGAAGAACAGCAGGGTGAACCAGTCGATGAAGGCAGCCATGCTGCGGCGTAGGGTGGGCAAGGCAAAGGCCGCCAAGGTGGCCAAAGCGGGCAGGGCCAGCAGCAAGGTGCGGTCGGCTGACAGGGTGAGCATGGCGGTGCTCACGGTCAGCGCGGCGAACCACATGGGCAGGACCAAGTGGCGGCTCCAATGCAGCGAGGTCCATTGACGGCGCCAGCGCCAAAGCGTCCACAACGCCAAAGGCCACGCAGGCCATGTGAACCAGGCCAACAAGCGCAGCAGACTGCGCCATTCGGCCCAGTCGTTGTGCAGGGGCATCAAGCGCCAATGCCACACGTCCAAGGCGGTGGCCAAGGCGGCCACGCCGACGCCCATGAGCAACAGCCACAAGGCATGTTGACGGCCAATTTGAGGCGTGGTGCTTTGACGGTCCAGCAGGCACAGTAGGCCGCTGCCCACGGCCATCAAGACGGCAAAGCTGGGGGCGCCACTCAGGCACAAGCCGAGTAAACCGATGCTCAAGGCGCTCAGGCTGTAGCGCGGGTGGTAGGGCAGGGCCGCCACGCCATAAAACGCGCAGCCTACAAATGCCAGTTGCGCCAAGATGGGTGAGGCTTCGTGAGAAAGCAGTGACAAGCCAAGACACGCAATCAAGGCCAAAACAGCGCCATCGGCGATGGTGCGGGCATAGTCTTTGGGCTTGGCCTCGCCACCGAAAGCAAATGCCACGGGCTGGGCTTGCGGGCTGAGGCCCAAGTAATAGGCGCCATGCCAAGTGCTAGACAGCGTCACGCCTAAGAGTAAGGCAAAGGGGATGCGTGAGGCCAAGCCCGCCGACATCCAGCTCGGGGCGATTTGAATGGCCCAAGCGCCTAACCAATAAGGCAGCAAGGCATCTAAGTCGGGGGCTTGTCCCCAGACGGTCGGATTGAGCCAGCTGCTGGCGCCTTCGGAGAGGGCCAACATCTGTGCAAAAGCCGTGAATTCGTTGCCTTTCCAAGGTTCGCGTCCTAGCAAGCCGGGCAAAACATAGGCGGCACAAAACAACCACAACGCCAAACGCGGTAAGCGGCGCACGGCACTTTGGGCAACGATGGCGGGGGTGGGTTCAGTCACGGGCTTTTCAAATGAAAAAAGGCAGCGCCGATAGTCGGGCTGCCTTTTGAGAAGTGAGCGTTTGGCTTACTTGGCGATGGTCTTGCCGTACTTGTTGCGGAAGCGCTCGACGCGGCCGCCCATGTTGTCGACAGATTTTTGTGTACCTGTATAGAAAGGATGTGATTCGCTGGTGGTATCCAGCTTGTACAACGGCAGTTCGCGGCCGTCTTCCATCTTGATCATTTCTTTGGTGTTTGCGCACGAACGTGTCACAAATTTAAACCCGTTGGACATATCCATGAAACAGATTTCACGGTAGTTGGGGTGAATGCCTTCTTTCATCGTCTTCTTCCTTAGCAGCTGCGGTAGCCACGTCGACCTATTTCGGCGCACTTTCCGCAAAACGCGTTATTGTGCCACAACCCTAGGCCATTCTCATCCCAAGCCCAGCAGACTGAACGCAAAAGGCAGGCTGATCAAGCCCAAAAGCGTGGACAGTGTGACCAAACCCGCCACATACGCCCCGTCGTAGCCCATGCGTGCGGCCAGTACATAGCAGGTGGAGGCGGTGGGCAGGGCAGAGAAAGCCAGTAAAACGGTGGCTTGCACTCGGTCGAGCTCGAACCACCGCGCTAAGCCAAACGCCACGATGGGTGCCAAAAAGTGACGGATGCCTAGCAGTGACACGCTGAGTAGCTTGGCTTGATGCATTTTCCCAAATTGCATGCCGGCCCCCGCCGACATGAGTCCCAAGGCCAGTGAGGCGCCGCCAATGCGCTGCACACTGGGAATGGCCCAGTCGGGCAGGCGAAATCCGAGGACGTTGGCGATCAGGCCCGACAAGGTGGCAATGATCAGTGGGTTGCGTACCAGTTCGCTCAGAAATCCTTTTTGCGCATGTTTTGCCATGGGCCATACCGCAGCCACGTTGAACAAGGGCACACAGACGCCGATCAAGACGGCAATCAACAGCAAGCCTTGCGGGCCTGCGATGCGATCGGCCAACGCCAGGGCAATGAACGAATTGAAGCGAAAGCCGACTTGTGCGCTGCCCGCGTGCAATCGGGGGGAAATGTGGCGGCCTATCCACGGCAGATGGGGTAACGCGTAAGAAATGCCGATGTTCCAAAACCCCAGCACCAGCCCAGCCATGATCAAGTGCGAGGCGGCTTGCAAGTCCAACGGTGAACGCACGATGGAGTGAAACAGGAGAACGGGGAAAAGGAAAAAATAAACCAAGCGCTCCACGGGCTCCCACACGCTGCGATTGAGCGCCGTGTAGCGGCATAAAAAATAGCCACACAGAATGAGGGAAAAATCGGGGAAAAGTAACTCTAGGTAATTCACCCGACCAAGAATAACCGCTGTTCACTGCGTGTCCCCCGTTCTTGCGTATAGGATGCGACTTGAACGTGTAATGGCAGTTTTTTCATTTTCAAAAAGGAGTTCGCGTATGCAACATCGTCACTGGGTCGCCCTGTCCTTCGCCGCTTGCGCAGGCGCTGCTTTTGCGCAGGCTTACCCCACAAAAACGATTCAGTTGCAAGTGCCCTTTGCACCCGGCGGTACCACTGACATCGTGGCCCGCGTCATCGCAGAGCCTTTAGGTAAGGCCTTGGGCCAAACCGTGGTGGTGGTGAACAAAGCGGGCGGCGGCGGCGTGGTTGGTGCCAACGAAACGGCCAAAGCCATTCCGGATGGCTATTCGCTGGGCATGGCCACGGTGTCCACGACCGCAGCGAATCCTGCCATCAACGCCAAAATTCCGTACAACCCGTTGACCGACTTCACCCCCATCATCAACGTGGCGGCGACGCCCAACATCATTGCGGTGCACCCCACGTTTCCGGCCATGGATTACAAAGGTTTCATCGCCGAGGTCAAACGTTCGCCGGGCAAATATTCCTACTCATCGTCGGGCACCGGTGGCATTGGCCATCTGCAAATGGAGTTGTACAAAAACTTGAGCCACACCTTTGTGACCCACATTCCTTACCGTGGTGCAGGCCCCGCCCTGAACGACACAGTCGCAGGCCAAGTGCCTATGATTTTTGACAACTTGCCCTCGGCCTTGCCCTTCATCAAAGACAACCGTTTGGTGCCCATTGTGGTGGCGGCCCCCCAGCGTTTGGCGGTGTTGCCCAACGTGCCCACCTTCAAAGAAGTGGGCTTGGAGCCTGTCAACCGCATGGCTTATTACGGCATTTATGGCCCCAAAGGCATGCCCAAAGAGATCGTGGACAAAATCAATGCAGGTGTACGCAAGGCCCTGGAAGACCCTGCCGTGCGCAAACGCATTGAAGACACGGGCTCTCTCATCGTCGCCAACACACCCGAGCAATTCGCGGCTCAAATCAAGGCGGAGTTTGAGGTCTACAAGCGCGTGGTGACCGAGCAAAAACTCACGTTGGATTGAGCTTTCTTTGGCAGTTGTTGTGACGGCTCAGGCAACCGCGCCTGATGCCAACATCGATACTTTCGTCGATGCGCTTTGGCTGGAAAACGGTTTGGCGGCCAACACCTTGGCCGCCTACCGTCGCGATTTGAATTTGCTCTCCGCGTGGCTTCAAACGCATAACACTTCCCTCTTGGCTGCCAGAGAGCTTGATTTGCAACAGTACTTTGCAGATCGACACGCTGAGACCAAAGCCACCAGTGCCAACCGTCGCTTGACCGTGTTCAAACGGTTTTATCGCTGGGCTTTGCGCGAGCGCTTGTTGGTTGCGGACCCAACGCTGAAACTTTTGACAGCCAAGCAACCTTTGCGCTCGCCCAAAACCATGACCGAGGTGCAGGTCGATCGGCTGTTGAACGCCCCCGATGCGACGATGCCATTGGGTCAGCGCGATCGCGCGATGTTAGAGCTGCTCTATGCCAGTGGTTTGCGTGTGAGTGAACTGGTCGGGCTCAAAACTTTGCACGTCAGTTTGAACGATGGCGTTTTGCGCATCATGGGCAAAGGCAGCAAAGAACGGTTGGTGCCGTTTGGCGAAGTGGCGCGTGATTGGTTGCAGCGGTATTTGGCGCAAGGGCGTCCCGCCTTGCTGGGCGGGCATCAAACCGACGCTTTGTTTGTCACCTCACGCGGGGCTCATGCCGGTGAGGCCATGACACGCGCCATGTTTTGGCAACTGATCAAGCGTTACGCCCTCAAGGCGGGCATTCAGCAGGTCATTTCGCCGCACACCTTGCGCCATGCTTTTGCAACGCATTTGCTCAACCACGGCGCCGATTTGCGGGCTGTGCAAATGCTGTTGGGGCATGCAGACATTTCCACCACCACCATTTACACGCACATTGCACGCGAACGTTTGAAGTCGCTGCATGGCGCGCACCATCCGCGCGGATGAAGCGCGGGCCGGTTTGCTGTGCGGCTTGTGCGTAGTGGTTGCGTTAACCCAGCAAGTAAGCCAGTTCAGTGTCTGTGAAACCTGCTTTTTTGCGGGCGGCCGTGTTGAACGGGGGTTTGAGTTTGGGGGCGTCGTAGCGTTGCACCAAGTCGCCATACAGCGTCACGGGGTCGAGTCCGCGTTGCTCGCACAGCCAGCGGTACCAGTGGTTGCCAATCGCGACGTGGCCCACTTCGTCGCGCAGGATGATGTCCAAAATCTCCACAGCCTGAATGGCTGCGGGACTGGCCGCTTTGCGCAGCTTCTCTTGAATGAGTGGCGTGGCGTCTAGGCCGCGTGCCTCTAAGGTGCGTGGCACCAACGCCATGCGGGCCAGCACATCGTCGGCCGTTTTTTCGCACATTTGCCAGAGCCCGTCGTGTGCGTCAAAGTCGCCGTATTGGTAGCCCAAGCTTTGCAGATGTGTGTGCAGCAACTCAAAATGCTGCGACTCTTCAAAGGCGACCCGCAGCCAGTCCTCGTAATAGGCCTCGGGCATGTCGTTGAAGCGCCAAACGGCGTCGAGGGCCAAGTTGATGGCATTGAATTCAATGTGACACACCGCATGTATCAAGGCAGCCAAGCCTTCGGGTGTAAAAGGTTTACGGAAGGGAACCTGCTTTGCGGGGATCAGCCGAGGGCGCTCAGGGCGACCGGGCAAGGTCTGTGTGGCATCGGGAACGGGCTGGGTGTGAACCGACAACGCCAATGCGCTGTGTTGTTGCCACAGCGCTTGCACGGCCTGTACTTTTTCTTGGGGGCTGCAAATGCAAAGGGCGGTGAGGGCGTGGGAGCGAAGCTGCATACCTACAATTGTAAAAATTTCAAAAACCACACAGGAGACTTTCATGGCCGTTTACCAACTCGATGTGCACACCCCTCAAATTGCGGATTCCGCTTGGGTCGCTGACAGCGCCCAAGTGATGGGCGAGGTGGAGCTGGCCGCGGACAGCAGCGTGTGGTTTTGCAGCGTCTTGCGCGGCGACTCGGCCAAGATCACCATTGGCGAGGGCACCAACGTGCAAGACGGCAGTGTGTTGCACGCCGATGTGGGCATGCCCTTGACGCTGGGCAAGCATGTGACGGTGGGGCATATGGTGCAGTTGCATGGCTGCACAGTGGGCGATGAGTCCCTCATTGGCATTGGCGCCATCGTGCTGAATGGGGCGAAAATTGGGAAGAACTGTTTGGTGGGTGCGGGCTCTTTGGTGACCGAAGGCAAAGAGTTTGCGGATGGCTCCATGATTTTGGGCAGCCCCGCGAAAGTGGTGCGCCAACTCACCCCCGAACAAATTGAAGGTCTGCGCCGCAGTGCGCAGCACTATGTTGAAAACGCTCACCGCTTTAAGGCGGGTTTGAAGAAGATTGCTTGATGTCTGAATTGCATAAATTTCTGTTTGATGGTTTGCCCGTGCGCGGCATGTTGGTGCAACTCACCGACGTGTGGCAAGAGGTGCTGAAGCGTCGTGAGGCGAATGGAGACACGGGCGCTTACCCTGAGCCTGTGCGTCATTTGTTGGGCGAGATGACCGCGGCTGCGGTGCTGATGCAGTCCAATATCAAGTTCAACGGCGCATTGGTGATGCAGATTTTTGGCGATGGGCCACTCAAATTGGCCGTGGTTGAGGTGCAACCCAACTTGAGCTTGCGTGCCACCGCCAAAGTGGTGGGTGATTTGGGTGAGGCCAGCACTTTGCCTGAGATGGTCAACGTGAACAACGAAGGTCGTTGCGCCATCACGCTGGACCCGCAAACCAAAATGCCCGGCCAACAGCCTTACCAAGGCGTGGTGCCTTTGTTTGATGACCAGCGCAACAAGCTGAGCAAGTTCAGCGATGTGTTGCAGCACTACATGCTGCAAAGCGAGCAACTTGACACCACCTTGGTGCTCGCTGCCAACGACACCACCGCGGCAGGCTTGTTGATTCAGCGCTTGCCCATCAAGGGCGCAGGCAACTTGGCAGCCAAAGCCAGCATGGAAGACGAAGACGAAATTGGCCGCAACGAAGACTACAACCGCATCGCCATCTTGGCGGGCACGTTGACCCCCGAAGAGTTGCTGACCTTGGATGCCGATACGATTTTGCGCCGCCTGTTTTGGGAAGAAACCTTGGTGCGTTTTGAACCCTTGACGCCCAGTTTTGCTTGCTCATGCAGCCGTGAACGCGTGAGCAACATGATTCGCAGCTTGGGCGCGGACGAAGCGGAAAGCATCTTGGCCGAGCGTGGTGAGATTGAAGTGGGGTGCGACTTTTGCGGTCAGCAATACCGTTACGACCCCGTTGATGCCGCGCATATTTTTGCGCCGCCCGTGCAGCAACCGCCAGCACCGACCTCACTTCAATAAGTTTTATTTAGTCAGTTTTGTTTTGGCGATCAACTGGCTGAAGAGCTGGTGCTCGCAATCTGCGTCGGCACAGCGCTCGCAGGCGCCTGTCCAGCGCGTGGGCTGCGGTTGCCGCATGTGCGCTGCCAACGTCTCTAAGCCTAAGGCCTGCGCGCGTTGCGCCGCTGCATACAGCGCATGCGTGAAGCGCTCTGCGCCTTGGCCGTACACCACTTGAAATGCCGTTTGTTGCGCTGCCAAGGCTTGCCGAATGGCGTTATCTGCGCGCTGCTGTGTGGCAGACGCCATGGGCGTCAAGTCAAGTCCGCAGAGCAGCACGATGTTGTCTGGGGCGACGTGTTCAGGCGAGGGTGCATCGAGCACGACAACGCTGATGTGACGGGTCGTGAGGTGTTGGGTGAGGGCGTGTGCGAGTTGCGATTTGCCCGTCTGGGGCGCGCCAAGGATGGCGATACGCATGGGGGTCAGCGTGCGATTTGCACGAAAATTTCGTTGGGCTTGACCATGCCGATTTCAGAGCGTGCGCGCTCTTCGACCATTTCCAGTCCGTCTTTCAAATCATGAAGTTCGGCGCTCAGGCGGTCGTTGGCCAAACGCGATGCCGCATTTTGTTGCTTTTGGTCTTTGAGGACTTGGCGCAAGCGCATCACGTCGGGCACACTGCCGCGACCCAGCCACAGTTGGCCTTGCAGCACGAGCAGCAAGGCCAAGAGAACTAAGTGGAGTGGTCGCAGCACGGTTGAGGTTTAACGCAGGTTGTAGAAAGCCGAACGGCCTGGGTACACCGCCACGTCGCCCAAGTCTTCTTCGATGCGCAAGAGTTGGTTGTACTTGGCCATGCGGTCAGAGCGGCTCATCGAGCCGGTTTTGATTTGACCGGCATTCAAGCCCACAGCGATGTCGGCGATGGTGCTGTCTTCGGTTTCGCCAGAGCGGTGGCTGATCACGGCGGTGTAGCCCGCGCGCTTGGCCATCTCAATCGCTTCGAAGGTTTCAGTCAAAGTGCCGATTTGGTTGATCTTGATGAGGATCGAATTGGCGATGCCTTTGTCGATGCCTTCTTTGAAGATTTTGGTGTTGGTCACGAACAAGTCGTCACCCACAATTTGCACTTTCTTGGCCAAGCGGTCTGTCAACACTTTCCAGCCGTCCCAGTCGTTTTCGGCCATGCCGTCTTCGATGCTGATGATGGGGTACTTGTCGCACCACGTGGCGAGCATGTCGGTCCATTGTTGGGCCGTCAATTGCAAGCCTTCGCCAGACAAGTGGTACTTGCCGTCTTTGTAGAACTCGCTGGCCGCGCAGTCCAAACCGATGGCGATTTGTTCACCGGCGGTGTAGCCCGCAGCCGCAATCGCGTCCAAGATCATTTGGATGGCGGCTTCGTGGCTGGTGACGTTAGGTGCAAAACCACCTTCGTCGCCCACAGCAATGCTCATGCCTTTGTCGTGGATGATTTTCTTCAAGGCGTGGAACACTTCTGCGCCGTAACGCACGGCTTCGCGGAAGGTGGGGGCGCCCACGGGGATGATCATGAACTCTTGCAAGTCCAAGTTGTTGTTGGCGTGTGCGCCACCGTTGATGACGTTCATCATGGGCACGGGCAATTGGTTGCCGTTCATGCCGCCGAAGTAACGGTACAAAGGCAAGCCAGACTCTTCGGCCGCAGCACGGGCCACAGCCATGGACACCGCCAACAAAGCGTTGGCACCCAAGCGGCTCTTGTTCTCTGTGCCGTCGAGGTCGATCAACGTCTTATCGAGGAACGCTTGCTCAGAAGCGTCCAAACCCAAAATGGCTTCAGAGATTTCGGTGTTGATGTGCTCAACCGCTTTCAACACGCCTTTGCCGAGGTAACGGCTCTTGTCGCCGTCGCGCAATTCGATGGCTTCGCGGCTACCGGTCGATGCGCCGGATGGCACAGCGGCACGGCCCATGGTGCCGGACTCCAACAACACATCACATTCCACGGTGGGGTTGCCGCGGCTGTCCAAGATTTCACGGGCGACGATGTCGACGATAGCGCTCATTTGTGTTTTCCTATTTCAAGTTTTTAAAAAGGGTATGTGGCTGTGTGCAGAACACTCAAGCCTCAAAGTTGTTTTCTAAGAAAGGGTGTTTTTTGGTCACGGCATCGAGCTCGACCAAGGTTTCCAGCAAAGCTTTCATCTTGTTCAATGGCACGGCATTGGGGCCATCGGACCAAGCTTCTGAAGGGCAAGGGTGGGTTTCCATGAACAGGCCAGCCACACCAGCGGCCACGCCAGCGCGGGCCAGCACGGGCACCATCTCGCGAGCACCACCGCTCACAGTGCCTTGGCCGCCTGGCTTTTGAACCGAGTGGGTCACGTCAAACACCACAGGCGCGCCAGACTTGCGCATCTCAGCCAAGCTGGTCATGTCGGCTACGAGGTTGTTGTAGCCAAAGCTCACGCCGCGTTCGCAGGCCAAGAAGCTGTCTTCGGACAGGCCGGCTTCGCGTGCGGCGTCGCGGGCTTTGTCGATGACGTTTTTCATGTCCCAAGGGGCCAAGAACTGGCCCTTCTTGATGTTCACAGGCTTGCCCGATTGCGCTACAGCGCGGATGAAGTCGGTCTGGCGGCACAAGAAGGCGGGGGTTTGCAACACGTCGACCACGCTGGCCACGGTTTTGACTTGTGACTCGTCATGCACATCGGTGAGGATGGGCAGGTGCAGTTGGCGACGCACTTCGTCGAGGATCTTCAAGCCCGCATCCATGCCCACGCCGCGTTTGGTGCTGCCCGACGAGCGGTTGGCTTTGTCGAACGAGCCTTTGTAGATCAAAGGAATGCCGAGACCTGAGCAGATTTCTTTGAGCTGACCTGCCACGTCGATGGACATTTCCAAGCCTTCGATCGAGCAGGTGCCTGCGATCAAAAAGAAAGGCTTATCGAGGCCAACGTCAAATCCGCAAAGTTTCATGGAGTGTGTCCTGTGTTCTAAACGTTAGGCTTTTGCCAAGGCCTTGTGATCCAGCGCCGCCTTGACGAAGGCGTTGAACAGGGGGTGGCCGTCCCATGGGGTTGACTTGAATTCGGGGTGGAATTGCACGCCCATGTACCAAGGGTGAACAGTTTGTGGCAGCTCGATGATTTCGGTCAAGTGCTCGCGTTGTGTGAGCGCTGAAATCACCAAACCTGCTTTGCGCAGCGTGTCGAGGTAGTTCACGTTGGCTTCGTAGCGGTGGCGGTGACGCTCAGTCACCACGTCGCCGTAGATCTTGTGGGCCAAGGTGCCGGGGGTGACGTCTGAGCTTTGTGCGCCCAAGCGCATGGTGCCGCCGAGGTTGGAGTTGACGGTGCGGGTTTGGATGCTGCCGTCTGCGTCTTTCCACTCGTTGATCAGGGCGATGACGGGGTAGGGACCGTCGGGCACAAATTCTGTGCTGTTGGCATCCGTCAAACCTGCCATGTGGCGTGCGTACTCGATGGTTGCCACTTGCATGCCTAAGCAAATACCGAGGTAAGGCACTTTGTTTTCGCGGGCAAATTGGGCCGAAGAAATCTTACCTTCCACGCCACGAATGCCAAAGCCGCCGGGCACAAGAACAGCGTCGAATTTGCCGAGGTCTTGGACGTTCTCAGGCGTGATGAATTCAGAGTCCACGTACTCAATCTTCACGCGTGCATGGTTCTTCATGCCGGCATGGCGCAGGGCTTCGTTGAGTGACTTGTAGCTGTCAGACAGATCGACGTACTTGCCCACCATCGCGATGGTGACTTCGTCTTTCGGGTTGGCCACTTCGTGGACCAAGTCGTCCCAGCGTTGCAAGTTGGCGGGTTGGGCGTTGATGCGCAGTTTTTCGCACACCAAGCGGTCCAATCCTTGCTCGTGCAACATGCGTGGCACTTTGTAGATGGTGTCCACGTCCCACATGGAGATGACACCCCACTCAGGCACGTTGGAGAAGAGGCTGATTTTTTGGCGCTCTTCTTCTGGAATCGGGCGGTCCGCACGGCACAGCAGTGCGTCGGCTTGGATGCCGATTTCGCGCAGCTTTTGGGCCGTGTGTTGGGTGGGTTTGGTTTTGAGTTCGCCAGCCGCTGCAATCCAAGGCACATAGCTCAGGTGCACAAACGCGGTGTTGTGAGCGCCCAGCTTCAAGCTCATTTGGCGAGCGGCTTCGAGGAAAGGCAGTGACTCGATGTCACCCACCGTGCCGCCGATTTCAACGATGGCCACATCGACCGCTTCAGGTGTGCCGTAGGCGGCGCCGCGCTTGACGAACTCTTGAATTTCGTTGGTGATGTGCGGGATGACCTGCACCGTTTTGCCCAGATAGTCGCCGCGGCGCTCTTTGTCGAGCACGCTTTGGTAAATCTGGCCGGTGGTGAAGTTGTTGGCCTTTTTCATGCGCGTCGTGATGAAGCGCTCGTAGTGGCCTAAATCGAGGTCGGTTTCTGCGCCGTCTTCGGTGACAAACACCTCGCCATGCTGCAGCGGTGACATGGTGCCTGGGTCTACGTTGATGTAGGGGTCCAGCTTGATGAGGGTGACTTTGAGGCCGCGCGATTCGAGGATGGCGGCGAGTGAGGCGGCTGCAATTCCCTTGCCTAGGGAAGAGACAACACCGCCGGTGACGAATACAAATTGGGTCATGCCAGATCGGGAGGCTGTCTCCCGGTAGGTGGAAATCGAAATTATAGGCGCTCTGCTACATTGCGAGCCATGTCTGATCTGTCAAATAAGCACATTGTTTTGGGTTTGAGCGGGGGCATCGCCTGCTATAAAGCGGCGGAGCTGTGTCGGGCTTTGGTCAAAGCTGGCGCCACGGTTCAGGTGGTCATGACCGAGGCTGCGGCCCAATTCATCACGCCTGTCACGCTGCAAGCCTTGTCGAATCGCGCGGTCTACGTGTCGCAATGGGACGCGCGCGAGCCCAACAATATGGCGCACATCAATTTAAGTCGCGAGGCCGATGCCATTCTTGTCGCGCCAGCCAGTGCCGACTTCATGGCCAAACTGCTGCACGGTCGTGCGGACGATTTGCTCAGCCTGATGTGCTTGGCGCGCCCGATTGAACGCGTGCCGCTTATTTTGGCGCCCGCGATGAACCGCGAAATGTGGCAACACCCCGCCACGCAACGCAACATGGCGCAGCTCAAGGCTGACGGCGCGCATGTGCTGGACGTGGGTCAGGGCGAACAAGCCTGCGGTGAAACCGGCGATGGCCGCATGTTGGAGCCCGAAGAAATTTTGGAAGATTTGATTGCGTTTTTCCAGCCCAAAGTCTTAGCGGGTCAGCATGTGCTGGTCACGGCAGGCCCGACCTACGAGGCCATGGACCCTGTGCGTGGCATCACCAATTTATCCAGCGGCAAGATGGGGTTCTCCATTGCCCGCGCTGCCCGCGAAGCCGGTGCCGAAGTGACTTTGGTTGCTGGCCCTGTGCATCTGCCTACGCCGCGTGGCGTGCAACGTGTGGATGTGCGCTCGGCTTTGGACATGCAAGCCGCAGTGGCTGAGCATGTGGATGCTGCTTCTGTGTTTGTGGCGACGGCCGCTGTGGCCGATTGGCGTGTGGCCGATGTGGCGGGGCAAAAAATCAAGAAAGACGGCTCAGGCCAGTTGCCTCAGCTCAACTTTGTAGAAAACCCAGACATCCTGGCCGGTGTGGCGCAATCAGCTCGCGCCCAAAGCGGCGCTTTGTATTGCGTAGGTTTTGCGGCAGAGAGCCATGATTTGCTCAAACACGCCACGGCCAAACGCGAACGCAAAGGCGTGCCGCTGTTGGTCGGCAACATTGGCCCAGCCACCTTTGGTTTAGACGACAACGCTTTGTTGTTGGTGGACGCTCAAGGCGCTCAAGAATTGCCCCATGCCACCAAGCTCACGCTCGCGCGTCAGTTGGTGACAGAGATCGCGCATCGCTTGAAGCCCGCTTAACGTCAGCGCCGTAGCCTCATTTGCCATTTTGGCAACGAGGCGCTTTTAAAATTTCAATACCTATTCATTGCACTGAAGCAACCATGAAACTCGACGTCAAAATTCTCGACCCCCGCATGGCAGAGCCCCTGCCGCAATACGCCACACCCGGTAGCGCGGGCCTCGATTTGCGAGCTTGCCTAGATGCGCCCATCACGTTAGAGCCTAATGCGTGGCAATTGGTGCCCACAGGCATCGCCATTCATTTGGCTGATCCCGCGTATGCCGCACTCATCTTGCCGCGCTCTGGTTTGGGGCACAAACACGGCATCGTGTTGGGTAATTTGGTGGGCTTGATTGACAGCGACTACCAAGGCCAATTGATGGTCAGCGCTTGGAACCGCAGCACCGTGGCTTTCACGCTAGAGCCCATGGAGCGCTTGGCGCAACTGGTCATCGTGCCCGTGGTGCAGGCTCAGTTCAATGTGGTGAATGAGTTTGCCGCCGCGAGCGAGCGCGGCGAGGGCGGTTACGGCTCGACGGGCAAAAAGTAAATCAGTGCAGCAAGCCGCCGCCTGGGGCTTGAGGTTCGATTTTGAAGAATCCTGTGCCCATGGAGCCGCGTTCTTGCTCTTCTTGTGTGGCTTCACGCACCGAAGTCACTTCAAGGTGAATGCGAATGGCGATGCCGGCCAGCGGGTGGTTGCCGTCTAGCACCACATGCTCGGGGTAGAGGTCGGTCACCGTGTAGAGTAAGTCTTGTGGCGCGTCGGGGTTGCAGCCTTCAGGTAAGGCATGCCCCTCGACCGTGTGGCCTTCTTCCAGCTCTTTGGGAAAACGCGAGCGCGCTTCTAAGAACACCAAGTTTTCGTCGTAGTCGCCAAAGGCTTCTTCGGGTTCGAGGTGCAAGTCAATCTGCGCGCCTACGTTGTGGCCGTGCAGGGCTTCTTCGATTTTTTGTAGCAAATCATCCCCGCCGAGCAAGAACTCGATCGGTTCGTCTAATTCGTCGAGCACCTCGCCTAAGGTGTCTTTCAAGGTCCAAGTTAAGCCGACCACGCAGTGTTGGGTAATTTCCATAGGGCAAAATTGTCGCACGATGAATGTGAACAAACCCCTGACCCTGCTCGGCGGCATCAGCCCCGCTGAATTTATGAACACCTATTGGCAGCGCAAGCCGTTGTTGGTGCGCCAAGCCATTCCTGAATTCACGGCCTTGCTGAGCCGCCCCGAGTTGTTTGACTTGGCGGGGCAACCTGAGGTTGAGTCGCGCTTAGTGGTAGGCGACAACGACGGCCAGCGCGCATGGGACATGCAGCGTGGTCCGTTCAAGCGCCGCGCGATTCCCAAACTCACCGAACGCGATTGGACCTTGTTGGTGCAGGGTGTGGATCTGCACGACGACCGAGTGGCCGCGTTGATGCAGCAATTTCGCTTTGTCCCCGATGCCCGCTTGGATGACGTGATGATCAGCTACGCCACCGACGGCGGTGGTGTCGGTCCGCACTTTGACAGCTACGACGTGTTTTTGTTGCAAGCGCACGGCCAACGCCGCTGGCGCATTGGTCGTCAAAAAGACTTGTCTTTGGTGCCCGACATGCCCCTCAAAATTTTGGCGAACTTCAAGCCAGAACAAGAATGGGTGCTCAACCCAGGCGATATGTTGTATTTGCCACCGCGCTACGCACACGATGGCGTGGCTGTGGGCGAGTGCATGACGTATTCCGTCGGTTTCAGAACTCCGCAAATGGGCGATTTGGCGCGTGAACTGTTGATTCGCGTCAGCGAAGAGGCTGAAGAATCGGTGGGTTGCGAACTTTACAAAGACGCCGATCAAGCCGCTGTCACCAAGCCCGCCGCCATTCCCGAGGGGTTGGTGGACTTCGCCAAATCTGCTTTGCAGCGTGCTGTGAATGACCCGCTGGCCTTGCCTCGGGCTTTGGGCGAGTTCTTGACTGAGCCGAAAGCCAATGTGTGGTTTGAAGCAGGGACGCCTCCTGATGTGCTAAAAAATGTGCATTTAGACCGACGTAGTCGCATGATGTATGACGATCATCATATTTTCTTAAATGGTGAAAGCTGGCGTGCAGCAGGCAAAGATGCCACGTTGATGCGTAAATTGGCGGACGAACGTGGTTTGAACGAAGCATCACTTGCAGGCGCAAGTGCAGATGCGTTGTCTTTGCTCAATGACTGGTGTGACGATGGCTGGTTGCACGCGAATGCACACAATGCCCCAAGATGACGCAGAACTGACGCGGCGCGTGCATCAACTCAGGATTTACCCCTATAATTAAGAGCTGAGTTAGAAGGGCTGGAGTCCATCAGCTCGGTCATGGTGAAAGCCATGGCAATTTTCGAAAATTGTTTTATCCCTCTCCCTTTAAGGAAAATTGACATGAAAAAATCGCTCCTGTTGGCGACCCTCCTGGCTGCTGCTGCTCTCGTCGCTTGCGGTAAAAAAGAAGCTCCTGCTGTTGAAGCCGCTCCTGCTGCTCCAGTGGCCGCTCCTGCTGCTGAAGCTTCGGCTCCTGCTGCTGACGCATCTGCTCCTGCCGCTCCTGCTGCTGAAGCCGCAAGCAAGTAATTCGTCTTCGGATGAATGCAAAAAGCCACCTTCGGGTGGCTTTTTTCATGGGCGATTGAATGTCAAACGTGAATCCATCCGCTGCCGCCTGTGGGCTCGGCCACGTCTATGTCTGAAGGAGCACAGCCCATCACGTCAGACAGACACGCACGGGCCAATTCTGGTGTGTTGTTGCGTTCGCTCAGGTGTGCGGCAAGTACGTGGCTAAGCGCACTGTGTTTGATTTGACGAAGCAGGTCAGCCGCCGCGTGGTTGGCCAAATGCCCCCATGCGCCGCCTACACGTTGTTTTAGAAAACTGGGGTAGCTTGAGCGCTGGAGCATCTCGGGGTCGTGGTTGCTTTCGAGCAACAAGGCATGACACCCTTGCAGCGCTGCCACCACATGCGGTGTGACATGCCCCAAATCGGTCACCACACCCAATTGACGATCACCATTGGTGCAACGCAGTTGCAAAGGTTCTCGCGCATCGTGGGGCACCGTGAAGGGCGAAATCTGTAATTCACCGCATGCCAAGGTTTGCCCATCACGGACTTCTTGGACCCACGTCTGCAAAGGTTGCCAGTGCGGGTCTTGAATGGCCAGCCAGGTGCCTCGACTCATCCAAATGGGCGTGTGGTGGCGTTTCACGAGGCTGCGTGCGCAGCCAATGTGATCGCCATGCTCGTGGGTGATGAAGATCGCATCGAGCGCTTGGGCATCTGTGCCTGCTTCTTCTAGGCGAGCCTCTAAATCACGCAGCCGCAGGCCGCAGTCAATCAACAAGCGGGTGGTGTGAGCGCCACTCTTGGCCTCAACCAAGGTGGCATTGCCTGAGCTGCCGCTGCCCAGGCTTTTAAAGCGCAGCATGACGCAGGGTCATCTGAGCCGAGTGCTTAGCGCAGATCGTCAGACAGCAACTTCAGGATGCGTGCCGCGATAGGTGCGTTGCCCGTGGCTTCACCCGTGGCGGTGTGAACGGTTACCTGAGTTTGTGCCTGTTTGGATGCGACGCGAATCTGGTATTTCACCGGACCCGTTTCAGGCGTAGAAGCGCTGAACAGCTTGGTGAGGAAGCCTTTTTCTTCTTTCTCAGCCGTATCGACGTAACGCACAAAGTAAATGCCTTTGGCGCGGTCACGGTCTTCGACGGTGAAACCGGTGCGGTCCAATGCCAAGCCGACGCGACGCCAAGCCACGTCAAACGAATCAGGCAAGGTCAAGGTGCTGGCACCACCGCTGTTGACGATCGCCATTGAGGCGCTTGCAGGGGCTTTGCTTGCCAAGATGGATTTGGTTTGCTCAGCAGAAACGCCCAGCTTGACCATCAAGCGGCTTAAAAACTCAGCTTCCAACTCGGGATCGCTGGGGGTGGCCTGCCACATGGTGCGTGTTTTCGAGGCGTCTGTGTACTCTTCGCTCATGCCGCGGTGGGTGACATAAATTTCAACGCCACCCGTGCTGTTGCGCTCTAAGCGGGTGCGAAATTTGTCGCGTGTACCCGACGAGTACAGACCGTTGAAGACTTTACCCAAGGTGCGACGGATGAAGTCTTGTGGAATCTTGGCGCGGTTTTCAGCCCATTCGGTTTCCAGCAAGCCCAATTGCTCTTGCTCAACGGTGTAGGTGAAGCCGTTTTCTTTCCAAAATGCTTGCGCAATGGGCCACACGGCTTCGGCAGGGCGGTTCACCACGAGCCAACGCTGGCGGCCATCACGTTCCAAACGCACATCGTTAATTTGTTTCACCGCTGTGGTCGGCAATGCCGCCGTTTGAGGTGCAGACATGTTGCTGGCCAACACGGAGCCGCCTGGAACGGCATAGCGTGTGTCGCGCGCCAGTTGCGTCAAGTCGGGGGGGATGTCCAGCGGCACGATTTTGGCGGTGCCGTCGGATTTGTAGTTCACCTTGTCGGTGTCCATCAGCGAGCCACAAGCGCTCAGCAAACTCAAGGCCAGCAACATGACGCCAGTGCGCGTCGAGTAAGAAAAAAGCGTCACAGCGAAAGCCTTTGTGTGTATCAAATCAAACCGGCAGCGCGCAGAGCGCCTTCAACCACGGGTTCGTTAGAAGGGGTGAGTTCGGTCATGGGCAGGCGCAAGGTGGGGCCGCACAGGCCCATGCGCGTCATGGCCCATTTCACGGGAATCGGGTTGGCTTCGACAAACAGATGCTTGTGCACAGGCATCAGCTTGAACTGAATGTCCATGGCACGTTTGACGTCGCCGGCCATGGCCGCCACACACAACTCGTGCATTAAGCGGGGTGCCACGTTGGCGGTCACGCTGATGTTGCCTTGGCCGCCGCACAGCATCAAGGCCACGGCGGTGGGATCGTCACCGGAGTACACGGCAAAGCCTTTGGGTACGTCACGAATGAGCCATTGGGCGCGTTCGATGTTGCCGGTGGCTTCTTTCATGCCGACGATGCCTGGCACTTGGGCCAAGCGCAGCACGGTGTCGTGCGCCATATCGGCCACACTGCGGCCGGGCACGTTGTACAAAATCACGGGCAAGTCCACCGCCTCGGCAATGGCTTTGAAGTGCAGGTATTGGCCTTCTTGCGTGGGCTTGTTGTAGTAAGGCACCACTTGCAGTTGGCAATGGGCGCCAACTTTCTTGGCAAACTTGGCCAGCTCAATCGCTTCGGCGGTCGAGTTCGCGCCACAGCCCGCCATGATGGGGACGTGACGTTCGGTGTGTTTGGCGGCTTGCTCGACCGACACGCGGATGATTTCGCAGTGTTCTTCCACGTTCACGGTGGGTGACTCGCCGGTGGTGCCCACGACGCCGATGCAATCGGTGCCTTCGGCAATGTGCCAGTCGATGAGTTTGCGCAGGGTGGGGTAGTCAACGCTGCCGTCTGTGTGCATGGGGGTGGCCAGTGCCACGATGCTGCCGGTGATAGGTGTCATGTCCGCAAGTTCGGTCGGGGTAAAAGGTTCATTCTAGCCAGTGCTTCAACGGGTTTTGCCAAGGGCTTGCCCGCTCACAAGGGGTAACGCACGGGCTGGGTCGTTTCGTTGACAGGCTTCACGGCAGCGATGCGTTGGACAAAGCGATCTGGCGCGGCCAGAAAACCCTCTTCAAACGCCACCACGCGCAGGTCTTTGCAGACTTTCAGCAGCTCGCCGGGCTGCAGCAAAAAGTCCGGACGCGAGGGCTTGCCCACGGTTTCGTTGCCTGCGGCAAAGGTTTCATAAATCAACACGCCGCCCGCCGCCACGCTGGCGAGGATGTGGGGCCACAAGGGGCGCCACAAATAATTTGTTACCACCACCGCACCAAATGTGCGCCCTGACAGCGGCCAAGGCCCGTTTTCAATGTCGGCACACAAGGTTTCGCCCAATCCGGCTAAAGCGGCAATGGCTTCGGGGTTACGGTCCACACCCACCACGTCATGGCCCAACTTGGCGAAATGCCGCATGTGGCGGCCATGGCCACACGCGATGTCCAGCACGGTGGCGTGCGGTGGCACGAGGTGCGACCAGCGTTGCACCCAAGCGGAGGTCGCTTCGTTGCCGTGAAGAAGGGCGGGAATGGTCATGGGTCGTTATTTGTTAAGGGCAGACCACACCATGCGGTCTAGCAACTTGGGAGCGATCAACTTCAGCCACTGGCCGAGTTTGCCTTGCGACGTCATCACCACATCGCGTTGGCGTTTTTGCATGCCACGAATGATCAACTCTGCACAGGTGGCCACGGGCATGGCGTTGTCTTCTTTGAGGCCGCTCACCCCAGCTTTGTGGCCTTGGGCGTTGAAGCCGTTGTAGCGAATCTGGGTGTCCACCACGCCGGGGTAGGCGGTGGTCACGCTGACGCCTGCGGCTTGCACTTCGGTGCGCAGGGCTTCAAAAAAACCCGTCATGGCAAATTTGCTGGCGCTGTAGGCCGTGCGCCCAGGCACGCCGACCAAGCCTGCCAGCGACGACACCGCCACCACCCGACCGCGACTTTGCTTCAAAAATGGCAAGGCCGCATGCGTGCACCACACGCTGCCCCACAGGTTGATGCGCATCACGTTTTCGTACCAAGTGAGGTCGTCAAAACGCACCTCGTCGAACATCGCATGGGCTGAGATGCCGGCGTTGTTGATCAAGGTGTCGATGCCGCCAAAGCAACGCACGGTTTCATCAATGAGTTGCTTGCATTGCACTTTGTTCGACACATCGGTGGGCACCAGCAGCGTGTGCGCGCCGTGGGCTTGGCAAAACGCTTCGATCTCGCGCAGCTTTTCGATCCGACGTGCGGCCAACACCAAATTCACCGCGGGCCCCCACTGTTTGGCCAACTGTTGCGCGATTTCAGCGCCAATTCCGTCAGAAGCACCGGTGATGATGATGGTCGTCATGTCAGAAACACCCCCACATTTGGTTAGCCAAGGTCAGTAAAAAATCGGGCTGCAAATACAGCGACAACACCCCCAGCAGCACGATGGTGCAGGCTAGGCCCACCAGGACTTGCCGCCAAATAGGGTGCTGCGCCATCCAGCTCATGCTGCAACAGGTGCGTGGCCGCGCGCAATCGCGTTTTCACGCACAGGCAAGTTGACCAGCGCCGCAAACACGCCCAAGGCGATGGAGATGTACCAAACGATGTCGTAGCTGCCGGTTTTGTCATACAAGTACCCACCCAACCACACGCCCATGAAGCTGCCAATTTGGTGGCTGAAGAACACAAAACCGCCCAACATGGACAAATGCGCCACGCCAAAAATTTGGGCCACCACCGCGTTGGTCGGTGGCACGGTGGAGAGCCACAGCAAGCCCATCACGGCCGAGAAGATGTACACGCTCCAAGGCGTCAGCGGCACCAGCAAAAACACGGAAATGGCGATCGAGCGTGAGAAGTAAATGAACGCCAAAATTTTGCGTTTGGCCAAGCGTTGGCCCAAACTGCCCGCGATGTAGGTGCCAAACACATTGAACAAACCAATCAGCGCTAAGGCAATGCTGGCCACTTCGGGTGACAAGCCGTGGTCTTTCAAATAACTGGGCATGTGTACGCCAATGAACACCACCTGAAAGCCGCACACAAAGTAGCCCGCCATCAGCAACTGAAAGCTGCGGTACGCAAACGCTTCACGCAACGCATGCAAGATGGATTGGTCGCGATGCGGTGTTGCGCCACCCGCAAAACCGGGCTCGCGCAAGCCGTAGGCCAGTGGAATGATCATCAAAGTGGCCAAGCCTAACCAGACCAAGGCCTCTTGCCAGCCCAAGGTGCTGATCAAAAAGCCTTCGGTAGGCACCATCAAAAACTGGCCAAACGAGCCAGCGGCTGCGGCCACACCCATGGCCCACGAGCGTTTTTCGGCGCTCACGTTGCGGCCAATCACGCCGTAAATCACTGCATACGTGGTGCCCGCTTGGGCGATGCCAATCACCACGCCTGCCGTGGCGGTGAACAGGGCGGGCGTGTCGGCGTAGGCCATGCCCGTCAAGCCCAGTGCATACAGCACTGCGCAGGTCACGATCACGCGGAATGCGCCAAAGCGGTCGGCCAACATGCCCGAGAAGATGCCTGCAAAACCCCAAGTCAAGTTTTGGATGGCAATCGCCATGGCAAAGTTTTCGCGGGTCCAGTTTTGGGCTTGGGTGATGGGTTGCAGCCACAGGCCAAAGCCGTGGCGCACGCCCATCGACAAAGTCACGATGGCGGCTCCGCAGAGCAGCACTTGCCACATGGGTAAGGTTTTGTTGTGTTGAGTCATGCCTCCACTTTAACCAAGCCCGCAAGCCCTTGGGTGTCGCCGTGGCCCACGGTGTCGGTGAAAAGTAGTCAAAGTGACTTGGCTGTTGTTTTATCCAGTCCCTCGTTTTGTTCTGTCTACAATTCGCGCCCATGGCGACCAAGCAAACCACTACCCCTCCCGAATACTCCGAAGGCTCGATTCGTGTTCTCAAAGGACTCGAACCCGTCAAGCAGCGTCCGGGCATGTACACCCGCACTGACAACCCGCTGCACATCATCCAAGAAGTGCTGGACAACGCGGCCGACGAAGCGTTGGCGGGTTACGGCAAAAAAATCAGCGTCACGTTGCATGCCGATGCGTCGATCAGCATTGACGACGATGGACGCGGCATTCCCTTTGGCATGCACCCCGAAGAAAAAGCGCCCGTGATCGAGCTGGTGTTCACCCGCTTGCATGCGGGCGGTAAGTTCGACAAAGGCAAAGGCGGTGCTTACAGCTTTTCGGGCGGTTTGCACGGCGTGGGCGTGAGCGTGACCAACGCGTTGGCCAAACGCATGGAAGCCACCTCGTACCGCGAAGGCCAAGTGGCCCGTTTGGTGTTCTCAGGTGGCGACGTGATCGAACCTTTGGTGACCCGCCCCCAAGCCAGCGGCGACCGCAAGCAGGGCACCTCGGTGCGCGTGTGGCCTGACGCCAAATACTTCGAATCGTCGGCTTTGCCAATGAATGAGCTGGTGCACTTGTTGCGCAGCAAAGCCGTGCTCATGCCCGGCGTGAGCGTGACGCTCATCAACGAAAAAACCAAAGAAACCCAAAACTGGCTCTACAAAGGCGGCCTGCGCGACTATTTGATGCAGACCTTGCACGGCGAGCCCGTGATTCCTTTGTTTGAGGGCGATGGTTACGCTGACAGCGGCCACGACAGCTTTGCCGAAGGCGAGGGCGCTGCGTGGGCCGTGGCCTTCACCGAAGACGGCGCTCCTGTACGCGAGAGCTACGTCAACTTGATTCCCACCAGCGCTGGCGGCACACACGACAGCGGTTTGCGTGATGGCTTGTTCACGGCGGTCAAGAGCTTCATTGAGTTGCACGCCTTGCTGCCCAAAGGCGTCAAGCTCATGCCGGAAGACGTGTTTGCGCGTGCCAGCTACGTGCTGAGTGCCAAGGTGCTGGACCCGCAGTTTCAAGGCCAAATCAAAGAACGCCTCAACTCTCGCGACGCCGTGCGTTTGGTATCGAGCTATGTGCGCCCCACCTTGGAGCTGTGGCTCAACGAACATGTGGACTACGGCAAAAAGCTGGCCGAACTCGCCATCAAAGCCGCGCAAACGCGCCAAAAGGCGGGTCAAAAAGTCGAGAAGCGCAAAGGCTCGGGCGTGGCCGTGTTGCCTGGCAAGTTGACCGACTGCGAAAGCAAAGACATTGCGCACAACGAAGTGTTCTTGGTCGA
This sequence comes from Limnohabitans sp. TS-CS-82, assembly GCF_002943475.1. Classification (NCBI taxonomy): domain Bacteria; kingdom Pseudomonadati; phylum Pseudomonadota; class Betaproteobacteria; order Burkholderiales; family Comamonadaceae; genus Limnohabitans; species Limnohabitans sp. TS-CS-82. The sequence goes on along the minus strand of NZ_PTQX01000002.1, from coordinate 518,397 downwards.
GGGCGACTCAGCCGGTGGCAGCGCCAAGATGGGCCGCAACAAAGAAAACCAAGCCATTCTGCCGCTGCGTGGCAAGGTGCTGAACACCTGGGAAGTCGAGCGCGACCGCTTGTTTGCCAACAACGAAATTCACGACATTTCGGTGGCCGTCGGCGTGGACCCACACGGCCCCAACGACAGCCCCGACATGAGCGGCCTGCGTTACGGCAAAGTGTGCATCCTGAGTGATGCGGACGTAGACGGCTCGCACATTCAAGTGCTGTTGCTCACGCTGTTCTTCCGTCACTTCCCTAAGCTCATCGAAGCGGGCCATGTGTTTGTGGCGCGTCCACCGCTGTTCCGTGTGGACACACCCGCGCGTGGCAAAAAGCCAGCCGCCAAGGTCTACGCTTTGGACGAAGGCGAGCTGACCGCCATCCTGGACAAACTGCGCAAAGATGGCGTGGCCGAGGGCAAGTGGAGCATCAGCCGCTTCAAGGGCTTGGGTGAGATGAGCGCCGAGCAACTGTGGGACACCACCCTCAACCCCGACACCCGTCGCCTCATGCCCGTGCAACTGGGCTTGCTGGACTTTGCCACCACCGAAGGTTTGATCACGCAACTCATGGGCAAAGGCGAAGCCGCCGCACGCCGTGAGCTGATGGAACTGCATGGCGATTCGATTGAGATTGACGTATGACCGATTTGTTAACCCCCGAACTGCCCACCGCTGACAACGATGGCGACATCGCGCTGGGCCACTACGCCCAACGCGCTTACCTTGAATACGCACTCAGCGTGGTCAAAGGCCGCGCCTTGCCCGACGTGTGCGATGGCCAAAAGCCCGTGCAGCGCCGCATTCTTTATTCCATGTCCCGCATGGGTCTGGGCTTCAGCGGCCCTAACAACAACACAGGTGCCAAGCCCGTCAAGTGCGCCCGCGTGGTCGGTGATGTGCTGGGCCGCTACCACCCCCACGGCGACAGCGCCGCCTACGAAGCGCTGGTGCGCATGGCGCAAGACTTCGCGCAACGCTACCCACTGATCGACGGCCAAGGCAACTTTGGCTCACGCGACGGCGACGGCGCTGCGGCCATGCGATACACCGAAGCTCGCTTGGCCAAAATCACCACGTTGTTGTTGGATGAGATTGACGAAGGCACGGTTGACTTCCAGCCCAACTACGACGGCTCTACGGAAGAGCCCAAGCAGTTGCCCGCACGTTTGCCATTTGCCTTGCTCAACGGCGCAAGCGGCATTGCCGTGGGTATGGCCACTGAAATTCCAAGCCACAACCTGCGCGAAGTGGCCGATGCGTGCGTGGCACTCATCAAGACCCCCAAGATGAGCGACGCCGAGTTGCTGCAAATCTTGCCCGCACCCGATTACCCCGGTGGCGGCCAAATCATCAGCAGCGCGTCTGACATTGCCGATGCTTATCGCACAGGCCGCGGCTCGCTCAAAGTGCGCGCTCGCTGGACCATTGAAGAATTAGCCCGTGGCCAATGGCAACTGGTGGTGAACGAACTTCCCCCCGGCGTGAGCAGCCAGCGCGTGTTGGAAGAGATTGAAGAGCTCACCAACCCCAAGGTCAAGACGGGCAAGAAGGCGCTGAGCGCCGACCAAACCCAACTCAAAGCCACCGTACTGGCCGTGTTGGACGTCGTGCGCGATGAATCCAGCAAAGATGCGGCAGTGCGTTTGGTGTTCGAGCCCAAGACCCGCACCATTGAGCAACAAGAGCTCATCACCACCTTGCTGGCGCACACCAGCTTAGAAACTTCGTCGTCCATCAACCTCACCATGGTGGGTATTGATGGTCGTCCTGTGCCTAAGTCGCTGCGCGACATGCTGACCGAGTGGATTGAGTTCCGCTCAATCACCATCTTGCGTCGTTCGCAGCACCGCTTGAACAAAGTGCTGGACCGCATCCATATCTTGGAAGGTCGCCAGTTGGTGTTGCTCAACATCGACGAGGTGATTGCCATCATCCGTCAGAGCGACGAGCCCAAGCAGGCGCTGATGGAGCGCTTCCGTTTGAGCGAACGTCAAGCCGAAGACATCTTAGAAATTCGCCTGCGTCAGCTGGCGCGTTTGGAAGCCATCAAGATTGAGCAAGAGCTCAAAGAGCTGCGCGACGAACAAGCCAAGCTGGAAGACATCGTGGGCAACCCATCGGCGCTGCGTCGCTTGATGGTCAAAGAAATCGAAGCCGACGCCAAAACCTTTGCCGACCCACGCCGCACGCTCATTCAAGAAGAGAAAAAAGCAGTGGCTGAAGTCAAGGTGGTGGACGAGCCAGTGACCGTGGTGGTTTCTGAAAAAGGCTGGGTGCGTGCACGCACCGGCCACGGCCACGAAGCCAGCGCCTTTGCCTTCAAGGCGGGCGACGGCTTGTACGGCACGTTTGAGTGCCGCACCGTGGACACCTTCATCGCGTTTGGCTCCAACGGCCGCATCTACTCGGTGCCCGTGTCGGCCTTGCCCGGCGCACGTGGCGACGGTCAACCCGTGACCACATTGGTTGATTTGGAATCGGGCACTCAGTTGCTGCACTACGTGGCTGGCCCTGCTGGCGCCACCTACTTACTCAGCAGCTCGGGTGGCTATGGCTTCATGGCCAACATTGAGCACATGATTTCGCGCAACAAAGGCGGCAAAGCCTTCATCACCGTGGGTGAGGGCGAAACCGTTTGCCGTCCATCACCTGCCAGCGGTGGCTCGGGCGCGCAGCCTGTGGCACCTGCCACGCATGTGGCTTGCGCCTCTACCGGTGGCCGCTTCTTGACCTTTGAGCTGTCTGAACTCAAAGCGATGGAAAAGGGTGGTCGCGGCTTGATGCTGATCGATCTAGAAACCAAAGACACCTTGGCCGGTGCAGCGGCGTACACACGCAGCGTGCGCATCGAAGGCATTGGCCGTGGCGGCAAAGTGCGCGAAGAAACGCTAGAAATTCGCAGCTTGAACAACGCCAAAGCGGCGCGCGCCAAGAAGGGCAAAGTGGCGGACTTGGGCTTTAAGCCGAATGCGGTGGTGCGGGTGGAGTAACCTGTTGCGACCCAAATGAAAACGGCCCTTGCTTGCAAGGGCCGTTTTGCGTTGCTTTCAAGATTCTCTAACGATCAGACATTAAATTTGATGTTCATTTTTCCATTTCCATGCGGCTAGGACGCTTGCAATTGCCAGTAGGTGATGCGTTAAATCTAGTACGGTGTGAAGGCCAAAAGATTCTCCACCGATCAGATGAACCACTTGATGAATCAAGAAAAATAAACCGTAGGTCATTGATGCAATCAGCACAAATACGCGCCAAGCGTGGTTTGAAAATAGCTGAATACCGACTTGCATTAATGCATTGAAGCAAAGCATGCCAATCAATAGGCTCAGGCCCAACTCACCGGGGTCGTGTTTTAACGCTTCGCTGAGCTCTGCGTAACGTCCGCTCATGGCGTGTTGTATTGGGTCGAGCAGCAGCATGATGATTAATACGGCCATCATGCCGGACCATGCGGAAGTAAGCGTTTGACGGTGGTTGATCAGTTGTGTTTTCTTTCTTCTTGGTTCCGTGGTGATTAGGCTTTTACAGCAATCACAACACCACTCGCCCAATCCAACTGCGTCACATGCCAATTCGGCAAACCGTGTAAAGTCTGAATCAGTGCATCCACTTTTTCTGCATGGCCATCAGGCCAGTTCGGTTGAGGCAGCATGTCGTCAATCACATACATGCCACCAGGTTTGACCAAGGCCAGAGCTTCATCTAACAAGCGGTATTTGCCGGACCATGTGTCTGCAAATACAAAGTCGTAGGCTTGGCCGAGTTGTTGGCGTAAAAATTCATCGCCATCAGCGCACACCACATGCAGGCGCGAGTCATGGCCGAGGTGGTGTTGCAGGATGTTCAGCAGTGAGGCATCGTTGTCGACAGTGGTAAGGGTTGATGTGGTATCCATGCCGTCTAAAAGCCATGCGGTAGAAAGGCCAGTGCCTGAACCCAGTTCTAAAAAACTTCCACCCGTTTTGCTGGCTGCCAATGTGCGCAGCAGCGAGCAAGTTTGCGGCTCAGAGGGCATACTGAAGCCCGCTGCTTGTGTGTCTGCCCAGAGGGCTTGGATGACTTCAGGAGAATTGTTGCTGTTCATGCACCTTATTTCCATTAACTAATTTGTACTCATTGATATTAATGCAGGCCATTTGATTTGTTTTGACTCACGCTATATACTTTTGCTATATACAGGAGTGCCCCATGAGTATCACCACCGTTTTCACCAACAACCGAACCCAAGCCGTGCGCTTGCCAGCCGATGTGCGTTTGCCCGATGGCGTGAAGAAGGTCGAGGTGCGTGCGCGTGGGGTGGAGCGTGTCATTTCGCCCGTGGGGCAGCGTTGGGATGAGTTCTTTCAGCAGGGGCCGCAAGCGTCTGACGACTTCATGGCAGAGCGTGCCACTCAGGTGCAGGCAGACCGCGATGCGTTGTGATGTTGAAGTATCTGCTCGATACCAACATCGTTATTTACGTCATAAAGCGCCGTCCCATCGAAGTGTTGGGCTTGTTCAACGAAAACGCGGGGCGCATGGCCATGTCCGCCATCACCTTGTCTGAGCTGTATCACGGGGCCGAGAAGAGCGCCAAGGTGTCGCAAAACCTTGAAGTGATTGAAGAGTTCAGCAGCTTGCTAGAGGTGTTGCCCTACACGGCCAAGGCATCGGCGCATTACGGCTCCATTCGCAGCTCGTTAGAGAAAGCGGGTCAGCCCATTGGCGTGAACGATTTGCACATTGCTGCCCACGCACGCAGCGAGGGCTTGGTGGTGGTGACCAACAATGTGTCTGAGTTTGCCAGGGTGCCAGGTTTGATGGTGGAGAACTGGGTCACCCCTTTGAACTGACCTCTTTGAAGAGTCGCGTTCCTCAGTTGCCAAATTGCGGCGCACGTTTTTCTACAAACGCCCGCACAGCCTCGTGGTGGTCCGTCGTCATGTGCGCAATCGCTTGGTAGCCTGCAGACAACTCCAGCAAAGACTCCAAGGAGCTGCGTTCACCCTCGCGCAGCAAGCGCTTGGTCATGCGCAACACGCCGCCGGGGTTGGCCACAATTTTGGCGGCCAGTTTGCGGGCTTCGTCCAGCAGTGTGTCGTGCGCGACTACGCGTGACACCAAGCCGCAAGACAAGGCTTCTTGTGCCGTCAAGGCCTCGCCGGTGAACGCCATTTCGCTGGCTTTTGAAATGCCCACCACGCGCGGCAGCAGCCACGCACCGCCATCGCCAGGAACGATGCCTACTTTGACAAAGCTTTCGGCAAAGGTGGCTTTGTCTGACGCGATGCGCATGTCGCACATGCAGGTCAAGTCCAAGCCCGCGCCAATGGCGGGGCCGTTGATGGCCGCAATCACGGGCACGTCCAAGTTGTAAAGGGCTTTGGGCAAGCGCTGAATGCCGTTGCGGTATTCCTCGCGGATGGTGTCGGGCGTCAGGTTTTCTTTGAAATAGCGCTGCATGTCTTTGACGTTGCCGCCCGAGCTGAACACGGGGCCGGTGCCCGTCAAGATCACGCAACGGATGGCGGTGTCCAAACGAATCGCATCGCACGCGTCGACAAACTCTTGCACCGCGGTGTTGCCCGTGAGCGCATTGCGCGTCTCGGGTTGGTTCATGGTCAAGATCAAGACAGCGCCTTCGCGCTCGGTTTTCAAAAATTGTGTCATGGTGAATTCCTGTGTGTGTTTTAAGCGGTGACGTCGGTGGCGTTGCGAATCAAGTCGAGCACCAAGTCGCTACGGTGGTCAACCAACTCGTTGCCCAAGATGGTGTGCCAATACGATTCCGAGCCGCCTGCTTGACGCCACGCATGCAAGCGACGGGTGAAGAGTTGCAAATCAAACTCGTGGGTAAAGCCGATTGCGCCGTGGATGGAATGGCTCAGGCTGGCCACCTCCAACGCGGCTTCGCTGGTGCGCGCTTTGGCCACGGCCACACGCACACGGTCGGGCACAGCGGTGTCGCTGGCGCAGCCCAGTTGGGCCGCCATGTGGGCTGCAAAACTGTGCTCGGCCATGACGCTGAGTTGGTGCTGAATCGCTTGGAATTTGCCAATGGCTTTGCCAAACTGCACACGGTCATTGGCGTACTGCAAGGTGTTGTTGAACACGGCCAATAAAGCCCCCGACAACTGCACTGCATTGATGCAGCCCAGCAGCAAACGCACATCTTGGTGTTTGGGCAACTGCAAACCCGCGGCGACGTGTTGGGCCGACCAACGCAAATCTGCATCCAGCACAAAACTGGCGGGCGATTGTTCTGCGTCTTGTGTAGACAGCAACCACGTGTGTTGCGCATCGCTGACCAGCACCGCATCGGCCATGCGACCCAGTTGCACGTTGGCACACACCAAGCTGCCGTCATCCGCCAAGCGGCCTTGCGCCAAGGTAATGCTGCCCTTGGCCGCATCCGCCCAAGCTGAATCAACCCGCCCCACCTCTGACAGACCCGCTTGCGCTAATACGCTGCGCGCCATCATGGTTTCAGCCAAAGGCACGGGCACGGTGTAGCGGCCACACAAGGCCATCACGCCCTGTGCCTCACGCAATGACAAGGCCGAGCCACCGTGTGCCTCAGCCACCAAAGCGTCGGCAAAACCCGAGCTGTCGATCTGCGTCCACAGCGCCGCACCGTCGCCCGAGGCTTCGATTTGGCGCACCACCGCAGGGGTGCATTGGTCGTCTAGGAGTTGACGCAACGCGTCTGAAAAAAGATCGTCCATCACATGCCTTTCAACGCAAGCCTAAGCCGCGCGCGATCATGCCGCGCAAGATGTCACGCGTGCCACCGCGCAGTGAATACGAGGGCGCCACTTGCGTCACGTAGTTGAGGGTTTGCAGCAGTTCCAGTGGCATGTCTTGCGATTCGCGGGAGAACAAGTCGTCGGCAATCGCTGCGGGAATGAGTTGCTCCACGCCCGTGCCCAAGTCCTTCACCAAGGCAGCTTCCACCACGGGGCTTTCACCGCGGGTGAGTTTTTCGGTGATGGCCACCGACATGGCGCGCAAGGGCGTGAGTTGGCTGGCAATTTTTCCGGCCAAGCGCACGGCCTCGGGCGTTCGACCCTGCGGGGTGCGGATGAACGCCAACCATTGGTCAAACAACACAATGCTGGAGTACAAGCGCTCGGGCCCACTGCGCTCAAACGCCAGTTCGGCGGTGACTTGTTCCCAGCCTTGGCCTTCTGCGCCAATCAAGGCATCGTCTTGGAGTTGCACGTTGTCGAAAAACACTTCGCAGAAATGGCTGTCGCCCGACAGGTCGGTAATGGGGCGGACGGTCACGCCGGGCAAAGACAAATCCACAATCACTTGCGACAAGCCTTTGTGGCGGTCTTGTGCATCGCCCGAGGTGCGCACCAGCGCGATCATGTACTGGCAGTGGTGGGCGTTGGTGGTCCAAATTTTTTGGCCACTGAGCGACCAGCCGGTGTCGGTTTTGGTGGCGCGTGTTTTCACGCTGGCCAAGTCTGAGCCTGAGTTGGGCTCGCTCATGCCAATACAAAAGAACGACTCGCCGCGGCAAATGGGCGGCAGGTAAAACTGCTTTTGCGCTTCGGTGCCGTATTTCAAAATCAGCGGACCGCTTTGACGGTCGGCAATCCAGTGCGAGCCCACGGGCGCGCCAAAGTTCAAAAACTCTTCCACTAACACAAAGCGTGTGAACGCATTGCGTCCACCGCCGCCGTATTGCGCGGGCAGGGTGATGCCTAGCCAGCCGCGTCGACCCAACTCACGGCTGAACGCAGGGTCGTAGCCCGACCACGACTTGGCGCGAATGTGCGCAGGCACGTCGCGCATGGCATCGCTCAAAAAGGCACGCACCTCGGCGCGCAAGGCCTCATCGTCCGCAGGAATGCGGGTGAGGTTCAGTGAATCCAGAGTGCTCATGCCGGTAGGCCTCCCAAAACACCTTGTTGTTGTAATGCGTTCATCGTTTGCTCAGACAGTCCCAATACCTCGCTCAGCACGCTGCGCGTGTGTTGCCCCAATTGCGGGGGCGTGGTGCGGTATTGCACGGGGGTGTCTGACATGCGAATAGGGCTGGCCACCAAGGGAATGTCGCCCGCCACAGGGTGCGGCATGGTGAATTGCAAGCCACGCGCTTGCACTTGTGGGTCGGCAAACACATCGGCCAAGGTGTTGATCGGGCCGCAGGGCACACCGACTTGCTCGAACAGTTCAATCCACTCGCGCGTGGTGCGCATGACGGTGGTTTGTCGCATCAAGGGAATCAACACATCGCGGTGGATGACACGCGCTTGGTTCGATACAAAACGTTCGTCCGTGGCCCATTCCGACTTGCCTACAGCATGGCAAAACTTGCTGAATTGACCGTCGTTGCCAATGGCCAAAATCATGTAGCCGTCGGCCGTTGGGAAATCTTGGTACGGCACCGTGTTGGGGTGGGCGTTGCCCATGCGGGTGGGCGACTTGCCGCTGTAGAGGTAGTTCATGCCTTGGTTGGCCAAGCACGCCACGCCCACGTCTAGCAAGGCCAAATCGATGTGCTGACCGCGCCCCGTTTGTTCGCGTGCAGCCAAGGCGGCCAAGATGGCGGTGCTGGCATACAGGCCGGTCAAGATGTCGGTCAACGCCACACCGACTTTCATGGGGCCTTCGCCGGGTTCGCCATCAGGACGGCCAGTGACGCTCATCAAGCCGCCCATGCCTTGGATCAAAAAGTCATAGCCCGCACGATTGGCATACGGACCGGTTTGGCCAAAGCCCGTGATGGAGCAATAAATCAAACGTGGGTTGATGGCGTGCAGCGAGGCGTAGTCCAAGCCGTAATGCGCCAAGCTGCCAACCTTGAAGTTCTCAATCACGATGTCGCAGCTTTTGACCAACTCGTGCAGCAGCTTTTGCCCAGCAGTTTGGGTGAAGTCCACCGCGATCGATTGCTTGTTGCGGTTGGTGCACAGGTAGTAGGCCGAGTCGCGTGTTGGGTTGCCTTCGTCATCTTTGAGGAACGGTGGGCCCCAAAGCCGCGTGTCGTCGCCCGTGCCAGGGCGCTCGACCTTGATCACATGCGCGCCCAAGTCGCCCAAAGTTTGCCCCGCCCATGGGCCGGCCAACACACGAGAAAGGTCCAGCACACGCACGTGGGACAACGCGCCTCGTGGTGTATCGGATGCTTGAGGTGGGTGCGATGCGTCAGGTGCTGACGAGCGGTTGGCGCTCATTGCTGCTCCACCTTGGCTTTGGTGACGATGCGTTTCCACAACTGAATTTCAGCGTTTTGAAACGCCCGCATTTCTTCGGCACCACCGCGCATGGTTTCGGCGCCCAATTTTTCATAGAACTCACGCGTTTCAGGCAGGGCTTCGATCTTGCCCATGATGGCCGCCAACTTGTCGGTTTCGACTTTTGGTGTTTTGGCCGACACCACTGCGCCAACCCACGTGTAGGCGGTGAAACCAGGCAAACCTGCTTCGATGGCGGTAGGCACGTTGGGCACCGCTGGCACGCGGCGATCGCTGGCCACAGCCAAAGCGCGCAGCTTGCCGCCTTTGACCAACTCGGAGGCGCCCGTGATGTCGGCGAATGCCATGTGAACGGTGCCCGATGCCACAGCCGTCATGGCTTCAGAGGCCCCTTTGAAAGGCACGTTGAACAGCTGCACACCCGCCACGTCGTTGAACAACTCAGCCATCAGTTGGTAACCGGCTGAGCCCGAGCCGTAGTCGAGCTTGCCTGGTTGTGCCTTGGCCGCTGCGACCAACTCGCTGACTGAGTTGTAGTTGGATTGCGCAGGCACCACCAACAAGGCGGGGGCACGCATCATCATTGACAAGGGTGCGAAATCGGTGACGGGGTCATAGGGCAAGCTTTTGAACAATGCCACGTTGACTGCCAAGGTGGAGTTGCTGCCCACGAACACGGTGTAACCATCGGCCGGTGCGCCCAACACGTTGCGCACCGCAATGAAGCCGTTGGCGCCGGGCTTGTTATCGACCACCACGTTTTGCCCTGTGAGCTCAGTGAACTTTTTGGCGAAGTAACGTGCCGAGGTGTCGGTGCCACTGCCCGGTGGAAACGGCACCACAAACTTGACGGGCTTGGAAGGAAAGTCTGCCGTCTGGGCCAAGGCCGAGGTGGTGCCCAAAGTGCCCACCACCGACATACAGGCTGCCACCACTGTTTTGAAAAAGAAAGAACGGATCATGCGAAGTCTCCTGAATGTGGAATCAATCTAGAGAAGCGCCGGTCTGTTTGACCACACGGTTCCAACGGTCCAACTCTGATTTGATGTAGTTGCCGTATTCCACGGGCGTTGAACCCAAGGGCTCTGCACCTTGAACCGCCAACTTGGCGCGCACATCGGCAGAGCCGAGGGCTTTGATGACCTCGGCGTTTAAGCGTTTGACGATGTCTGGCGATGTTTTGGCGGGCACCAACAGACCTTGCCAAGCGCCCACTTCAAAGCCGGGCATGATGGTTTCGTTGAGGGTGGGCACATCGGGCAACACGCTGGTGCGTTTGAGGCTGGTGACAGCCAAGGCCTTGAGGCGCTTTTCTTTGATGAACGGCAGGGCCGAGTTGATGGTGTCGGTGGTGAACTGGGTTTGACCTGCCACCAAATCGGTCAACGCGGGCGCACTGCCTTTGTAGGGCGCATGCACGGCGGTGAGGCCCTTGTCTTGCAAGATCAAATACGCGCCGAGGTGGGTGATGTTGCCGTTGCCCGCCGAGCCGTAGCTCAGTTTGTCGGGGTTGTTTTTGGCGTACTGCACAAACTCTTGCACGGTGTTGACGGGCAGTGAGGGGTGCACGGCCAACACCAATGGTATGACGGCGGTCAGGGCCACAGGCGCAAAGTCGGCCCGCACGTCGTAGCTCATTTTTTTATACAGCGCGGGGCTCAAGGCGACGGCTGAGGTGTTGTAGAACAAGGTGTAACCATCTGATGGTGCCTTGGTCACCAGCTCAGCAGCGATGTTGCCGTTGGCGCCGGGTTTGTTGTCGACCACCACAGACTGGCCCATTTGTTCGGTGAGTTTTTGCGCCAACACGCGTGCGACCAAATCGGTGGGGCCGCCGGGTGGGAAGGCAATCACCATGCGAATGGGTTTGTCGGGGTAATTGGCTTGCGCCATGGAGACACCCGAGGAGAGGGTGGCCATGGCGAGGGCAGAGGCTAAGACGGTTCGGCGGGTGGTGATTTTCATGTTTGTCTCCTGTTTTTAATGTGTGTGTTGGATGGGCTGAATGTGGCGCATCACGTTGGACGACCGGCGAGCAAGCGCGTGGCGGTGTAGGTCATCACCACCACGCCGCGCTGGTTGAACACGCGAATGTCGGAGCTGACGATGGCGCGGTTTTTGGTAGAGGTGGGGCGCACGCCCGTGACTTCGATCTCAGCGTGAATGGTGTCGCCCACCACCACAGGCGCCAAGATTTTTTGCGTCAACTCCAGCATGGCCAAGCCGGTGCCTTGGATCATGGTTTGCAAAATGAAACCTTCAATCAAGGTGTAGGTCAAAGCGCCGGGCACGGGGCGGCCTTGGATGGCACCGCCTTCGTAACCTTCTTCAATGAAGATGGCTTCCAACATGCCCGTGCAGGAAATGAAGTTGACCAAGTCGGTTTCGGTGATCGTGCGGCGGAAGGTGTCAAACTGTTGGCCGACCGAAATGTCTTGCCAATAGAAGCCTTGACCTAGGCGCCTGGATTGAGGTGTGTTTTGGATTGTGATTGGTGGTGTGGGCAATGCCATGTGAGTCACAGACCTTACTTGTGTGAATGTTTGAATTAGGGGGTGGGCATTTTTTGCGCTTCATGCGCCTTGACTGCACCGCTGGCCACCCACGCAGACACGGTGTCGGCAGACACGCCCGCTTGTGCAAATACATCGTGCGTGTGCTCGCCCAGTCGCGGCACCGAGTTCACGGGAGGGCGTTCGCCGTCAAACAACACGGGCACGCCGGGAAAGCGCAAAGCGCCCATGGCGGGGTCATCCAACTCAGCAAAGAATTGGGTGGCTTGTAAATGCGGATCGGTTTTGAGGTCGGCCAAGGTGTTCATGCGCGCCGCTGGAATTTCCAAACGCTCGCACAGCGCCAACCAATGGGCGGTGTCGTGCTGCGCCACGATGTGCCCGGTGATCTCGTACAAAGCTTCGATGTGTTGCGTGCGAGCGGGCATGCTGGTGAAGCGCGCATCGCTCGCCAGTTCGGGTTGGCCCACGCCTTGAAAGAACTTCTGCCAGTGCGCGTTGGTGTACGGCATCATGCACACATAGCCATCGCTGGTGCGGTAGGGCCTGCGCCAATCGGCCAACACGCGTGGGTAGCCGGGGGCCGATAAGGGCGGCTCAAAGTGTTCGCCGTAAAAGTTCTCGACCAAGTTGAACGCCACCATGGTTTCAAACATGGGCACTTCCACCATGCCGCCCACGCCCGTGGCTTGGCGTTTCATCAAGGCCGCCATGATGGCCATGGCCGCTACCAAACCGCTGGTTTTGTCAGCAGCGATGCAAGGGAAATAGCGGGCTACGCCGCTTTGTTGTTGCATCAACGCGGCGCTGCCAGACAGGCCTTGGATGATGTCGTCATACGCGGGCTTGCCGCCGTAAGGGCCCGATGCAGTGAACCCGTGCAGGCCTGCAAAGACGAGTTTTGGAAATGCGGCCAGCAACGCCTCGGGGTCTAAGCCCACCGCGCCTAGTTTTTGGGGCCGCATGCTGTGCATGAACACATCGGCGGTGGCAATGAGTTGGCGCAAGGCGGCGGGGCCCTCTGGGTTTTTGAGGTCGATCACCACGCTTTTTTTGTTGCGGTTCACGCCTAAGAACAGCGCGGACATGCCGTTTTCGTGGCCGGGGCCGGTGTAGCGGGTGGAGTCGCCTTCTGGCGATTCCACTTTGATGACTTCGGCCCCTAAATCGGCCAACCACTGGCTGGCGTAAGGCCCCATCACGACGACGCTGGCGTCGACGATGCGAATGCCTTGAAGCGGCAACTGGCTCATTGGTCTGTCTCCTTGTTGGATGTCTTGTGCGCCTGAATTTAGTGTGCCGTCATAATTGAGTCCAATATTAATAATTTACAAACCAATACTTAAACGGTATCAATATGAACCTGCGGCAACTCCAACAATTCGTCGCTTTGGCCGAGACAGGCAACTTTCACAAAGCCGCCGAGCGCATGCACATGGCGCAGCCGCCCCTGTCGGTGTCGATCAAAAAGTTGGAAGACGAGTTGGGCGGGCCCTTGTTTCTGCGTTTGTCCACCGGCGTGCAGTTGACGCCTGCGGGGCAAGCCATGTTGGCCGACGCTAGGCAGGCTATTTTTCACGCGCAGCAATGTCAGCAAGCGGTGAGCACGGCGCTGCAGGGGGAGGGCGGTGTGTTACGAGTGGGGTTTATCGGATCGGCCACGTACTCGCTGCTGCCGCAATTGATCCCGAGTTTCAGACGGCGTTTTCCTAAAGTGGAATTGGTGCTGGATGAGTCAACCACAGCCAACATCTTGACCCGACTGGAAGCCAATACCTTGGATTTGGGGCTCGTGCGTTTCCCGGTGTTGCATCCCGGTGACTTTGAGCTCACGCCAGTCGAGAACGATGAGTTTGTGCTGGCCGTGGCGGCAGACAGTCCTTGGCAGAATCAAGACTGTGTGGCCTTGTCGGCGTTCGCACAAGAACCGTTCGTGATGTACACCGAGGCCTCGGTGCCCAACTTGTTCGCGGTGGCCATGCTGCGTTGCCAGCAATCGGGCTTCACCCCACGCATCGCGCAAGATGCGGTGCAGGTGCAAACCATCGTGAGTTTGGTGGAGAGCGGCTTGGGCGTTGCGCTGGTGCCGGGTGTGGCGCGGCGTTATCGCAACCAAGGCGTGCGGTTTTTAAGCCTTTCAGACAACCCCGAAAAGCTCAACATTGGCATTGCTTTGGCCACAGTGCGTCAGTCCAGCAATCGCTTGGTGGAGCGATTTATCCAACATGCCAAGACAGAGCAAGAGGCGTCAAACCATGGATTGCGTGATATTTGAATGGGGCAGATTCATAAAAAAAGCGGCTCAACGAGCCGCTTTTTTGTGGAGTCATCCAAGCGCTTAAGCTTTGGTTTCTTCTTTGGCCACTGCCGCAGGCTCCGCCTCTTTCTTGGGAGGGCTGCAGTCGAAGCACACAAACATGGAGGAGCCCAAGATGCGTTTGAACGAGCCGTTGTTGCGTGGCTTGTGAACGCCGCACTTGATACAGCTCATGGTGTCGCCGGTGCGGCCGAGGCCTTCAAACGGTGAACCGCCCTTTTTTGACTTGTAGCGCAAACCATCGTTGGAGATTTCTGTTTTTTCTGGGCGTGACATTCGTTTGACTTCTCGGGGCAAAGAACGTATTTTCGCAAATTTATCAACCGATCAGACGGTCAATGCTCAAAAAGCCCAAAAATCACCGTAAAAAACGTTTTGAAAGCCTCAAAACGCTGGGTCCAATGCGTTTGGAGATGGCTTGGCGGTGCTTGGCGAACCACACGTAGGCCGGTTGCAGCATCGGTTGTAGCCAAGATCTCGACAAAATCCAAGCCAAAAGTGGCAGTTTGGCCAATTTGTAGGCCAAGGCAAACACGGGCACGCCCACCAACACCTCGCCTTGTGCCGTGCGTCCATGAATTTGCGCCATTGCCAATTCACACGAAATGGCGTGGGCATGGGCGTCAAAACTGCTGTGCGCCACATCCACAAAACCCAACTTTCCCTCGGCGTTGCGGGTTTGTAAAAACTCAATTTCGGCCACGCACAAAGGGCATTGGCCGTCGTAATAGAGCGTGAGTTCGGGTGCGCTGGGCATGACAGGGGCGGTGGGTAAAACCATCAATAATCGAAGCCAATGAGGCTATCACACGAGGAATTTCCGATGTCCGACACGTTTTCTCACACCACGTCCGAAGCTTGGGTGACACGCAGCTTGCAACAGGCCCACAGCGAGGCGGCGAAACATGTGTTCACCCATTTGTTCGCGGACCAAGCCTTGGCGCAGGCCCGAGCGGCAGACGTGGCCCGCCAGTCCGGTGCGCCTTTGGGAGCTTTGCACGGCTTGCCCATCACGCTCAAAGACAACTACGACCTAGCAGGCCAGACCACGATGGCAGGCACGGTGGTGTGCGAGGGCGAGCCCCCTGCGGCACAAGACGCGGTGGCGGTCACCCGTTTGCGCCAAGCGGGTGCCGTGATTTTGGGCAAAACCAATATGAGCGAGTTTGCGTTTTCTGGCGTGGGCATCAACCCGCACTACGGCACGCCGCGCAACCCGTGTGACGTCGCGGTGGCGCGTGTGCCAGGGGGCTCGTCGTCGGGTGCTGCGGTGTCGGTGGCCTTGGGCTTGGCGTTGGCGGGCTTGGGCTCAGACACGGGCGGCTCTATTCGCATTCCGGCCGCGTTATGCGGTTTGGTCGGGTTCAAAAGCACGCAATCGCGCATTCCTTTGCAAGGGGTGATGGAGTTGTCGCGCACGCTCGATACCGTGGGCGCGATCACTCGCAATGTGCGCGACAGCTTGGTGGTGGAGGGCGTGTTGTCGCAGCAACCCGTGTTGGCCGAGGCGGCGGATTTGCGCGGCGTGCGTTTTGCCGTGCCGCAAACTTTGTTTTTGGATGAGCTGGACCCCGCCGTGGCCCAGGCGTTTGCGCGTGCATTGACCCGCATTTCAGCGGCTGGCGCACAGGTGGTTGAATTGCCTTTGTCCGCGCTGAGCGAGATCGCAGCGCGCAGCCAGCCTGGCGGCTTTTCGCCGGTCGAAGGCTTTGCCGCACACCATGCGCGTTTGGCACGGGCCCCAGAGCGCATTGATCCGCGTGTGGCCGCGCGCATGGCGCTGGGGGAGGGGGTCAGCGCGGTCGAATATTTGAGCTTGCACAACCGGCGCCACGAATGGATTGCTCACATGGAGGCCGAGTTGCAAGGCTTTGATGCCATGCTCAGCCCCACGGTGGCCTTGGTCGCACCGGAGTTGGCGCCCTTGGTGGCCGATGACGCAGCGTTTTTCAAGGCCAACCGCTTGTTGCTGCGTAATCCGTCGGCCATCAACTATCTGGATGGCTGTGCGTTCAGCTTGCCCTGCCAAGCTGCGGACGAATTGCCGGTGGGCTTGATGGTGTCTGCGGTGCGCGGCCGCGACGCCCGTTTGGCGGCCATTGCTTTGGCCCTGGAGCCTTTGCTGGTGGTGCCTTGAGGTACGTTTGGCACGTTTGCATCGCCTTTACAGGGGACGCGTGCCATGGTGAGTTGGCGATGAACAATAGCCAAGGCCCTTACAGAGGCGGCTATCGCCACGCTGATGATTGGGGGAGCGTTGTCATCCGCCAGCGTATGACGCGCGTTGTGTGTGGGACCGCAAGGTCTTTGATCGCAACTTTTGCAAAGTGAGTTCCCCATGAAACGTCTTCCCCAACTCTTGCTGTGTTTGTTGGTCTGTGTGAGCGCAGTTCCCGCGATGGCGGACGGGCGTGGTCATGGCGGCGGCAGACACGGTGGCGGACACGTGAACCATTACAACGGCGGCTACAACGGTGGACACCATGGCGGTGGTTATGGCTACCGCGGAGGTTGGAACGGTAACTGGGTTGGCCCCGTGGTGGGCGCGGCCCTTTTGGGTGGTGCCATTTATGCAGCCAGCACGCCCAGCTATGCCGTGCAACCGCAAATCGTTGTTGCCCCCCAGCCCTATGCTGTAGGTCCTCGCGTGGCGTACTTTTGCAGCACGGCTCAGGCTTATTACCCCCAAGTGCCCACCTGCCAAGTGCCTTGGCAAGTGGTGAACTATTAAAGCGTCACCACCTCTTTGTGGCCTTCGCGGCTGGAGTAACGCACTTGGCCGCCTTGGGTTTCAATCTCAACCCGTGCGCTGCGCTGGCCATAGACGCGACTCTTGAGCCAGTCCAACTCTTGTTGTCTTTCTTGCGGGCCCGCCACCACGCAGCTCCAGCAGCGCAACTCGGGCGACCAACGGTAGCCGCGTGTTTTGAGCATGTCTTTGGTTTCAAACGGTGAGTTGAGCGCATAGATTTTTTCTTGCGGTTTATTCAACGTTTCGAGCAAGGCCAGCATGGCGGTTTGCTGGCTTTGCGGCAGCACTTGGTTGAGCAATTCCAGCAGCGCCCAGCAATCGGCTTCTGCGCGGTGGGCCTCGTAAAAATAGCCTTGCGTGCCCACCAAATACTCCAGCTTGGCTGAGCCAAACCCTTCATCGCGCCAGTTGATGTCGTTGATGCTGCAGGCCCAATTCAAGTGTTGAAACAGGGGCCAGCGCGCTTCCACAAACGGGCGGTCAAACTTGGCGTTGTGAGCAATCACCACTTGCACGTCTTTCATCAGCGCAGCCACTTGGGCGTCGTCAATGCGTTTGCCTTGCACCATGTCGTCGGTGATGTGGTGCACCGCGATGGTGGCGGGGGGAATGGCAAAGCCAGGGTCTTCCAGCTCGTCAAACACGTTCAGCACTTGGTAGACCACACCGGTTGCGGGGTCGAACTCAAACACCAGCATGCCCAGCTCGATCACGCGGTCGTTGGTGGCGTCAAGACCGGTGGTTTCGGTGTCGAGCACCACGCCTTTGCACAAACGCTGGCCTGGTTGTGCCTCGTTCATCGTGTGGCGCGGCACCAAGCGGCGCAGCACGCGGTAGTCAGGGTGCTGCTCCAGTTGTTGGGCGAGTTGTTCGAGGGCGTGGGGGGAGAGCGTGTCGGTCATACGAGAGGGAAACTGTGAAATGAGAAAAGTTTAAGCGCGGTCGGCTTCGGTGGCGTTGCGTTGGGCCGTGGCCCGCGAAAAAAACAAGCCCAAGGCCACGACGGCCAAGGCGTCGCAGGCCATCACGGCGCTGGATGAGAAATGGCCCATCAGCGCCGCCAACGCCAGCACGCCCAAGGATTGCCCCAAAAACAAAAAGCCCGCAAACAAAGTGACGCCCGTGGCGCGAGCCGTGGGCACCATTTGCGTGGCTTTGGCTTGCATGGTGTTGTGAAACATCGCAAACCCAAAGCCCGCCACAAAACACGCGGGGATGGCCAAGGGCCACCACGGGGTGAGGGCGATCACGCCAAAGGCCAAGCCCAAAGCCCAGCCGCCGTAGCGCGCCAAGCCCACCTCGCCAAAGCGCCGAATCGTCACTTTGGCCGAGGCCATATAAGCCATGCCACCCAAGCCAAACAGCGCGGTGGTGGCGCCTGCCAAGGTCAAAGAAATGCCATGTGTGTGGTGCAAGTGCGAAGCCGTCACGGCCAACAAGCCAAACACGGTGGCGCCTTCAAGTAGCGCGGTGCTCAGCAGCGTGCGCGCCCAAGGGTTGTGCGCGACTTGGGCGAGTTGTTTGAAAAAACCAGCCGGCGCGTGGTCGGCAGGGGGCGTGTGGTCGAGGCGTGCGCTATGACGCCACAGCAACCAAGTGACGCTGCAAAAAAAAGCCGCCATGAGCGCAAAGGCCCAACGCCAGCCCAGCGTGTCGGTCAGCAAACCGCCAAACAACTGCCCCGCCGTGATGCCCAGCATGGTGCCCAAGCCCACACGTGCCAAGGTTTCTTGACGCATTTCGTAATGCACCATATCGCCCACCCACGCCATGGTCAACGGAATGATGGCCGCCGCCGCCAGCGCTGTGACGACCCGCGCCGCCACCAGAAATGGCAGATCGCTGCTGATGGCCGACAACACGCAACCCACGGTGCAGACCAAGGTGGCCAGCATGACCACGCGGTACTTGCCCAAGCGGTCGCCCACGGGGCCATAAAACAACTGCATCAAGCCGTAAACGATGGCGAAGACCGAAATGACTTGGGCCACTTCGCCGATGGGGGCGTTGAATTCGCGCGACAGCTCCGGCAGCATGGGGTCGCAAATACGCTGCACCGCCATGCTCGAAAACGTGGCCAAAGACAACAGAAAAATCGCCCGACGGGTGGCGGGCGACAGGTCGTGAGAGGGAGTATGTGGGTGAGATTTCAAAGCTCCGCCACTTTACTACGGGCTGGGTTGTGCATTTGTCGCTCAGGTTCAATCGTGTTGATATTGTTGGTTGATCTGAATTTGTGAATAAATTATCGATATCTATATTGAAGTCATTGAGTTGCTAACATTCAAGCATGGTGTCTTCAGGTGTTGTTCGTGGTGTGTGGGCGGTGTGCGTGTTGGTGCTCAGCACGGGCTGCACGTCGTTGGGTCAATCACCCGATGTGTCTACATCCAACGCACCCACGGCCGAGGTGTTGGGGGTTTATTTCAGCCCACCCGCGGGTGCGGCGACGGCGATTGTCAAAGCCATCGACGCCAGCGAGCGTGAGGTGCTGGTGCAGGCCTATGGCTTCACGCACCACGCCATTGCCCAAGCCTTGGTTCGGGCGCAGCAGCGTGGGGTGACGGTGCGGGTGTTGCTGGACATGAAAACTGGCAAATCCAACCGCGATGTGGCCCAAGCCTTGGAGGCTGGCCACGTGGCCATGCGTGAAGACGGCAAGCACGCCATTGCACATAACAAAGTGATGGTGATTGACGAGGCTGTGGTGATCACCGGCAGTTTTAATTTCACAAATTCAGCAGAAACGCGAAATGCTGAAAATGTTTTGATTCTCAAATCCGTTGATTTGGCACACACTTACAAAACCCAATGGGCGCAGCATTGGGCACATGGGCGGGAATGATGGCTTTGTCACGCATCGGCCTGCCAGATTTAGTCTGCCAGCTCTAAACACCCGTTTTTGCACGCCTGATCACTTGTCAACGTTGACATTGTCTTTAGAATTCAACCCATGCTGCACTGCAACAAAAAGCAGCCCAGGTGGGCAAGTTCTGAGCAGTTTTCATCCTTTTATTAATTTTGGAGATTTACCATGAGCCTGACCCCTGAACAAATCATCGCCGCTAACAAAGCCAATTTGGAAACGCTGATGGGCCTGACCAGCAAAGCCTTCTCTGGCGTTGAGCAACTCATCGAGTTGAACTTGGCCGCTGCCAAGTCTGCTTTGGCTGACTCGCAACAACAAGCCCAAGCCGCCTTGAGCGTGAAAGACGCCCAAGAGTTGGTGGCGTTGCAAGCCAGCTTGTTCCAGCCTTTGGCTGAAAAAGCAGCCGCTTACAACCGTCACTTGTACGAAATCGCGACAGGCTCTAACTCTGAGTTTCAAGGCCACGTCGAAGGCAAAATGGCTGAAGCTCAAAAAGCTTTCCACACCATGATCGACAACGCCACCAAAAACGCACCTGCCGGTTCTGAAGCCGCTGTGGCCGCTTTCAAAACTGCCGTTTCCGCGGGTAACAATGCCTTGGAAACTGTGCAAAAAGCAGTGAAGCAAGCGACCGAAGTGGCCGAAGCCAACGTGAAATCCATGACGGCAACCGCTTTGAACGCAGGCAAAACAGCCGCTAAAAAGCGTTGATCCAACGCTGACGCTTTCAGGTTTTCCAAGACCTTGAAACGGCACCTTCGGGTGCCGTTTTTTTTGGTTCTAATACAAGCCTGTTGAACAAGGAGTGCGGCTTTGGACAAAGTGGATGGCGTCGTGATTGGCGCAGGGGTGGTTGGACTGGCCGTGGCGCGTGCGTTGACGCAGGCCGCGTCCGACAATGCCCGCGATTGGTTGGTCCTCGAAGCGGCGGATGCGATCGGTACAGGCACGAGTTCGCGCAACAGCGAAGTCATCCACGCCGGCATTTACTACCCTCAGGGCTCGCTCAAAGCGCAGTTGTGTGTGCAAGGCCGCGAGATGTTGTACGCCTACGCTGCCGAGCGCGGCATTGGCCACCAACGTTGTGGCAAGTTGATCGTGGCGACACACGCCAGCCAAGTGCCGGCTTTAGAGGCCATTGTTCAAAAAGCCCATGCCAACGGCGTGACCGACTTGGTGCTGCTTGACGCCGCCGCCGCGCAGGCGATGGAGCCCGCGCTGTCGTGCGTCGCCGCCGTGCATTCGCCCAGCACCGGCATCGTGGACAGCCACGGCTTGATGCTCAGTTTGCAGGGCGATTTTGAGAACGCAGGCGGCATCGTCGCGTTCAATTCAGCGGTGACCCACGCGGTGTGCACGCCGGAGGGCATCGTTTTGCGCATGGCCGATGGCGCGGAGTTGCTGGCACAAACGGTGGTCAATGCGGCGGGTTTGACCGCCCCTTGGCTGGCGCGCCAGTTTCAGGGTTTGGCTGCGCAGCATGTGCCGCAGGCTTACTTTGCCAAGGGCAACTACTTCACGCTTTCGGGCAAATCGCCGTTTTCACGGTTGATTTACCCCGTGCCCGAAGCCGCCGGTTTGGGGGTGCATTTGACCTTGGACCTCGGCGGTCAAGCCAAGTTTGGCCCCGATGTGCAGTGGGTCGACAGCCCTGACGATTTGGTGGTGTCCCCTGAGCACGAGCAACTGTTCTACACCGAGGTGCGCAAATATTGGCCCGCCTTGGCCGACGGCGCTTTGCAGGCGGGCTATGCAGGCATTCGTCCCAAAATTTCTGGTCCAAACGATGCCGCGGCTGACTTTTGCATCCAAGGCCCTGCCGTGCATGGCGTGAAGGGTTTGGTGAATTTGTTTGGCATTGAGTCGCCGGGCTTGACCAGTTCACTGGCCATTGGCGAGGCGGTGCGGCAGGCACTGCCATAAGTGCGCAAGCAGGGATTGGCATGGGCATTGAAACGGGAACACATGCGATGATGAAACGACGCTTTCTAGCGGTTTGCCTCACGCCTTTGCTGTTCGCGTGTTCGAGCACGTCGCGCAAGGTGTCGTCCACCGACGCGACCGCACAAAGCTACCCCAACAACCCCGCCAAACGGCAAGACATCGTCATGCAAGCCATGGCCA
The DNA here is from genome assembly GCF_002943475.1 of Limnohabitans sp. TS-CS-82. Classification (NCBI taxonomy): domain Bacteria; kingdom Pseudomonadati; phylum Pseudomonadota; class Betaproteobacteria; order Burkholderiales; family Comamonadaceae; genus Limnohabitans; species Limnohabitans sp. TS-CS-82. The sequence continues at coordinate 496,597 of NZ_PTQX01000002.1, read as the reverse complement.
TGCTCGACCGCGGCTACACCTACGGCGGCAAAAAACTGCACACAGGGTTTGACTGTTCGGGCTTGGTGACGTTTGTCTACAAAGAGTCTGCGGGCATCCCGCTCAAGGGCAGTGCGGCGCAAATGGCCGAGGTGGCCAAACCGATTGAGCCCACGCAAGCCCACCCCGGCGATTTGGTGTTTTTCAACACGCTGGGCAGCGCGTTTTCGCATGTGGGCATTTACATCGGCTCAGGCAAATTCATCCATGCCGCGAACGAAAAAACAGGGGTGAGAACAGAGCGCTTGAACCATGTGTATTGGTCCAAGCGGTTTGAAGGCTATCGCACCGTCTTTGCTTAAAGTTTGGCTTGAGCTGCTGGCCCGAGTCACAGGCTTCTTACTTCAACGCCAAATTTTCAACGGTTTAAGCGTGATCGCGAATGGCCAGCGCAGCTTCTTTCACCAGTGCGGGGCCTTTGTAAATCAGACCCGTGTAAATCTGCACCACGTCGGCACCCGCTTTGATTTTGGCCACGGCATCGTCGCCGCTCAAAATGCCGCCCACGCCAATGATGGGGAAGTGGGGGCCCATCGCCGCACGCAGCTGGCGAATCACTTCATTGCTTTTCTCGAACACCGGTGCGCCTGAGAGGCCGCCCGTTTCGTCGGCATGTGACATGCCTTGCACCGCATCGCGAGCAATCGTTGTATTCGTGGCAACGACACCCCACGATGGCGTGCCTTCGTGCACACAATGGCGCTTCAACGTGGCCGCAATCACCGCGATTTGGTCGCTGTCCAAATCGGGCGCAATCTTGATGAACACCGGCACTTGCTTGTTGTGCTTCTGAGCCAGTTCAGCGCGGCGTTTGGCGAGCGTGCCAATCAGCGCATCTAGCGCTTCGTCGCTTTGCAGTTCGCGCAGGTTTTTGGTGTTGGGGCTAGAGATGTTCACCGTCACGTAGTCGGCGTGTGGGTACACGCCGTCTAAGCAAATCAGGTAGTCGTCGGCAGCGTTCTCGATGGGGGTGGCGGCGTTTTTGCCGATGTTCAGGCCCAAGAGCATGGGCGAGCCCGCACCTTTCTTTCCTGATTCACTGCGGAACTTCGCCAGCTTCACATTGGCCAAAAAGGCATCCAAGCCTTCGTTGTTAAAGCCAAGGCGGTTGATCAACGCGTTGGCTTCGGGCAAACGGAACATGCGCGGCTTGGGGTTGCCCGGCTGGCCTTTGGGCGTGACCGTGCCGACTTCGACAAAGCCAAAACCCATGGCGGCCAAGCCGTCAATGCAGTGCGCGTTTTTGTCCAAACCTGCGGCCAAGCCCACACGGTTGGGGAAGTTGAGGCCAGCCAGTTGTACGGGGTCTTGCACGCGGGTTTGGCAGTAGGCCCAAGCCAGCGGTGTGTTTTGTGTGCGGGCCAACATGGCCAGCGTGTGCTCATGGGCGGTTTCGGCGTCCATGGCGAACAGAAAAGGGCGGGCGAGGGAGTAAGGCAACAACGACATGGATAATCTCAAGCTTTTATAGAACCCTCGGATTTTCGCCCATGAATACGCCCACGAACACGTCGACCCAAGCCGCACCTTTGTCTCAAGATGAATTGAAAACTTTGGTGGGCCAAGCCGCCTTGCAATACGTGGTGCCTGGCGAGGTGGTGGGCGTGGGCACGGGCTCCACGGTGAACAAGTTCATCGACGCCTTGGCCACCATGAAAGACCAAATCAAAGGCGCGGTGTCGAGCTCGGTGGCCTCCACCGAACGCTTGCAAGCTCTGGGCATCCAGGTGTTTGAAGCCGCCGAGGTGGAAAGCCTGTCGGTTTACATCGACGGTGCCGATGAAATCGACCATCAAGGGAATATGGTGAAGGGTGGCGGCGCTGCGTTGACGCGCGAAAAAATTGTGGCTGCGCAATCCAAGATGTTTGTGTGCATTGCCGATGAAAGCAAGCTGGTCGATGCGCTGGGCGCGTTCCCACTGCCCGTCGAAGTCATCCCCATGGCCACCGCGCGCGTGATGCGCCAGTTCGCTGCGATGGGCGGCAGCGCCAAGGTGCGTTTGAAAGACGGCCAACCTTTGGTGACCGACAACGGCCAACACATCGTCGATGTGACGGGCTTGAAAATCAGCGACCCCCTGCAGTTTGAAACCGACGTCAGCCAATGGCCAGGCGTGGTGACGGTGGGTGTGTTTGCTCACCAAAAAGCGCAGGTGTGCTTGTTGGGCACATCCACTGGCGTGAAGACGCTGACGTTTTGAAAAGCCTAGGGCCGTCCTACCGCGCTTTGGTACTGGGTGCATCGGGTGCACTCGGTAGCGCTTTTGTGGAAGCCTTACAGGCAGACCCTGCATGCTCAGAAGTGGTGGGCCTGTCGCGCAGTTCGCTACCTGCGTTTCGCTTGGAAGACGAGGCCAGCATGGCCGCTGCGGTGGCAGTGCTTGTGGCTGAGTCACAAGCGCCGTTTCACCTCATCATCGACGCCACGGGCGCGCTCACCATCGACGGGCGGGGGCCAGAAAAGCACCTTGGCGCACTCAAGGCCACACAACTGGTCCGTGCGTTTGAAGTCAACACCATTGGCCCCGCGTTGTTGCTCAAACACTTCATGCCCTTGCTGGCCACCGAGCAGCGCAGCATTTATGCCAAGCTCTCAGCACGGGTGGGCAGCATCAGCGACAACCACAAAGGCGGTTGGTACGGCTACCGCGCGGCCAAAGCTGCGTTGAACATGGTGCTGCAAACCGCAGCGATTGAAGCGGCCCGCAAACGCCCGCAAATCGTGGTGGCTGCTATGCAGCCGGGCACGGTGGCGTCTGGCTTGTCGGCGCCTTTTGTGCCTGCTAAAGACTGTCTCACGCCCGCGCAATCGGTGGCGGGTTTGCTTGGCGCTTTGGATGATTTACCAGCACAAGCGGCTGCGCATTTTGTGGACTACAAAGGCGAATCTATTCCTTGGTGACCACGCCGATTGAGATGGCCTGTTCGTGTGTGGTGGTTTAAAACGTCGCCATCCAAGCGGCGGTAGCCACCAAGATGACCGCCATGCCACGGTTGAACCAACGCCTGCGCAGTCCGGTGTGGTTAGGACCGTTGAGCCAAGCACGCAGCAGCGAGCCGATGAGGGCATAGGTCAAGTTGCTGGCAAAACCAAAGGCAACCATGGCGGGCAAGAGCAGGCTCAAGCGTTGCCACATGTCTTCGCGACCGGCGAGCCAGCCCGAGACGAGGGTCAAGGCCAGCATCCACGCTTTGATGTTGACGAACTGCAGCATCACGCCTTGCAAGAACGTGACATCCAGCCGTTCAGCATGGGCGCTGGAGGGGGCAGCTGCCCGTGCCAATTTGAACGCCAGCCACAGCAAATAAGTGACACCCACCAGTTGGATGCTGGTTCGCAACGCCGGTTGCGCCTCGATCAATGCCCCCACGCCTGCCGCGCACAGGCTGAGCATCAAGCCCCAACCCACGGGGACAGACACCACAAACGGCAAGGCACGCCGCAGCCCTCGGTTGGCCGCTAACGCGGTGGAGAGCGCGGTGTTGGGGCCCGGTGTGAAGCTGGTTGCCGTCAGCAACATCAGCAAGGCTGACAGCTCGGCGGCGTGCATGGTGCTTAGGCCATGCCTTGGTGACGCAGCAACGCGTCGAGCTTGGGCTCACGGCCACGGAAGGCTTTGAACGAGTCCATGGCCGGGCGGCTGCCACCCGCTTCCAGAATCGCTTCGCGGTAGCGGCGGCCTGTCTCAAGGCTGGGTTCGCCATTCGCGTCAGCTGTTTCTTCAAACGCGGCGTAGGCATCGGCGCTCAGCACCTCGGCCCACTTATAGCTGTAGTAACCCGCGGCATAGCCGCCTGCAAAGATGTGGCTGAAGGTGTGCAGCGTGCGGCCCCATGCAGGGCTTTGCAGCACGGCCACTTCGGCGCGCACATCGCGCAGCACTTGCATGAAGTCTTGCGCTTTGTCGCCGTTGGAATGCAGCAGCATGTCCACGAGCGAGAACTCAATTTGGCGCAGCGTTTGCAAACCGCTTTGGAAGTTTTTAGCGGCCAGCATTTTGTCGAACAGTGCGCGTGGCAAAGGCTCGCCTGTGTCGACGTGCGCGGTCATGTGGCGCAACACGGGCCACTCCCAGCAGAAGTTTTCCATGAACTGGCTGGGCAACTCCACCGCGTCCCATTCCACGCCGCTAATGCCAGATACATCGCGCTCGTTCACTTGCGTGAGCATGTGGTGCAAGCCGTGGCCGCATTCGTGGAAGAGGGTGATCACGTCGTCGTGCGTGAGCAGTGGTGGTTTACCGCCCACGGCTTCGGCGAAGTTGCACACGAGGTGTGCCACGGGCGTTTGCAGTGCGCCTGTGTCTGGGCGCAACCAGCGGGCGCGCACATCGTCCATCCAAGCGCCGCCGCGTTTGCCTGCGCGCGCACCGGGGTCGAGGTAGAACTGGCCCACCAGCACAGGTGGCAAGCCGCGTGCGCGGGTTTCGTCGGTGTGGCGCTCAATGCGATAGAACTCAACGGCGGGGTGCCACACGGGCGCTTGGTCGCGGCGAATGCTCACCTCAAACAAGGTTTCCACAATTTTGAACAAACCGGCCAACACTTTGGGTGCGGTGAAGTACGGTTTGACCTCTTGCTCGCTGAAGGCGTAGCGCGCTTCTTTGAGTTTTTCGCCGATGTACGGCCAGTCCCACGGTTGTGGGTCTTGCAGGTTCAAGTGTTCAGCGGCGAAGTCGCGCATCTCGGCCACGTCTTTTTCAGCATAGGGGCGGGCGCGTTTGGCGAGGTCGCGCAAGAAGGCCATCACTTCGGCGGGCGATTGCGCCATCTTGGTGGCCAGCGACACCTCGGCGTAGTTGGCGTAGCCCAAGAGCTGCGCTTCTTCTTGGCGCAGGGCCAAGATTTCTTTCACCCATGGTGTGTTGTCTTGTTCGGCTTTGCCGGCCTGGACGGCTTCGGATTGGTCAGACGCGCGTGTGGCGTACGCGCGGTACAGCTTTTCACGCAGGGCCGAGCTGTGGGCGAACTGCATGATGGGCAGGTAGCACGGCATTTTCAAATTCAGTTTGTGGCCAGCCACGCCATCCTTCTCTGCGGCAGCGCGCGTGGTTTGCACCACGTCGTCTGGCACACCGGCCAATTCTTCGGTGGTGACGATGGCCGACCATTGGTCGGTGGCGTCCAGCACGTTTTCGCTGAACTTTTGGCTCACATCGGCCATGCGCTCTTGAATGGCGGCAAAGCGTTCTTTGGGCGCACCCACCAGCTCCGCGCCAGAGAGCACAAAGTTGCGCATGGCGTTGTCGTGTGCTTGGCGTTGTTCGGCGTTCAAGCTGGCCAAAGGAATGGCTTTGTATTTGGCGTACAAGCGCTCGTCTGCGCCCAAACGTGTGTAGAACTCGGTCACGCGCGGCAGCGCTTCGGTGTAGGCCGCACGCAGCTCAGGCGTGTCGGCGACGGAATGCAGATGGTTCACGGCACCCCAGGCACGGCTGAGTTTTTCGGTGGCCACATCCAGCACCGACGCAATCGCTTTCCAGTCAGCGGGGAAGTCTGCTGCCGTGACTTTTTCTAACGCGGCATCGGCTGCTGGCAAAAGCTCGTCAAGAGCGAGTGCGATGTGCGCGGGTTGGATGGCATCGAACAGAGGGTGATTCGAAAAGTCGAGAAGCGGATTGTTCAATGACATGCAAAACTTTCAAAAATAGATGGCCGCTCAGCTTTGTAGAGCGAATGTCCTCGCAACAAATGCAAAAGCTCAATGCTTCTCAGATAAGGCGCGTTGCGCCGATTCCAAGGTGTTGACCAAAAGCATCGTAATGGTCATCGGTCCAACCCCACCCGGCACAGGGGTGATGTAGCCAGCCACCTCTTTCACGCCGTCAAAGTCCACATCGCCGCACAGCTTGCCTTCGTCGTTGCGGTTCATGCCCACGTCCAGCACCACCGCGCCGGGCTTGACCATGTCGGCCGTCAGCACATTGCGTTTGCCCACGGCCGCCACGATCACGTCGGCTTGCAGGGTGAGGGCTTTGAGGTTTTGGGAGCGCGAGTGCGCCACCGTCACGGTGGCGTCTTTTTGCAGCAGCATGAGCGCCATGGGTTTGCCTACGATGTTGCTGCGGCCAATCACCACGGCGTGTTTGCCTTTGAGGTCGTAACCAATGCTCTCCAACATCTTCATGCAGCCATAAGGCGTGCAAGGCCAGAATCCGGGCATGCCGGTCATCAGGGCCCCAGCGCTCGCGATGTGAAAACCGTCCACGTCTTTGGCGGGGCTGATGGCTTCGATCACCTTTTGCGCGTCGATGTGGGCAGGCAAGGGCAGTTGCACCAAGATGCCGTGAATGGCGGGGTCGTTGTTGAGGGCTTCCACGCGGGCCAACAAGTCGGCCTCGGTCATGTCGGCCTCGTATTTTTCGAGCACCGAGTGCAGGCCTGCGTCTTCGCAGGCTTTGACCTTGTTACGCACATACACCTGACTGGCTGGGTTGTCGCCCACCAACACCACCGCCAAACCTGGGGTCAGGCCTTTGGCTTTGAGCGCGGCTGTGTCAGCAGCGACTTGGGTACGGAGTTGTTTGGAGAGGGCGTTGCCGTCAATGAGTTGTGCAGTCATGGTGTATACAAATAGGGCTTGAAATTGAAAACGCCCGTGATGAACGGGCGTTGGCTATGGCGTTTGTCGCGGCGAGAGGCTCATCGCGAAACGTGTGAGGTTTAAGCCTTGGGGGCGTTTTGTCCGAGGGCTGTTTTGAGCAGATCGGCCACGGTGTTGGCGTTGAGCTTTTCCATGATGTTGGCGCGGTGCGCTTCCACGGTTTTGATGCTGATGCCCAAATCGTCAGCGATTTGCTTGTTCAAGCGACCGGCCACGATGCGTTCCAGCACTTGGGCTTCGCGGCCGGTGAGCTTGGCCATCAAGGCGTCGCGGCTGGCCGCTTGTTGCGATTCAGCAAACGACTCGTTGGCTTGGGCCAGCATGCGTTCGACCAAACTCACCAACGCGGCTTCGTCGAAAGGCTTTTGGATGAAGTCCATCGCACCTTTTTTCATGGTGTCCACGGCCATCGGCACGTCGCCGTGACCGGTGATGAACACGATGGGCAAAGGGGATTTGCGTTCGACCAATTTGTCTTGCAGTGCCAAGCCCGTCATGCCACCCATGCGGATGTCCACGATCAAGCAAGCGACTTCACGGGCGTCGTAACGGCTGAGGAAGCTTTCAGCAGAATCAAAGCAGCGCACGCGGTAATCTTTACCCTCTAGCAACCACTGCAGCGAATCACGAACGGCTTCGTCATCGTCGACAACATAAACCGTACCTTTTTTGGGAATCAAACTCATCAAAAAAAACTCCAACCTTATCGGGCGGGTATCCAGAAGGAAAAGCGGCAACCCGTTATCTCTTGGGCATTGTAGAGGTTCTCAGCTTTGAGTCTGCCCTGGTGCGATTCGACAATGCTGCGGCACAAATTCAGGCCAATGCCCATGCCTTCGGGCTTGGTGGAGTAGAAGGCTTCGAACACCCGCTCCATCACCTCAGGCGGCACGCCACGCCCTGTGTCGGTGACGGTGAACTCAATGACGGATTGACCTTCTTCGCGACGAGGCAGCACTTTCAGTTCCACCGCACGTTGTTGCAAGGGGCGCTCTGCAAAATCGATGGATTCAGCGGCGTTCTTCATCAAATTGATGAGCACCTGCTCAATCAAGATCGGGTCCACGTTGATTTTCGGCAGACGATCCGCCATGACTTGGGTGAGGCGCACTTGCCGTCGGCGCATCTCGATGCCTGCCAGTTCAACCGCTTCACCGACCATGGTCGCAATGTCTGAAGGGGCTCGGTTGGGCTCGCTGCGCTTCACAAAGCTGCGAATGCGCTGAATGATTTGCCCCGCGCGTTGCGCTTGGTGAGCGGTTTTTTCGAGCGCGTTGAGCAGGTCTTCTTCGCTGAGGTTGTTGGCTTTGATGCGCGACACCATGCCGCTGCAGTAGTTGTTGATGGCGGTCAGCGGCTGGTTCAGCTCATGGGCCACGCTGGACGCCATCTCGCCCATGGTGATCAGGCGGCTGGCAGCTTGGGCCCGCTCGGCCTGCACTTGCGACTGTTCTTCGGCGTTACGGCGTGGCGTGATGTCGGTGGCAATCACCATTTGTGCCAAACGACCATCGACCCAGTTGAGGTAGCGCGAGCGCACTTCCAGCCATTTACCCAGCTCGGGCACAAAGATTTCGGCGTTTTCGCTGCGCACTTCGGTCAAGCCGTCGGTGGGGAAGCCCGCCATGCCGTCGTCTTCATCTAGGGCATCGTCGTTGGCGGCATCCGATGTGGTTTCCAGTTGCATTTGGCGCAACAAGCCCGCTTCTGCCACCAAATTCAAATGTCCTACGGTGTTGGGGGCAAACCATTGGCGGTAGAGCTTGTTGGCGAACAAGAGTTCTTTGCTGCCTAAAGGGGCCACGGACACCGAGGCGTCCAAGCCTTCCAGCACGGTGGTGAAGCGGTCGTGGGCGGCAGAGAGTTGTTCGCGGATGCGGTTGGGCTCAGTGATGTCGGTCATCGAGGTCATCCAGCCGGTTTGTTGTCCGCGCGCATCGACCAAGGGTGACACATACAAGCGGGCATCAAACACCAAACCGTCTTTGCGTTTGACGCGCACCTGAAAACCGCTGGAGGTGGTGTCGCCCTGCAGTTCTTGGTTGAGCTTGAGTTGCAGGCTGGGAATGTCGTCGTCTGGCCAATAAGGGAAGGGCGCTTCGCAACCCACGAGCTCTTCTTCGCGCCAACCCGTCATTTGGCAAAAGGCGGTGTTCACATAAGTGATGCGGCCTTTCATGTCCATGGCGCGCATGCCTGTGAGGATGGAGTTTTCCATGGCACGACGAAAGTTGGTTTCGGCCACCAGCGCTTGCTGGGCCTGCACACGACGGCGGGTGTGGCGCCACGTGCCAATCAACATCCACGCTGTCATGGCGCTAAGCACCGCAACCAGCCAAAACATACCGCTGCCAATGAGGCCTTGAGAGGTGCGGTAGGTCTGCGCATGCAAGGCCAGGGCGTAACCGACGGGCGTGATGGGCACCTCGTACTCGTTGGTTTTGAGCAGCCAAGGCAGCACCTCGGTCACGCGGGGGCGCGACTTGTTGGCTTGTCCGGCCAGCACGTTGTTGTCTGCGTCACGCAATGACACCGCATATTTGTTGCTGATTTCAGTTGGGACAGCAAAACGCAGCAAGCCGTCTAGGCTGTACTCGGCCAAGATCACGCCTTCAAATTTGCCGTGATTGACGATGGGGACTTGCAGTTCAAGTTGGGTCAGCGTTTCGGCATTGGCATGCTTGTAGGCGATGGGTTGCGAGTACACGGGTTGCAGCAAGTCGCGACTCAGCTCTAAGGTGGCTTTGGTGGTGTTGTGGTTGAGGTTCTCACCTTGCCAATGCACGACAGCAGCGCCCACACTGGCGTAGCTGGCGCGCACGCGGCCGCGCCCATCCAGCCACGATAGACCCGTGATTTCTGGGCTTTGATTCAACAAGGCTTGTGCTTCAACGGGAAATTCAGCCACACTCGTTTCACGGTTGGCCACATCGCGGGCCATACGCAAGAGTTGTTCTTGTTTGTCGACCAAGCGCAAGCGCAAACGCTGTTGTGCGTATTCCACATCTCGACGCACGGTTTCTTGCTCGCGGTCGAGTTCTTCAAATTTCAAGTACCAAAATGCAGTCGTGATCGCGGCCAAAAACAAAACGACGGCTGCCAGCGGGGCCATGAAAGCGTAGCGGTCTTGACGGCTGGGTGTTTGCTCGCGCCACCAGTTGTTCCATCGGATGGCTAAGGGTTTGATAAACGTGGAGGGAAGGGGCTTGCGCATGGCCGCTAGTTTAGAGGCGGCTTGCTTGCTAATTTGGTAAAAACCCTAAATGAATTTCACGATAAGAAATGGAGTGGCGCTATTTGAAATTCACAAAAAATGTGAGAAACTTGCAGCTGGAGTCAAAAGCCAATAAACGTGCCACATATAGGAGACAAGCATGTCAGCACAACCGACAGATCTGCGCACATTCGTCACAAACGATGCAGACAGCCAGGAAACCCGTGAATGGATGGACGCGTTGTCCGCCGTCATCAATGCCGAGGGCCCTGAGCGCGCCCATTACCTGTTGGAGCAATTGCTCGAACACGCCCGCGAGAGCAGCATCGACATGCCGTTCTCTGCCAATACCGGCTACGTGAACACGATCGAACCCGATCAAGAAGCCCATTGCCCCGGCAACATTGAAATTGAAGAACGCCTGCGCGCCTACATGCGTTGGAACGCCATGGCCATGGTCGTCAAAGCCAACCGCCACAACCCCGAAGACGGCGGTGATCTGGGCGGTCACATCGGTTCCTTTGCTTCTCTGGCCCACATGTTTGGTGCGGGTTTCAACCACTTCTGGCACGCTGAAAACGAAAACCACGGTGGCGACTGCCTCTACATCCAGGGCCACGTGTCGCCAGGCGTATATGCCCGCGCTTATCTGGAAGGTCGCCTCACCGAAGAGCAATTGCTCAACTTCCGTCAAGAAGTCGATGGCAAAGGCCTGTCGAGCTACCCCCACCCCAAACTCATGCCCGAGTTCTGGCAATTCCCCACCGTGTCGATGGGCCTCGGCCCCTTGATGGCGATCTACCAGGCCCGCTTTTTGAAGTACCTGCACGCTCGTGGCATTGCCAACACCGAAAACCGCAAGGTCTGGGTGTTCTGTGGCGACGGCGAGATGGACGAAGTCGAATCGCTGGGTGCAATCGGCCTGGCCGCGCGCGAGAAGCTGGACAACCTGATCTTTGTCGTCAACTGCAACCTGCAGCGCCTGGACGGCCCGGTGCGCGGCAACGGCAAGATCGTGCAAGAACTCGAAGGCGAATTCCGTGGCTCCGGCTGGAACGTCATCAAGCTCTTGTGGGGCAGTGAGTGGGACAAGCTCTTGGCCCGCGACAAAGACGGTGCCCTGCGCAAGCTGATGATGGACACGCTGGACGGCGACTATCAGGCCTTCAAAGCCAACGACGGTGCCTACGTGCGCAAGCATTTCTTTGGCCGCGATCCCCGCACGCTGGAGATGGTCGCGCACATGAGCGACGACGAAATCTGGAACCTCAAGCGCGGCGGCCATGACCCGCAAAAGGTCTACGCGGCTTACCACGAGGCGGTGAACCACCAAGGCCAACCCACGGTATTGTTGATCAAGACCGTGAAAGGTTTTGGCATGGGCAAAGCCGGTGAAGGCAAGAACAACGTCCACCAGACTAAAAAGCTGACCGACGACGACATCCGCTACATGCGCGATCGCTTCAACATCCCGGTGCCCGACAGCGAACTGGCTAATGTGCCTTTCTACAAGCCAGCGGACGACACCCCGGAAATGAAGTACCTGCACGAGCGCCGCAAGGCCTTGGGCGGCTACCTGCCTCACCGTCGTACGAAAGCCGAAGAAAGCTTCACCGTGCCCTCGCTCGACATCTTCAAGTCGGTGATGGAGCCTACTGCCGAAGGCCGTGAAATCTCGACCACCCAGGCCTATGTGCGCTTTTTGACCCAGTTGCTACGCGACCAAGCCCTGGGCCCACGCGTGGTGCCGATTTTGGTGGACGAAGCCCGCACGTTCGGTATGGAAGGCCTGTTCCGCCAGATCGGTATTTACAACCCCGCTGGCCAGCAGTACACCCCGGTCGACAAAGACCAGGTCATGTACTACAAGGAAGACAAGGCCGGTCAGATCCTGCAAGAGGGCATCAACGAAGCGGGCGGCATGTCCAGCTGGATCGCTGCGGCCACCAGCTACTCCACCAGCAACCGCATCATGGTGCCGTTCTACGTGTACTACTCGATGTTCGGCTTCCAGCGCATTGGCGACTTGGCCTGGGCGGCGGGCGACATGCAAGCTCGCGGCTTCTTGCTCGGCGGTACTTCGGGCCGCACCACGCTCAACGGCGAAGGCTTGCAGCACGAAGACGGCCACAGCCACATCATGGCCAACACCATCCCCAACTGCGTGTCGTATGACCCGACCTTCGCACACGAAGTCGGCGTCATCCTGCACCACGGTTTGAAGCGCATGGTCGAGAAGCAAGACAACGTCTTCTACTACCTGACGCTGTTGAACGAAAACTACGCCATGCCCGGCCTCACGCCCGGCACCGAAGAGCAAATCATCAAGGGCATGTATTTGTGCAAGCCCGGTGCCGCGGGCGAGAAACGCGTGCAACTGCTGGGCTCAGGCACCATCTTGCGCGAATCGATTGCCGCACAAACCTTGCTGGCCACCGACTGGGGCATTCAGGCCGATGTGTGGAGCTGCCCAAGCTTCAACGAACTGACCCGCGACGGCCAAGACGCCGAGCGCCACAACATGCTGCACCCGCTGGAAACCCCACGCGTGTCGTTTGTTGGCCAGCAACTCGCTGCGCACAGTGGCCCCGTGGTGGCATCGACCGACTACATGAAGGCCTATGCCGAGCAGATCCGTCCTTTCATTCCAAAAAATTCGGACGGTTCTGGCCGCACTTACAAAGTGCTGGGCACCGACGGTTTTGGCCGCTCTGACTTCCGCAGCAAGCTGCGCGAGCACTTCGAGGTCAACCGCCACTACATCGTGGTCGCTGCCCTCAAGGCGCTGAGCGAAGAGGGCAAAGTGCCTGCCACGCAGGTGGCCGAGGCCATCAAAAAGTACGGCATCAACACCGACAAGATCAACCCGCTGTACGCATAAATCCGGGAGACACACATGGCATTGGTAGAAGTACAAGTCCCGGACATTGGGGATTTTGATGAAGTGACCGTCATTGAGTTGATGGTCAAAGTGGGTGACACCGTGAAGGCCGAGCAATCGCTGATCACGGTCGAATCCGACAAAGCCTCGATGGAAATCCCATCGAGCACGGCGGGCGTCGTCAAAGAAATGCGCGTCGCTTTGGGCGACAAGGTCAAGCAAGGCTCGGTGGTGCTGGTGGTGGAAGCCGCTGGCGCGGCAGCTGCTCCGGCTGTTGCACCCGCTGCTGCGACTGCGGCTGTCACGGCACCTGTTGCAGCACCGGTGGCGGCAGCACCAGCCGCTGCACCTGTAGCCGCAGGCCCGGTTGAAGTGCGCATTCCCGACATCGGTGACTTCAAAGACGTGGCCGTCATCGAAGTCATGGTCAAGCCGGGCGACACCATCAAGGTCGAGCAATCGCTAATCACCGTCGAGTCCGACAAAGCCTCGATGGAAATCCCGTCTTCGCACGCTGGCGTGCTCAAGGAGCTCAAAGTCAAAGTGGGCGACACCGTCAACATCGGTGATTTGCTGGCCGTGCTGGAAGGCGCAGCCTCTACAACCCCCACTGCTGCTGCAACTTCGGCTGTGGCTGCAGCACCAGTGGCCGTGGCTTCGACCCCGGTGGCTGCTGCGCAAACCCCAGTCGCCGCTGCGGCCGCTGTGGTGGCTGCGCCTGCCCACGCGCCTGGCGGCACCACGTTGGGCTTGCCCCATGCTTCGCCATCGGTGCGCAAATTTGCCCGCGAACTGGGCGTGCCGCTCGAAGAAGTGAAAGGCAACGGTCTCAAAGGCCGCATCACGGCGGACGACGTGCAAGCCTTCACCAAGGCCGTGATGTCGGGGGCCGCCCAAACCAAAGCGCAAGCAGCCAAAGCCCCTGCCGCTTCGGGCGGCGACGGTGCGGCCTTAGGCTTGATCCCTTGGCCGAAGGTTGACTTCGCCAAGTTCGGTCCGATCGAGCGCAAAGAAATGGGCCGCATCAAGAAGATCAGCGGTGCCAACCTGTTGCGCAATGCCATCATGATCCCGGCTGTCACCAACCACGACGACGCCGACATCACCGACCTCGAAGCCTTCCGCGTCTCGACCAACAAAGAGAACGAAAAATCGGGCATCAAAGTCACGATGCTGGCGTTCTTGATCAAGGCTTGCGTGGCCGCGCTCAAGAAATACCCAGAGTTCAACAGCTCGCTCGACGGCGATGCGCTAGTCTACAAAAACTACTGGCACATCGGTTTTGCCGCTGACACGCCCAATGGTTTGATGGTTCCGGTCATCCGTGATTGCGACAAAAAAGGCGTGCTGCAAATCAGCCAAGAAATGGGCGAATTGGCCAAGAAAGCCCGTGACGGCAAACTCGGCCCGGCTGAAATGACTGGTGCCACCTTCACCATCTCCAGCCTGGGCGGCATTGGTGGCAAGTACTTCACGCCCATCATCAACGCGCCCGAAGTGGCCATCCTCGGTGTGTGTAAGAGCACCATGGAACCCGTTTGGAACGGCAAAGAATTTGTTCCACGTTTGATGTTGCCTTTGAGCTTGACGTGGGACCACCGCGTCATTGACGGCGCCGCAGCGGCACGCTTCAACGCGTTCCTGGGTCAAATCCTCAGCGATTTCCGTCGCGTGTTGCTCTAAGGACTTGATATGGCAATGATTGATATCAAAGTTCCAGACATCGGCGACTTCGACGAAGTGGCCGTGATCGAGTTGCTGGTCAAACCCGGCGACACCGTCCGAGCAGAGCAATCGCTCATCACTGTGGAGTCCGACAAAGCGTCGATGGAAATCCCGTCCTCACACGCGGGCGTGGTGAAAGAGCTGCGCGTGAAACTGGGCGACAAGGTCAAGCAAGGCTCGGTCGTGTTGGTGCTCGAAGGCGAGGGCGCTGCAGCGCCTGCTGCTTCGGCACCCGCTGCTGCATCAACACCCACTTCTGCACCGGCCGCTGCAACGGCTTCTGCCGCAGCGCCTGCTGTTGCGGCAGCCCCCGTACCTGTGGTTTCGAGTTTCGGCGAGAACTATGCAGGTGTGGCCGACATCGAGTGCGATGTGCTCGTCTTGGGCGGTGGCCCCGGCGGTTATTCAGCAGCGTTTCGCGCGGCTGACCTCGGCTTGAATGTGGTCATCGTGGAGCGTTACGCCACCTTGGGCGGTGTGTGTTTGAACGTGGGTTGCATTCCCTCCAAAGCCTTGCTGCACGTCGCAGCGGTGATGGACGAAGTGGCCCACATGGCCGACCTCGGTGTGGACTTCGGCGCGCCTGCAGTCAACATTGACAAGCTGCGCGGCCACAAAGAAAAAGTCATTGGCAAACTCACAGGCGGTTTGGCTGCCATGGCCAAGATGCGCAAGGTCACCACCGTGCGCGGTTTGGGCCAATTCGTGGGCGCCAACCACCTTGAGGTGTCTGAGACCACCGGCACCGCGCAAGAACAAAACGGCAGCAAAAAAGTGATCGCCTTCAAAAAGGCCATCATCGCTGCAGGCTCACAAGCTGTGCGTTTGCCTTTCATGCCCAACGACCCCCGCGTGGTCGACAGCACCGGCGCTTTGGAACTCAAAGAAGTGCCCAAGCGCATGCTCATCTTGGGAGGCGGCATCATCGGCCTAGAGATGGGCACCGTTTACAGCACGTTGGGCGCACGCCTGGACGTGGTGGAAATGATGGACGGCCTCATGCAAGGCGCTGACCGCGACTTGGTCAAGGTCTGGCAAAAGATGAACGCCAAGCGCTTTGACAACATCATGCTCAAGACCAAGACCGTGTCAGCACGCGCCTTGCCTGAAGGCATTGAAGTCACGTTTGCACCCGCAGAAGAGGGCGGCACAGCCCCCGCGCCGCAGGTGTACGACCTCGTGTTGCAAGCCGTGGGCCGCACGCCCAACGGCAAAAAACTGGCCGCCGAAAAAGCAGGCGTGGCTGTGACCGACCGCGGCTTCATCAACGTCGACATCCAAATGCGCACCAACGTGCCGCACATCTTTGCCATTGGTGACATCGTGGGCCAGCCCATGTTGGCGCACAAGGCGGTGCACGAAGCACACGTGGCGGCCGAAGTGATTGCGGGCGAACTGCAAGGCAACAAAGAGCTGGCAGCCGCTGCGTTCAACGCACGCGTCATCCCCAGCGTGGCCTACACCGACCCCGAAGTGGCATGGGTGGGCTTGACCGAAGACCAGGCCAAAGCCCAAGGCATCAAGGTGAAAAAGGGCTTGTTCCCTTGGACCGCCTCGGGCCGCGCCATTGCCAACGGCCGAGACGAAGGCGTGACCAAACTGCTGTTTGACGACAGCCCCGAAGCGCACGGCCACGGCAAGATCTTGGGCGGCGGCATGGTGGGCACGCACGCGGGCGACATGATTGGCGAGATTGCTCTGGCCATCGAAATGGGCGCAGACGCTGTGGACATCGGCAAAACCATCCACCCCCACCCCACGCTGGGCGAAAGCATCGGCATGGCGGCAGAAGTGGCGCACGGTAGCTGCACGGACTTGCCGCCTAGCAAGAAGTAAACGCTTCGCGCTGCAAATAAAGAAGCCGCCAACCTGAAAGGGTTGGCGGCTTTTTACGTTCTGCAAAGTTCACTGTCTTGGCTGTGTGAAATCGCCTCTGAATATGAGTGTTTTCCAATTACTTAGAAGCGACAATATCGGCTGCTAAGAAGAGGAACATAAGAATGACCAGCCAACAACAACGCGCCGCACTGCAAAGCCAAATCTGGAAAATTGCCAACGACGTACGCGGAGCAGTAGACGGCTGGGATTTCAAGCAGTATGTGTTGGGCACCTTGTTCTACCGCTTCATCAGCGAAAACTTTGCCAGCTACATCGAAGCGGGTGACGACAGCATCAACTACGCAGAGCTGGCCGATAGCGTGATCACCGCAGACATCAAAGACGATGCCGTCAAGACCAAGGGCTATTTCATCTATCCCAGTCAGCTGTTTGCCAAAGTGGTTGCCAGTGTCAACACCAACGAAAGCTTAAACACCGATTTAGCCGCTATCTTTACCGCCATTGAAAGCTCGGCCAATGGCTATCCGTCCGAAAAAGACATCAAAGGTCTGTTTGCCGACTTCGACACCACCAGCAACCGCCTGGGCAACACCGTCAAAGACAAAAACACCCGCCTGGCCGCTGTGCTCAAGGGCGTGGCCGAGCTGGACTTTGGCGACTTTGGCGGCAGCGATTTCGAGACCCACCAGATCGACCTGTTTGGTGATGCCTACGAATTCCTCATTTCCAACTACGCAGCCAACGCGGGCAAATCGGGCGGTGAATTTTTCACGCCCCAGCATGTGTCCAAGCTGATTGCCCAGCTGGCAATGCACAAACAAACCAGCGTCAACAAAATTTACGACCCAGCCTGCGGCTCGGGATCGCTGCTGCTGCAAGCCAAAAAACACTTTGACCAGCATTTGATTCAAGACGGTTTTTGGGGGCAAGAGCTCAACCACACCACTTACAACTTGGCGCGCATGAACATGTTCTTGCACAACGTCAACTATGACAAGTTCAACATCCAGCTGGGTGACACCCTTACCCAGCCGCACTTTGGTGACGACAAACCGTTTGACGCCATCGTCTCCAACCCACCGTACTCGGTGAAGTGGATCGGCAGCGACGACCCCACCCTCATCAACGACGACCGCTTTGCCCCCGCTGGCGTGCTGGCCCCCAAGAGCAAGGCCGACTTTGCCTTTGTGTTGCACGCGCTCAGCTACCTCTCCAGCAAGGGCCGCGCCGCCATCGTCTGCTTTCCGGGTATCTTTTACCGGGGTGGTGCAGAGCAAAAAATCCGCCAATACCTGGTGGACAACAACCATGTGGAAACCGTCATCTCGCTGGCGCCCAACCTGTTTTTCGGCACCACCATTGCCGTGACCATTCTGGTGCTGTCCAAACACAAGGCAGACACTACCACCCAGTTCATCGATGCCAGTGCGTTGTTCAAGAAAGAAACCAACAACAACACGCTGCTGGACGTGCACGTCGACCAAATCATGGCCGTGTTTGACAGCAAGGCCAACGTGGACCACTTTGCCCGCTCGGTCAGCCACGCCGACATTGCCGCCAACGACTACAACCTGTCGGTCAGCAGCTACGTGGAGGCCAAAGACACCCGCGAAGTGGTGAACATTGCCCAGCTCAACGCTCAGCTCAAAACCACCGTCGCCAAGATCGACCAGCTGCGCAAAGACATTGACGCCATCGTGGCTGAGATTGAAGGCGAGGAGCAAGGGGCATGAGCGGCGAGGATTTTTTGGACAAGCTTCTAGCTGGTGTGGCGGTGGTGTGGATGCCGCTGGGGCAAGTTGGCGAATTCATTCGTGGCAATGGAATGCAGAAAAAGGATTTCGTTGAAGCCGGATTCCCAGCAATTCACTATGGCCAGATCTACACGCGCTATGGCCTTGCCGCAAATACTGCATTTACTTGTGTAGAAGAGGGATTAGCCAAACGGCTAAGAAAAGCGAAAAATAATGACCTCTTATTAGCAACCACCTCTGAAAATGATGAAGACGTAGTGAAGCCACTTGCATGGCTTGGGAACGAAGTCGCTATTTCTGGTGACATGATGCTTTTTAAGCACAAGCAAAACGTCAAGTACTTAGCCCATTATTTGCAAACGAACGAATTTCAAGAGCAGAAACGTAAATACATAACAGGCGCAAAGGTACGCAGAGTTTCAAGTGGCGATCTGTCAAAGATTACCGTTCCCGTCCCCTGCCCAGACAACCCCAAAAAATCGCTTGAAATCCAAGCCGAAATTGTCCGCATCCTGGACGCCTTCACCCAGCTGACCACCGAGCTGACCGCCGAGCTGACCGCCCGTAAAAAACAATACAAGCACTACCGCGACCAGTTGTTGAGTTTTGCAGATGGGGTGGTGGAGTGGAAGACGTTGGGGGAGGTGGCAAAAATCGGCACAGGTAGTCACGACACACAGGATGCTGTCGATGATGGTACTTACGTTTTTTATGCACGTGGTCGCGAACCTTTACGGCTAAACAGTTTTGACTTTGACGAAACTGCAATCATCACAGCCGGTGACGGTGCAGGGGTTGGAAAAGTCTTTCATTACGCCCAAGGGAAATATGCTCTGCACCAACGCGCGTATCGCATCGTTCCAAGTGAGGTTATGGAGCCAAGATTTGTGTATCACTGCATGGCATCGCATTTTTACGCGTACATTCAAAAAGCGTCTGTCAGTTCTTCTGTCACTTCGCTTCGTCGGCCGATGTTTTTGGACTTTCCGATTCCTGTTCCACCTATTGCCGAGCAAGCCCGCATCGTCGCGATCCTCGACAAATTCGATGCGCTGACGAACTCCCTCACCGAAGGCTTGCCCCGCGAAATCGAACTGCGCCAGAAGCAATACGCGCACTACCGCGATTTGCTGTTGAGCTTTCCCAAACCGCAAGAGGTGATGGCATGAGCGATGCAGACAGGAAAGTCAAACTGTTTGAGTCGCAGCTGATTCGCAACGAGTGGGATGCGGAAGCTGAGAAATGGTGGTTTTCGGTGGTCGACGTTGTGGCGGTGCTGACCGATCAGTCCGACTTCACGCGGGCGCGCAAGTACTGGAGCGTGCTCAAAGTTCGCCTGAAAAACGAAGGCAGTCAGTTGGCTACAAACTGTAGTCAACTGAAATTGCCCGCCGCCGATGGTAAAAAATACCTGACCGATGTGGCCGACACTGAGCAAATTTTGCGGCTCATCCAGTCCATCCCCAGCAAGCGGGCCGAACCCTTCAAGCTCTGGCTGGCCGAAGTGGGCAGCCAGCGCCTGGACCAGTTGCAAGACCCAGAGCTGTCCATCGAGCAAGCGATGCTCGACTACAAGCGCCTGGGCTACACCGACAACTGGATCAACCAGCGGCTCAAGAGCATCGAGATCCGCAAAGAGTTGACCGACGAGTGGAAAAAGCACGGCTTGCAAGAGGGGCCGCAATTCGCTTTCTTGACCGACGTGATTTACAAAACCTGGGCCGACAAAACCGCCAAGGAATACAAGCAGCACAAGGGCCTGAAGAAAGAAAACCTGCGCGACAACATGACCAACAAAGAGTTGATCATGAGCATGCTGGCCGAGCTGTCGACCAAAGAAATTTCAGAAGCCGTGCAGCCGCAAACGCTGGACGAGCACGAATCCGTGGCCAAGCGCGGTGGCGGCGTGGCCCGGCAGGCGCGGCTGAAGCTGGAAGCCGAAACGGGCAAAAAGCTGGTCAGCCCGCAAAACGCCAAGCAGTTGCAGGCCTTGGGGCAGAACCCCAGCCCCAAAACAAGGGGCAAAGCATGAAGAAGCTCACTACCCGCGACCAAACCACCGAGTTTTTGCTCTACACCGCGCCCAATGGGGGCATCAAGGTGGAGGTGCTGCTCAGCAACGAAACCATTTGGCTGACCCAAAAGCGCATGGCCGAGTTGTTTGGCGTGGGGGTGCCAGCCATTTCTAAACACCTGAAAAACATCTTTGACAGTGGTGAACTGGTGGAAGAAGTGGTTATTTCCATTTTGGAAACAACCAGTGAGCACGGTGCTGTGGCTGGACTGACGCAGACGCAGCAGGTCAAGTATTACAACCTCGACGCCGTCATCTCGGTGGGCTACCGCGTCAATTCGGCACAGGCCACGCAGTTCCGCATTTGGGCCACCCAGCTGATCAAGGAATACATCATCAAGGGCTTTGCCATGGATGATGAGCGCCTGAAAAACGGGAGCTTTTTTGGCCAGGATTATTTTCGTGAGCTGCTGGAGCGGGTGCGCTCCATCCGGTCGAGTGAGCGGCGTATTTACCAGCAGATCACCGATATTTTTGCCGAGTGCAGCATCGACTACGACCCCAAGTCAGAGACCACGCGGCTTTTTTACGCCCATGTGCAAGACAAGTTTCACTTCGCAATCACAGGGCAGACGTCGGCAGAGATCATTTCGCGCCAAGCCGATGCCAGCAAGCCGTTGATGGGCTTGAGCACCTTTAAAAATGCACCCGCTGGCCGCGTGCTGAAGTCGGACACGCTGGTGGCCAAAAACTATTTGAGCGAGTCGGATATCAAAAAACTGGAGCGTGCAGTGGCCGCATTTTTTGACTACATCGAACGCATCATCGAGCAGCGCACCAGCTTCACCATGGCGGGTTTTGCCGAGAGCGTGGACAAGTTTTTGGCCTTCAATGAATACCGTGTTCTGGAAGGTTACGGCAGTATCAGCCGTGAGCAGGCTGACCAAATAGCGCTGGCCGAGTATGAAAAATTCAACAAGCAGCAACGCATCGAATCCGATTTCGACCGCCAAGTCAAAAAGCTGTTGCACAAAGGGAGCGCTGACGAGTGAGCGACTACAAAACCATTGCCGAGTCCAAAAATTTTATTGTTTTGGACAAGTACACCAAAGAGTGGCAAGTCAACGAGAGCTACCAGAGCGAGAGCGAGCTAGAGCGTGAGCTGGTTCAAGACCTGCGTCATCAAGGCTACGAATACGTACCCGGCCTCAGCACGCCCGAGGCCTTGCTGGCCAATGTGCGCGTGCAATTACAAGCGCTCAATAACGTGGCGTTTTCAGATGCCGAGTGGCAGCGCTTTGTAGAGAGCTGGCTGGACAAAGCAAGTGATGGCATTGTGGAGAAGACCCGCAAGGTTCACGATGACTACATTCACGACTTTGTGTTTGACGATGGGCGTATTCAAAACATCTATTTGCTGGATAAGAAGAACATTGCTCGCAACAAGTTGCAGGTCATCAAACAGTTTGAGCAAACAGGTAAACATGCCAACCGCTATGACGTGACGATTTTGGTCAACGGTTTACCACTGGTGCAGGTGGAGCTGAAAAAACGCGGGGTGGCGATCCGCGAGGCCTTCAACCAGGTGCACCGTTACAGCAAAGAGAGCTTCAACAGCGCGAACTCACTGTTCAAGTATTTGCAGTTGTTTGTGATTTCCAACGGCACCGACAGCCGCTACTTTGCCAACACCACGCAGCGCAACAAAAACAGTTACGACTTCACCATGAACTGGGCGAAGGCGGACAACAGTTTGATTAAGGACCTGAAGGATTTCACGGCTACCTTTTTTCAGAAGCAGACTTTGCTGAAGGTGTTGCTGCACTATTCGGTGTTTGATGCGAGTGACACCTTGCTGGTCATGCGCCCTTACCAGATTGCCGCTACCGAGCGCATTTTGTGGAAGATTGGTGGCAGCTATCAGGCTAAAAATTGGAGTACCACAGAAAGCGGCGGCTTTATTTGGCACACCACCGGATCGGGCAAGACGCTGACCAGCTTCAAGGCCGCGCGTTTGGCCACCGAGCTGGACTTTGTGGACAAGGTGTTTTTTGTGGTGGACCGCAAGGACCTGGACTACCAGACCATGAAGGAGTACCAGCGCTTTTCACCCGACAGCGTGAACGGCTCTGAGAGTACGACGGGCCTAAAGCGCAATTTGGCAAAGGATGACAACAAGATCATCGTCACTACCATCCAAAAGCTCAATCACTTGATGCGTACTGAGGCCGATCTAGCCATTTACGGCAAGCAGGTGGTGTTTATTTTTGACGAGTGCCACCGCAGCCAGTTTGGCGAAGCGCAGAAGAACCTGAAGAAAAAGTTCAAGAAGTTCTATCAGTTTGGTTTTACGGGTACGCCGATCTTTCCTCAAAACGCTTTGGGCGCAGAGACCACGGCCAGTGTGTTTGGACGAGAGTTGCATTCCTATGTGATTACAGATGCCATTCGCGATGAGAAGGTGCTCAAATTCAAGGTGGACTACAACGACGTACGCCCACAGTTCAAAGCCATTGAAACCGAGCAAGACGAGAAGAAGCTGAGCGCAGCCGAGAACAAACAAGCCTTGCTGCACCCCAAGCGGATTGAGGAAATTTCGCAGTACATCCTGAACAACTTCCGCCGCAAAACCCATCGCTTGCAAACGGGCAGCAAGGGCTTTAATGCCATGTTTGCCGTCAGCAGTGTGGACGCGGCCAAGCTGTATTACGAGACGCTCAAAGACCTGCAAAAGGATAGCGACAAGCCTTTGCGCGTAGCCACTATTTTTTCGTTTGCAGCCAATGAAGAGCAAGAAGCCATTGGCGATATTCAAGACGAGAGCCTGGATGTGTCTGCCCTGAACAGCAGCGCCAAAGAGTTTTTGACCGCCGCCATTGCCGATTACAACGCGCACTTCAAGACCAGCTTCAGTGTGGACAGCAACGGGTTTCAAAACTACTACCGAGACCTGGCCAAGCAGGTGAAGTCGGGTGAAATTGACTTGTTGATCGTGGTGGGTATGTTCCTGACAGGTTTTGATGCGCCAAGGCTCAACACCTTGTTCGTTGACAAAAACCTTCGCTACCACGGCTTAATTCAGGCCTATTCACGCACGAACCGGATCTTTGACGCCACCAAGACCTTTGGCAACATTGTGACTTTCCGAGATCTGGAAAAAGCCACGGTAGACGCCATCACTCTGTTTGGTGACAAGAACACCAAAAACGTGGTGCTGGAGAAAAGCTACAAGGAGTACATGGAAGGCTTCACCGACGTTGTGACGGGTGAGGCGCGACGCGGCTTCGTTGAGGTGGTGGGTGAGTTGGAGCAGCGCTTTCCAGACCCTGCGGCCATCGAAAAAGAGGCCGATAAAAAAGCCTTTGCCAAACTGTTTGGCGAATATTTGCGCATTGAAAACGTGCTGCAAAACTTTGATGAATTTGCCAGCCTGCGCGCCGCGCAAAGCTTGGACGTGCGAGACGCGACAGCTGTCGAGGCCTTCAAGGCGCAGCATGGTTTGACAGACAACGAGCTGACTGCCATGCAGGGCGTGAACATCCCTAGCGAGCGAGCGCTTCAGGATTACCGCTCGACCTACAACGATATTCGAGATTGGCTACGCCGCGAGCGAGAAGGCAAGCAACCCGAGCAGTCCAGCGTCGATTGGGACGATGTGGTGTTTGAGGTTGACCTGTTGAAGTCGCAAGAGATCAATCTTGATTTCATTTTGGAGTTGATCTTTGACAACAACAAAAAGGTCAAGGACAAAGTGGCGCTGGTTGAAGATGTTCGTCGTTTGATTCGATCTAGCTTAGGTAATCGAGCCAAAGAAAGC
Source organism: Limnohabitans sp. TS-CS-82 (assembly GCF_002943475.1). NCBI lineage: Bacteria > Pseudomonadati > Pseudomonadota > Betaproteobacteria > Burkholderiales > Comamonadaceae > Limnohabitans > Limnohabitans sp. TS-CS-82. Next base: position 472,710 of record NZ_PTQX01000002.1, on the reverse strand, counting down.
TTGCTGGTTGACTTCATCAACCAGTCGGACTTAGACAAGATGGGCGACAAGGCTGGCGTGATTGAAGCTTTCTTTGCTTTTGCGCAAGCAGAGCAACAACGCGAAGCACAAGAGCTGATTAGCTCTGAGAGCCTGAATGCAGAAGCGGCCAAGCGTTACATCACTAACTCTTTAAAGCGTGAGTACGCCAGTGACAATGGAACAGAGCTCAATGCCATCTTGCCCAAGATGAGCCCGCTTAATCCGCAATATCTCACTAAAAAGCAAAGCGTATTTCAGAAAATCGCTGCCTTTGTAGAGAAGTTCAAAGGCGTGGGTGGGCAGGTCTAAGTTTGCTAATCACCGCATTTCATGCGGTGATTAAGCTCTGTATTCACCGCATTCTGTGCGGTGATTAGGCCGCGTATTCACCGCACTCAATGCGCCCCGAGGTAACACCCCTCAGCCCGCTCCCCATCCACTTCATCACCTTCTTCGCTGCACAGCGCAGCAATCAAGGCAAGGTCTGCCACTTGGCCAGGTAGCAGCAGCTCTTCATTGGTCCAGCGCTTGACCAAGTGGCCATTGGCCACGCCGCCGGTGTGCGGGGCTTGGTAGGCGCGGCGGTGTTGCATGGTGATTCCGCTGTTGGCGTTGGCAATGAAGCGGCTTTCGCCCAAGGCCCAAGGTTCAAAGTAGGCATTGGCTGCGGCATCCACTTGGCGAAAGTAGCTGCGTGCGCCTTCGGCGTTGAGCTTCTTGCGCACGGTGCGCGTGATGAGGCCTTGCAAGTGGTCTAGCGCGGCATAGTCCATCTGGTCCAAGGCTTCTGGGCTCATGTCTTGTGTGGCCAGTGCGGCTATTTTGGCCAATTCGGCGGGTAACTCGGCGGCTAAGACTTGCACCATGGCTTTGACCACATCGTGATGGGGCGCTACAGCGGTGGCCACGCCGCGTGTTTGCGGCTGGATGGGGCAGCGAATTTCCACAAACCGCGGCTTGACGGGGCCGGTGCAGCCGTCGTGGTGGTAGTACTCGCCTTGGCTCAGCCGCCCTTTGCTAGAGCGCCCGCGCACGTCGCGGTAGGTGGGGTGTTGGGTGTGCACGTTCAGGCACACCACCAGGCCCGTGGCATCGACCAGCTTGTAAAAGGCTTCGCGCCATTCAGGCAATAGCAGTTTGTCGTGCAGGTAGTCGGTGGGGGCTTGTGCCTCATGGCCCTTAAAGTCTTTTTCCTCGCCTTCAATCACCAACACAAAGGGCTTGGGCCTGCGCACGCGCCACTGGCAGTTGGCAAATTCCAGCACCGAGCTGGTTTGTTCAGATGGAGTGGCGGCGCTGTGGCCCGAAGGGGTGGACATGGTGAAGTGGGGTAGAGGCTAGGCCCGAACAACGAGCGAGTGATGTGCCAATTTTAGGGCTTAGCCTCAGGGCATCTTGACCACGTGCTGCGCAACAAGGGCAGCTTGTTTAGACTCGATGCATGACTATCAAACACGCTTTATCGGCCCTCTTGTTCGTTACATCTGCCGCGTACGCGCAGGTGCGAATGGATGAGGGGCGCGTGGTGCTGCCAAGCTTTGCGATAGATCGAACCGAGGTGACCATCGCGCAGTTTGAGCGTTATGTGCATGCCACGGGCACGGTGACGCGGGCCGAGAAAGAAGGCGGTGGTTTTGAGTACGGGGCAGGTTGGGAGCGCCGCCCCGGCTGGAGCTGGCGAAAGCCCGATGGGCAGACGACCCGAGCCGATATGCCTGCGGTGCATTTAGATTTTGCCGAGGCACAGGCTTATTGCCGCTGGGCGGGTGGCCGTTTGCCCACGGGGGCCGAGTGGCAAACAGCAGGCTTTACCGAGCTGCGCGATGCACCACCTGCACCGTGGACCAAAGGCCGCACTTACCCGTGGGCCACAGGCGACAGCCCGCAAGGCGCGAACACCAGCGACCCCGACCCATGGCCGCGTGCCGCCCCCGCAGGCGCGACACGCCAAGGCGTGAATGGCTTGTATGACATGGGCGCAAATGTGTGGGAATGGACCACCGACAGCACAGACGCCACAGGCCGCGAACGCAGAACGGTGGGTGGCTCTTGGTGGTACGGCGCGTTCAACATGAAAGCCGATGTGAAGGCGTTTAAGCCTGCAGATTTTTATGCGGTCTACATCGGGTTTCGATGTGTGTATGACCGCTGAAGGTGCTTTACAGCTGCAACGCTTCCCACACGCGATACGCCGCATACGCATCGTTGGCGGCGTAAACCAGCTGTGATTCGCTCAAGCGCAGATTGGCCCAGTTGCTGGTGGCTGCTTTTTTTGATTTTTGAAAACGCTGGTTAAACAGCACAGCCACTGCGCCCTTGACGCCCATTTCTTTGCGGTAGCCCTGGGCTTTGAAAATGGTGTTGAGCTCCAAGATGCCCGCAGGCTCGACGCCAAATTTTTGGATGATGCGTTTGCGGTCGTCGCCCAAACCAAAGCCTGCTTTGGCAATGCCTTCGCGCGCTAACAAGTCGGCAGCCACAGCTCTGCACTCGGGGTCGTGTAGCTGAAACACCCAAGCGCGTTCGCCCGTGGAAAGCTGCAACACATGCGGGCCGTCAGACGCTTCGCCCACGCGAAAGGTGGGCTTTGATTCAGTGTCAAAGCCCCAAGCGGGTGATGTGATCAACGCATCGTGAGCCTGTTGCGCTTGTTTGCCGGTGTTGACCAAGGTGATGCGGTCAAGCCCCAAACGAGGAAACTCTGGAAGCAGGGCGATGGCTTCTTTGTCGGGGGTGTCGCGGCGTTGTGTCATGTGTGGCTGATCTCAACGCTTCTTAGATTTGAACGCCGTTTTCTTGTTTTTCTCAATCGCCTCTTTGCGCACGGCACGTTCGGCATCAGCAATCTTGCCTTCGGCCAGCCACGCAGCAAATTCTTCTGGCGTTTCTAGTGTGACGCGGCCCAGCGCAGCGGTGCGGAAATCGTGGATGACGATGTGCGCGGCTTTGGTAGTGTTGATGCGGCCGCCGCTTTGAACTGCGCCGCGCTTGCGGCCAATGGCTTCGAGCATTTCTTCGTCGGTGTGGCTGGCCACGTCGTCGATGTTGTAGCGCTGCTTGAGCTCGTTGGGGTAGTGCGGAATGAGGTAGTTGAGCAGCTCAAGCGCAACGGTTTCTTCGTCAAACGCGTTCACGCCAATCGCGCCGCTGGCGGCTAGGTTGAAGCCGCTTTGCTCGACGATGATGCGCGGCCACAGCACGCCCGGTGTGTCGTACAAATAAAAATCATCGGCCAAGGCAATGCGTTGCTCGGTTTTGGTGATACCGGCTTCGTCGCCCGTTTTGGTGGCGCGCTTGCCTTTGAGGGTGTTGATGAGGGTGGACTTGCCCACGTTGGGAATGCCGCAAATGAGCACGCGCATGGGCTTGACCATGCCGCCACGGTTGGGGGCGAGTTGCTGGCAGTTGTCGATCAGCGCTTTGGCGGGTGACGACATGCTGGTGTCGAGGCCAATGGCACGCACGCCGGGCATGGCGTTGTAGTGGGCCAGCCACATCGCGGTGCGAGCTGGGTCAGCCAAGTCTTGCTTGCTCAGCACCTTGAGTGCAGGCTTTGTTTTGATGAGTTCGGCCAGCATCGGGTTGGCGCTAGAGCCGGGCAAACGGGCGTCAAGCATTTCGATGACAACGTCAATCTCTTTGATGCGCTCCCCAATCGCTTTGCGCGTGAGGTGCATGTGTCCGGGGAACCATTGAATAGCCATAGTCTTGATTGTCGTTCACGCGGAGTGGGTGGCTGTCTGCAATCGCAGATGCACGTCATCCGTTAAATCGACGGGGAGTTGTTGCTTGGCTTTGATGTAGTGCTCGGTGAACACTTCAAAGTAGGCGTTGAGGGCTTCGGCAGCTTGGGTGTCGTTAGCCAGTGCCAAACACATCGCACCCACTTCGGCGGTGCACAGGTGCGCTTCGCTTTGGGCGCGGCGCAGTTTGTAGCGTGAGAGTTGTTCGGGCTGCAGGCTAAGCACGGGGAAGTTTTGCAGGTAGGGGCTTTTGCGAAACATCTTGCGGGCTTCGTCCCATGTGCCGTCGAGCAACATGAACAAGGGCCGCTTCACAGGTTGCGTGTTGGCGTTGTGCGTCACCTCATGCACCACGCGTGTGTCATCAGCAAATTCAGCAGGGAAGACCACATAGGGTTGCCATTGTGGGTCGTTCAACAGAGCCAACAACGCAGGGTCAACTTCGGTACGCGCCCAACCAAAGGCAAAGGTGTCGGCTACCACATCGGCAATCAGCCAACCGGTGTTGCTGGGTTTGAGCGGCTCGATGTCGGCCATGAGCAAACACATGCCTGCGCGTGTGGGCACGTTGGGGCGAAGCGCGCAGATGCAGTGGGTGGGCACCAAGCGGCAGCCAGCGCAGCGTTCGCCTTTGGGGCCGCCACGAGCTAGAAAGGGTTTGACGCTGCGGGCTAGGCGCGAGGCGCGAAGGCGAGAAACCGCGTGGGGCAAGTAGACGGACACGACTGGGGAAGTTGACGGCTGGAGCGGTGGCTATTGCTGGGCAGCGAAAGCTTATTCAGACACATTGCACTCGCGGCGCAAGAGCGACAGTGCATCGTGTAATTTGTAATCATGGTCGCTCTCTAAAGTGACGAGCGCATCGTCGATGAACGACTCCCACATGTCGATGTAATCGTCTTGATGCTCAGCCGGTGCATTGGCCTGGATGAATTCGGTGGCCAGTTCAGTCTTTAAACCTGATTTACGAATTTTGCGAATCAGCGTGGCAGCCGTTTTTTCGGTCAACAGCGTTTTGCCTGTGCTACCCGTAGCAATGCACAAGAAGAGGGTGAGCAACGAGCTGTCGTCGCTGTGGCCGCCTGTGGCTTTGGTCCACGCGGCAGAGGTTTGGCGGTCAAAGTGGTCGACCTCGGACAAACCGTCTTCCACCCAAAAGTAGCGGCCTACAAAAGCTGGTGTTTGGTTGAAGAGCTTTTGGCATGTGATGGCACTGTCCAAAATTTTGGTCAAGTCGGCTTCGACGCTTTCTCGCACTTGCTCGACTGCGGCTTTGAACTCAGCAGGCAAGTTTTTAGGCGCGGCCAAGTTGATGGCTTTAGTCGCGCTGGGTTTGCGCAGCGTGGCGATGATTTTTTGAAAGACCACCCAGTCTGGCATTTCTTTGTGCTTGGTGGCGGCTGCCAAGAGAGCGGTGCGAATGACGGCTTCGGCATCGCAGCCGGCTTCTTCTAAATCGTCGGCGTGCAGGCCCAGCTCGTCGGCCATCCAAATGGCAGCATCGATGACGTGGGCCACTTGTTGGCGCTTGGCCAGCTCGGCTTGGTATTCGGCCAAATTGCACAGCGACCACTTGGCCAATTGCGGGATGTGTTTGTCGCTGAAGCCACCATGCTCGTTCATGCCAAAGTGCGTGTTTTGCGGCATGACGATGAGGGCTTTGAGCATGTCTGATGCCGCCTTCGAGCGTGACATGAACGAATGCTCGCGCAAGTGCACTGCCGCTTTGCGCAAATCGCCGCCGCTATGAATTTGCAGGGTGAGGCTGACCATGTTGACGATGCGGTCCTTGGCTTTTTCAAGCTCGGGGCGCAAGAACTCGCTGCCAAAGTAACGCGCAATTTGCACCATGCCTTTTGGGGCATCGGTTTGGATGGCGTCTAGCTTGGCTTGGTCCAACACGCCGTGTTGCACGCCATAAGCGACGGCCTTTTCAAAGAAAGGGCGGTCATCAAAAAGGGCAACAGATTGCGTCATGGTCTGTAGGCTTAGATAGCTGATTCTTCGTCAGAGTCACGCGCAGCAGGTGTGGCTTGGCCGCGGTCGGTGGCGCTGGTTTCGACCTTGCCATCGTCCTCTTCCTCGTCTTCTTCCGACAGGCCTGCATCGTGGGCGCGTGCTTTGGCGCGCAGCACCAAGAGCATTTCGATGAAGAGGTCTGGAATTTTGTGGCGCAAGATCCAAGCGAGTTGCATCCAGTCTTGGTCGGCCACTTCGTCTTCTTCGACGCGTGGCTTCACATAGGCCGAGCCGAGTAGGGCGCTTTCGGTCAGCATGTCGCCATCGTCTTCCATGGTGTCGAATGTGCCGGTGCGCGCAAAGGCTTCAATGCGGCTCCACTTTTCGCTGAAGTAGTCGGCCAGCGCTTCTGCGCCGCCTTCTAGGTCGCCAATGGCGGTGAGGAACTCAACCGTGTCTGCGTCTTCGCGGAAGATGATGGAGTTCATCATGCCGCGCAGGTGGGTGCGGGTGAGGTCTTTGTATTGTTTTTCAATCACTACGGCACGGGCAAATTGCTCGGGCGTGACCAGCAGGTTGATGACCGATTCTTTAGACGTGTCGTACTCACGAATAACAGCCAAGATGTCTTTGGGAGGCAGCTGCTCCAGCACCACCATCAGTGCTTGATCGCCTTCGGCATCGGCCAGCTCGACCAACGCAGCCTCTGCGCCGGTGATGTCACCTGCGGCGATGAGGCTTTGCGTTTTGGTAATCAGTGCGATGGCGTTTGTTTTGTCGGTCATGACGTTTCCTTATTCTTTGCTGTCGAAGCCTTGTTCGACCATCCACGCGTTGCCTGCTTCTTCGCGTTCACGGGCTTCGCGCTCTTCGTCATCCTCGGCTTGGTCGCCGCGCTCGACGTTTTGCAAATCTTCATCGGCATCGGCGTCGTTTGACTGTGCACCACCGTGTAATCCAGCTCGCATTGGCGTGCCATGCATGTATTCGAGTGCAGCGGCCACGGTCATGAACCAAGCGCCTACTGGCTCGGCCAAAATTTTGTCGACGATTGGTTTTGCCCAGGGTGCAATGCGCACGCCTTCAGACACGGCATCCCAGCTCAGCAAATCATCCGCATCGCGTGTGATGAAGTGGGCCATCAATTCGGGCTCATGAAACTCAAACGCTTGGTGCAAGACCACGGCCACCATCTCGGGGCTGAGGTCCATCATTTGCAACAAGAAGTCCAACTCTTTACGCTTTTCAGCCAAGCGCTTGTCGAGGATGTAGTGGCCTTCGGAGTCAGAGTTGAGGTCGTCCAACTCGGCTTGGTAGGCAGAGCGCAGCTCTTGGAAGAATGGGGAAATGCTCATGGTCTTTATGTCCGGTTCAGCACTTGCTGAAAGTAGCCTTGCCAAATTTCACGGGCCGTTTGTGCGGGGTCGTCCAACAAGTTGCGGCGACGGTTGTCGTCATAGGCTTTGCGTTTGTCGTCGTCTGACAACACGTCGTAGGCCTCTTGCACTTCGCGAAAACGCGCAGGGGCATCGGGGTCGCTGTTGCGGTCCGGATGAAACTGCGAGGCTTTTTGGCGAAAGGCTTTTTTGATGTCCGCCAGCGTGGCATCGCTTTTGAGCCCCAGGGCAGCGTAGTGTTCAGACACGTGAAACTCTTGTTGAATTACAGAGCTTGCTTGAGACGAATCTCTTCCACCTTGACGGGGCCCATGGGCACGGTCTTGGCGCTGGACATTTCGCGTTTGAAGCCTGCCAACTCATGAAAGCGCATGGCGCGGTCGTTGGCGATGGGCACCCAGATGGACACATGGGTGCAGCCTTCTTCTTGCAGGCCTTCGCGTGCGGCATCCCATAAAGCCAGGCCCACGCCTTGGCCCCAATAGGCGGCATCCACATAGATGTCCCAAATTTCGCCAAGGGTGTTGGGTGTGCCTTTGTCGCGTGAGCGGTCGTAGCCCACAAAGCCCACAATCTTGCTGCCGTCAACGGCCACTTGGACTTGGGGTTCGGCGTATTCAATGGCTTCGCGCCAGTAAACGGTGTTTTTTTCTTCTGGCACAGGTAGCACTTTGGCGCCTGTTTGCATGGTTTTGAAAGCTTCTTTGGCGGTGGCTGCGTACAGCTCGGCGATTTTGGCAGCGTCGCGCATGGTGGCGGGACGCACTTCAACAGTTGTCAATTCGGACATGGAAAGGGGGAATTTCGGTTAACAGATAAGACCGCTATTGTCCCAGTAAATCCACCCTCGGCTAAGACTTAGGTAGAGTAGTGCCTTCGCTGCTTGCAGCCTTCTTTTTCAAACTCCCGAACCCATGCTCATTCTTGCCCCGATGGAGGGCTTGCTCGACTTTGTGCTGCGCGACGTGCTGACCCGCATCGGCGGGGTGGACCGCTGCGTGTCCGAGTTCATCCGCGTCACCAACACCTTGCTGCCCGAGCGCACTTTTTTGCGCATCGTGCCCGAGCTGACCAATGGCGGCCGTACTTTTGCGGGTGTGCCTGTGCGCCCTCAGTTATTGGGGTCAGACCCCCAATGTTTGGCTGACAACGCCGCGCGTGTGGCGGGCATGGGCTGTGATGGGGTTGACCTGAATTTTGGCTGCCCCGCCAAACAAGTGAACCGCCACGGCGGTGGCTCGGTGCTGCTGCAAGACCCTGAGGTGCTGTACCAAATTGTGCGAGCCGTCCGCGCGGCTGTACCTGCCCACCAAGTGGTGTCGGCCAAGATGCGTTTGGGCTTTAACGACGACAGCACGGCGGAAGAATGTGCTTTGGCGCTAGAGGCGGGTGGTGCAAGCGAGATCGTGGTGCACGCACGCACCAAGGCAGATGCCTACCGACCACCGGCGTATTGGCACCGCATTGCCGACATCAAAGCGAAGGTGAAAACACCCTTGGTGGCGAATGGCGAAATTTGGAATGTGCAAGACGCCATCAACGCGCGTGCTGAATCAGGCTGCTTTGATTTGATGCTGGGCCGCGGCATCGTGACCAACCCAGGTTTGGGCTGGGACATACAAGTGCACGACGCAGCTGAGAATGGTTTGGCCGCACCTTCTGCGCAAGTGCGCTGGCAGGACCTGCCGCCGCACCTGCACACGTTTTGGCAAATCGTGTCGGGCCATGTGAGCGAGCGTCACCAAGCGGGACGTTTGAAGCAGTGGCTCAACTTTTTGCGCAAGCACTACCCCGAGGCCGAGGCTGCCTACCAACATGTACGCACCTTGACCAGCCCCAAAGACATCAATGCTTGGTTTGACGCCATGCCGACACATCAATGACCGACGACACCACCCAAGACGCCATCGACGACAACGCCTTCGCGCAAGAGCCGCGCCTGTGGCAAAACGAAACGTGGACGGCCAAGGTCATCAAAAACGACGATGACGACGGCTGGGCTGTGGCCATGTTCAAAGACGGCGAATCCGAAGCCGCGCTGATTGGCCCATGGACGATGGGTCGCGACAAAAAGAACCCCAAGCCGCTGGATGGCAACGCCTTCATCACCTTGGTCAAAACCGCCTCAGAGTTTGTGCGCCGCAGCGAGCAGCAGTTGCACGCCACGCTGCACCAGGCCGTCACGGTCAACGGCCAAACAGGTCGCGTGACCGTGCTGCTAGACATCGTGCCCGATGACGACAACCCCTACGCCACACTGAGCGCGCAAGACGAGGGCGGCGACACGCTGGCCGAGGTGCGTGTGGACGCGGGCTACAAGCTCAACCGCAATACGGCACAGGCTTGGGTGGATGCGGGGTTTGAGATGACGAAGGGGCGTGGTTGATCCCACGCATGACTCGGTGTCTTGAAAGCTGGTGTTTCAAGTTGCGTGAGCTTTGCTCGTGCCGCAGCCTTGTGGGTTTCGCAGAATGACGGCATGAAACCTACATCTACTTACCCCCGCGAATTCGCCGAGCAACACATGCACACCATCCTGGCCCGCTTGGCCGGTCCGGGTGCGGTGCCCCGTGCCGACCAAGTGGACGCGGTGCACGCCGTGCTGCAACCGGCGTCCCGTGTGCTGGTGGTGCAGGCCACGGGTTGGGGCAAGTCGGCGGTGTATTGGGCGGCCACGCACGCGATACGCAGCACGGGCGCTGGCCCCACGCTGGTGGTCTCGCCCCTGTTGGCGCTGATGCGCGACCAGGTCAGCGCCGCCGAGCGTGCGGGCTTGAAGGCAGCTACCGTGAACTCCACCAACATCGATGACTGGGACGATGTGTTCCAACGGCTGGACGAGGACACCATCGACGTGCTGCTGGTCTCGCCTGAACGGCTGGGCAACCCGCGTTTTGCGGCGCGGCTGGGCGCTTTGCTGGCCCGGGTGGGCTTGATCGTGATCGACGAGGCGCATTGCATCAGCGATTGGGGTTTTGACTTCAGGCCTGATTACCAGCGCTTGGCGCGGGCGCTTTTGTCTACGCCGACCGCCAGCGTGCTGGCCACCACGGCCACGGCCAACGAGCGCGTGACCTTGGACATTGGCAAGCAGTTGGGCGCGGACACGGTGACCTTTCGCGGCACGCTGGCCCGCACCTCGCTCACGCTGTCGGTGGTGCCGGGTTTGTCGCCCTTGCAGCGCTACGCCTGGATCGCCGATGCCTTGGCGCAGTTGCCGGGCTCGGGCATTGTGTATGTGCTGACGGTGGCCGAGGCCGAGCGGCTCACCGCGTTTTTGCGCAGCTGCGGCCATGCGGTCGATGCTTACAGCGGTCAGACCGACGCCGATACGCGCCTCAAAGTGGAAGATCGTTTGCGCCACAACCAGGTCAAAGCGGTGGTGGCCACCTCAGCGCTGGGCATGGGCTACGACAAGCCGGATTTGGGCTTTTGTGTGCATGTGGGCTCGCCCTCGACCCCGGTGGCCTACTACCAGCAGGTGGGGCGGGCAGGGCGCGCCGTGGCGCATGCCGAAGGGGTGTTGCTGCCGTCGGACGCCGACGAACGGATTTGGGATTACTTCGCCACCGCGTCAATCCCGGATGCGGCCACGGCCGCCAAGGTGTTGCAAAGTCTGGGAAACGACGGGCGCAGTTTGCTGGAGATCGAAGCCGATACGGGCGTGCGCCGAGGGCGGCTGGAAGCGCTGCTCAAAATCTTGGCGGTGGAGGGCGTGGTGGACAAAGAAGGCCCCACTTGGCGCGCCACGGGTGTGCCGTATGAACACGACACGGCCAAATGGACGGCGCTGGCGCAAGTGCGCCAGCAAGAGGCCGGCATCATGCGCCAATACGCCCAGGGTGCGGGCTGCCTGATGGCGTATTTGCAAACCGCGCTGGACGACCCGTCGCCCGAGCCTTGCGGGCGCTGCTCGGTGTGCACCGGGCATTTGCCGTTTCCGGGCCTCATGCCTTCACAAGACAAACTGATCGCTGCGCGTGACTTCTTGCGCGGCATGGACGTGGACATCGAACCGCGCAAACGCTGGCCGAGTGGGGTGGGGCGTAAGGGCGCGATTCGCGGCTTTGACGCGGGCCGAGCTGTGGCTTTTGCCGATGATCCGGGTTGGGTGGTCGAGTTGCAGGCTTTGCGTATGGCTGCCCCGGGCGATGTACCCACCGATTTGTTGGCAGGGGCCGTGGCCACTCTTGGGCGCTGGGCCAAAACCTGGCCCGCCCGTCCGGTGTGTGTTGTGCCGATGCCAGCGCACAACATGGCGTCCAACCGCGCCCTAGCTGCGCACATTGCTCAAAAAGGTCGTTTGCCGTTGCACGATGTATTTAGCTGGGCTGGTGGAATGCCCCCTGATGACGCAGCCTCCACGCTTGTAGTGGCTCATTTAGAGTCAGTGATGAGGCTTGCAACAGATGTCGCGCTATCTGATGGCACCGTGCTTCTCGTGGCTACCCATGTGCGAACTCGTTGGGCTTCAACGCTTGCGGCGGCGCTCTTACGTGAGCAAGGTGTCAACCAGGTACTTTTGTTGGCTTTGCATTTGCAGCCTTGAACAAATGATGCTGGGTGTATATACTTGATGTAAATACATTTATATCGGGAGCTTTGATGACATATGCCCGTGTTTTTCAGTCTGGCAACAGCCAAGCTGTGCGTTTACCTAAAGAGTTTCGATTTGACACAGATCAGGTCGAAATATTTCGACAGGGCAGTGACATTGTGCTGCGCCAAGTGCCTACCAACGCGGGCGCCGTGTTCGATTTACTAAGTAGCTTGCCCGCAGACTTTATGGCCGATGGCCGCCAAGACGCACCGCCTCAAGAGCGCGAGGCGCTTTGAAGATGGCCGTGCAGCTAAATCGCTATCTCTTAGATACCAATATTTGCATTTACATCGCTAAGGGACAGCCGCTGGCTGTGCGCCATCGGTTTGAGTCGCACACGCTTCAAGAGTTGGCCATGTCTACGATCACGGTGGGTGAATTGCGGTTTGGTGCAGAAAAAAGTCAGTCTCGTGATCGTGCGTTAGCGACTATTGCGCAATTGGTTCAAATGATCCAGCCGTGTGCCTTACCCATGGCGGCGGCTGAACATTACGGTCATGTGCGAGCCTCCTTACAGCAGCAGGGCATGCCAATTGGAAATAACGATCTTTGGTTAGCCGCTCATGCTCTAGCCGAAGGTTGGACTTTGGTGACGAACAACACGCGTGAGTTCAGCCGAGTGCAGGGGTTACGCGTTGAAAACTGGGTTGAGTAATGCATGCCACCTGCAAGTCTTAAAACACACCTCCACCCTTGGCAAGTCCTCACAGGCGGCATTTGCGGTTTGGTGTTGACCATTGGCTTGGCGCGTTTTGCATATACGCCGTTGCTACCAAGCCTGCAAATTCAAACCGGATTAACCGACGCTGCCGCAGGCGGCTTGGCCGCCATCAACTATGCGGGCTACATGAGCGGTGCTTTGGCTGCTACGTGGATTGACGATGTGCGCTGGCGGCATTGGCTGTACAGCGCTGGCTTGTGGATGGCCTTGGTCACGGTGGCGGCGATGGCGCTGACCACTTGGATGCCTGCATGGGCCTTGATTCGCTACATCGGTGGTTTGTGTGGCGCAACTGGCATGTTGCTGGGCTCCGGATTGATTTTGGGTTGGCTGATGCGGCAGGGGCGCCGGCCTGAGTTGGGTTTGTATTTCATTGGCTTGGGGCTGGGCATTGTGGTGTCGGCGCTGGGTGCTTGGGGCTTGTCGCAGGTGTGGCCCACATGGTCGGACCAGTGGTTGGTGTTTGCTGCGCTGGGCTTGGTATTTTTTGTGCCCGCTTGGAAGTGGCGTCCGCCTGTGCCAACGCAGGTAGTGGTGGCGCATGACGCGGTGGCGGGTGGTTTGGGTTCTCGCCGCTGGACGTGGACCATGCTCGCCAGTTACTTTGCAGCAGGTTGGGGCTTTGTGATCAGCGCCACCTTCACAGTAGCCATCGTGGAGCGCGAGCCAGCTCTCGCAGGCCAAGGCCCGTTGGCTTGGGCGATGGTGGGGTTGGCGGCCATGCCCGCAGTGTTCATCTGGGATTTGGTCGCGCGGCGCGTGGGCGACAAGCGGGCATTGCTGTTGGCGTTTGGTTTGCAAACGCTTTCGGTCATGTTGCCTGCGATGTCGGGCGAGTTGTGGGCTGCGCTTGCAGGGGCTGTAGGCTATGGCGCAACGTTCATTGGCATTGTGAGCATGACACTGGCCTTGGTGGGCCGCAGAGCACCCAACAACCCAGGCAAAGCCATGGCCAAGCTCACGCTCAGCTACGGCGCCGCGCAAATGCTGGCCCCTGTGGTGGCGGGTTACATGGCTCAGACCACGGGCACGTTCAAAGGTGCGTTGTGGCTGACCGCTGGGGTGATGGCCGCAGGCATGGCCCTGTTGGCGACTTTGCCCAAAGACGACTGAAAGCACAGCATTTCGCAAAGGATTTGAGCGAAAACCCCAGCCTGTGACGGGGTAGCTCAGGCCTCACAATAGGGCGTTAGCTCTAGGGCGCCCCTGCTGTTTTTTAAAGCGATTTACCGTGCCCACTCAAAGTTTTATTCTTGGCAAAGACGCGCCACTTGAATCCACCATCAACACTATGCAGGCCAAATTGCAGGCCATGGGGTTTCACATTCAAGAGAAAAGCTGGCTCAATCCCGTGGATGGGATTTGGTCGGTTCACATCCGCGACCGCGATTGCCCCGCCTTGTTTGCCAACGGCAAAGGCGCTACGCGCATGGCGTGTTTGGCCAGTGCTTTGGGTGAGTTTTTTGAACGCTTGGCCACCAATTATTTTTGGACGCATTTCTACCTTGGCCCCCTCACGGCGGATGCCTCGTTTGTGCACTACCCGCAAGAGCGTTGGTTTGATTTGACGGATGACGGTTCGTGGCCCAAGGGTTTACTCAACGCTGAGCTGCACACCTTTTACAACCCAGAAAGCAACATCGATTGCGCCAATTTGGTCGACTTCAACTCGGGCAACGTTGAGCGCGGCATTTGCGCTATTCCCTATGAGCGCCAGCGCGATGGCGAGACGGTCTATATCCCCGTCAACATCATTGGCAATTTGTATGTGAGCAACGGCATGTCAGCGGGTAACACCGCGCTAGAGGCACGCACACAAGCGTTGTCTGAGATTTTTGAACGCCATGTAAAAGCCAAGATCATCAGCGAAGGTATCTGTTTGCCCGATGTGCCAGAGGCGGTGATCAACCGCTACCCGCGTATCGCCGCAGGCATTGAAGCCTTGCGCGCGGCAGGCTTTGGCATCTTGGTGAAAGACGCATCGCTGGGCGGTAAGTACCCCGTGATGAACGTGACCTTGCTGCATCCTGAAGACCAAGGCTGCTTTGCCAGCTTTGGTGCGCACCCGCGTTTTGAGGTGGCACTGGAGCGTGCATTGACCGAACTACTGCAAGGCCGCGCGTTGGATAGTTTGAGCGGTTTTCCTGCGCCCACATTTGATTTGGAAGAAGCGGCCAGTGCGCCCAACATCGAAATTCATTTTGTGGATTCGAGTGGCGTGATTCACTGGGAGTTCTTGGGTCAGATTCCAGACTATGTGTTTGTGGACTGGAACTTTGCCAACACCACGCCTGAAGACTACGCGTATTGCGTCAAGCGCATGCACGACGATGGGTTTGACATTTACATCGCCGACTTCGAGCACTTGGGCGTGTATGCCTGCCGCGTGCTCGTACCAGGTATGTCTGAGATTTACCCTGTGGACGACCTCGACTTTGAGAACAACAGCATCGCCAACGAAATGCGCGAGGCCATTCTCAATTTGACCGACCTTGACAACGAAGAATGTTCAGACTTGTTGGCCTCGTTGAATGAGTCCAACTTGGCCGACGAGCGCCCCGTGGCGGGCTTGATTGGCATGGCCGCGGATGCAGGTAGCTTTTGGGCGGATTTGCGTGTGGGCGAACTCAAAACCATGTTGGCCTTGGCTTGCGGCGATGAAGCTGCCACGGTGGAAGGCTGTGAGTGGATTCGCCACTTTGACCAAATACCGCAGCAACGCCGCGCGGTATACGCGTGCATCGAAACCTTGGTGTTGCTGACCGATCGTGGCGACACTGCGCCTTATGTGGGTGCGATTCGTCAGCTGTATGGCGCGGGTGTGTTTGAGCAAGCGCATGCACTCATCATGCAAACCGACCGTTTCATGGGTATCTCAGCGCCTGGCTTGATGATGGAGGGCTGCGAGATGCAACACAAGTTGTGGGCGGCCTACGAAAAAGTGCAAGAGTACAAGTAACCGAACGCAAACAAAAAAGCCGCTTTTCAAAGCGGCTTTTTCATGAGTGCTTGAGGTGCAAGCGCTGCGGGCTTAGATGCCTAAACTTTCCAACACCACCACGCCTTTAGGTGTTTGCAGCGTGGCTTTCAAGTTGGCAGGACCTTCGGTCACGCTCACACGGTTGAGTTCAATCGCGTCATAGGCTGCTTGCAGTTTGGCCGCACTGGGGTGAATCACCTCTAGGCTTTGCAGCGTCACGCCTGAGCGGGTGAGGGTGTTGCGGGGATGGAGCTTGAGTGGGTCGGTGGCTTCGGGCTTGCCCCACTGAATGAGGGTGGGCATGCAGCCGTCAAATAAGCGCTGACCGTCGGCACGCACCGAGATTTGCCAGTTGAGCGTGCCGCGATTCGTGCGGCGGTTGGCCGAGATGGCGGGGCCGCGGTCAATGCCTTGCATGCGGATGGCCATGCGTGCGGCACGAATGTCCGGGGTGTTGACCACAAAGTGCACCAAGCGCGGCTCTTTAGCCACGGCCTTTTGCAAGGCAGGGTCGTCCATGTCGAACCAACGCGTGGGGCAGGCACGTTTAGGGCGCACGGCGTTGGGGTCGATGGCGATGATTTCGACATAGGCCATCGGGTTAGCAGGCGAGGCCACTTTGAACAAGCGGTTGTGTGTGCCGTACAGCGTGTGTTCGCCGCCAGGGCCAGGCGTGATGCCCAGTGTGTCTTCGCACCATTGCACGCCTTGTTCTAGGCTTTTGGCAACGATGACGAGGTGGTCTATTTGTGTGTGCATGGGGCAGCACGATACCACTAGGGCTGAGTGAGTCTGAGTCGCAGCTCGGTTTTCAGCACTTTGCCGTAGTTGTTCTTGGGCAGGCTATCGACCAATTCGTAGCGTTTGGGGCGTTTGAAGCGGGCAATTTCGTTGAGGCAATACGTGTCTAGGTCTTGGGCGCTGACGATGCTGCCTTGTTGCACCACCACAAAAGCCACGATGATTTCGCCCCACTCAGGGTCGGGAGCTCCCACCACGGCTACTTCGCTCACGCCTGGGGCTTGTAACAACACTTCTTCTACTTCGCGTGGGTACACGTTGGAGCCGCCGCTGATGATGAGGTCTTTGCTGCGGTCTTTGAGGGTGAGAAACCCATGCGCGTCTAAGCAGCCCATATCGCCCGTAAACAACCAACCGTCGCGAATGGCGGCTTGTGTGGCTTCAGGGTTGCGCCAGTAGCCACCCATGACGCTGTCGCCTTTGATGAGCACTTCGCCCACTTCACCCAAAGGCAGGTCGTGACCCTGTTCATCGGTGATGCGAATTTGCACTGGTGTTTGCGCCACGCCGATAGATGCCAAGCGTTGGGCGTGTTCGGGGTGGGTGGTGTCGCTCAAATGGAAGCGGGACAGGGCCGTGCCCACCATGGGGCTTTCGCCTTGGCCGTAAATTTGCACAAAGCGTGGGCCCATGATGCGAAGGGCGCGCTGGATGTCTGCGGCGTACATGGGTGCGCCGCCGTAGACGATGGTTTTGAAAGCGAGGGCGCAAGCTTTGGGTGTGAGTGAGGTTTGCTCGGCATGGTCGACCAAGCGTTTGACGATGGTGGGTGCTGCAAACATGGAAAGTGGCCCAACCGACTGACCGAGTTCCAACAACTCCGCTGCATCAAAGCCGCCAGAAGCTGGCACCACATGACGTGCACCTGCCATCAAATGTGGGATGGCATAAAGACCAGCACCGTGTGACATGGGAGCGGCGTAGACGATGGCGTCTTGGTCAGTGATGGCATCCACGTCGGTGAAGTAAGCCAAGCCCATCGTCATCAAGTTGCGGTGGGTGATCATCACACCTTTAGGGCGACCCGTCGTGCCACTGGTGTAGAACAACCAAGCGAGGTCGTCTGACTGGCGTTCAATGATGGGCTTTGTTGGTGGCGCATCGCTGGCTTGAGGCATGGTCCACAAGGCATTGGCCTCAGCACTGTCCACATCGATGACGCGTTGCAAGCCGGTCAATTGTTGGGGTGTGTTGGTGGTGACGTCGGCCATCACGTCAGACGTGACAAAGGCCCAGCAGGCTTGCGCGTTGTCGATGATCCACTGCGCTTCGCGCACATGCAGCTTGGCGTTGATAGGTACCACGGCCAAGCCTGCCCACCATGCGCCAAAGAGAACCTCTAGGTAACGCGGGTGGTTGTGCATGAAGATGGCCACGCGGTCGCCGGGCTGCAAGCCTGCGTTTTGAAACTGTTGGGCCAAATGCGCGCAGCGTTGTGCCCATTGCGTGTAAGTAGCCACAGCCTGTGTGCCATGAAAAATAGCAGCGCGTTTGGGAAACTGCCGCGCCATGCGCTGGAGTAAATGAGCCAAGTTCAACGAAATCTCTCCACAAAGAGCTGAATGGGTGAACGATACAACGATTAACTGTGGGAGGATTCAGCTCTTATGAATTCCAGTCAATCCTTGGGTGATCGCCCAGCCGAAGGCGAACGCCTTTCTAAACGCATCATGCAACTGCGCGACTGTTCGCGCCGCGAAGCCGAGCAATACATCGAAGCGGGCTTTGTGCGCGTGGATGGGGTGGTGGTGCAAGAGCCGCAGTTTCGTGTGACGACGCAAAACGTGGCGGTGGATGCGCATGCGAGTTTGCTCAACCTCATGTCGGTGACGCTGATTTTGAACAAGCCTGCAGGTTGGACCGATGGCTTAGAGCCTTTGCTCGTCAAAAATCCGGTGGCTCGGTCAGCACCTGCTGGTAAACCTGGTGCATCAGTTCGCCCTCCAGCCCGCGCGCCTAAAGGCCCGCAAAACGTTCGCACTTTGCTCACGTCTGAGCAGCACAGCAAGCACGACCACAGCGGTGTGCGCTTCTTGAAAAGCCATTTGGCCAAGCTTGATGCCAGCGTGCCGTTGGAATACGAGGCCAGCGGCTTGGTGGCGTTCACCCAAGACTTCCGTGTGCAGCGCAAGTTGATGGAAGACATGGCGTTCATCGAGCAAGAGCTGATCGTGGACGTGCGGGGTGAGGTGTTGCCCGATGCCTTGCGTCCGATTGAACGCGCCATGCGAGATGAGCGCCTGCGCTTGCCTGATTTCAAAATCAGTGTGGGCAGTGCCAATCCCGAGCGCAGCAAGTTGCGTTTGGCGGTGAAAGGCTCGCAGCTAGGCTTGGCGCCTTATTTGTGTGAGTTGGCGGGCTTGGAAATCTTGGCGCTGCGACGCATCCGCTTGGGACGCGTGAGCTTGGGCGATTTGGAAGAGGGGACTTGGCGCTACCTGGCCGAAGGCGAGCGTTTCTGACGCTTAGTTGTCGTTGTTGCCTGCGGCGGGCACACGACGGGCGCCTGTGAAGCGGCGGTCCCAATAAGCATCGCGCATGTCCTCGACGCGTACGCTTTTGCCTGAGCGAGGTGAGTGGATGAACTTGTTGTCACCCACGTAGATGCCCACATGGCTGAAAGTTTGGCGCATGGTGTTGAAGAACACCAAGTCGCCTGGCTTCAAATCTTGCTTGTCGATTTTCTCGGTTGCGGCAGCTTGTTCACTGGCGCGACGGGGCAAGACCTTGCCCACGGTTTGCTCGAACATGGAGCGCACAAAGCCACTGCAGTCAAATCCCGTGGCAGCGCTGGTGCCGCCACGTCGGTAGGGCACGCCCAAGAAGGTCATGGCGTTGCCCACCAAGTCGGAAGCCGTATCACCCACCGATTGGCGTACCTGGTCCATTTGCGCGACGATGCCGCGTTCGGCCAAATAGCGCTCAATGTCATCTGCTGCATTGTTCGACGGTGCAGCATGTGCACTGGCGACGCAGCAGAGGATGAGTAGGGTACGTTTCAACATAGCCAGTTATTCTAGCTGCTTTATCTGCGAAAACTTATCAAATACATCGCCTAAGTTGTTGATTTTACTAGGGTTAATCCTAAAGTAAACGATATTGACAGGCTGCAAATTTCATATCGTCGATACTTGCAGTTTTCTACAAACCTATTCGACCCTCGCATGTTGCTCGACGACCAAGAATCCCAACTCGTGCTGGTGGACTACCAAGCCCGCCTGATGCCCGCCATTTTTGAAGCTGATTTGGTGCTGGCCAATGCCATGCGTTTGGCGCAAGCCGCGCACTGGATGGAAGTGCCGACCTACGGTACCGAGCAAAACCCAGACAAGCTAGGCCAAAACCCTGCCGAACTGCGCGCCTTGTGCCGACGGACCATCCCCAAGATGAGTTTCAGTGCTTGCCCCGATGGCTTGAGCGAAGTGTTGCGCCCCGCAGCACGCGCACCTGCTGGCAACGCCCGCAGCTTGCCCAAGCATTTGCAAAAGGCCGTGCCGCAAGAGCCCACACGCCAAAGCATCGTCATTGCGGGCTGCGAAGCGCATGTGTGCTTGCTGCAAACTGCCTTGGATTTGCTAGAAGAAGAGTATTCGGTGTGGGTGGTGACGGATGCTTGTGGTTCACGCACCGAGCGCAACCGCGACGCCGCGTTTGACCGCTTGGCCGGAGCCGGTGCAGAACTGGTGACCACCGAGATGGTGTTGTTTGAATGGCTGCGCACGGCAGAGGCGGACCCGTTCAAAGAAATCCACGCGCTGATCAAATAAAGGGTAATTACCCACCCGAAAAGTCAGCTTGTTGCAAGTCCGTCCTTCTCATAATTATGAATTCAGTACAGATTCGTTTTTAGGAGAAATAGATGGTTGCGTACGCAGATTTTCACCGCCGTTCCATTGAGGACCGCGACGCTTTTTGGTCTGAGCAGGCCAAATTGGTGGATTGGGAAACACCTCCCCAGCAAATCTGCGATTACAGCAACCCTCCCTTTGCCAAGTGGTTTGTGGGTGGCAAGACCAACATTTGCCACAATGCGGTCGACCGTCACCTCAAAGACCGCGCTGACCAAGCCGCGTTGATTTTCGTTTCCACAGAAACCAACCAAGAACACACGTACACATTTCGCGACTTGCACGCTGAAGTGCAGCGCATGGCAGCGATTTTGAAAGACTTGGGCATTGTCAAAGGCGACCGCGTCTTGATTTACATGCCCATGATTGCCGAAGCGGCATTTGCCATGTTGGCTTGCGCGCGTTTGGGCGCGATCCATTCGGTGGTGTTCGGCGGTTTTGCATCTCACTCCTTGGCCACTCGCATTGAAGATGCGTCACCCAAGGTCATCATCAGCGCGGACGCAGGTTCACGTGGCGGCAAAGGCGTGCCTTACAAGCCATTGCTGGACGAGGCCATCAACTTGTCTGCGCACAAGCCCAAGAGCGTCATCATGGTGGACCGCAAATTGGCGGCCTTTACTCCCGTGGCTGGCCGCGATGTGGACTACGCCACCGAGCGCGCCAAGCACATGGACACGCAAGTGCCTTGCGAGTGGGTCGAGTCCACGCATCCCAGCTACACCCTGTACACATCAGGCACCACGGGCAAGCCAAAAGGCGTGCAACGTGACACCGGTGGCTACACCGTGGCCTTGGCTTCCAGCATTCCTAATATCTACCAAGGCAAGCCTGGTGAGACCTTCTTCTGTACCAGCGACATCGGTTGGGTGGTGGGCCACAGCTACATCATCTACGGCCCACTGATTGGCGGCATGGCCACCATCATGTACGAAGGCCTGCCCATCCGCCCAGACGGCGGCATTTGGTGGAGCTTGGTGGAGAAGTACAAAGTCTCGGTCATGTTCAGCGCGCCCACAGCGATTCGCGTGCTCAAAAAGCAAGACCCAGCGCTGCTCACCAAGTACGACTTGTCGACGCTCAAGGCCTTGTTCTTGGCTGGCGAGCCTTTGGACGAGCCAACCGCCAAGTGGATTTCTGAAGGCCTGAACGGCAAAGCCATCATCGACAACTACTGGCAAACCGAAACCGGCTGGCCTATCTTGACCATCTGCAACGGCGTGGAAAAAGCGCCTAGCAAGTTTGGTTCACCCGGCAAGGCGGTGTATGGTTACAACGTCAAGTTGGTGGATGACCAAACGGGCGAAGAGCTCACAGGCGCTAACCAAAAAGGCGTGTTGACCATCGAAGGCCCACTGCCTCCTGGCAACTTGCAAACCATTTGGGGTGATGACAACCGTTTCGTCAACACCTATTGGAAGACCGTGCCCAACAAACTCGTGTACAGCACCTTCGACTGGGCTGTGCGTGACGAAGATGGCTACTACTTCATCTTGGGCCGTACCGATGACGTGATCAACGTCGCCGGTCACCGCTTGGGCACTCGCGAAATCGAGGAGAGCATCTCCAGTCATCCCAACATCGCCGAAGTGGCGGTGGTGGGCGTCGCCGACCAGCTCAAAGGTCAAGTGGCCATGGCATTTGCCATCGCCAAAGACACCTCTGGCCTGACCGACGATGCCGCCCGCAAAGCCCTGGAAGCCGAAGTCATGAAGGTGGTGGACAGCCAACTCGGTGCAGTGGCCCGCCCATCACGCGTGATTTTTGTCTCGGCTTTGCCCAAAACACGCAGCGGTAAATTGCTGCGCCGTGCCATCCAAGCGGTAGCTGAAGGGCGCGATCCTGGTGACTTGACCACCATGGACGATCCCGCCGCTTTGCAGCAAATCAAGGACCAAATCGTTTAATTGAGCCGCCTGCGGCTGGTTTCGGTGGCACAATCTTGGGTGTAACTTAGGTCAATCCTGATCAAAGTCGCATCCGCTAACCGGTCCAGCCGTGTCGCGGAGGTTTTTTTCCAACCAACTAATGTTTCCTGCAGGGAAACGGAGGTCAGCGCAAATGAGTGAGACAACCGTCTATCAAGCCTATTCAGGCAATACCCATCTCTTCGGGGGCAACACCCCCTACGTCGAAGAGATGTATGAAAACTATCTAGCCAACCCAGGTAGCGTGCCCGATTCGTGGCGCGAGTACTTTGATGCGTTGTCGCATGTGCCCGCAGTCGATGGCTCGAACGCCAAAGACGTGCCTCACTTGCCCGTCATCAATGCCTTTGCTGAACGTGCCAAATCTGGCGGCACCAAAGTTGTCATGGCGAGCGAAAACGTTGAAATGGGCCGCAAGCGCACTGCTGTGCAGCAACTCATCGCCGCCTACCGCAACGTGGGTCAACGTTGGGCTGACCTTGATCCACTCAAGCGCACTGAGCGCCCCAATATTCCTGATCTCGATCCCGCTTTCTACGGCTTCACCGATGCCGACCAAGAAACCGTTTTCGACACCAGCAACACTTTCTTCGGCAAGAACAATATGTCCTTGCGCGAGTTGCTCAACGCTTTGCGTGAAACCTACTGCGGCACTTTGGGCGCCGAGTACATGTACACCTCGGAGCAATCCGAAAAGCGTTGGTGGCAAGAGAAGCTGGAAAGCATCCGCAGCAAAGCCAACTTCAACTCTGATAAAAAGAAAGCCATCCTTGAGCGCCTGACCGCCGCTGAAGGTTTGGAACGCTACCTCCACACGAAATACGTGGGCCAAAAGCGCTTCTCGCTCGAAGGTGGTGAAAGCTTCATTGCCGCAATGGACGAACTGATTCAACAAGCCGGCCTCAAGGGCGTGCAAGAAGTTGTGATCGGTATGGCCCACCGTGGCCGTTTGAACGTGTTGGTCAACACCATGCGCAAGTTGCCTTCTGACTTGTTCGCTGAGTTCGACCACACAGCGCCTGAAGACTTGCCAGCTGGTGACGTGAAATACCACCAAGGCTTTAGCTCGGATGTGTCCACCATTGGTGGCCCCGTGCATTTGTCATTGGCGTTCAACCCCTCGCATTTGGAAATCGTCAACCCTGTGGTGGAAGGCTCTGTGCGCGCACGCATGGACCGCCGTGCAGACCCAACGGGCAGCCAAGTCTTGCCAGTGCTGGTGCACGGTGACTCTGCCTTCGGCGGTCAAGGCGTGAACCAAGAAACCTTGGCTCTGGCCCAAACCCGTGGTTACACCACTGGCGGCACGGTGCACATCATTGTGAACAACCAAATCGGTTTCACCACTTCAGATCCACGTGACATGCGTTCTAGCGTGTTCTGTACCGACATCGTCAAGATGGTCGAAGCACCTGTGTTGCACGTCAACGGTGATGATCCAGAAGCCGTGGTGTTGGCCACGCAACTGGCCCTCGAATACCGCATGGCCTTCCGCAAAGACGTGGTGCTCGACATCGTGTGTTTCCGCAAACTCGGCCACAACGAGCAAGACACACCAGCGCTGACTCAGCCGCTGATGTACAAAAAAATTGCCGCTCACCCTGGCACCCGCAAGCTGTTCGCCGACAAGTTGGCCACACAAGGCTTGGGCGAGACTTTGGGGGACGACATGGTCAAGGCTTACCGCGCCGCTTTGGACGCTGGCAAACACACGGATGATCCTGTGTTGACCAACTTCAAAACCAAGTTCACTGTGGACTGGTCGCCCTTCATGGGCAAGAAGTGGACTGATGCAGGTGACACCGCGATCCCAATGTCTGAGTGGAAGCGCTTGGCTGAGAAAATCACCACCATCCCCGCATCCGTCACGCCTCACCAGTTGGTGAAAAAGGTGTACGACGACCGTGCCGCCATGGGCCGTGGCGACACGCCTGTGGATTGGGGCATGGGCGAGCACATGGCTTTCGCATCCTTGGTGGCCAGCGGCTACCCCGTGCGTTTGTCGGGCGAAGATTGCGGTCGTGGCACGTTCACGCACCGTCACGCTGTGATTCACGATCAAAAGCGTGAAAAGTGGGACACCGGTACTTATGTTGCGTTGCAAAACGTGACTGAAAACCAAGCGCCTTTCACCGTGATCGATTCGATCTTGTCTGAAGAAGCGGTACTCGGTTTCGAATACGGTTACGCCTCCAACGATCCCAACACCATGGTGATCTGGGAAGCCCAGTTCGGCGACTTCGCCAACGGCGCCCAAGTGGTGATCGACCAGTTCATTGCTTCTGGCGAAGTGAAGTGGGGCCGTGTCAACGGCTTGACTTTGATGCTGCCACACGGCTACGAAGGCCAAGGCCCAGAGCACAGCTCGGCACGCCTCGAGCGCTTCATGCAGCTCGCCGCTGACACCAACATGCAGATCGTGCAGCCCACCACGGCCAGCCAGATCTTCCACGTGTTGCGTCGTCAAATGGTGCGCGACTTGCGCAAGCCATTAATCATTTTCACACCGAAGTCGCTGTTGCGTAACAAAGACGCGACATCACCCGTGTCTGAATTCACCAAGGGTTCGTTCCAAACCATCATTCCTGAAAACAAAGCGCTCAAGGCCGACAAGGTCAAACGCGTGTTGGTGTGCTCAGGCAAGGTTTACTACGACCTGGTCAAGAAGCGTGAAGAGTTGGGTGCTGACGACGTTGCTATCTTGCGCGCCGAACAGCTCTATCCATTCCCACACAAAGCTTTCGCGGCTGAACTCAAGAAGTACCCCAACGCCACTGAATTGGTGTGGACGCAAGACGAGCCACAAAACCAAGGCGCATGGTTCTTTGTGCAGCACTACATCCACGAAAACATGTCGTCGGGTCAAAAGCTCGGTTACTCGGGTCGTGCCGCTTCGGCGTCGCCAGCCGTGGGTTACTCACACCTGCACCAAGAGCAGCAAAAAGCGCTGGTCGAAGGCGCATTCGGCAAGCTCAAGGGCTTTGTTCTGACCAAATAAATCGTTGAAACGAACACTCAAATAAAGAGAGATAAACATGGCAATCATCGAAGTAAAAGTTCCTCAGCTGTCCGAATCCGTGGCCGAAGCCACCATGCTGCAATGGAAAAAGAAAGTGGGCGAGTCAGTTGCTGCTGACGAAATCTTGATCGACATCGAGACTGACAAAGTGGTGCTCGAAGTGCCCGCACCAGCTGCTGGCGTGTTGTGCGAAATCGTGGTCGCTGATGGCGGCACAGTGGCTGCTGAGCAGCTCATCGCTCGCATCGACACCGATGGCAAAGTTGGCGCAGTTGCCGCTCCCGCAGCCGCAGCACCTGCTGCCGCACCAGCCGCTGCTGCTCCTGCAGCAGCTGCAGCTGCTTCTAGCAGCAAAGCCGGCGTGGCCATGCCCGCTGCAGCCAAACTGATGGCTGACAACAACTTGGCTGCCGGCTCTGTGTCTGGCACAGGCAAAGACGGTCGCGTTACCAAAGGTGATGTGTTGTCTGCTGTGGCTGGTGGTGTGCAATCCACTGCTGCTGTGATTCCTACTGGCGCACCTGCCAAGTCACTGCCACAAGTTGCGGCATCTGTCGTGGCTTTGGGTGACCGCCCAGAGCAACGCGTGCCCATGACACGTCTGCGTGCTCGCGTGGCTGAGCGTTTGTTGCAATCGCAATCGACCAACGCCATCCTGACCACGTTTAACGAAATCAACATGGCTCCCGTCATGGACATGCGCAAGCGCATGCAGGATCGTTTCGAAAAGGAACACGGTTGCAAGTTGGGCTTCATGAGCTTCTTCGTCAAAGCTGCAGTGCACGCCTTGAAGAAGTTCCCCGTGTTGAACGCTTCGGTCGACGGCAATGACATCGTCTACCACGGCTACTTCGACATCGGTATCGCTGTGGGCTCGCCACGCGGTCTGGTGGTGCCAATTTTGCGCAACGCCGATCAAATGAGCTTTGCCGACATCGAGAAGAAAATTGCTGAATTCGGCGTGAAAGCCCGTGACGGCAAGTTGGGCTTAGAAGAGATGACCGGCGGTACTTTCTCTATCTCCAACGGCGGCACCTTCGGCTCCATGATGTCGACCCCGATCATCAACCCACCACAGTCTGCGATTCTGGGCGTGCACGCGACCAAAGACCGCGCCATGGTGGAAAACGGTCAAGTGGTGGTTCGCCCCATGAACTACTTCGCGATGTCTTACGACCACCGCATCATTGACGGCCGTGAAGCTGTCTTGGGCTTGGTGGCGATGAAAGAAGCGCTGGAAGATCCAGCTCGCTTGCTGTTCGACATTTAATTCACCCATTTTCAATGCCCCCTCTTTTGGGGGCGTTGTTCATTCAAGAGATATTCCCATGAGTAAACAATTCGACGTCGTCGTCATTGGTGGTGGTCCCGGTGGCTACATCGCAGCGATTCGTGCTGCACAACTCGGTTTCCAAGTCGCTTGTATCGACGAATGGAAAAACGCAGCCGGTGGCCCAGCGCCCGGTGGCACATGTACCAACGTGGGTTGCATTCCCTCTAAGGCTTTGCTGCAGTCCAGCGAACACTTTGACCATGCCAACCATCACTTCGCAGAGCACGGCATCACTGCCAAGGACGTGAAGATGGATGTGGCCAAGATGATTGCCCGCAAGGACAACGTTGTGAAACAAAACAATGATGGCATCTTGTACCTGTTCAAGAAAAACAAAGTCACTTTCTTCCACGGTCGTGGCAGCTTTGCTGGCAAGGCTGAAAGCGGCTACACCATCAACGTGGCTGGCAAAACAGAAGAGTCCATCACAGCCAAGCAAGTCATCATCGCCACAGGCTCGAACGCCCGTGCGTTGCCCGGCACACCGTTTGACGAAGTCAACGTGTTGTCCAACGACGGTGCATTGCGCGTGGGCGCTGTACCTAAGAAGTTGGCCTTGATCGGCTCAGGCGTGATCGGTTTGGAGATGGGTTCTGTGTGGCGTCGACTCGGCGCTGACGTGACCATCCTCGAAGGCCTGCCCACATTCCTCGGCGCTGTGGACGAGCAAATTGCCAAAGAAGCCAAGAAAGCATTCGACAAGCAAGGCTTGAAGATCGAACTCGGCGTGAAAGTTGGCGAGATCGTCAACGGCAAGAAGGGCGTCACCGTCAACTACACCAACGCCAAAGGCGAAGCTATTGTGTTGGATGCTGACAAGCTCATCGTATCCATCGGACGCGTGCCTAACACCATCGGCTTGAACGCCGAAGCCATTGGCTTGCAACTCGACGAGCGCGGTGCGATTGTTGTGGACGGCGATTGCAAAACCAACGTGCCCGGCGTGTGGGCGGTGGGCGACGTGGTGCGTGGCCCGATGCTCGCGCACAAAGCCGAAGAAGAAGGCGTTGCTGTGGCAGAGCGCATGGCAGGCCAACACGGTCACGTCAACTTCAACACCATCCCTTGGGTCATCTACACCAGCCCCGAAATCGCTTGGGTGGGCCGCACTGAGCAACAGCTCAAGGCCGACGGTGTGGCGTACAAGGCCGGCACGTTCCCGTTCCTCGCGAACGGCCGTGCACGCGCTTTGGGCGACACCACCGGTATGGTCAAGTTCTTGGCCGATGCCACGACCGACGAAATCTTGGGCGTGCACATGGTGGGCCCACAGGTGTCAGAGTTGATCTCTGAAGCTGTGGTGGCGATGGAGTTCAAGGCGTCTGCCGAAGACATCGCACGCATTTGCCACGCACATCCTTCGTTGTCTGAGGCAACGAAAGAGGCTGCTTTGGCGGTGGATAAACGCACGTTGAATTTCTAAGCAAATTCATCCGTCTTGCGTCTAAAAAGCCCGCTGGCAACAGCGGGCCTTTTTCATGGGCAAGGCACAATAGAGCCCTATGTCAGCCAAACAACCCGTCCACGAAAACTACCTCAAAGAACTCGAAATTCGAGGCTTCAAAAGCGACCCTGCGCAGTTGCGAGCGATTGATGCCCTAGAGCGTTGCGCCAGCGAGTGGGCCGCTTACAAAGAGAAGCGATCCAACGCGTTGAAGAAGATGGTCAACCGTCCCGCTATTCCGCGTGGCGTGTACATGTTTGGTGGGGTGGGGCGCGGCAAAAGCTTTTTGATGGATTGCTTTTTCGAAGCTGTGCCGATCAAGCGCAAAACCCGTTTGCATTTCCATGAGTTCATGCGTGAGGTGCACCGTGAGCTGCGTGAACTGCAAGGCA
Source organism: Limnohabitans sp. TS-CS-82 (assembly GCF_002943475.1). NCBI lineage: Bacteria > Pseudomonadati > Pseudomonadota > Betaproteobacteria > Burkholderiales > Comamonadaceae > Limnohabitans > Limnohabitans sp. TS-CS-82. The sequence goes on along the minus strand of NZ_PTQX01000002.1, from coordinate 444,524 downwards.
CGGTCAACCCGCTGGATGTGTTGGGCAAACAAATGTCCAAGCGGTACAAGCTGATTTGCTTTGACGAATTTCACGTGGCCGACATCACGGACGCGATGATCTTGCATCGCTTGCTTGATGCCCTGTTTGACAACGGCGTGGGCTTTGTGACCACCTCTAACTTTAAGCCTGACGATTTGTATCCGGGCGGCATGCACCGCGATCGCATCTTGCCCGCGATTGCGTTGCTCAACAAAGAGTTGCAAATCATTAATGTGGACAACGGCACTGACTACCGCCGTCGCACGCTAGAGCAGGTCGAACTGTATCTGCGTCCGCTAGGTGCGAAGGCCGATGCGGCGATGACTGATGCGTTCAACCGCTTGGCTGAGTGCCAAGACGAAGATCCCGTGTTGCACATCGAAGCCCGTGAAATCAAAGCCCGTCGCCGTGCCGGTGGCGTGGTGTGGTTTGACTTCAAAGACTTGTGCGGCGGCCCGCGTTCACAAAACGATTACTTAGAAATTGCCAGCCAATTTCACACGGTGCTCCTCAGCGATGTGCCACTCATGCCTGTGAACAAGGCTGCCGAAGCTCGCCGCTTCACTTGGCTGGTAGATGTGTTGTACGACCGACGCGTCAAGCTCATGTTGTCAGCGGCTGTGCCCCCTGAAGAGTTGTACACCGAGGGCCCGATGTCGCACGAGTTCCCGCGTACGGTGTCTCGCTTGAACGAGATGCAATCGGCTGAGTTCTTGGCGTTGGAGCGTCGTACCGTGGATACGGGGTTGACATGAAAAAAGCGATTCTTTTCTTCACCTGCGCGGCTTGTATTTGGACAGCTTCTTACTCGCAAACGCAAGTGCCTGCGAGTGCGCCAAGCTTAGAAGCGCGTCAAGCAGAAGGTCAGCGCTTGTCTGCACTCAGGCAAAAGCTGGAAGACACCTATCAACAAGAGCTCAAGGCTTGCTATCAAAACTTTGATGTGACGAGTTGTCGCATTCAAGCACGCGAGCGTCGCATCCAAGCCAATGCCGCTTTGCGCAAGGAAGAGCTGCGTTACAACGCCACTGAGCGCCGCATCCAAGCCGAAGAGGCTGTGCAACGCACAGAAGAAAAAACCAGCGAAGCCAAAACCAAGGAAGCGCAAGCCAATCGCGCGCAAGCCGTTCAAGCGAGCAAAGACCGAGCCGATGCCAATGCACAAAAGCAAATGGAGCATGAGCTGCAAGGCACCAAACGCGGTGAGTACGAGCAAAAGCAACGCGAAGCTGCACAGCACCGTGCCGATGTAGAAAAGAAATTGCGCGAACGCACCAAAGAACCCGCAGCGCCGCTGCCAGTGCCTGGCCGATGACACATCCCTTGCGCGATTTGGTGCAAGAGGCCTTTGCACCGCTGGGTGTGTTGGCACGCGCCACTGACCATTTCAACCCGCGCCAAGGTCAAACTGACATGGCGCTCGCTGTGGCCGATGTGGTGGCACACGGTGGCAGTTTGGTGGTCGAGGCGGGAACAGGTGTCGGCAAGACCTTTGCCTATTTGGTGCCAGCGTTGCTGAGTGGTGAGCGCGTGTTGTTGTCAACCGCCACAAAGGCCTTACAAGACCAACTCTTTGCGCGTGATTTGCCGCGTTTGGTGCAAGCCCTCAACTTGCCCATTCGCTTGGCTTTGCTCAAAGGGCGCTCCAGCTACCTGTGTACGCACCGCATGGAAATGGCGCGACGCGACACACAAATCCCAGACCGCCACACCGTGCATTTGTTGTCGCGCGTGGAGACATGGTCACTCAGCACACGCACGGGGGACTTGGCCGAGTTGCCCGGTTTGGATGAGCGTTCACCTTTGATTCCGCTCATCACGTCCAACCGTGAAAACTGCTTGGGCTCGCAATGCCCCAAGTTCAAAACGTGTCATGTCAATGCCGCACGGCGTGAGGCCCTAGGTGCAGACGTGGTGGTCATCAACCACCATTTGTTTTTCGCCGACATGGCCGTGCGCGAAACCGGCATGGCCGAGTTGCTGCCCAGCGTGCGCGTGGTGATTTTTGATGAGGCGCACCAGCTCAACGAAGTGGGTGTGAATTTTTTAGGTCACCAATTGGGGACGGCACAGTTGCTCGATGTGACGCGTGACATGTTGGCCACCGGGTTGCAATTGGCGCGTGGCTTAGCCGATTGGCAAGGTGTGTGCTCAGGGCTGGAGCGCGCTGCTCGCGAGCTGCGCTTGATGGGCGGCAAACGCATGGGTGCGGTCAAGCTGCGTTGGACCGAGGAGGCGCCGGAGGGCATTCACGCGGGCGCATGGGAGCAATCGCTGCAAGATGTGGGCGCTGCTTGCGTACAAGCTTTGCAGGCACTCGATACGGTGAGTGAAATTGCTCCCGACTTCATGCGCCTGCATGACCGTGTGGCTGAAGTGGCTAAACGTGTCGATGCCTTCTTGAATCCGTGTGCACCCGATGCCGTGCGTTGGGTGGACGTGAGCGCATCGCAAATGCGTTTGATGGAAGCACCTTTGGACATTGCTGAAACTGTGCGTGAACGTTTGATGAAGCAGTCAGCCGCCATGGCAGAGGATGGCGCAGACCAAGAGCCGCCCCCTTGGCACGATGAACCTATGTTCGACGAAGCTGTTGTCTCACACGAAGCAGAAGACGCATCCAACGTACATGACCACGATGCCGAAGCTCCCCCATTCGACAGCGCGTTTCCCATGCGCCCCGCAGAAGACACACGCCCACGCAGCTGGGTGTTCACCTCGGCCACTTTGGGGGACGACCCACGCCTGCGTTGGTTCACCGAGCCTTGTGGTTTGGAGTCCGCCACAGTGTTGCGCGTGAGCAGTCCTTTTGATTACCCAGCGCAAGCTTCGCTTTATGTGCCGCGCGACATCGTGCGTCCCAACGACCCAGCACACAGTGCTCAGGTGGCTGCCATCGCCAGCGACGCTGTGCGTCGCTTGGGTGGCCGCACTTTGGTGCTCACCACCACCTTGCGCGCCTTGCGTGCGATTGGCGATGTGATGAAGCAGCAACTCGAAGGCTCAGGCATCGAGGTGTTGGTGCAAGGCGAATGGCCCAAGCGTCACTTGATGGAGCGTTTTCGCGACGGTGCGAAAGTGGGTGAGGGCGGTTGCGTGTTGGTGGCTTCGGCCACCTTCTGGGAAGGCTTTGATGTGCCGGGTGATGCGCTGCAGTTGGTCATCATCGACAAGCTGCCGTTTCCGCCGCCGAACGATCCATTGGTCGAGGCGCGCAGCAAGCGCTTAGAGTCGCAAGGCCGCAGCCCGTTCAACGACTACTTTGTGCCAGAGGCTGTGGTGGCTTTGAAGCAGGGGGCTGGACGATTGATTCGCACCGAATCTGACCAAGGGGTTTTGGTGCTGTGTGACAACCGTTTGGTCACCACAGGTTATGGCCGTCGTTTGATGGCGGCTTTGCCGCCCATGCGTCAGTTGCAAACGACTGAGGCGTTGGCTCAGTCGTTGGAGGCGCTCAACCTAGACTTTATTTCCAGAACTTCCACCACGACTCTTTAGTCGCTGCGCGCTCTGGGTACAAGAAGGCTGTGTTGGGGTAGGTGGTTTCTAACACGCGTTTGGTGTCATCGCGCAACTGGTTCAGACCTAACTTATCGTAGGACTGCACCATGATGAACAAAGCTTCTTCGACCGCTGGCACATCGCGGAACTCCTGCACCGTAGTTTGTGCGCGGTTGATCGCCGCTACATAGGCGCCACGTTGGTAATAGAAGCGCGCCACGTGGACGTCTGAACGCGCCAGTGAGTTTTTGATAAATGCCATGCGCAAGCGTGCATCTTCTGCATACTTTGAGCTTGGGAATCGATTCACCAATTCGCGGAAGGCTTCAAACGATTCTTTCGCTTGCTTAGGGTCGCGTTCAGCTAAATCTTGTTCGGCGACAGATGACATGAGTCCCAAGTTGTCGTTGAAGTTGACCAAACCTTTGAGGTACAGCGCATAGTCCATTGCTGGACTGGCAGGGTGCAGCTTGATGAAGCGGTCCAGTGTGGCGACAGCTTGCACGGGTTCGTTGGTTTTGTACTGCGCCCATGCTTTGTCTAGCTGAGCTTGTTGTGCCAAAGGCGTGCCAGCAGCACGGCCTTCGAGCTTTTCATACATGCCAATGGCTTTGTCGTAACCGCCCGCGGCCATTTCGTCTTTGGCCTCGTTGTAGAGCTTGTCGTTGCTCCAGTCTTTGGTGGGGTCGTAGTTGCTGTCGGCGCATCCTGTGAAAAGAATAGCAGTCGATAGGCCAATGGCCATCCACACAGTCGATAATTTGAGTCGTAACACCACAGGTCAACCTCTTGAAGCAAAGTAAATCCATTCTATCGGCTCAGCCACCATCCCCCACGCCTGTTCAGGAGGATGTTTTGCTCGATGAGCATGTCGACCTCATCGACGGGCCAGAGGTGGAAACCCGTGAACTCTCCATCCCCAACGATTTGCATGGCGAGCGTCTAGACCGCGCTCTGGCTGTGTTGTTGCCTGAGTTCTCGCGCAGCTTCTCTCAGCAGTTGCTCAGCGAAGGGTGTGTCAGCTGCGTGTTGCCCACCTCTCGCGTGATGACCAAGGCCTCGGCCAAGGTGCGTATGGGCGAGCGTTATCAACTCATCTTGAGGCCTACGCCGCAGAGTCAGGCTTTCAAACCAGAAGACATCCCGTTGGACGTCATTTACCAAGACGAAGATCTGCGTGTGCTGTTCAAGCCAGCAGGTTTGGTGGTACATCCTGCGCCCGGTAACTGGAGCGGCACACTGCTCAATGGCTTGCTGGCCTTGGACCCACAAGCGGTGATGCTGCCCCGCGCGGGCATCGTGCACCGCCTTGATAAAGACACCAGTGGCTTGATGATCGTAGCGCGCACGCGTCGCGCCATGGATGCCTTGGTGGCCATGATTGCAGAACGTGAAGTGCACCGCGAATATTTGGCCGTGGCCTACCGCAAATGGAGTGGCACACCTGTGCGCGACATCGTGGCTGCCATTGGCCGCGACTACCGCAACCGCTTGCGCATGGCTGTGGTTGATCTGGAGCGCTTGCCAGGCAAAGAAGCCCACACCACCTTTGAATGTCTGAGCAGTCAAGAAGAAGCTTGTTTGGTGCAATGCACCTTGCACACAGGCCGCACGCATCAAATTCGCGTGCACATGGCGCACTTTGGTCATCCGCTGGTGGGCGATTCGCTTTATGCAGGGCCGATGACGCTTGGCATTGACCGCCAAGCCTTGCATGCTTTCCGCCTGAGCTTTGACCATCCCATCACCGGCGAGCCTCTCAAATTTGAAGCGCCATTGCCTGACGATATGGTCAATTTACTGGCCGGTTTGGGCCTCAAGCGCCCCGACTAGGTCTTTCCAGCCACCTCCGTTACAATATAGGCTCACGCTTGTGAAAGCGGTGAGCCCTTTGGCTCTGACTCGTGCCATGCCCCGCATGGCCCTTACTGCCTCGAGATGAATTTTCGTAGGCCTTTTCCTCGACCCTTGACCCGGAACTCTCACGATGAACACCGTGGATGCCAAGCGCGTACTTGAGACCGCCCTGATTTGTTCGCACCAACCCATCCAGATTCGCGATTTGCGCGTGCTGTTCTCTGACGCCTTGGGCGCAGACACCATTCGCACCTTGCTGGAAGAAATGCAGCTCGACTGGGCGCAGCGCGGCGTTGAGCTGGTGCAAGTGGCCACCGGTTGGCGCTTTCAAAGCCGCCCAGAAATGCGTGAATATTTGGACCGTTTGAACCCTGAGAAGCCTCCTAAATATTCACGTGCCGTGATGGAAACCTTGGCCATCATTGCCTACCGCCAACCGGTGACCCGTGGCGACATGGAAGACATCCGTGGCGTGACCGTTAATTCACTCGTCATCAAACAACTCGAAGACCGTGGCTGGGTCGAAGTGATTGGCCACCGCGAAACCGTGGGCCGTCCTTCTTTGTACGCCACCACACGCCAGTTCTTGGACGACTTAGGCTTGGCCTCACTCGACCAATTGCCTGTGTACGACAGCGCCCAGGCGCAAGCCAACGCCTTTGCCCGTTTGGGCGAAGACGACCCATCTTTACAAATGAACATGGCCCTTGAGTCTGCTGATGCGACTGAAGTTGCCACGCCAGTCGAAGGCGAGGCGGTTGCAGAAGTGGCCGCACAAGCCCCAACGGCGCTCAGCGACGATGCCCCTATTTTTGAACTTTCCTCACCCAGAGACCCCGCCCCAACCGGCGACGACACACATGAACACTAAACACCACGACCTGGGTGGCAAGCCAACCGAATCACACGACGAATTTTTGGATGACGACGACACCGCGTTTGACTTTGACGACGTCGTTTCTGGCGAGTTCGATGCCGAGCTGATCCGCGCCGAAGCTGCGCCAGAAAAGCGAGTGCTCTTGCCACAACCTGAATCACCGAAGCTGCACAAAGTCTTGGCCCAATCGGGTATGGGCTCGCGGATCGAGATGGAGCGCTTGATTGCCGAAGGCCATGTGGCCGTCAACAACGAGGTGGCCCACACTGGCCAGCGCGTGCAGTTTGGCGACCAAATAAAGGTCAATGGCCGTCAGCTCAAGGTGCGCATTGCGCCGCCGCCTCCGCGCGTCATTGCGTATCACAAGCCTGCGGGCGAAGTGGTGACCACTGATGATCCACAAAACCGCCCGACTGTTTTCCGCCGCTTGCCCCGCCTGTACCAAGGCAAATGGCAATCGGTCGGTCGTTTGGACTTGAACACCGAAGGCTTGTTGCTGTTCACCAGCTCTGGTGAGTTGGCCAACCAGCTGATGCACCCACGCTTTGGTTTGCAACGCGAATACGCGGTGCGCTCGCTGGGCAAACTCAGCAAAGACCAAAAAGAACAACTCATCACCGGCATTCAGCTCGACGACGGTCCCGCCCAATTTGGCTCGATCGAAGAGGGCGGTGGCGAAGGTTCTAACTGCTGGTATCGCGTGACCATTTCTGAAGGTCGCAACCGCGAAGTGCGTCGCATGTTCGAGGCCGTGGGCCACGCCGTGAGCCGCCTGATTCGTATTCGTTACGGCGCCATGGTGTTGCCACGCGGCTTGAAGCGCGGCGCGTTTGTAGAGCTGGGTGAGCGCGACATTCGCGCGCTGATGGAAGCAGCCGGTGCTGAAGCACCGATGCAAAGCGGCCCCTCACGCCATGATCGCAGCGAGCGCGCCAACAGTCGCCGTCGCGGCAACAGCATTGGTCCGCGTCCATCCACACCGCGTGCGGCTGAAGAGCGCAGTGGCCCCGAGCGTTTGGTGCGTACAGAGCGCCGCCGCGGTGGCAAAGCGCCAGAGCGCGCACCACAGCCAGATCCAATGCAAACCTCAGTGGGCTACATCGGTGCAGACAGCTACGCCGAGGAGCGTCAACGCAAAAAAGATGGCCAAAAAGCATTCAAAGCCGGCTTGGTCGGTGGTCCACGTCCGTCAAGCAGTGGTCCACGCCGTGGTGGTTCTGCGGGGGGCAGCTTTGGCGGCGGCCGCTCGGGCGGCGGCAATGCCGGTGGTTCCGGCGGTAATCGCGGTCAAGGTGGCCGAGGCGGGCGCTAAATCACACGCAAGATGCACCAAAAACGCTTGCTGGTTCGAGGGAAATCCCTTGAAACGGTTAAAATAGCGGGCTTCGCACATCGCGTATAAAAGTTTCAATCACAGTCAATACAGGAAAATCCAAATGACCGAACGTACTCTCTCCATCATCAAGCCAGACGCAGTTGCTAAGAACGTCATCGGCCAAATCTACGCACGCTTCGAAGCTGCTGGCTTGAAAGTTGTCGCTGCTCGCATGGCTCACCTGTCACGCGGCGAAGCCGAACAGTTCTACGCTGTGCACAAAGCACGTCCTTTCTTCAAAGATTTGGTTGATTTCATGGTCTCCGGCCCTGTCATGATTCAAGTGCTCGAAGGCGAAGGCGCAATCTTGAAAAACCGTGACTTGATGGGTGCAACCAACCCTAAAGATGCTGCTCCTGGCACCATCCGCGCTGACTTCGCTGACAGCATCGATGCTAACGCTGTGCACGGTTCTGACGCCGCTGAGACTGCCGCTGTCGAAATCGGCTTCTTCTTCGCTGGCATGAACGTTTACGGTCACTAAGAGGCAATTGGTGTTGCTGCTTGCAGCAATGCCGATGCAAAAAAAATGACGGCCAACCTGCTTGATTTTGATCTCGACGGTTTGGCCGTTTTTTGTGAGCGCTTGGGCGAAAAACGCTTCCGCGCCACGCAGCTGTTCCGGTGGATCCACCAAAAAGGCGCACAAGACTTTGATCAGATGTCTGATCTTGCCAAGTCACTGCGCGAAAAGCTGAAAACCTGCGCACAGGTTCAGCCACTTACCCCGATTTCCAGACACGACTCCGCCGACGGCACCATCAAATGGTTGTTCGACGTGGGTGACGGCAATGCCGTCGAAACCGTGTTCATTCCTGAAGATGACCGAGGCACTTTGTGCGTGTCCTCGCAAGCTGGTTGCGCTGTGGGCTGCCGTTTTTGCTCGACAGGACATCAAGGCTTTAGCCGCAACCTCACCACCGGTGAAATCTTGTCGCAGCTGTGGTTTGCCGAGCACACGCTGCGCAAGCAGTTCAACACGACTGAGCGCGTCATCTCCAACGTGGTGATGATGGGCATGGGCGAGCCGCTGCAAAACTACAGCGCCTTGGTGCCTGCGCTGCGTTCGATGTTGGACGACCACGGCTATGGCTTGTCACGCCGTCGTGTGACGGTGTCTACATCCGGTGTGGTGCCCATGATGGACCGTTTGGGCGAAGACTGCCCCGTGGCCTTGGCCGTATCACTGCATGCACCCACCGATGCTTTGCGCGACAACTTGGTGCCGCTCAACCGCAAATACCCTTTGCATGAATTGATGGACGCTTGCCGCCGCTATTTGGCGCACGCCCCACGTGACTTCATCACCTTTGAATATTGCATGTTGGATGGCGTGAACGACCAACCCGAACACGCGCAAGCCTTGATTGATTTAGTCAAGCCCAAACGCGGTTTAGGTGAGAGCGTGCCTTGCAAATTCAACCTCATTCCGTTCAATCCATTTCCAGCCTCGGGTCTCACACGTTCCAGTGCCGCCACGGTCAAAGCGTTTGCGGCGCAGCTCAGTGAAGCCGGCATCATCACCACGGTGCGCAAAACGCGCGGTGACGACATTGATGCCGCGTGCGGCCAGCTTGCGGGTGACGTGAAAGACCGCACCAAGGTCGATGCCCGCATGGCCAAGCAGCGCGTGATTCCACTGACACAGGTGTCGTCATGAGCGTGTGGTATGCGATCAGTGGCCTTGCCAGTTGCACGTCAAGGAGCTTGGCAAGTGGCGCGTTGCTTTGGCTTGCCGCTGCCTGTGGTCTGGTCGCATGCACAAGTGCTACGCCGCAGCTCGACACGCTCACGCAAGCCGAGCCCGACAGCACCCGCCAACGCGCGATGCGCCGCCTGAGTTTGGCCAGTGCGTATTACGAACAAAACCAAAACGACGTAGCGCAGCAAGAAGTGCGCGCCGCTTTGCAAATTGACGCGAACTATGCCGATGCGTATAGCTTGCTTGGACTGATTCACCAGCGTGCAAAAGCGCCGGCTTTGGCGCAACAAAGTTTTGAGCAAGCCTTGCAGTTGGCGTCTCAGCCACCTGTGCGCTCAGCTGAGCTAGGCGCCATTCAACACAACTACGGTTGGTTCTTGTGCGAACAAAACCGTTTTGCACAAGCACAAATCCAGTTGGGCCGTGCGCTGTCGCAACCGGGCTACGTCAGTGCTGACAAAACAAACAAAGCCATTGAATTTTGTAAAAAGCGTGCGACACCCGCTGACACGCGCCAACACAATCATTGAACAAACCCCTCATTCTTTTTTGAAGCCTGATGACTGAAGAAACCACCACATCGACTACCTCGAGCACGACAGCTGGAGCCTTGTTGCGTCAACTCCGCGAAGACGCAGGGTTCAAGCTCGACGTGTTGGCGCAAGCCTTGCGCGTGTCACCTGCCAAGCTAGAGGCCTTGGAGTCCGACCATTTGGATGCGTTACCAGACGCCATGTTTGCGCGCGCCTTGACCTTGGCCGTGTGCCGCCAATTGAAGACCGATGCAGCCCCCGTGCTGGCCTTGTTGCCCACCCAAGATGTGTCGCGCTTAGCAGCTAAAAACGAACGTGGTTTGGACTTTCCTTTGGACCGTCCTTCCTTTTTACCGCAGTCCAGCTTTGTCGCTGTGGCACGTTTGTTCACCCCCATGCGTTGGGCGGCTGTGGCTGTGTTGGTCTTGGCCTTGGGGATTGGTTTGTGGCCAGAAATTCATGGCTTGTTGGTGTTCAAAGACGATCCCACCGCGGGTACCGTGGTGGTCCCCGTGGAGCCTGCCATTGCTTTGCCTTCCACCGAAGTGCCTGCGCCCGTGGTTGACAACGTGTCCGGCAACATGGTGGTGACCACGGTTCATTCGGCAGCCGTGTCCGCACAAGCGGCCAGTGCTGCAGCACCTGCCAGCGCACCGGGAGCTTCGGATGGCAAATAACGCACACACACAAGGCACCGCTTTGCCTCAAACGCATGGCATTGCGTTGTCACAACCCAAAGCACGCCGCAGCTTGCAAGCGCGTGTGGCGTGGGGCGACCATGTGGTCACGGTCGGTGGCGATGCGCCTGTGCGCGTTCAGTCCATGACCAACACCGACACGGTGGACGCGATTGGCACGGCTATTCAAATCAAAGAATTGGCATTGGCCGGTTCTGAATTGGTGCGCATCACCGTCAACACACCCGAAGCAGCTGCCGCTGTGCCGTATGTGCGTGAGCAGCTCGACAAGATGGGCATCAACGTGCCTTTGATTGGCGACTTCCATTACAACGGCCACCGTTTGCTGACCGAATTTCCAGACTGTGCGCAAGCCTTGTCCAAGTACCGCATCAACCCCGGCAACGTGGGCAAGGGCGATAAGCACGACAAGCAATTCGGCCAAATGATTGAAACCGCGATGCGCTACAACAAAGCTGTGCGCATTGGTGTGAATTGGGGCAGCCTAGACCAAGAACTGTTGGCCCGTTTGATGGACGAAAACGCTTTGCGCGCCCAGCCCTTTGAAGCCAAGCAAGTGATGTACGAGGCGCTCATCACTTCCGCCATTGACTCGGCCAAATTGGCACAGAGCATGGGCATGCCCGCTGAACAAATTTTGCTCAGCTGCAAAGTCAGCGGTGTGCAAGACCTGATCGCGGTTTACCGTGAGCTGGCTCAGCGCTGCAACTATCCGCTGCATTTGGGCCTGACCGAAGCGGGCATGGGCACCAAAGGCACAGTGGCTTCTGCCACGGCTTTGTCTATTCTTTTGCAAGAAGGCATTGGCGACACCATCCGCGTCTCGCTCACACCTCAGCCCGGCGAAGCCCGCACGCAAGAGGTGGTGATTGCTTCTGAGATTTTGCAAGCCTTGGGGCTGCGCACCTTCGTGCCCAGCGTCACGGCTTGCCCCGGATGTGGTCGCACCACCAGCACGACCTTCCAAGAAATGGCCAAGTCGATTGACGACTTCTTACGCGCGCAAATGCCTGTGTGGCGCACCCAATACCCCGGGGTGGAAAACCTCAAGGTCGCGGTGATGGGTTGTATCGTGAATGGCCCTGGCGAAAGCAAGCATGCTGACATTGGCATCAGCCTGCCTGGCAGCGGAGAAGCGCCTGCAGCGCCCGTGTTCATCGACGGCGAAAAAGCCATGACCTTGCGCGGCGACAACATCGCGCAAGAGTTCCACCAAATTGTTGAAAACTACATTGAAAAACGCTTCGGTTAATCCGTGCGCCTGCCTATCGTGACGACAGAAAACAAAACAACAAAACCTGCCAAAGCCCAAGCCTTGACCGCTGTCAAAGGCATGAACGACTTGTTGCCTCCAGCCTCAGCCCAATGGGAATGGTTGGAAGAGAAGGTTCGCGGTCTGATGGCACGCCACGCGTATCGCAACTTGCGCACACCCATCGTTGAACCCACCGCCTTGTTTGTGCGTGGCTTGGGCGAGGTGACCGACATTGTGGAAAAGGAGATGTACTCCTTTGAAGACCGCCTGAATGGCGAGCAGCTCACGCTCCGCCCAGAGGCCACAGCCGGTGTGGTGCGTGCAGTGGTTGAGCACAACATGCTCTACAACGGTGGTCAGCGCCTGTATTACATGGGCCCGATGTTTCGCCACGAGCGCCCACAACGTGGCCGCTATCGCCAGTTCCACCAAATCGGCGCAGAGGCTTTGGGCTTTCCGGGCGCTGAGGTGGATGCCGAGCTCATTTTGTTGGCTGCCACGCTGTGGCAAGAACTGGGTTTGCAAGACGTGCGCTTGGAGCTCAACAGCTTGGGCCAACCCGACGAGCGTGCGGCGCATCGCACTGCTTTGATTGCTCACTTAGAAGCTCATGTCGATGTGCTGGACGAAGAAGCCAAGCGTCGCCTGCACAGCAACCCCTTGCGCATCTTGGACACCAAGAATCCAGCGATGCAAGCCGTGGTCGAAGCCGCACCGAAGTTGATCGACTTTTTGGGCGAGGCTTCACTGGCTCACTTCAACGCGGTGAAAGCCATTTTGGATGCGAGTGGCGTGGCCTACCGCATCAACCCACGCTTGGTGCGTGGCATGGACTACTACAACCTCACCGTGTTTGAGTTTGTGACCGACCGCTTGGGCTCGCAAGGCACCATCTGCGGCGGTGGCCGTTACGACTACCTGATTGAGCAAGTGGGCGGCAAGCCTGCACCCGCCGTGGGCTGGGCCTTGGGCGTGGAGCGTGTGCTCGAGTTGCTCAAAGAGCAGGGCACATTGCCAGAGGCCGTGGGTCCTGATGTGTACGCCATCGTGCCCGATGCCTCGGCTTTGCCGGTGGTGTTCAAAACCATCCAAACCTTGCGTGCGCAAGGCATGTCTGTGCAAATGCATGCAGGGGCAGGCGAGGGCATGGGCAGCATGAAATCGCAGTTCAAAAAGGCCGATGGCAGCGGCGCACAGTTCGCCCTGATTTTTGGCGGCGATGAGTTGGCGCGCGGCGAAGTTACCCTCAAAGCCTTGCGCGATGGCGCGGGTGCGCAAGAGGCGTTGCCCTTGGCAGACGTCACCACCCGTGTGGCTGCCAAACTGTCGCAGGGCGTGGCCCCGTCTCAAACCGCTGGCTGATAAGCCGAGCCCTACAATTCGCTAAATTTTTAAGTCAAAGCATTCACACCATGTCATCGCACCTCAACCTTGAAGACCAAGAACAAATCGACGAACTCAAGCACTTTTGGAAAAACTGGGGCGACCTCATCACGTGGCTGCTGATTGCCGTGTTGGGCGGCTATGCCGCTTGGATGGGTTGGCAGTCTTACCAAGGCAAACAAGCGGCGCAATCTGCGGCCTTGTATGACACGGTGGAACGCGCCGCGTTGAGTGGCGACATTGCTTTGCTTGACCGCTCGGTGAGCGACATCAAAGACAAATTTGCCGGCACTACTTACGCCCAACAAGCCGCTTTGTTGGCCGCCCGCGTGTACAACGACAAGGACCGCAAAGCCGATGCCAAAGCTCAGCTGAGCTGGGTTGTTGAGAAAGCCAGCGACGAGGGCTACCAAGCCTTGGCACGTTTGCGTTTGGCTGCTTTGTTGGTGGAAGACAAAGCGTATGACGAAGCCCGCAAGCAACTCACTGCCAAAGTGCCAGAAGCCTTCGCCCCCTTGATGGCCGATCGCTTGGGTGACTTGGCCATGTTGCAAGCGCAACCTGCTGAAGCTGTTCAACACTACAAATATGCGTGGAAGGGCTTTGAGCCCAACGCCGAGTACCGCCGTTTGGTGGCTGTGAAATTGTCTGCGTTGGGCGCTGACCCCGAAGACACACCTGCTGTGGAGAGCAAAAAGTGAACACCACACCATTTAGCTGGACATCTCTGACGCGCTTGGCACTGACTGGCGTGTGCGTGGCTTTGGCCGCTTGCTCTGGCCCATCGCGCCCCAAGCCCACTGAAATTCCGGGCGTGCCCGTGTTGCAAGACGTGCGCACCAGCTGGACGGCCAACGTGGGCAAGGTGGATTTCCCCTTGGTCGTGTCTGCGCGTGAAGACCGCATTGCTTTGGCCAACAGCCAAGGCGTGGTGGCCGTTTTGGATGCCACCACAGGCAAAGATATGTGGCGTTTGAAGCTGGATCAAGCCATTTCCGCAGGCGTGGGTAGTGATGGTCAACAGCTGGCTGTGGTCACCCGCAACAACGAACTCGTCACCTTGCGTGACGGCAAAGTGCAATGGCGCAAGAGCTTGCCTGCCCAGTCCTTCACCTCACCTTTGGTGGCCGGTGCGCGCGTGTTTGTGTTGACGGCAGACCGTTCGGTCATTGCCTTTGATGGCGCCACAGGCCGCCAACTCTGGACGCAACAGCGCCCAGGCGAGCCTTTGGTCTTGAAGCAAGCGGGCGTGATGCTGGCTGTGAAAAACACCTTGGTGGTCGGTTTGTCCGGCCGCTTGGCAGGCCTTGACCCCAACACCGGTGTGATTCGCTGGGAGTCCGCCATCGCCACACCGCGCGGCACCAACGACGTGGAGCGTTTGGTCGACTTGGTCGCCCCGTTTGACCGCGTGGGAGACGTGGTGTGCGTGCGTGCCTTCCAGACCGCTGTCGGTTGTGTGAATGCAGACCGTGGTCAAGGCGTGTGGACACGTCCGTCCGCAGGCGAGATGGGCGTGAGTGGCAACGACACCTTGCTGGTCGCGCCACTGTCCAACGGCGTGGTGCAAGCGTTCAATCGCAGCAATGGCGAACGTCTGTGGGACACCGAGCGTTTGAAATACCGCATCTTGAGCGCACCACTGGTCACGCCGCGCGGCGTGTTGGTGGCTGACAACGGCGGCTGGTTGTATTTGCTGTCACTCGCTGACGGCGCATTGCTCAACCGCATCAAGCTCGATACCGAAGAATTGGCAACTGCCCCTGTGTTTGCAGGCGGTCGCTATGTGGTGGTCACACGCGAAGGTCGCGTGACTGGCCTCCAAATCCCGTAATTGGGAAAGTTAAAGGATTAAGTTTTGAAACCCGTATTGGCCTTAGTGGGCCGCCCCAACGTTGGTAAGTCCACGTTGTTCAACCGTTTGACCAAATCGCGTGATGCGATCGTGGCCGACTTCGCGGGCTTGACCCGCGACCGTCACTACGGCAATGCCCGTTTTGACAAGCACGAATTCATCGTCATCGACACGGGCGGCTTTGAACCCACCGCTGACAATGGCATCTACAAAGAGATGGCCCGTCAAACCCAACAAGCCGTGGCTGAAGCCGATGTGGTGGTGTTTGTGGTGGATGCTCGTGGTGGCATTTCGGCCCAAGACCACGACATTGCCAATTACCTGCGCCGCTTGGGCAAGCCCACCATTTTGGTGGCCAACAAAGCCGAGGGCATGAAAGAGGGCGCTCAGCTGGTCGAGTTTTACGAGCTGGGCTTGGGCGAAGTGTTGCCTGTGTCTGCCTCGCATGGACAAGGTATTCGCGACATGATGGCGCAAGCTTTGGCGCCTCTGAATTTGGCTGACCCAGACGAAGAAGATGCTGACGCCGATAACGGCACCATCAAGCTGGCTGTGGCCGGCCGCCCCAACGTAGGCAAATCGACCCTCATCAACACATGGTTGGGAGAAGAGCGTTTGGTGGCGTTTGACATGCCTGGCACCACACGTGACGCCATCAGTGTGCCATTTGAGCGCAATGGCCAAATGTTTGAACTCATCGACACGGCTGGTTTGCGTCGCAAGGGCAAGGTGTTTGAAGCCATTGAGAAGTTCTCAGTGGTCAAAACCCTGCAAGCCATTGAGTCGGCCAACGTGGTTTTGTTGTTGCTTGATGCCACGCAGGGCGTGACTGACCAAGACGCGCACATCGCAGGCTACATCTTGGAAAGCGGCCGCGCTGTGGTGTTGGCCGTGAACAAATGGGACGCCGTGGACTCTTACCAGCGCGAATTGCTGATGCGCTCGATTGAGACGCGTTTGCCGTTTTTGAAGTTTGCGGCCATGCACTTCATTTCCGCCAAGAAACGCCAAGGTTTGGGGCCGTTGTGGGGCGCGATTGCGCAAGCCCACAAAGCAGCCATGTGCAAAATGCCAACGCCTTTGCTCACCCGCTTGTTGCTGGAAGCCGTGCAGTTTCAGTCGCCACAGCGCGGCGGCATGTACCGCCCCAAGCTGCGTTATGCCCACCAAGGTGGCATGAATCCGCCCATCATCGTGATTCACGGCAATTCGCTGGAGCACGTGACCGAAACCTACAAACGGTTCTTGGAAGGGCGATTCCGCAAGGCCTTTAATTTAGAAGGTACCCCCTTGCGAATTGAGATGAAGACCTCAAGTAACCCTTACGCAGGCAAAGACGACTGATATCACAAGCCCTCTAGCTCTGTGGTAACGTGGCATTTCTTTCAACTACACAGACACGGAGCATATCGTGAACACCGAAAACTCAAAGAACAAAGGCCAACTGTTGCAAGACCCATTTTTGAACATCCTGCGCCGCGAGCATGTGCCCGTGTCCATCTACTTGGTCAACGGCATCAAGCTGCAAGGCCAAATCGAATCGTTTGACCAATACGTCGTGTTGCTGCGCAACACCGTGACGCAAATGGTTTACAAACACGCCATCTCGACCATCGTGCCGGGCCGCGCTGTCAACTTCAACCCCACCGACGGCACAGGCAGTTCGCCTGAAGTCTGAGCTTGAACGCTCTGCAAAAAGGGCTGTTTCAGCCCTTTTTTTACGCCTTGTATTTCGTTTTTTTAGATTGAACGCTTGAACGACACACCTCAAAAAACCGCCGGCGCCACCATTTTGGTGGGGGTCGATTTTGGCTTGCCGCATTTCGATGGCGAGCTAGAAGAACTCGGCCTGCTGGCCGAAACCGCTGGCTTAAAGCCTGTGGCGCGCATCACCTGCAAGCGCAAAGCGCCCGATGCTGCCCTGTTTGTAGGCAGCGGCAAAGCCGACGAAATCAAAGAGCTGGCCCTCATGCACGGTGCCACCGAAATCCTGTTTGACCAATCGCTCAGCCCTGCACAGCAGCGCAACCTAGAGCGTCACATGGGCGTGGCGGTGAACGACCGCACCTTGTTGATTTTGGAAATCTTCGCCCAACGCGCGCGCAGCCACGAAGGCAAGTTGCAAGTCGAGCTCGCCAAGCTGCAATACCTCAGCACACGCTTGGTACGCCGCTGGTCGCACTTGGAGCGGCAAAGCGGTGGTATCGGTATGCGCGGTGGCCCCGGCGAGACCCAGATTGAGCTGGACCGCCGCATGATCAATGATTCCATCAAGCGCACCAAAGAACGTTTGGACAAGGTCAAAAAGCAGCGCAGCACCCAGCGCCGCCAGCGCAACCGCCGCGATGCCTTCACCATCTCTCTGGTGGGCTACACCAACGCAGGTAAATCCACCTTGTTCAATGCCTTGGTCAAAGCGCGTGCCTATGCCGCTGACCAGCTGTTTGCCACGCTCGACACCACCACACGCCAGCTGTATTTGGGTAATGCCGATGGCACGGGCCGCTCGGTGTCGTTGTCAGACACGGTGGGTTTCATCCGCGATTTGCCGCACGGTTTGATCGATGCTTTCCAAGCGACCTTGCAAGAAGCGGCGGATGCCACGCTGCTGATGCACGTGGTCGACGCGTCTAACCCCAATTACCCCGAACAAATGGTCGAGGTTCAAAAAGTGTTGGCCGAGATTGGTGCGGCCGATGTGCCGCAGGTCTTTGTGTTCAACAAGCTCGATGCCATGAGCCCCGAAACGCGTCCTGTGCAGTTACAAGACCATTACACGGTAGACGGCTTGAGCGTGCCGCGCTTTTTTGTCAGCGCTCAAACAGGTGAGGGCGTCGCAGCTTTGCGTGAATTTTTGGCACAGGAAGCTCTGTCGACGATGCCTGAAGACCATGCAAATACGCAGGAATTGGAATGAGGCTTGAATCCTTAGGCACAATCGAAGACTTCAAAGAAAAAACAACGATGCGCATGAACTCCAACACCCACACGGTCAGCCCCAAATCTTGGTGCGCGCGACTGCTCGGCATGTTCAACCTCAACGATGGCCGCTGGGGTCGCGACAAAGACGGCAACCCCACGTTTGACCCCAATGGCAGTCAGGCCATTCCGCCTTCGAGCGACGAGAAAAAGCCGCAAGACGAACCCAAGCGCCCACCCGCAGCAGGCGCGGGCGGTCCGCCTGACTTGGATGAGTTGTGGCGCGATTTCAACGCCAAGCTATCAGGCTTGCTTGGCAATAAAAAAGGTGGCTCTGAGCCGCCAAACAACAACGGTGGTCCAACAGGCCCCGACTTCAAAGTGGCGCGTTTTGGCATTGGTGTGATTGGCGCTGTGGTGCTGGCCATATGGCTCAGCACTGGCTTTTTCATCGTGCAAGAGGGCCAGCAAGCGGTCATTACCCAGTTTGGCCGTTACCACTCCACCGTAGGTGCGGGTTTTAACTGGCGTTTGCCTTACCCGTTCCAGCGTCAAGAGCTGGTGTTTGTGACGCAAATCCGCTCGGTTGATGTGGGCCGTGACAACATCGTCAAGTCCACCGGTTTGCGCGAGTCGGCCATGTTGACGGAAGACGAAAACATCCTTGAAATCAAATTTGCCGTGCAATACCGTTTGACAGATGCACGCGCTTATTTGTTTGAAACCAAGAACCCCACGGACACCGTGGTGCAAGCTGCCGAAACAGCCGTGCGCGAAGTGGTGGGCAAGATGAAGATGGACGCTGCCATGTCCGACGAGCGTGACCAAATTGGTCCACGCATTCGCACCATCATGCAAGCCATTCTTGACCAATACAAAGTCGGTGTCGAAGTGGTGGGCATCAACTTGCAACAAGGTGGCGTGCGCCCCCCAGAGCAAGTACAAGCTGCGTTTGACGACGTGCTCAAAGCGGGTCAAGAACGCGAACGCGCCAAAAACGAAGCCGAAGCCTATGCCAACGACGTGGTGCCACGTGCTGTGGGTGCCGCTTCGCGTTTGAAGCAAGAAGCCGATGGTTACAAAGCCCGCATCGTGGCGCAAGCCGAGGGTGATGCGCAACGCTTCAAGTCGCTCGTGGGCGAATACCAAAAGGCGCCACAAGTCATGCGTGACCGTTTGTACATCGACGCCATGCAACAGATTTACAGCAACACCACCAAGGTGTTGGTGGACACCAAGCAAGGCTCGAACTTGTTGTATTTACCCTTGGACAAAATCATCCAGCAAACCAATGCAGCCAATGGCACAGCACCTGCTGCGTCACCTGCTGACGCTGCGCAAAATGCCGCCAACACACCCGCTAACCCAAGCACGCCTGCCACAGATGCGCGCGCACGCGATGGCCGCGCACGCGACCGTGATGGCCGTTGATAGGGGACACGAACATGCAACAAAACAAAATCGGTTTTTACATTTCCTCTGCCTTCGTGGCTTTGGCGCTGCTCAGCTCCACCCTGTTTGTGGTGGACCAACGTCAGTTTGGCGTGGTGTATTCCTTTGGCCAAATCAAGAACGTCATCACTGAGCCTGGCTTGAACATCAAGCTGCCGCCACCGTTCCAAAACGTGAGCTACATCGACAAGCGTTTGCTCACGCTGGACAACGCGGACACCGAGCCCATGCTCACCGCTGAAAAGCAGCGTGTGGTGATTGATTGGTATGCCCGTTGGCGTATCACCGACCCATCGCAATACATCCGTAACGTGGGTCTGGACGAAAACGCCGGCGCTGTGCAGCTGGCCCGTGTTGTGCGCAATGCTTTCCAAGAAGAGATCAACAAGCGCACGGTGAAAGAACTGCTTTCATTGAAGCGCGAAGAGTTGCTGGCCGATGTCAAGCGCGAAGTGTTGACGGCAGTCAAAGGTGCCAAGCCTTGGGGCGTGGACGTGATTGACGTGCGCATCACCCGTGCTGACTATGTGGACGCCATCACTGAATCGGTGTATCGCCGCATGGAAGCCGAGCGTAAGCGCGTGGCCAACGAGTTGCGTTCTACGGGTGCAGCCGAAGGTGAAAAAATTCGCGCCGACGCGGATCGCCAACGCGAAGTGACGGTGGCCAATGCTTACCGCGAAGCGCAAAAAATCAAAGGCGAGGGCGATGCCGAAGCCGCGCGTTTGTATGCCGACTCGTTTGGCCGCGACGCCAACTTTGCTCAGTTCTACCGCAGCTTAGAAGCTTACAAAACCACGTTCAGCAAAAAGAGCGACGTGATGGTGGTCGATCCCTCGAGCGACTTCTTCAAAGCTCTTCGAGGCAGCGGTGGCGGCAGCGCCCCAGCGCCTAAGAAGTAAAAGGCCTCTTGTATGAGCTTTGACAGCGATACGCTGTGGGTCGCGTTCGGACTGATGCTGATTTTCGAAGGTGTCTTTCCGTTCATGTCGCCCCAAGGTTGGCGCGACAAAATGGCGCAACTCATGGTGCTGCAAGACGGTCAGATCCGCTTTTTCGGCTTGGTCTGCGTGATGGTTGGTCTTTTGATGCTCTGGTGGCTGGGTTGAGGGCGTTTAGCCCTGTAAAATCTCGGTTTTAACAGCCTCCCTTAATTACATGTCTGCTTGGGTTCTGCCGGATCACATCGCCGATGTTCTGCCTTCTGAGGCCCGGCACATCGAAGAGCTGCGTCGCTTGTATCTCGACACAGCTAGAGGCTATGGCTACGAGCTGGTCATGCCGCCATTGCTCGAGTACCTCGAATCATTGCTGTCGGGCACAGGCCGCGCACTCGATTTGCAAACCTTCAAACTGGTCGACCAACTCTCTGGTCGTACCTTGGGCCTGCGCGCCGACACCACGCCGCAAGTCGCCCGCATTGACGCCCATTTGCTCAACCGTACTGGCGTGACGCGCCTGTGCTACTGCGGCCCTGTGCTGCATACACGCCCAGACCGCCCATTCGCCACCCGTGAGCCTTTGCAGTTTGGTGCCGAAATTTATGGCCATGCAGGTATCGAGGCCGATCTTGAAGTGCTGCACTTGGCGTTGGACACCCTCATAGCCGTGTCCATCCACCAATTCACGGTGGACTTGAGCGATGCGCGCATCGTGCCCGCGTTGCTGAATGGTGTGACCTTGACGGCTGACGCGCGCGATGCCTTGCACAGCGCCTTGGCCGCCAAAGACACTTCAGGCGTTCAAGCTCTCTCCAAAGACTTGCCTGCCAATGTGCGCACGGCCTTGGTCGCTTTGGTCGGCATGTATGGCGATGCGTCCGTGTTGGCCCAAGCCGAAAAAGCATTTGCTGCATGGCCTGTGGTCATGCAAGCCTTGGCTGAGCTGCGCCAAATTGCCGCGGACTTGAGCGGTGTGGCCGTGACGTTTGACTTGGCCGATTTGCGCGGCTACGCCTACTACAGCGGCGTGCGCTTTGCCATCTTTGTGCGCGGTGCCAGCGACGCCTTGGTGCGCGGTGGCCGCTACGACGAAGTGGGGGCGGTGTTTGGCCGTAAGCGTCCCGCCGTTGGATTCAGTTTGGACTTGAAAGAGTTGGTCAGCGTGGTGCCAGAGCGCGCCCTCAAAGCCGCCATTCGTGCGCCCTGGGGAACCGCCAAAGGTTTGCGCGAAGCCATTGCCACCTTGCGTGCCAATGGTGAAACCGTGGTCTGCGTGTTGCCAGGCCACGAAAGCGAAGTCGATGAATTTGACTGCGATCGTGAACTGATCGAAGTCGCCGGCCAGTGGGCAGTGCAAGCTGTTCCCGCTGGTCAAGCCCTTTAATTTTTTAAGTAATCGAGTGGATATGAGCACTACCCAAGGACAAACCGTGGCTGCAACCAAAGGCCGTAACGTCGTCGTCGTCGGTACCCAATGGGGTGACGAAGGCAAAGGTAAATTGGTCGATTGGTTGACTGAAACCGCCACAGGCGTGGTGCGCTTTCAAGGCGGTCACAACGCGGGCCACACCTTGGTCATCAACGGTGTGAAAACTGCGTTGCATTTGATCCCTAGCGGCATCATGCGCCCTGGCGTGAAGTGCTACATCGGCAATGGCGTGGTGTTGTCTGCACCAAAGCTGCTCGAAGAAATCGCGGGACTTGAAAAAGCCGGCGTGGAAGTGCGCTCACGCTTGCGCATCAGCGAAGCTTGCCCACTCATCCTGCCTTACCACGCTGCCATTGACGTGGCCCGTGAAGCGGCCAAAGAGAAGGCCGGTACGGCCAAGATCGGTACCACAGGCCGCGGCATTGGCCCCGCCTACGAAGACAAAATTGCACGCCGTGCTTTGCGCGTGCAAGACTTGAAGCACCCCGAGCGCTTCGCCACCAAACTGCGCGAGAACCTTGAGCTGCACAACCATGTGTTGACCGACATCTTGCACGCGCCCGCTGTGGACTACGACACCGTCTACAACGAAGCTATGGCCTATGCCAAAGAAATCTTGCCGATGGTGGCAGACGTGTCACGTGAGTTGAACGAAGCCCACAAAGCCGGTGCCAACCTGTTGTTTGAAGGCGCACAAGGCACCTTGCTCGACGTGGACCACGGTACTTACCCCTTCGTCACGTCTAGCAACTGCGTGGCCGGTAACGCCGCTGCAGGTGCAGGCGTTGGCCCTGGCATGTTGCACTACATCTTGGGCATCACCAAGGCGTACTGCACACGCGTGGGCGGCGGCCCATTCCCCACCGAACTCGATTGGGAAAAAGAAGGCACGCCTGGTTACCACATGGCCACCATTGGCGCAGAGAAGGGCACGACCACGGGGCGCTCACGCCGTTGCGGTTGGTTTGATGCCGCGTTGCTCAAGCGCAGCGCACAAGTCAACGGCCTCACAGGCTTGTGCATCACCAAGCTCGACGTGCTCGACGGCTTGACCGAATTGCTCTTGTGCGTGGGTTACGAATTGGACGGCGAAACCATCGACATCTTGCCCATGGGCGCAGACGAGATTTCGCGTTGCAAACCCATC
The DNA here is from genome assembly GCF_002943475.1 of Limnohabitans sp. TS-CS-82. Classification (NCBI taxonomy): domain Bacteria; kingdom Pseudomonadati; phylum Pseudomonadota; class Betaproteobacteria; order Burkholderiales; family Comamonadaceae; genus Limnohabitans; species Limnohabitans sp. TS-CS-82. The sequence goes on along the minus strand of NZ_PTQX01000002.1, from coordinate 421,579 downwards.
TACGAAACCATCCCCGGCTGGAGCGACACCACCGTGGGCGTGACCGATTACAACAAGCTGCCCAAGGCCGCTCAGCATTACCTGAATCGCATTGCCGAAACCACAGGCGTGCCGATTCACATGGTGTCTACCAGCCCAGATCGTGACCACACGATCTTGCTGACCCACCCCTACATCGCTTAATTTTTAAAAGGACCAAACCATGTTGACCGAAGACGGCAAACACCTGTACGTGTCGTACGACGAGTACCACAACCTCATTGAAAAACTCGCCATCAAGATTCACCAATCGGGCTGGGAATTCGACACCATCCTTTGCTTGGCCCGTGGCGGTATGCGCCCAGGCGACATCTTGTCGCGCATCTTCGACAAGCCTTTGGCCATCATGTCCACCAGCTCGTACCGCGCTGATGCAGGCACGGTGCAAGGCCATTTGGATATCGCCCGCTTCATCACCACACCTAAAGGCGAAATCGCTGGCAAAGTGCTGTTGGTGGACGACTTGGCTGACACCGGCCACACCTTGAAGGCGGTGGTGGACCAGCTCAAGAACAACTACGCACCCATCACCGAATTGCGCACTGCCGTGATTTGGACCAAGGGCGTGTCTGAATTCAAACCTGATTACTCGATGGACTATTTGGCCACGAACCCATGGATTCACCAACCGTTTGAGCCGTATGACAGCATGCGTCCTGCAGCTTTGTTGGAGAAGTGGAAGGTTTAATCTTCTATTGACTACCAAATAAAAAAGACCGCTCTGAGCGGTCTTTTTTATTGTGATGAGCCAATTTCTAAGATGCTCAATATGTCACACTGATTAAAGCGCAGTCGACGCTTCCTTTTTTTGCATTAAGTTTTTTACGCTGTAGATGATGACAATTATCCAGAATAACAATCCGATATAAAAAGTACCACCTGTTTTTCCAGCGTTGTAGTCTGGTAAAAATATAAAAAATAAGGCTAGTGGCCCCAGAATTATGCCGGCGTAATTCCATTTGCTTGTTTTTGGGTGAGTGAGCTCTGGGCTATCGATATCGGACACCTTCGCTTTTTGAGTCTTTTCTAAGTACCAAACAATGGCATACACAAAAGGAAGTAATGCCAAACCTGAAACTAACTTAATTGCAAAAAACCCACCTAGATCATGATGACCGTTGATTAAAGCAATTAGAAATGGTAAGAAGATATATGCGGCCACAAGGCCCGCAGAAATTTTTAATGCGTGTTTTGTTTCGGGTTTCATATTGAGTTCTTAATGAAAAACTTTCAAGTGTATTGGAAACTTAAATTCGACTGTTTCTTGTTTGTTATGTGTGGAGAAATTTTGTGCATGATCTATTTGCTAAGGACTGATGCTAGGCCGGTGATCGCACCGATGACGCCTGTTAGAGCAGAAAGCCATACAGCCCAGTGTGCACGAGCATCATGACGGGCCTTAAGTTCTTGACGAATGTTTTCTCGCAAACTTGCAAAACCTAATGGCGTTAAATAGAAGCAACCGGTATACCTACCTTCATACCAATATTTCGATGTTTTGCCATCGTCTTCGTTTCGATGTGGCACAGATAAATGTAATTGACGAGCTTTTGATAAATATTTATTTGTCAAGAATGCATCTTCTTCTTCCTCATGCAAAGCAATATCAAAAAAATAGTCTTGCTCAAGCGAGCGCATTTTTTCATGATCGCCTGTTTTCCGTGCCATCGAAATTTCTTTAGAGTAAATCTGATCTATCTTCTTTCGCTGCAGAAAAAGTTTGAAATTTCTAGGGAAAGCTAGTTTTAGCAGGTTCGACATGGTGCGAGGGCTTGTTAAAGGAGGAGTCTACTTTACTGTTTTCATTTAACGTTGAGGACTAGTTAATATCGGAGCATGTCACGCAGCACCGATCTCATTCACCATACCTACCTTCCCCCGTCTGAATTTGAAGCACCGCAAGTGGGCGTGTTCAAAGCCTCGACGGTCATCTTTCCGAATGTGGCCGCCATGCGCACGCGTGAGTGGATGGACAAGTCGGCTTACACCTACGGTTTGCATGGCACTCCCACCACGTTCACGCTCGAAGAGCGTTTGGCCACGCTAGAGGGCGGTACGCATTGCATCCTCACACCCAGCGGTTTAGCAGCGATTGCACATGTGGATTTTGCGTTGCTCAAAACTGGCGACGAGGTGTTGATTCCGGATAACGCCTATGCGCCCAACAAGTCGCTGGCCGAAGGCGAGTTAGCTCAGTTTGGCATCACGCATCAGATATACGACGCACTGGATGTGAACGACTTGGCCGCACGCATCACACCGCGCACACGCTTGGTGTGGCTCGAGGCAGCGGGCTCGGTGACGATGGAGTTTCCCAATCTCGTGGCTTTGGTGCAGTTGTGCAAGGCCCGCGGTGTGCTGTGTGCACTCGACAACACTTGGGGTGCAGGCTTGGCCTTCAACGCGTTTGACCTCACGCCAGGGCTGGGCGAGCTTGGGGTGGACCTGACCATTCACGCGCTCACCAAATACCCCAGCGGCGGCGGTGATGTGTTGATGGGCAGCATCGTCACGCGCAGCGATGAATTGGCCCGTGTGTTGAAACTCACGCACATGCGTTTGGGTACGGGTGTGGGCGCGAATGACGCTGAGATGGTGTTGCGCTCATTGGCTTCTCTGCCGCTGCGCTACAAAGCGCAAGACGCGGCTGCACGCACCTTGGCTGCATGGTGCGCTTTGCAGCCTGCATTCAGCCAAGTGTTGCATCCCGCATTGAGCGGCGCACCCGGTCATGCACATTGGCAGCAACTGTGTGTGACACAGCAAGAGCCCGACGGTTTGGCTGCGGGTATTTTCAGCGTGGTGATGGACGAGCGTTTCACATCCAAACAAGTGGATGCGTTTTGCGATGCCTTGCAGCTGTTCAAAATTGGTTACAGCTGGGGCGGCCCCATGAGTTTGGTGATGCCCTACAACATGGCGTCTAGCCGCGCACGCTCGGTGTCGCATAGGCAACGCGGACGCGTGGTGCGTTTTTGTATTGGCCTAGAGAATGTGATCGATTTACAAAATGACCTAGAGCGAGCTCTGAAAGTCGCCAACCTATAAAACCAAACCCGCCAGAAGGGGAGACACATGCAGCAATTGGTACCAGACGAGGCACATGACCGCATTGACATCAACCCGATTGGCTTGAGCGATCCGTTGCGTTGGCTTTGGCGTGGCTTGCGAGACATGGTCTCGCAACCTCTGATTTCTTTGTTTTACGGCGTCTGCTTTTGGCTCATGGCGTTGATCTTGTTGGCCGTGTTCAAAAGCAATCCCGAGTACACCTTGTCGGCTGTGTCGGGTTGTTTGCTGATTGGCCCCTTTTTGGCCATGGGGCTGTATGACGTGAGCATGCACATGGAGCGCGATGAGCCGCCGAGCATGGGCAGTTCGCTCACTTGTTGGGAGTCGCACATCCGTAGCATGAGCATGCTCATCATGGTGATGGTGGTGATGGAGCTGCTGTGGGGGCGCGCATCGTTGGTGGTGTTTGCGGTGTTTTTCAACACGGGCGGAATGCCCACCACCGCCACCGTGCTAGAGGCCGTGTTCAACCCGCAGAACTGGGAGTTCATTGCCGCCTACCTATGCGTGGGGGGCTTCTTTGCTGGGCTGGTCTTCGCCAGCATGATGGTGTCTATTCCGATGATTTTGGACCGTGACACCGATGCCATCACCGCCTGCATCACCAGCTTGCGTGTCTTTGTGGATCACACCGCCGTGTCGGTGTTTTGGGGGGCGCTCATCACAGCCTTGGTAGTGTTGGCGATGTTGCCGTCAGCGGCGGGTTTGCTGGTGGTCGGGCCTTGGCTGGGCTTTGCCAGTTGGCACGCTTACCGGGCTGCCGTGCGTGTGACGGCAGCACAGGCGAGCTAAACCTCAAGCGCCTACTTGGTGGCACAAGGCTTGTGCCACCTGACGCAGACTCTCCGCATGTCGGTTGTCTGCCACACAAGCCGTGGCCTGTCCTGTTTGCGCGAAGTTGCGCACCATGGATGCAGCATAGGTTGGGTCGTAGTGAATCACCAGCAAGTCACGCACAACTTGGTCGATGTGGCCGGTGTGAATTTGTTCTTTCCACGCATCCACCACCGCTTTGCCGCGAATGGCCACCAGCGCATCTAGGCGTCGGCAAAACAAGTCTTGGTCATCGACGAAGAAGTTGTAGTCTTCCATCAGCAAGGCCACGCGTTCATCGAGGCTGAGCTGCAGCTCAAAGCAGGGGCTGTCGCGCATGGCCAGCATCAACGATTCGGGGATGGACAGATTGCCCACTTTGCGGCTTTCAGATTCCACAAACACAGGGCGCGCGGGGTCAAAGCTGCGCAGGGCTTGCCATACCAAGGTGTCAAAGCGTTTTTGGCTGGGTTGAGGTTGCCCAGGAATGTGGCCCAGCACCGAGCTGCGGTGGCTGGCGAGGTCTTCGAGGTCCAACACTTGCGCACCTTCGGCAGCGAGTGCATAGAGCAAACGCGTTTTGCCCGAGCCCGTGGGGCCAGAGATGACTTTGAATTGCAGTGGTGCCACTCGCTTAGGAATGTCTTCCACGATGGCCGCACGAAAGGCTTTGTAGCCACCTTCGATCAAGTTCACCTTGAAGCCAATTTGCCCCAGCACCAACGACAGCGATCCACTGCGCTTGCCGCCACGCCAGCAGTAAATGAGAGGCTGCCAGTTTTTGGGTAGCTCCAGCACTTCGCGCTGGATGTGGCGAGCAATGTTGGCCGCTACCATCGCTGCGCCATGCTTTTGGGCTTCAAACGCGCCTTGCTGCTTGTACATGGTGCCCACGAAGATGCGTTCTTCGTTGTTGAGAGAGGGCCAATTGACGGCATGGGGCAGGTGGTCGAGTGCGTATTCGCCCTCGCTGCGTGCGTCGATGATGGTGCTGAAGCCGCCGGGTTCGCCCAGTGGAATAGCCATGCGGCTGAGCGCGTCTTGCGCTGGAATAAAGGTAACGCTCACGATTTATAAATTCTTTTTAATTTCAGGCCACACGTTGGCCAACATGCGCGGATGCGCTTCTGCTTTGGGGTGGATGCGGTCGGGTTGAAATTGCGCGGTGGCATCGGGTGCATCGGCAATGCCCTTGAGGAAAAACGGGACCAAGCCTGTGCGGTATTTCTTGGCGAGGTTGGCAAACATGACCGAGAACTTGGCGCTGTAGTCTGGCCCATAGTTGGGCGGTATTTGCATGCCCACCAGCACCACGCGTGCATTGACTGCGCGGCAGGCTTGAATCATGGCTTCGAGGTTGTCTTGGGTGCTGTTGAGGTCGAGGCCACGCAAGGCATCGTTGCCGCCAAGCTCAATCACCACTTGCACGGGGCGCACTTGGTCGAGCATGGCGGGCAAGCGAGAGCGGCCACCTGCAGTGGTGTCGCCGCTGATGCTGGCGTTGACCACGCGCACATCGGGGCGCTCGGCTTGCAGCTTATCGGCCAGCAGCGCCACCCAGCCTTTGCCGCGCGGAATGCCGTACTCGGCACTGAGTGAATCGCCCAACACCAGAATGGTGGCAGCAGGCATGGTGCCTGGCGCGGGTGCAGAGCCGGGCGGTGGTACGTTGTTTTGTAGAGGCTGGCCACGGCGGCGGTGTGGGCCGGTGGAGGTGATGTCGCCCTCCATGCCTTGGCCAGTGGATGTGATGACGCTTTGTTGGGCCGAGACTTGGCTCACGCCCAAAGCCCCTAGCAAAGCGGCGCCCAGTGCGCCCAAGTTAAAGTCACGTCTTAACCACCCATTGCGCTTCATGACCCAGCCTTCATTTGAAAATTCATCCACATTGCCTTCACCTTTGATGGTCGTCTCGCATTTGTCCAAATCGGTGCAAGACGCCAGCGGTACCCTGCACATTCTCCGCGATATCGACTTCCATCTAGCGCCACAGCAATCGTTGGCCATTGTGGGCGCTTCAGGTTCGGGCAAAAGCACCTTGCTCTCCATCATGGCGGGGTTGGATACGCCCACGCAGGGCACCGTGTGGCTGGGCGGCGTGGACATGTTTGCGATGGACGAAGACGCACGCGCCGCAGTGCGCGCCCGCCAAGTGGGCTTTGTGTTTCAAAGCTTTCAGCTCTTGGGCAATATGACCGCGCTAGAAAACGTCATGTTGCCGCTAGAGCTGGCAGGCTTGCCCAACCCGCGTGCCGCTGCCAAAGACATGCTGGTGCGCGTGGGCTTAGGCGAGCGTTTGGGCCATTACCCCAAAGTGCTGTCGGGTGGCGAACAGCAACGCGTGGCCTTGGCACGTGCCTTTGTGGTCAAGCCCACGTTGCTGTTAGCCGATGAACCCACAGGCAGCTTGGATCACGCCAGTGGCGAGCGCATCATGGATTTGATGTTTGAACTCAACAAAGAACTGGGTACCACGTTGGTGTTGGTCACACATGATTTAAAGCTGGCCGCCAAGTGCGATCAAGCCATCACGATTGAGGCGGGGCAGGTCAAGGGATAATCAGGTCATATGTCTTCAGCCCCTAAAGTTCTCTTCGGCTTTCACGCCGTTGGCGTGCGCGTTAAAACAGCGCCGCAATCCGTCATCGAAATCTATTTCGACCCCACACGTCGCGATGCGCGTATGCGTCAATTTGTAGACCGTGCCACCGAAGCTGGCATCCGTTTGATAGAGGCAGATGGCCCGCGTTTGGCCAAACTCTCAGGCGGTCACGGCCATCAAGGTGTGGCAGCGCGTGTGAGCGAAATCAAGATGGTTCACTCGTTAGACGAGTTGCTGGAAGGCATCGAAAAAATCGAATCACCTTTGATCTTGGTACTGGACGGTGTGACCGACCCGCATAACCTCGGCGCGTGTTTGCGTGTGGCCGACGGTGCTGGTGCACATGCGGTGATTGCGCCCAAAGACCATGCCGTGGGCATCAACGCCACAGTAGCCAAAGTGGCTAGCGGCGCGGCAGAAACTGTGCCTTATTTCATGGTGACCAACTTGGCGCGCACTTTGAACGAGCTGAAAGAGCGCAACATTTGGATCATCGGCACCAGCGACGATGCACCTAAAACGTTGTACCAAGTCGATCTCAAAGGCCCTACCGCATTGGTGTTGGGCGCAGAGGGTGACGGCATGCGTCAGCTCACGCGTAAGACGTGTGATGAGCTCATTAGCATTCCAATGTCTGGTGCGGTCGAGAGCTTGAACGTGTCGGTGGCCAGTGGCGTTTGCTTGTACGAAGCTCGTCGTCAACGCACGGTTGGTTAAGTCGCTTCTTTAAGCGTCCCAGCGAAACATCACATCGGCTTTAGCCCGTTCGGCCTCAATGCGTCGCGCATTGGGCTCGTCGGTGTGTTTCACCCAATCGGCAGCGTCTTGTGCGCTGCGACCAAACTGCTGATGGCGTTGGGTCAAACGGCCCACGCGTAAGTCTTGCGGCACATCGACAAACCATGTTTCATCTAACAGCGCTTGCACTTGGTTCCACGGTGAATCACTGAACAACAAGTAATTACCTTCCACCACGATGAGCGGTGTCGATGGCTTCACGGCTATTGCACCAGCCACGCCTTCTTCTAGGCTGCGCTCGTAGCAGGGTGCGTAAACCACTTCATCTGCTGCTGGTATGCGCAGGCGTTTGAGCAAAGCGATGAAGCCAAACGCATCAAAAGTATCAGGTGCGCCTTTGCGGCTTTTTCGGTTCAAGCGTTCTAGCTCGACATTGGCCAAATGAAACCCATCCATGGGGACTATTTGAATGTCTTGGGGCCATTGCATCGCCAAGGCATGAGCCAGCGTGGATTTGCCAGCGCCTGGTGCGCCGACCAAGCCCAGAATGCGACGCTCGCCGCTGCTCAGTAAATGCGCAATGCGCTGTTGATACAGGGCAGGGATTTTTAAATCCATCCCAAAGCACCCAGTAAAGCACCGAAACCTAAAAGCAACAACAGGTGTGTTTTGGTCTTCCACACAATCAGTGTGGTGGCACCGGCCAAGACCCACAGCGGCCAATCACGCGCAGGGTTTTCGTGGTTGCCTGTGAGCAACCATCCCGTGGCAATCAGCAGCGCAATCACAATGGGGGCCATGCCGCTTTTGAAGGCTTTGACAGCCAGCATCTCGCGGTTGCGGTGCGCCCATTGCGTGGCCACAAAGGTGAGGGTGCAGGACGGGATCATGATGCCCACCATGGTGATGAGCACGCCCCACAGGGCCAAGGCCACGGCAGGCCAACCTGCAGCTAGACCGCCACCTGCGTTGAGCCCGACGTTCCAGCCCATCAAAGCGATGAACATCACGTTGGGGCCCGGTGCGCCTTGGGCCAAAGCGATGGACGAGGTGAACTGCGTGTCGCTGAGCCAATGTGTTTCGTCTACCAAGTAACGGTGGATATCGGGCGCAGTAGTGATAGCGCCACCCACGGCCAAGAGTGAGAGCGAGATGAAGTGCAAAAACAGCGAACCCCAATCAGCCAAGGTCATGGTGATGCTCATGCCACACCTCGCTGTTTGATGCAATGCGCGGCCCACACGCTGGCCAGAGGGCCGAGGCTGAGCAGCACCCAAGCCAAAGGCAAACGCAGCAGGCCAATGGCCACGAAGGTGAAGGCACCAATGCCAATGCAGGTCAACATGCCCATGGGGTTGTTTTTCAAAGCACCCATGAGCTTGATGCCTACTGCCGCAATAAGTCCTGCGGACACAGCGCCCATGCCGCGCAACATGCCTTGTGCCACGGGGGTCTCTGCCACACCTGCCACGGCTGCAGCCAGTAACAGCACCAACACGGTTGGTGCAATCAACAAACCACTCAGTGCAGCCAATGCGCCCGCAATGCCAAAGTGTCGGCCACCAATCATGAGCGAGAGGTTGACCACATTGGGGCCCGGCAAAATTTGCGCAACAGCCCAGTCTTCGACAAATTCATCGGTGGTGAGCCATTGCTTTTTGTCCACCAATTCTCGTTGCACAACGGCCAGCACGCCGCCAAAGCCTTGCAAGGCCAGCACGGTGAACGACACAAACAAATCGGTTTTGTTTTGAGGTGCGTTGGGCACAGCACTGTGCTGTGCGGTCATAGGGTGAGACCGCCAGCCACTTCAATCACGGTGCCGTTGATGTAAGCGGCTTCATCACTGGCCAAGAAGGCATACACGTTGGCAATGTCTTCGGGTTGGCCTAAGCGCTTCAGGGGCACGCGGTCAGTCATCTCGTGAATCACTTTTTCAGGGATGGTCGACAAGATCGGCGTTTGGATAAAACCGGGTGCGATGGCATTCACACGAATGCCTTTGGGGCCAAGCTCGCGGCTCCATGTTTTTGTGAAACCAATCACGCCAAACTTGGTAGCTGCATAGTTGGTTTGGCCAAAGTTACCGTAGATGCCAACGACCGATGAGGCATTCAAAATTACGCCGCTGCCTTGCGCCACCATGGCATCCGTCACGGCTTGTGCGCAATGGAACACACCACGCAGGTTGACGTCAATCACACGGTCAAACTGTTCCAAGGTCATTTTTTGCAAACGCGCATCTTGTGTGATGCCTGCGTTGTTGACCAACACATCGATGCGCCCGAACTTGTCGAGCACGGCTTTCACCGTGGCATCCACCATCTCGCGCTGCGTCACATCGACCACAAAACCAAGGGCCTGTGCACCGATGGCTTGGCACTGTTTGACGGCGTCATCGACCGCAGCTTGCTTCACGTCACACACGATGACGATGGCGCCTTCGTGTGCGAATTTCAAAGCGGTGGCCAAACCAATGCCTTGTGCGGCACCCGTGATGACGCTGACTTTGCCGTTTAACCGCTGGTGGTGTGTGTTTGTGTGTGTGCTCATAGGCTTTAGTTTAAGCACCTGGCTCAACAAGGGGAAACACCGACTAAATCATTTATATAGATTAAGGGAAAAACCTAATAAATCAACTTGAGTGATTAAGTAACAATAAATCAACTTGAGTGATTAATTCAAGTTTCACAACATTTTGGAGCGAGACATTCTTATGAAATTGAATCAATTGTTTTTGGCCTGCGCTGCCGCTTTGTCAGTGTCTGCAGCAGTGGCGGGCGAGGTCGAAGTCCTGCATTACTGGACATCGGGTGGTGAAGCCAAATCAGCGGCTGAGCTGAAAAAAATCATGGCTGCCAAAGGCCATGCTTGGAAAGACTTCGCAGTTGCGGGTGGCGGCGGTGACAACGCGATGACCGTGTTGAAGAGCCGCGTGGTGGCAGGCAACCCACCTTCAGCCGCACAAATCAAAGGCCCCGCCATTCAAGAGTGGGCGCAAGAGGGCGTGTTGGCCAACTTGGACAGCGTGGCGCAAGCCGAGAAGTGGGACAGCTTGTTGCCACAGGTGGTGGCCAATGTCATGAAATACAAAGGCAACTATGTGGCAGCGCCCGTCAACGTACACCGCGTGAACTGGGTGTGGGCCAACCCAGAGGTTTTGAAGAAGGCCGGCGTGTCTGCCATGCCCACCAACTACGACGAGTTCTTTGTTGCAGCCGACAAAATCAAAAAAGCAGGTTTCATTGCTGTGGCCCATGGGGGCCAAAACTGGCAAGACTTCACCACCTTTGAGTCCGTTGTGTTGGGTGTGGGGGGGGCCAAGTTTTACCAAGATGCTTTGGTCAAGCTCGACCCCAAAGCCTTGAACAGCCCGACCATGAAAAAGTCGCTCGAGACCTTCCGCAAGATCAAGGGCTACACCGATGCGGCTTCGCCTGGCCGCGATTGGAACTTGGCCACTGCGATGGTCATGCAAGGCAAAGCAGGCTTTCAGTTCATGGGTGACTGGGCCAAAGGCGAGTTTGTGGCGGCAGGCAAAAAACCTGGCAAAGACTTCTTGTGTGCGGCAGCCCCAGGCACCGCCAAGTCTTACACCTTCAACGTCGATTCATTTGCGATGTTCAAGCTCAAAGATGCCAGCGCACAAAAAGCCCAAGGCGATTTGGCAGCCGCCATCATGAGCACAGACTTCCAAGAAGTGTTCAACCTCAACAAGGGTTCTATCCCTGTGCGCTTGAGCATGTCGATGGCAAAGTTTGACGACTGCGCCAAGCTCTCTAGCAAAGATTTCGTGGACACCGCCAAGACTGGCGGCTTGGTCCCCTCCGTCGCCCACGGCATGGCGATTTCGCCAGCGACCGAAGGCGCAATCAAAGATTTGGTGAGCCAGTTCTGGAACGACGACAAGATCAGCATTGACGACGGTCAAAAGCGTCTTGTTGCCGCCGCAGCCACCAAATAAGCAGCAGCTCGACTGTTGAAACATAAACCTTGGAGATACAAACAATGAAGATGAAATTAACTTGTGTGGCTGCTGCTTTGTGCTGCTTGAGCACAGCCGCTTTGGCCGCTGATGTGGGCGGTGTGGAAGTCACCGGCTACAGCCGTGGCGGTGGTGTGTACAGCTACAACAAAGACCAACAGGTCAAAGGTGGCTTGAGCTTGGGCGGTGATTTGCAAAAGTACCGTTTGGGTAACGAGGGTGACTATGGTGTTGAAGTCAACATCGCCAAAACCTTTGACGTCGAAGGCGTGAAATACAAACTCGACTACATGCCCACCAAGTGGAACAGCGGCAATGTCGGCACAGAACAAGCCTTCGTGGAGATGAGTGGTTTGAGCTTTGCACCCGAAGCCAAGATTTGGGCTGGTCAACGCCGTCTTCGTATTCAGGATGTGCACATCGTGGATCACTTCTTGATGGACTACGGCGTCAACCAAGGTTCAGGCTTCACAGATTTGGCCGTGGGTGGCATGAAATTGGGCGCAGCTTTGCAAACAGGCGATACCTTTGACGCAAAAATGATTGCGGGTACCTCAGCAAACAAGCTGAACTTGGATTTGTCTGAAATCAAGACGAATCCTGGTGGTAAAGCCCGCGTATTGGTGACCTCGGTTAGCACTTCAGGCTTGAAGAGCAGCGGTGGTTCTGGCTTCACTGTGAGCCACAACCAATCTGACTTTGTTGTGAAGGGCTTGACCAACAGCTTGTTCTTGCAAACCTCTAGTGGCTACGCCAATATCAATGGTCGATTTGGAGCGTTCTACGATGCCGCTGGTGCAGCGACTGTCTACGGCAAGAAAACAAACCGTATTGCTGACTCGATCAACTGGCAGTCAGGCGCGTTTGGTGGGCAAGCGATCTTGGGTTACCAAACGACCAAGTCCGATGACCCAGCTGTCACTTACACCATCAAAGATACCTCTCTGGGTGGCCGCGTGTCCTACGCTGTTTCTAAGAATTTCAAGTGGTTGGTTGAAGCAGGCACCACATCACGCAAGTTCAGCGACAACCAAGCCGCACAGCGCTTGAACAAGCTGACGATCGCGCCCACATTGGCTTTGTCTCCAGACTTCTGGTCACGTCCTGAGTTGCGTTTTTACGTGACAAAAGCCAACTGGAACCAAGCTGCTTCTGATGCGAACAACGGTGGTACAGGTGAAGGTGCGTTTGGTACCAACGGCAGAAAATCACAAACACTCGCTGGCGTCCAGTACGAAGTGTGGTGGTAAGCAAGGGTTGAACGAGGGATTGGGAAAGGGGCAACCCTTTCCCTTTTTTGCTTCTTACATAAAGGCATCCAGATGCAAAAGCATCGCTTAGAAACGTTGATACCCAAATTGGTGGTCGCTCCTGGCTTGTTGCTGGGTTTTGCGTTCATCTATGGCTTCATGATTTGGAACGGTGTGTTGTCAGTCACCGCGTCTCGCATGTTGCCCAATTACGAATTGGTTGGCTTGGCGCAATACGCCAAGTTGTGGGAGATGGACCGCTGGTGGGTCGCCCTGAAAAATCTCGCCATTTTCGGCATCGGTTATGTCGGCGGTGCGATGGCCCTCGGTGTGTTCCTTGCTGTGCTGTTGGACCAAAAGGTACGCGCAGAAGGTTTCATTCGCACGGTGTATCTGTACCCCATGGCCTTGTCATTTGTGGTGACGGGGACCGCTTGGAAATGGTTGCTCAACCCCAGCATGGGTTTAGAAAAACTCATGCATGACTGGGGCTGGGAAAGCTTCAGATTTGGTTGGTTGGTCGACAGCGAAATGGCTATTTACTGCGTGGTGATCGCTGGTATTTGGCAATCCGCAGGTTTTGCCATGGCTTTGTTTTTGGCGGGCTTGCGCGGGATTGATGACAGCATCATCAAAGCGGCGCAGATTGATGGGGCATCGCTGCCGCGCATTTACTGGCGCATTGTGTTGCCAGCGTTGCGCCCTGTATTTTTCTCAACCTTGATGGTGCTCTCGCATCTGGCCATCAAGAGCTTTGACCTCATCATGGCTTTGACGTCGGGTGGCCCCGGTTATGCCACGGACGTGCCAGCGACCTTCATGTATGCCATGAGCTTCACGCGTGGGCAAATTGGTTTGGGGGCAGCCAGTGCCACCATGATGTTGGCCACGGTGGCTGCGTTGGTCGTGCCTTATCTGTACAGCGAGTTGCGAGGTAAATCACATGAGCACTAAGCTTTTTTCGATGCAGATGTTCTCGCGTGCATTGCTGTATGTCACGCTGTTGGTCGGTGCTGCGTTCTTTTTGGCGCCTTTGTATGTGATGGTCGTGACCTCACTCAAAGATGCCGACGAGATTCGCCAAAACAGTTTGGTCAGTTTGCCAGGCGGGATGAATTTTGATGCCTGGCGTTTGGCTTGGGACTCCGCTTGCACCGGCGCGCAGTGTTCTGGCTTAGAGCCCTTCTTTTGGAACTCGGTGTGGATGGCCGTTCCTGCTGTGCTGATTTCCACCACCTGGGGCGCGCTCAACGGCTATGTGCTGAGTCTGTGGAAATTTCGCGGCAGCGAAACCTTGTTTGCCTTTTTGCTCTTTGGCGTGTTCATGCCATTTCAAGTGGTGCTGCTGCCCATGAGCCAAGTGTTGGGTTGGCTCGGTATGTCTAGCTCGATCGCTGGCCTGATCTTGGTTCACTTGTTAGCCGGTTTGCCCAGCACCACTTTGTTCTTTCGCAACTACTACGCCGCCGTGCCCAAAGATTTGCTCAATGCCGCACGCATGGATGGCGCAGGCTTTTGGATGATTTTTCTGCGCATCATCGTGCCCATGTCTACGCCCATCGTGATGGTGACTTTGATTTGGCAGTTCACCCAAATTTGGAACGACTTTTTGTTCGGCGTGGCCTTCAGCGGCGCGGATTCCAAACCCATCACTGTGGGATTGAACAACTTGGCCAACACCACCAGCAGCGTCAAAGCCTACAACGTGGACATGGCCGCTGCATTGATTGCAGGCCTACCCACCATGTTGGTGTACGTGGTGGCTGGACGATATTTTGTGCGCGGCCTGACCGCCGGCGCCGTGAAAGGTTAAGAGGAATAGACATGTCTTCAGCATTGAAAATCAGCGGCATTCGCAAATGCTTTGGTCAGGGTGACAACACGGTGGAGGTGCTCAAGCGCATTGACATCGATGTGGCGCCCGGTGAGTTTTTAATTTTGGTCGGCCCTTCGGGCTGCGGTAAATCCACCTTGCTCAACATCATTGCGGGCCTAGAAGAACCCACAGAGGGCAGCATCTCCATTGGTGACAAAAACGTGGTGGGTGTACCGCCCGCACAACGTGACATTGCGATGGTGTTTCAAAGCTATGCGCTGTACCCCACGATGAGCGTGGCTGAGAATATTGGCTTCGCTCTCGAAATCCGCAAAGTACCCAAAGCTGAGCGCCAAGCGCGCATTGCCGAAGTGGCTGCCATGTTGCAGATAGAACATTTGCTTGACCGTCGTCCTTCGCAACTGTCCGGTGGTCAACGTCAACGCGTGGCCATGGGCCGTGCTTTGGCGCGTAACCCGCAGCTGTTTTTGTTTGATGAACCTTTGTCAAACCTCGATGCCAAGTTGCGCGTGGAGATGCGTGCCGAGATCAAACGTTTGCACCAGCTCAGTGGCATCACCAGCGTGTATGTGACGCATGACCAAGTCGAGGCCATGACCTTAGGCAGTCGCATCGCGGTGATGAAGGGCGGGGTACTGCAACAGCTCGGTACCCCTGATGAAATTTACAACCGACCCGCCAACACCTATGTGGCGACCTTCATTGGTTCGCCCACGATGAACTTAGTCGAGGGCAGGGCATCGGGGACTGGGCAGTTCACAGTGGTCGGTGCACAACTGGCCTTGGCCGTGCCCGACAACGCCAGTCAACCCACCTTGCTTGGCTTGCGGCCAGAACACATCCGTTTGAATGATGCTGCGCCTTGGCGTGGTGTGGTGAATTTGGTGGAGCCCACAGGCGCTGACACCTATGTGGTGGTGGATACGGCGGCTGGCAAAGTCACTGTGCGCGCTGCGCCGCAAACACAGGTGCGCCCGGGTGATGCTGTGGGCTTGGACATTCAAGCCGAACACGTGACTTGGTTTGACCAAGCCTCGGGCTTGCGTTTGTAAAGTTCAGGTGCTGCCGCGCACCATCAGCTCGTAGCCTACGTCCACGCTGGGCGTAGGCACATCCTCTTCACGCATCAGGTTCAGCAGCATCTTCGCTGCAGCTTCACCAATCGCAGCGCGTGGTGTGCGAATGGTGGTCAGGCCTGGGCCAACGAGATCGCTGCCTGTGAGATCGTTGAAGCCTGCAATCGCGAGTTGCTGAGGGACTTTGATTTTCAAGCGTTGAGCCGCCAACAATGCGCCTTGGGCCAAGTCATCGTTACAGAAGAAGATGGCGTCAATGCTGGGGTCTTGGGCCATGATGTGTTGCAGCATCTCACCACCCAACGCCATGGATGACGGCGACTTGTTGGTGTAGCTCAAGGCCTTGTCATACAGCTTGGCCGCCTTGAGCGTTTTGCGCCAACCGTCCAAGCGCTGCATGGTGCGTGGGTCGAGTTGGGCGGCGGCAAAGGCAATGCGTTCGCGTCCGCGTTGTAGCAAATGCTCGGTCAACGTCATGGCCGCTTGTGTTTGTGAGAACCCCACACTGTTCACATCGGGCGATTGCGCGAGTTCCATCATGTGCACACACGGAATGCCGCTTTTTTCAATCAGCTCACGTGCGGCATCGCTGCGATCCAGGCCTGTGACCAAGATGCCTGCAGGGCGGTGCTGTAACTGTTCGCGCAAAAGTTGTTCTTCTTCACGGGTGTCGTAGTGGGTGATGCCAATCAAGGTTTGGTAGCCCGCATGGCGCAGTGTTTTTTGGATGGACTCCAACACGTCCACAAACAAATTGTTAGACAACATCGGAATCAGAACCGCCACGTGGTCGCTGTGGCGCGAGGCTAGGGCGCGTGCTGCGGGGTCCGGCGTGTAGCCCAGTTTCAAAGCAGCGGCTTTGACGCGGTCGGTCAAGTCACTGGCTACCGCACGTTCACCGCGTAACGCACGCGACACGGTGATGGGGCTGACCTTGGCCAAAGCGGCCACATCCGCCAGCGTGACGCGGCCTGTGGCGCGAGAACGGGTTTTGGTGGACTTCATTTGGCTCAGGGTTTTTGCTAGGTTGGGAGCTGTATGGTTTGTTTATGATAGCGCTATCCAAGAGTGAACGATGTGATGGTTATCACGGGGTTCGCTCTACTTTTTACCAAAATGGGATAGCGCTATCCAGTCTATGAATGAATCTGAGTTGATGAGTCCTGTGGTCATCATGGGTGTGGCCGGTTGCGGCAAGTCCAGCTTTGCGGCAGCTTTGTCGCAGGCGTTGGGCTGGCAGTTGATTGAAGGGGATGAGTTTCATCCACCTGAAAACGTCAACAAAATGCGCGCTGGTGTTCCATTGACTGACGATGACCGTGCAGGTTGGTTGGATGCGTTGGCCAATGAGCTGGTGCAACGTGGCCCGCATGCGGTGCTCACGTGTTCGGCCCTGAAAAAAGCCTACCGCGACCGCTTGCGCCAAAGCGTGCCAGCCTTGCGTTTTGTGCACCTGGACCTCACGCGTGAGCAATCCATCGCGCGTGTGACGCAACGACCCAGCCACTACTTTCAGCCCGCGTTGGTAGACAGCCAGTTTGCGGCCTTAGAAAAACCAGTGGACGAAGCCGGTGTGTTCACCGCAGACGCCACGCAAAGTATTGAAACGATCCAGGCACAGGTGTGTGCTTGGTTGCAAGCCAAGGAGTGTGCATGAGTACAAATCAAACCACCTCGCGCAGTCAGGCACTAGCACACGTGATGATGGCCGCGTGTTTGGGTGTCATGGCGGTGGCCGTGTTTTTCAACGTGGTGTTGCGCTACGGTTTTGGCAGCGGCATTGCGGCGAGTGAAGAGCTCTCGCGTTTGTTGTTTGTGTGGATGGTGTTCATTGGCGCCACCGCAGCTTATCCAGCGGGTGAGCACATGGCCTTCACCAGTTTCATTGCCAGCTTGCGCAAGTATCCAAACACCATCCAAGCCTTGACGATTTTGATTCGTGCCTTGGTGATTGTGAGCTGCGTGATGTTAGGCCGTGGTGCTTGGCAACAGGTGGAAGTGGGTTTGTCTAGCAACTCGGTGGTGTTGGGTTACCCCAATTGGTTGCTGCCATTGCCTGTGTTGTTGTCCTCATTGGCGATTGGCTTGATGGCATTCAAAGAATTGATTCAAAACAAAGCTATGGACTTTGACCACGGCGTGGACGTGGAGTAAACAGCATGACATCAGAAGCACAAGCATTCATTGTTTTCTCGGCGGGCATGTTGTTGCTCATGGGCATTGGCCTGAACATGGCGTTTGCCTTGGTTCTCACAGGCGCAGGCATGGCCTGGACCCTTGATTTTTGGGACACCCAGTTGCTGGCCCAAAACTTGGTGGCGGGCGTGGACAGCTTTCCTTTATTGGCCGTGCCGTTCTTCATCTTGGCCGGTGAGTTGATGAACTCAGGCGGCATCAGCCGCCGCATCATCGACATGGCGCAAGCTTGGGTGGGACACATCCGCGGTGGTTTGGGTTTTGTGGCGATTGGCGCTGCGGTGCTCATGGCCAGCATGAGCGGCTCTGCCTTGGCCGACACTGCCGCGTTGGCCACGATTTTGTTGCCCATGATGAAGCGTCAGGGCTACCCCATGCACACCTCGGCAGGCTTGATTGCGTCGGGCGGCATCATTGCCCCCATCATTCCGCCATCCATGCCTTTTGTGATTTATGGCGTGACCACCAACACTTCCATCTCTTCCTTGTTTTTGTCTGGCATCGTGCCCGGACTGATCATGGGCATTGGTTTGATCGTGGCGTGGAAGCTTCAACTGCGTGACATGGATTTGCCTCAAGGTGAAAAGCTGCCTTTGATCGAGCGTTTACACGCCACACGCAAAGCCTTCTGGGCCATGCTCATGCCGCTCATCATCATTGGCGGCATGAAGACGGGTATCTTCACGCCCACTGAGGCGGCCGTGGTCGCGGCGTTTTACGCCTTGGTCGTCGCGTTGGTGATTCACCGTGAAATGAAGCTGATAGAGATTCACGAGGTCTTGGTACGTGCTGCCAAAACCACGGCGGTGGTGATGTTCTTGTGCGCAGGCGCACAAGTGGCCAGCTACATGATCACCTTGGCAGATTTGCCCACGGTGCTCACAGGTTGGTTAGGCCCACTGGTAGAGAGCCCACGCGTGTTGATGGCGGTGATGATGATCACGCTGGTGCTGATTGGCACTGCGTTGGACCTCACACCCACGATTTTGATTTTTGCGCCCGTGATGTTGCCCATCGCGGTGAAGGCTGGCATTGACCCCGTGTATTTCGGGTTGATGTTTGTGCTCAATGGCGCGATTGGTTTGATCACACCGCCTGTCGGCACTGTGCTCAATGTGGTGGCGGGTGTGGGGCGTTTGTCCATGCACCAAGTCATCAAAGGGGTGAACCCGTTTTTGGTGACTTACCTCATCATCTTGACTGCGTTTGTTTTGTTCCCACAAATCGTGACCGCCCCTGTGGCGTGGATGCGATAAGTTTTTAACCCAAGGAGACTTCCCATGACTTTTCTTCGTCGAACCCTGATTGCTGCAGCCACCGTGGCCGTGGCCAGCGCCTCGTTTTCTGTCTTTGCGCAAGACATCAAGCCACGCTTGATTCGCTTTGGCTACGGCTTGAACGAGCAAAGCAACCAAGGCCGTGCAGCCAAAGTGTTTGCTGAGCAAGTGGAAAAAGCCTCTGGCGGCAAAATGAAAGTGCGCGCCATTGGTGCAGCAGCCTTGGGCCCAGACACGCAAATGCAACAAGCATTGATTGGCGGCGCACAAGAGATGATGGTGGGCTCCACCGCCACCTTGGTGGGCATCACCAAAGAGATGGCTTTGTGGGACACCCCGTTCTTGTTCAACAACGTCAAAGAAGCCGATGCTGTGCTGGACGGCCCCATCGGTCAAAAGGTGATGGACAAGCTGCAAGACAAAGGCTTGGTCGGTTTAGCCTATTGGGAAAACGGTTTCCGTAACCTGACCAACAGCAAGCGCCCCGTGACCAAGCTCGAAGACTTGAACGACGTCAAACTGCGCGTGATGCAAAACAATGTGTACCTCGACAGCTTCAAGATCTTGGGTGCCAATGCGGTGCCTATGCCTTTCTCTGAGCTGTTCAGCGCCTTGGAAACCAAAACAGTCGACGGTCAAGAGAACCCGTACAACACCATCTTGTCGAGCAAGTTCTACGAAGTGCAAAAGTACTTGAGCGTGACCAATCACGTGTACAGCCCCTGGATCGTGACCGTGAGCAAGAAGTGGTGGGATGGTTTGAGCAAGACCGAACAAAAAATCTTGCTCGACGCTGCACGCGTGAGCCGCGACTTTGAACGCAAAGACACCCGTGACGAAGCTGCCAAAGCTTTGGGTGATTTGAAAGCCAAGGGCATGCAAATCAACGAGTTGTCGGTGGCTGAAACCAACCGCATGCGTGACAAGCTCACGCATATCAACGCAGGCATTGCCACCAACGTGGGCATGGACTTGTGGAATGACACACAGAAAGAACTGACACGTTTGCGTGCCAAGAAGTAATGTCTAAAGCTTCATGAGAAAAGCCACCCTCGGGTGGCTTTTCTTTTGTCTGTCACGTGGTTTAGCCGGTGTTGCGCAACCCCGCTGCAATGCCGTTGATCGAGATGTGAATGCCGCGCTGGGCTTTCTCATCACGGTCTTGCGGGCGCTTGCCTTCGCGGTAGCGGCGAATCAACTCGACCTGCAAATGGTGTAGCGGGTCGATGTAGGGGAAGCGATGGCGCATCGAACGCTCCAATGCGGCGTTGTTCACCAAACGTTGTTTGTCGCCGGTGATGAGCTTCAAGGCATCAGTGGTCCGATGCCATTCAGCTTCAATCAAACCAAAAATTTTCTTGCGCAAGCGGGTGTCACTCACCAACTCGGCGTAGCGTGAGGCCAGCCCCAAATCGCTCTTGGACAACACCATGTCGAGATTGGACAAGAGCGAGCGGAAGAACGGCCATTGGCGCTGCATTTTTTGCAGCAAGGCCAACGCATCTTTGGGCTTGAGCGTGGGGTGTTGGTGGATGAACTGGTTCACAGCCGAGCCAAAGCCCAACCAACCGGGTAAGGTCAAGCGGCATTGACCCCAGCTGAAGCCCCAAGGAATCGCGCGCAAGTCTTCGATGCGAGGCGATGCATTGCCGCTCTTGGGTCGTGCTGCAGGGCGTGAGCCAATGTTGAGCTCGGCAATTTCGCGCAAGGGCGTGGACGCAAAGAAATATTCGGTGAAGCCTGGTGTCTCGTACACCAAGCCACGGTAAGCGGCCATGCTGGCGTGTGAGAGCCACTGCGCTGCATCCAAAAATGCTTGTGGTGCTGGCTTGGTGGTTTGCAGCATCGTGGCTTCTAAAGTCGCTGCCACGAGCGTTTCTAAATTGCGACGGCCAATTTCTGGGTTGGCGTATTTAGAGCCAATGACTTCGCCTTGTTCGGTGAGGCGAATTTGCCCGCGCACCGTGCCTGGGGGCTGCGCCAAAATCGCTTGGTAGCTGGGGCCGCCGCCACGACCCACGGTGCCGCCACGGCCGTGGAACATGCGCAGGGTGATGTCGTGCTGCTTGAACAAGCCATCAAACAACGTGACCAATGCAATCTCGGCGCGGTACAGCTCCCAGTTGCTGGTGAAGATGCCGCCGTCTTTGTTGCTGTCGGAGTAGCCCAACATGATGTCTTGCTCGCCACCGCTGCGCTTGACCAAGTTGGCCACACCGTCAATCGCGTAAAAGCCACCCATGATGTCGGCGGCGCAGCGCAAGTCTTCGATGGTTTCAAACAAAGGCACGACGATCAGATCGCAGGTCGATGTTTTGCTGCCTGATGTGTTGCCTAGGGTGCCGCGCATCAAGCCGGTTTCTTTTTGCAGCAACAACACTTCGAGCAAATCGCTCACGGTTTCGGTGTGGCTGATGATGTAGTGGCGAATGGCGTCTTTGCCAAAGGTCTCCAACATCTCGCGTGCGGTTTCAAAAATCGCCAGCTCTTTGAGCGCGAGTTCGGAGTAGCTCGCACCCATCACGCGCAGCGGGCGTGCGTCGTGCAGCAACTTGTTCAGAACTTCAACGCGTTGGGCTTCATTGAGCTTGGCGTAGTTCTTTTCCACGCCTGCTGTGGCCAGCAACTCGGCCACCACCAACTCGTGCTGATCAGAGCTTTGACGCAAGTCCACGGTCGCCAGGTGAAAGCCAAACACTTCCACTGCACGCATGAGCGGTGTGAGGCGCTGCGCCATCAAGGCGCTGCCGTGTTGGGCTTGCAGTGATTCTGAAATCACGCGCAAATCAGCCAGCAACTCTTGGGCCGAAAGGTACGCGTTTTGTGGCGCCACCGCATGGCGTGCGGCATCACCGCCTGTGAGGTTTTTGAGCGTAGCAGCCAAGCGCGCATACATGCCAGTCAGGGCGCGGCGATAAGGCTCGTCTTGGCGGTGTGCGTTGGTGTCGGGTGAACGATCTGCCAGTGCATGCATTTCAGGCGTGACATCGACCAACATGGCCGACATGGACAACTCGGTGCCGAGGTAGTGAATCTCTGTCAAATAGTGACGCAAGGCCACATCGCATTGGCGGCGCAAGGCAAAGCGCAAGGTGTCGGCGTTGACGTTGGGGTTGCCGTCGCGGTCGCCACCAATCCATTGGCCCATGCGCAAAAAGCTGTGCACGTGGGCTTGACCCAGCTCAGCTTCCAGGTCGGCGTAGAGCTTCGGGATTTCGCTCAAGAACGTGGATTCGTAATAGCTCAGCGCGTTTTCAATTTCGTCTGACACAGTGAGTTTGGTGAAGCGCAGCAAACGGGTTTGCCACAGTTGCAACACACGTGCGCGCAATTGCATTTCGTTGGCCGCGAGTTCGCGCAGGGCCAAAGCATCCGGTGCTTTGGCAGAAGCGTGCAGGGCAGAGCGAGATTTGATGTCGTCACGCAAACTCAAGAGTTGCGCAATGCCACGCTCTGCGTCCAAGATGCTCTTGCGCTGCACTTCAGTGGGATGCGCCGTGAGTACAGGCGACACATGGCTGTGCGCCAATGTCTGCACGATGCTCTTAGGTGCGATGCCTGCGGCCTTGAGGCGACTCAGCGCCATGTGCAAGCTGCCCTCTTGCGTATCGCCCGCACGTTCGTGAATCGCACGGCGGCGAATGTGGTGGCGGTCTTCGGCGAGGTTGGCCAAATGGCTGAAATAGGTGAATGCGCGAATCACACTCACGGTGGCTTCGGCGCTGAGTGAGGCCAAGAGTTTTTTCAGGGCTTTGTCGGCGCTGGCATCGGCGTCGCGGCGAAACGCCACCGAGAGCTTGCGCACTTGTTCGACCAACTCGTAGGCTTCTTTGCCTTCTTGTTCGCGAATCACGTCGCCCAAGATGCGGCCTAAGAGGCGAATGTCTTCAACCAAGGGACGTTCGTTTTCTTTGGCTTGTGCTGTTGCTCTGGCAGTAGCTGATGGTTTGGCTTTGGCTGAAGTTTTGTCAGTCATGTATTGCTCGGTTTGTAAATGTTTTTTATTGCCATTGCGTCAACGACAAAGCCTGCGACGCACCTTGCAGTGCCGGCGAAACAGGGCTATGAATCACCCAAGTCGGGACTTCTTGTAAATACTTCTTGAACCGACCTTTGGCCTCAAAGCGTTCACGAAATGGGGACGCATCAAAGCGCTCGCCCAAGCGCGGCACGATGCCGCCGCCGATGTAGATGCCACCGCGTGCACCCAGCGTCAACGCCAAGTCACCCGCGACAGATCCTAAGAAACCGCAGAACATATCTAGGGCTTCATTGGCTGTTGAGGTTGCTACTTCTTGTGCGCGCTCAATCACTTCGGCAGGCGTTGTGATTTCTCGACCTTGTCCGTCTTTCAAATCACACAGCGCGTGATACAGGTCGACCAAGCCCGCGCCAGAAATCACGCGCTCGGCAGACACATGGCCGTAGCGTTTTTGCAGTTGTTGAATGGCTGCGAACTCGTGTTCGGTGGTCGCAGTCAAACTCACATGGCCACCTTCACCTGCAATTGGAATCCACTTGTGTTGGTAGCCCACCGGAAACAAACCCGACACGCCCAAGCCCGTACCGGGCCCAATCAAACCAATCGCTGCATCTGGTGCTGCCACGCCACCACCCACTTGACGCTTTTGTGCATCAGGCAGCAGCGTGAGCGACAAGGCGAGTGCAGTGAAATCGTTGAGCAACAGAAAGCGTGACACGCCCAAACCTTCGCGCAAAGCATTCACTGAAAACTTCCAGTGGTGATTGGTCATTGCCACTTGATCGCCGGTGACGGGGTTGGCAATGCCAAATGCCGCGCAGGGTGGTGCGCTTAAGCCTTGCTCGTTGAGATACGTTTGTGCCGCAACCAGCAACGATTCGTGTTCGGCACAGGGCAGCACTTGCACGTGGGTGATGGGTGCGTCTTCAAGCGCTTGCCAACCAAAGCGGGCATTGGTGCCGCCGATGTCGCCGAGCAAGCGCGGATACGCCTGTGCATGGGTCACGGCGGGGTCGCGAGACTCAAACATGCATCAGGCTTTCAGGCGCGCTGCTTCAGCAGCTTCAATGTCTTTCGCCATTTTCTTGCCCAACTCCACGCCCCATTGGTCGTAGGCGTGGATGCCCCAGATGGCGGCTTGGCAGAACACTTTGTGTTCGTACAAGGCCATGAGCGCACCCATGCTGCGTGGCGTGAGCGCATCCACCCAAATGGTGGTGCTGGGCACGTTACCGGGGTAGCTGCGGTGTGGGGCCAAACGTTGCACTTCAGCTTCGTCCATGCCGCTGTCGCGTAGCTCACGCATGGTTTCTTCGGGTGTGCGACCAATGGCCAAAGCTTGCGCTTGGGCTTGCATGTTGAGCAACACCACGCGGTGGTGTTCAGCGGCAAACGGCAAGGGGCTGCGCTCGGTGCGCAAACCAATGAAGTCCATCGGTACCAAGTGCTTGCCCTGGTGGATGAGTTGGAAGTAAGCGTGTTGTCCGTCGATGCCTAAGCCGCCCCACAACACGGGCGCCGTGGCGACTTCAACGGGGCTGCCATCGACGTGTGTGCCTTTGCCGTTGGACTCCATGTCCATTTGCTGCAAGAACGAGGCGAACTTGCCCAAGGGCGAAGCGTAGGGCGCAATGTTGTGCGTGGTCGCGCCTAAGAAATTGCGGTTCCACACGCCGAACAATGCCATGAGCAAAGGCAGGTTCTGGTCAGACGGTGCAGTCATGAAGTGCTCGTCCATCGCGCGTGCACCCAAGAGCATGTCTTGGAAGGCAAACGCACCGATGGAGATGGCCAAAGGCAAACCAATGGCCGACCACACCGAGTAACGGCCGCCGACCCAATCCCAAAAACCAAAGGTGTGTTCAGGGGTGAAGCCTTGAGCTGCAGAAATGTGTGGGTTGGCCGTCACCGCAATCAGGTGCTTGCCCAGTTGGTCTTCAGGGCAGCCACCGTCGGTCAACCAACGCTTAGCCGAAGCAGCCAAGGTCATGGTTTCTTGCGTGGTGAAGGTTTTGCTTTGCACCACAAACGCGGTGCGCGCAGGGTTCAGGTAGGCGAGTGCGGTGTACAGGCTCCAAGCATCCACGTTGGACACATAGTGCACACGCACTTTGTTTTTGAAGCTGTCGCGCGTCAAGTGGCTGAGCGCTTCCGTGGTCATGCGCGGACCGAGGTCTGAGCCACCAATGCCGAGGTTGACCACATCGGTGATGGATTCGCCGCCATGGCCTTTCATGTGGCCTTCGCGCACTTTCTCGGCAAAGGTACACACGCGGTGCAACTCATTGGCCACTTGCTTTGAAATTTCATGGCCCCAAGGTGGGTTGGGTACATGGCTGCCACGCAAAGCCACGTGCAATACCGCGCGTTGTTCGGTGGCGTTGATGGGTTCGCCTTTGAACATGGCTTGTGCTTGTGGCATGACGTGTGATTCGTCTGCCAAAGCCAAGAGCTGTTGCATGACTTCGCGTGTGACGCGTTGACGTTCGTAGTCGATGCTGATGCCCGCGCCACTGGCGTGCAAAGCTGCGTTGCGCTCTGGGCTTTTCAGCAATTCACGTAAGTGGGGTTGAGGACCTTGGGCCAAGGCTTGCAGGGCTTGCCAAGCTTGGCGCTTTTGGGGAGGGACGAATGAAGTCATGTTTGGATTTTCGTCAAATTTAGTGCGTTTCTAGTCGCAGTCGAATGAAACTTTTGATGTGACAGTTGAATTAACTTAAACAGCAGCCGCGTCGGTGGCTTCACGCGCCAAGCGCGTGATCTCGGCCCAATCGCCGCGTTCCACCACATCTACAGGCGTGAGCCATGAGCCACCGACCATGGCCACATTGGGCTGCTGCAAGAACTCACCCATATTGGCCAACGACACACCGCCCGTGGGGCAAAAGCGCATATCGCCCAAGGGCCCGCTCAAGGCTTTGAGCATGGCCAAGCCACCCGCTTGTGCCGCGGGAAAAAGTTTGACCAAACCAAAACCGTAGTCACGTGCGGCCATCACTTCACCTGGCGTCATCACGCCGGGCATGAAGGGCAGTTTGCATTGAATCGCAGCTTGCACCAAGGCATCGGTCATGCCGGGCGAGAGCGCAAAGCTGGCACCTGCGGCTTGCACGCGGGCCATTTCTTCGGCGCGTGTGACGGTGCCTGCGCCCACATGCATTTGCGGTACGTGTTTGGCGACTTGTTCAATCGCTGGTAAACCTGCGGCGTGGCGCAAGGTGATTTCCATCACGTCCACACCGCCTTCGAGCAACGCATGGGCCATGGGCACGGCTTGGTCTGGGTGAGTGATGACGATGACAGGCACCACGCGTGAAGTGAACGCGGGGCGGGTGAATGCGGGGTTGAGTTGGGTCATATCAAGTGAGCTTTAGATGTTTGTGAACAAAGGCGATGCGCCTTCTTCGGCCAGCGCAGCATTGGCGCGGAACAGCGCAAAGATGTCACGACCTGTGCCGTGTTGGTTGCCAGACAAATCAGGGGTAGGGGCGGTGCGTGCTGCGAGTTCAGACTCGCTCACCTCAAGCTGCAAAGTTTGTGTATCGCAATCAAGCGCAATCATGTCGCCGTCCTGCACTTTGCCAATCAAACCGCCGTTCACAGACTCTGGGCTGAGGTGAATCGCCGCCGGCACTTTGCCCGATGCACCCGACATGCGGCCATCGGTGACCAAGGCCACTTTGAAGCCTTTGTCTTGCAACACACCCAACACAGGCGTGAGGCGGTGTAGCTCGGGCATGCCGTTGGCTTGTGGGCCTTGGTTGCGCACCACGGCCACAAAGTCGCGTTCGAGTTTGCCTTCTTTGAACAACACACCGAGTTGCTTTTGGTCGGTCAGCACAATGGCAGGCGCACGCACTTGGCGGTGCTCTGGCTTGACGGCAGAGACTTTCACCACGGCTCGGCCCAAATTGCCTTGCAACAAACGCAAGCCACCATCGGCGCTGAAAGGATTTGTCACGGGGCGCAACACGGCTTCGTCGGCTGACTTGGTAGGTACATCGCGCCAATCGAGTTGGCCGTTAAGTGCGGGGTTGAGCCAAGGCTCAACGGTGTAACGATGCAGGCCTTGGCCCATGATGGTGTGCACATCGTCGTGCAACAAACCTGCGCTGAGCAACTGGGCCATGAGATAACCCATGCCACCCGCGGCTTGGAAGTGGTTCACATCGGCGTTGCCGTTGGGGTAGACACGTGCGAGCAAGGGTACGCAAGCCGAGAGATCCGCGAAGTCATCCCAGTTCACAAGAATGCCTGCCGCGCGGGCCATGGCCACGATGTGCAGCGTGTGGTTGGTCGAGCCGCCGGTGGCCAACAAACCCACGATGCCGTTGACGATGACCTTGGCGTTGATTTGGTAACCCACACCTGTTTCTTTGTCATGTGACAAAGCCACGGCACGTTTGACGGCATCTACCGTCAGGGCTTCACGCAACGGTGTGCCTGGGTTCACAAATGAGGAGCCGGGCAAGTGCAGGCCCATGATTTCCATGAGCATTTGGTTGGAGTTGGCCGTGCCGTAAAACGTGCACGTGCCTGCGCTGTGGTACGCCGCTTGTTCGGCTTCGAGCAACACCTCGCGGCTGACCAAGCCTTGTGCGTATTGCTGACGCACTTTGGCTTTGTCGTCGTTCGACAAACCCGACGTCATCGGACCCGCCGGCACAAACACCGCAGGCAAATGGCCAAACTGCAAAGCACCGATGAAGAGGCCCGGCACGATCTTGTCGCACACGCCCAAGAACAACGCGGCATCAAACACGTTGTGCGACAAACCCACGGCAGTGGCCAAGGCAATCACATCGCGCGAGAACAGTGACAGCTCCATGCCGTCTTCGCCTTGCGTCACGCCATCACACATGGCAGGCACGCCGCCTGCGACTTGGGCTGTGGCACCTGCGGCACGTGCGGCCGCACGAATTTTTTCTGGGTAGTGCTCATACGGCTGATGGGCCGAGAGCATGTCGTTGTACGCCGTGATGACGCCCACATTGGGCTGACGCTCTTGGCGCAACACCAGCTTGTCGTTGGCAGGCATGGCCGCATAAGCGTGCGCTGCATTGGCGCAGCCCATGCCACCGCGGTAAGGGCCGGGCTTTTTGGCTTTGGCCAACACGTCCAAATAGGCTTGGCGTGTTTTGGCGCTGCGTTGCTCAATGCGCGCAGTGACGGCGGCGAGGGTGGCATGAATGGGTGTGGTCATAAAAACTTTCAGTTGGCAATCCAAAGCGCCACAGGCGTTTGGGTTTGTTGCAACACAAAGAAAATCGGCAGTGCAGGTGTGGCCCGTTGCCAAGCTTGCTGCAAGGTGTTGAGTTTGTCTGTGCCGGTGAGCGGCAACACGATATGTCGTGCCGACAAAATTTGCGCCAAGGTTTGCGTGATGCGCGCATAGGGCGCATTGGCGGGGGGATGTGTCAATTCAATGGCCACGCAGGTTTGGGTGTTGCGCAGGTCTAGCGCATCCGTCAAATTGGGGGCATCCGGAAATAACGACGCCGTGTGACCATCAGCCCCCATGCCCAGCACCAACACATCGGCCACGCCTGCAGCGGTCAGTGCAAGGCTGGCTGCTTTGGCAAGCGTGGCAGGGGTATCCAAAGGCTCTGCCGTGCTGGCCACCATGAACACCAGTTGCGCTTTGGCAGCGAGGTCTTGCAGCAAATGGGTTTGCACCAACAGGGCATTGCTGTCGGGGTGACTGCGGGGCACGCAGCGCTCGTCCACCAAGGTGATGCGCACGCGTGACCAATCGATGTCAATCACACACAGTGCTTCAAACAACGCCACGGGCGATTTACCGCCTGACACGCTCAGCACAGCAAAGCCACGCGCTTGAATGGCTGCGGCTAAACGTTGCGCGATGTCTTGTGCCAAGCGCACATTCAACTCGGCTGCACTGACGGTGTGAACCGTCAACGTGCCGCGTGATTCAGGATGCCATGTGGAGGTCATCAGGCTTCCTCAAACCACGACAGTTCTTCGCGCGCCATCAGGGCAGATGACGCTGCAGGGCCCCAGCTGCCAGCAGAGTAGGCGCGAGGTTTGTCGTCCAACTCGGCCCAGCCGTTGATGATGGGCTCGACCCAAATCCACGCTGCTTCTAATTCGTCGCGACGCATGAAGTGGGTGAGGCGGCCTTTGATGACGTCCATCAACAAACGCTCGTACGCTTCGGCGCGACGCTTGTCGGACGACTGTTGCAAGTCAAGGCCCAACTTCACCGGATGCAAGTTCATGCCCGTGCCTGGCTCTTTGACCATCATCTCCAACTGAATGGATTCTTCAGGCTGCAAGGTGATGATGAGTCGGTTGGGCTCTTGCTGTGCGGTAGAACCAAAGATGGAAAACGGCTGGTCCGCAAACTCAATGATGATTTGCGATTCGCGACGCTGCATGCGTTTGCCCGTGCGCAAGAAGAAGGGCACATTGGCCCAGCGTGCGTTGTTGATCTGCGCACGCAAGGCCACAAAGGTTTCGGTGCGGCTGCTGGCGGGCACGTTGTCTTCTTCTAAATAGCCTTTGACAGCGGCACCTTCAGAAGCACCTGCGGTGTATTGGCCGCGCACGGTGTCGCGTTTGATGTCAGCCAAATCCATCTTGCGCAGCGAGCGCAACACTTTGAGCTTTTCATCACGCACGTCGTCTGCGCCCAAGGAAATAGGCGGCTCCATGGCCACGATACACAGAAGCTGCAACAAGTGGTTTTGCACCATGTCACGCATGGCACCAGCACCGTCATAAAAACCTGCACGGCTGCCCACGCCCACGCTTTCGGCCACGGTGATTTGCACGCTCTTGATGTAAGGCGCGCGCCACAGTGGCTCAAAAATGGCATTGCCAAAACGCAGCACCATCAGGTTTTGCACCGTCTCTTTGCCGAGGTAGTGGTCGATGCGGTAAATCTGTTGCTCGTCAAAGTAACGGGCCACTTGACTGTTGATGTCGCGAGCAGAGGCGAGGTCAGTGCCCAGTGGTTTTTCAAGCACCACGCGCGACTGCGCATCCACCAAACCTGCGCCCGACAAGTGCGCACAAATTTGCGTGAACAAGCTCGGCGCTGTGGCCAAGTAATAGACGCGCAGCGCGGGTTTGTCGCACAAGTCTTTGAGTTTGGTGAAGTCGTTGGCGTTGGTGACATCCATGCTCACGTAGGCCAAGCGGTTCAAAAAGCTTTGCCAATCGTCTGAGGTGAAGGCGTCTTTTTCGATGAAGGCCGGTGAGTTTTTGTCGATGAAATCCAAATACTCTTGGCGCGTCCAATCTTGGCGGCCCACAGCAATGATGCGTGCGGATGCATCGAGCTTGTCATGCAAATGCGCCATGTACAGCGCAGGCAAGAGTTTGCGAAACGACAAGTCGCCAGCGCCGCCAAAAATCACGATGTCCAGCGTGCCCGCTGGTGGATTGGGGTGTGTCATGAGTAACGTTTGTTAAGAAGGTTTTGTTTCATGTTGCGCAGCAAAGGTTGCAGCTGAGTGCTGCCAATGCGCAGTGCCACAGTGGTGGCCAACACGTCGACGATCATCAGGTGCAGCAAGCGCGACACCATGGGGCTGAATTTTTCGTAGCTTTCGGGATGGTCCGCTGCGAGGTGAATTTTTCCGGCATTGGCCAGAGGTGAGCCAGAGGCGGTGACCACCACGGTGGTGGCACCGTTCTTTTTGGCAATCTCGCACGAGTCGAGCAAATCACGCGTGCGGCCAGAGTTAGAGAACACCACCAAACAGTCACCAGGGCCGAGCAAAGAGGCACTCATGATTTGCATGTGGCCGTCGCTGTGCGAGATGGTGTGAAAACCCAGACGGAAAAATTTGTGTTGTGCGTCTTGCGCCACGATGCCTGAATTGCCCACGCCAAAAAATTCAAGGCGCTTGCCTTTTTTGTGGGTCAGGGCGATGGCTTCGGCCGCTTTGTCGATTTGCGCAGACGACGCGTCGTTGCGGTATTTCAAAAATGCAGTGACGGTGTTGTCAATGACTTTGACCAACACATCATTGCTGTTGTCTTGTGCGCCCACGTTGCGGTGGATGAAGGGCACGCCTTCGCTCAAACTGCCGGCGAGCTTGAGTTTGAAATCACTCAAACCTTCGTAGCCCATACTGCGGCAAAAGCGCACCACGGTCGGTTTGCTCACGCCTGCACGTTCGGCCAGTTCGGTGACGGGCAGCGTCGAGAACGTGCGTGGGTCAGAGAGAAGAAGCTTGCCCACGCGCTGTTCGGCGGGGGCTAAGGACGAGAGGGTCGATTTGATGCGTTCCAACATGAACGCAAATGTAACTTAGTTTCATGTTTTTGGTCAACCTGGTTACAGATCATTTTTCTGGATGATTACCCGAGTTCGTCTTGCTTCAAAAAGATGTCTTTGTCAGGGAAAAATTGGGCATGCAAAGGCAGCAGTGCACCACCCAAAGCACGGGCGTGGCTGCCCACGCGGCCGGCCAAAATTTGGGGCTGATGAATGCCATCAAAACTGAATTGCGCCAAGCTGGCTTCGGTTTGTTGAATCAGGGCTTGCAAGAGCTTGGGGTTGAGCGAACCATCCATGATGATGGCGTCCAAATCCAGCAGAGCGGCGGCACTGGTGGCACTCATGGCCAAAGCTTTCGCAGCTTGTGACAACCAAGGCTGTGTGAACGCGCTGAACTCGGGGCTCATGATCGCGTTTTGCTGCACCAAGAGTGGGTCGTGGCCCGCGACCATCAAGGCTTGTTCCAGCTGCCAACCTGAGGCGAGTTGTAGCAACTGTGCAGGTGTGTTGGCATTGGCGCGCGTGCCCAAAGGTGGCAGGCCAATCGGCATGGAGCCAATCGCACCTGCGTTGCCGCGTGGGCCGTTGACGATGTGCCCATCCATGACCAAGCCGCCCCCCACAAATGTGCCCACATAGACATACAAAAAGTTAGGTACATCACGGCCCAAGCCTTGCACCAACTCAGCCACGCAAGCGGCGGTGGTGTCTTTGGCAAATTCAACGGGCAGGGCCGACATGGCTTGCACCTCTTGCACCAAGTCGATGTGCTCCCAATCCACCATGGCTTTTTGAGCCTTCTTACCCATCAAGTCGCCCCATTGGTGCATGGCCAGCGGCGCACTCAGGCCAATGCCCACGGCGCGTTTCCAAGCTTCAGCGCCCATGCGTTTTTGCATGAGCTTCAAACCTTCTTTGATTTTGGGCAGCACTTCGGTGGGCGAGGGGTAGGGGTAGTTGTGTTGCCACTGGTGGCGCATTTGGCCAAGAAAATCAGTCACCACCACCTCAAGGCTGCGGCGGCCCACTTGCAAGCCAATGCTGTAGGCACCATCTGGGTTGATGGCGAGTGGTACCGAGGGCTGGCCAATCTTGCCGCGAATGCGGTCTTGCTTGATGAGCAAACCATCTTCCAGCAAACGATTGACGATGATGGACACGGTTTGTGACGACAGCTGCGTGAGGCGTGCCAAATCGGCTTTGGGAATGGCGCCTTCGTGACGAATGGCGCGCAGCACCGTGCGCTCGTTGAATTGGCGCATGCCGGTGTGGTTAGACCCACGCATTGTTTTCATAAAAGAATCACACCTTTGCAGAACATGGCATTGCCGTAGGCCGTGCCTTCGCCAGTTTGCACAATCAAACTGGCGCCTTTGATTTTCTCGTAGAACGCATAGCGCTCCACAGCTTCGACTTGATTCGACGCAAAGCCCGCCTTGTTGACCAAACCAATCACCGCTTGTTGTGCTTCGGTGCGATGGCTGGCCTCGCTGTGGCACACATGCATGAGGGCGGCTGGTTGCGCCACATCGGTGGCGAGTGGGAACACCGACAGCACCGCGTCGCTCACGCGTTCTAGGCTGAGGCCGGGGAGGCGCACCACGGGTTTGCCGTGTGCCAAATAATCAGCGGTGAAGTTGGCATCCACAACGGCAACCCATTCGCCATGGCCCATGGCACACAGGTGCATGAGCAACTCGGGGGTGAGGATGGGGTCAATTCCTTTGAGCACGTATCTGTCCTTAATTTGTCAATATTGTCAGGCCTTGGAGGATGCCAAATTTTTAGCAACTCGTGTTTCAGGGTATGTACTAACTAAACTAACTTGATTTAGTAAGTCGAGTTATCTTACATTTAAGTCGCGGCGCAAAAGTGCGTCGGCGATGATTACCAACAACGTGGAGACCTTGATGAAATTGAACACACCTAAATTGATGTTGACAGCTCTTGCCTTGGCCGCAACCAGCGCCTATGCGGCTGAGCCAGTGATCGGCTTGATCACCAAAACCGAAACCAACCCCTTCTTTGTGAAGATGAAAGAGGGCGCACAAGCCGAAGCCACCAAACTCGGTGCCAAGGTGATGTCTGCGGCAGGCAAGACCGATGGCGACAACGCAGGTCAAGTCACCGCCATGGAAAACATGATTGCGGCCGGTGCTAAAACCATTTTGATCACGCCCAGCGACTCCAAGGCCATCGTGCCTGCCATCAAGAAAGCTCAAGCACAAGGCGTGATGGTCATCGCCTTGGACAGCCCCACAGAACCTGCCAACGCGACTGACGCGTTGTTTGCGACGGACAACTACAAAGCCGGTGTCTTCATTGGTCAATACGCCAAAGCCGCGTTGAATGGCAAGAAGCCCGTCATCGCCACCCTCGATTTGTTCCCAGGCCACCCTGTGGGCGCACAGCGCCACAACGGTTTCTTGCAAGGCTACGGCTTGACCTCACTCGACGCCAAGAGCAACGAGTTGGCCAAACCTGCTGAAGTGGTGTGTATGGCCGACAGCTTTGGCGACCGCGCCAAGGGCCAAACCGGCATGGAAAACTGCTTGCAAAAGAACCCCAACATCAACGTGGTCTACACCATCAATGAACCCGCAGCTGCCGGTGCTTACAACGCACTCAAGGCCGCAGGCAAAGAGAAAGACGTGTTGATCGTGTCTGTGGACGGTGGCTGCGCTGGCATCAAAGACGTGGGCGCTGGCGTGATCGCAGCGACATCGCAACAATACCCCTTGCGCATGGCCGCCATGGGTGTGGCTGCGGGTGTGGAATATGCCAAGACCGGTAAAAAAGTCAGCGGCTACACCGACACGGGTGTGACATTGATTGCTGCTAAGGCCATGAAGGGCGTGGACAGCAAAGACGTGAAAACTGGCGCAGACCTGTGCTGGGGTAACAAGTAAAGCGTGATCAAACGCTTGAGTGAGGGGGCCGTGTGGCCCCCTCCGATTTCAAAGAAAAAAGTCACTGTATGAATTCCTTCAAAGACAAGCTCCCGCCCATGGGCACCTTGGGGCCGCTGATTGCGCTGGTGTTGGCCTGCGTGTTTTTTGCCAGCCAAAGCGACCGGTTTTTGAGCACCCAAAACTTCTCGCTCATCTTGGCGCAAGTCATGGTGGTGGGCGTGATTGCGATTGGTCAAACCCTCATCATCTTGACTGCAGGCATTGACTTGTCATGTGGCATGGTCATGGCGCTGGGTGGCATTGTGATGACCAAATTTGCAGCGGACTATGGGCTTTCGACGCCCGTCGCAATGGCGTGTGGTTTAGCGGTGACGACCTTGTTTGGTTACCTCAATGGTGTGCTGGTGACGCGCATCAAATTACCGCCTTTCATCGTGACCTTGGGCACCTTGAACATTGCCTTTGCCATCACGCAGCTTTATTCAGGTTCACAAACCGTGACCGATATTCCTGCTGGCATGAACTGGCTGGGCAACACATTTTCATTGGGTGGCGCGACCGTGAGCTACGGCGTGGTGATGATGCTCGGTCTCTATTTATTTACTTGGTTTGCGTTGCGTGAAACCGCAGCAGGCCGACATGTGTACGCCGTGGGCAACAGCCCTGAGGCCACACGTTTGACAGGCATCCCGACAGAAAAAGTGCTGTTGGGTGTGTATGTCTTGGCAGGGCTTTGCTACGGGCTGGCCGCTATGTTGGGTGTGGCGCGCACAGGCGCGGGTGACCCCAATGCAGGACAAACCGAAAACTTAGATGCCATCACCGCCGTGGTGTTGGGCGGCACCAGTTTGTTTGGTGGCCGTGGCATTGTGTTGGGTACTTTGGTCGGCGCGTTGATTGTTGGCGTCTTCCGCAACGGCCTCACGCTCATGGGCGTGTCGTCGGTTTATCAAATTTTGGTCACAGGTATTTTGGTGATCTTGGCTGTGGCCACAGATCAACTCTCACGCAAGGGAGCACGCTAATCATGAGCGGCACACAACACAACATCGTCATGTCGGCCAAAGGCCTCGTGAAACGCTACGGTCAAGTGACCGCGTTGGACGGTGCAGACTTTGAGCTGCGCGCAGGCGAAATTTTGGCGGTCATTGGCGACAACGGCGCGGGCAAGTCGTCACTCATCAAATGTTTGTCGGGCGCCACGGTGCCTGATGAAGGCATGATTTCCTTGGATGGCAACCCCATCCATTTCAAATCGCCCATCGATGCCCGCCGTGCAGGCATTGAAACCGTGTACCAAGATTTGGCCGTTGCGCCTGCGATGAGCATTGCCGAGAACTTGTTTTTAGGCCGCGAAATTCGCCGTCCCGGCTTTGCAGGCAACGTGCTGCGCATGCTGGACAAAAAGCGAATGCTGCAAGAAAGCATTGAGCGCATGAACGACCTCAAGGTGGGCATTCGCTCGATGACCCAAGCGGTAGAAACCTTGTCTGGCGGTCAGCGTCAGTGCGTGGCTGTCTCCCGCGCCGCCGCGTTTGCGCAGCACGTGGTCATCATGGATGAACCCACGGCAGCGCTGGGCGTGAAAGAAGGCAATATGGTGCTTGAGCTGATTCGCCGCGTGCGCGACAAAGGCCTGCCCGTGGTGCTGATTTCGCACAACATGCCCCATGTGTTTGAAATTGCAGACCGCATCCACGTGGCCCGTTTGGGCAAACGCGCAGCCGTGTTGAACCCGAAAAACATCAGCATGAGTGACACCGTGGCGGTGATGACGGGCGCGATGAAGCCCGAAGATATTCCTGCGGAGTGCTTGGCTTGAGCACTGCATCACACACGCCACCTGCTCGCATACCGGTCTGGGTACTGGGTGAAGCCTTGATGGACTGCATGGCGCAGCCCGATGGCTCGCTGGTGCCGCACTTGGGTGGCAGCCCTTACAACTTGGCTTGCGCCACAGCGCTGCAAGGTGCGTCGGTGGGGTTCATTGCACCGTTGTCGACGGATGCATTTGGCCAAGCATTGCTCGACCATTTGCAAGCCAACCATGCACGCAGCTTGTTGCCGCGCTCGGCCTTGCCCACCTCGCTGGCTGTGGTGCAAGTGCATGAGGGGCAACCCAGTTACGGTTTTTACCGTGAAGGCGTGGCCGACCGTGACTACCAAGTGGCTGATGTGGTGGCTTTGTTAGAGGCGTCGCCGCCAGGTATCTTGCACACGGGCTCGCTCATGGCCATGCCACCCGAGCACCACAAGGTCTTGCAAATCGTTGCGGCTGCCAAGCGTTTGGGT
Source organism: Limnohabitans sp. TS-CS-82 (assembly GCF_002943475.1). NCBI lineage: Bacteria > Pseudomonadati > Pseudomonadota > Betaproteobacteria > Burkholderiales > Comamonadaceae > Limnohabitans > Limnohabitans sp. TS-CS-82. The sequence continues at coordinate 385,257 of NZ_PTQX01000002.1, read as the reverse complement.
TGGATCATCAGCGTGGACGTGAACCTGCGCCTACGCGTGGCCCATGATGTGCCTGCGTACTTGCAAGCCGTGCGTGAAGTGGCGGCCCTTGCCGATTGGCTCAAAGCCAGTGACGAAGATTTAGAACTGCTCGGTTTTGCAGAGGTGTCTTTGGCCAATGCCTCCAGCTTGGCGACGCATTGGATGGCCCAAGGTTGCTCGCGTGTGGCGTTGACCTTTGGTGCGCAAGGCGCTTATTTGCAAGTGGGTGATGCACATGCACAAGGCGCAGCGCCCGTGCTGGATGTGAAAGACACAGTGGGCGCAGGCGACACGTTTTGGGGCAGTTGCTTGGCAGATTGGGTACGGCACGACACCTTGAACAACAACAGCCTTGCCATGCAACGTGTGCCTCAAACCTTGCAACGCGCCTTGGTGGCTGCCGCTATCAATTGCAGCCGTGTCGGCTGCCAACCTCCCGATATAGCGACCTTAGACGCAGGGCTGTAACCGCGTCCTCGTCTCGGCGAGAATGTGCAGATTGTTGATTCACCCCAACCCAGTTTCTGCATCTTCGGACCATGTCCCAGCCCATTGCTTCCTCCACGACAGCGAGCCCATTTCAAGGCGCCATTGGCGTGTTTGATTCGGGTGTCGGTGGCCTGTCCGTCTTGCGCGCCATCCGCGCTGCGCTGCCGCATGAGCACTTGATTTATGTGGCGGACTCCGGTCACGCCCCGTATGGCGACCAATCTGAAGCGCACATCACCCAACGCACGCTGACTGTGGGCAACTGGTTGGCAGCGCAGGGCGTCAAAGCCATCACCATCGCATGCAACACGGCCACTGTGGTGGCCGCCAAAACCTTGCGCGAGCAAACACATTTGCCTGTGGTGGCGATTGAGCCCGCCATCAAACCCGCTGTGGTGCTCACACGCAGCGGCGTGGTGGGTGTGCTGGCCACGCGCCAAACTGTGCAAAGCGCAGCGGTGGCTAGGCTGGTGGAGCTGTATGGCGCGGACAAACGCATCTTGCTGCAAGGCTGCCCGGGTCTTGTGGAGCAGGTGGAGCGTGCTGATTTACACAGCCCCGAGACCGAGGCCTTGCTGCGCCAATTCATCACGCCGCTGCTAGAGCAGGGCGCAGACACCTTGGTGCTGGGCTGCACGCATTACCCGTTTTTGCGCGACACCATCCAACGCGTTGCGGGTGAGGGCGTGACGTTGCTCGATCCTGCCGAGGCTGTGGCCCGAGAGTTGGCCCGTCGTTTGGCAAACAACGGGAGTTTGTCTAGCGCAAGCCAGCAAGGACACGTGCAGTTTTTCACCTCAGGCGATGTGGCGCAGGCACAAGCCGTCATGTCCCACCTGTGGGACGCGCCGCTCACGGTGCAGGCGCTGCCTTAAAGGCTTGGGCCGATAGCCCCTAAAACCCGAAGGGAAGGGGCTAACCCGTACACTTATGCCCTTCATGAATGCCTACGCCGACGTCTCCCTTTTCCCCCGCAACGCCAAGCCGCTGACCAGTTACCGCAAATACTGGGCGGCCCGTTTTGGCACGGCCCCGTTTTTACCGATGTCGCGCGAGGAAATGACACAGCTCGGCTGGGACAGCTGCGACATCATCATCGTCACGGGCGACGCGTATGTGGATCACCCGAGCTTTGGCATGGCCGTGATTGGCCGCATGCTTGAGAACCAAGGATTTCGTGTGGGCATCATTGCCCAACCTGATTGGCAAAGTGCCGACCCGTTCAAGGCATTGGGCAAACCCAACCTGTTTTTCGGCGTGACCGCCGGCAACATGGATTCGATGATCAACCGCTACACGGCGGATCGCAAAATTCGCAGCGATGACGCTTACACCGCTGGCGACATCGGCGGTAAGCGTCCTGATCGGGCAGCCTTGGTCTACAGCCAACGTTGCAAAGAGGCCTACAACGACGTGCCCATCGTGCTGGGCGGAATCGAAGGCTCGCTGCGCCGCATTGCACATTACGACTATTGGTCCGACAAAGTGCGCCGCTCCATCGTGGTGGATAGCAAGTGCGATTTACTGCTGTACGGCAACGCCGAACGCGCGATTGTCGAAATCGCCCACCGTTTGGCGGCCAAAGAGCCGGTTCAAGACATCACTGACGTGCGCGGCACGGCTTTTGTGCGCCGCGAAACGCCTGAAGGCTGGTTTGAGATTGACTCGTCCAGCATCGACGTACCGGGCAGGGTAGAAGCCCACGTCAACCCGTATTTGATGGTCAGCGACCAAGCCAAAGCACAAGGCGAAACCTGTGCACGCGAAGACGAGGCCAATGCGGTGGCGGATGCAGCCAACGCCAATGCAGGCAATGCGCCCTCAGGTTCCAAAGCCGAAGCTGGCTTCACCATTTCCCCTTTGAACTTTGTGGCCAACGCCGCATTGCAGGGCAAAGGCAAGCTCAAAGTACCGCCGCGTGAACGCAGCGTCATCCGTTTGCCCGCGTACGAGCAAGTCAAGTCAGACCCCGTGCTCTACGCCCACGCTAACCGCGTGCTGCACTTAGAAACCAACCCTGGCAACGCTCGCGCCTTGGTGCAAGCCCACGGCGAAGGTCACACCGCACGCGACGTGTGGGTCACGCCACCACCCATTCCGCTGACCACGGCTGAGATGGACTTGGTGTTTGACTTGCCTTACGCCCGAAGCCCGCATCCGATTTACGCCGACGAGAACGGCAGCCACGATGGCGCGACCAAAATTCCTGCGTGGGAGATGATTCGCTTCAGCGTCAACATCATGCGCGGTTGCTTTGGCGGTTGCACGTTTTGCTCGATCACCGAGCACGAGGGTCGCATCATCCAAAGCCGCAGCGAAGACTCCATCATTCGCGAGATTGAAGACATCCGCGACAAAGTGCCGGGCTTCACGGGCGTCATTTCAGACCTCGGTGGCCCCACGGCCAATATGTATCGCATCGGTTGTAAAAGCCCAGAGATTGAGTCCGCGTGTCGCAAACCCAGCTGCGTGTACCCAGGCATTTGCCAAAACCTCAACACCGACCACAGCTCGCTCATCCACATGTACCGCCGCGCGCGCGAATTGAAGGGTGTGAAGAAAATTCTGATTGGCTCGGGCCTGCGTTATGACTTGGCCGTGCAGTCGCCCGAGTACGTGAAAGAGTTGGTGCAGCACCACGTGGGTGGCTACCTCAAAATCGCGCCCGAACACACCGAGGGCGGGCCGCTGTCCAAGATGATGAAGCCCGGCATTGGCAGCTACGACAAGTTCAAACAGATGTTTGACAAGTACAGCGCCGAAGTGGGCAAAAAACAATTCCTCGTGCCGTATTTCATCGCCGCCCACCCCGGCACCAGTGACGAAGACATGATGAACTTGGCCCTGTGGCTCAAGCGCAATGGCTTTCGCGCAGACCAAGTACAAACCTTCTACCCCAGCCCTATGGCCACGGCTACGGCCATGTACCACTCAGGCCGCAACCCTTTGGGCCGCGTGACGCGCACCAGTGAGAGCGTGGACATCGTGCGCGGTGAACGCCGCCGCCGTTTGCACAAAGCCTTTTTGCGCTACCACGATGCGAACAACTGGCCTTTGCTGCGCGAAGCCTTGAAGTCCATGGGCCGTGCCGACTTGATTGGCAATGGCAAGCAGCATTTGATTCCTACGTTTCAGCCCTTGACCGATGGCGGCTACACCAGTGCGCGTCGCAAGAACAGCACGGCGACCCCCACCAAAGGCCGTGTGCTCACACAGCACACAGGTTTACCACCGCGCGTGAATGGCGCAGGCAAACCCAGCGCCAACGTGGCCAAACGTAAACCCAACCGTTGATGAGAGACGTCTGAGCGAGAACCGCTCAGACAGATGTGTTTAGCGGCTGCGCGACTTCATCGCACGCTCCACCTCGCGCTTGCCTTCGCGGTCTTTGATGGTGTCGCGCTTGTCGTGTTCGGCTTTGCCTTTGGCCAGCGCGATTTCACATTTGATCTTGCCGTTCTTCCAGTGCAGGTTGATGGGCACGAGTGTGTGGCCTTTTTGTTCGACCTTGCTGATCAGACGTTTGATCTCATCTTTTTTGAGCAGCAATTTTTTCGTGCGCACATTGTCTGGGTTGACATGGCTGGACGCCGTGTGCAGCGGGTTGATTTGGCAGCCGATCAAAAACAGCTCGCCGTTGCGCACCACCACATAACCATCGGTGAGCTGCACTTTGCCTTCTCGGGCAGATTTGACCTCCCAGCCTTCCAGCACCATGCCTGCCTCGAACTTTTCTTCGAAGAAGTAGTTGTACGCCGCCTTTTTGTTGTCAGCGATGCGCGATTGAGTTGCAGGTTTTTTGGTAGCCATTTAGGTAATGTGGGGACAGTAGAGCTTCTTACAATGTGGACCATTCTATGAAAACCGTACACAAGTCCGTTCTTATTTGGTTCAGCGCTGAAGAAATGTTTGCGCTGGTCACCGATGTGGCCCGATATCCTGAGTTTTTACCTTGGTGCGACCGGGCTGGCGTGGTCGAGTCTCATGCCGATGGTGCCACCGCCCAAGTGGGCATGACCTTCGGTGGCTTTCACAAAAGCTTCACCACGCGTAACGTGCACATTGAAGGTCGGCAAGTCAAGCTAGAGTTGGTCGACGGCCCGTTCAAGCACCTCGACGGCACTTGGGATTTTCACCCGCTACTAGACCCCAACACCCAAGAGCCCCAACGCGCTTGCCGCATTGAGCTGACCTTGAACTACGCATTTGAGAGCATGTTTGGCACCTTGGTTGGCCCCGTGTTCGACAAAATTGCCGCCACCTTGGTGGATGCGTTTGTGAAGCGTGCAGAGCAGGTGTACGTCGCGTGAGTACTGACAACGTGAATGCCACCGTCCACATCACCGTGATGTATTCGCCCTCACCCCGTGTGGTGCATGAGCGCGTGTTGCCGCTCAGCGCAGGCGTGACGGTGATGCAAACCTTGCAGCAAAGCGGTTTGCTGGCTGAATGTCCAGAAATTGACCTCAGCCAGCCAGAAGCCTTTACCGTCTGCATATGGGGCAAGAAGACCACGCCCAACCATGTGTTGCGCGATTTAGACCGTATTGAAATTTGCCGTGCTTTGACCGTTGACCCAAAGGTAGCGCGTCGTGAGCGATTCCAAAAACAAGGCACCAGCCGCGCAGGCTTGTTCTCTAAGCGCCGCGCGGGCGCGAAGCCCGGCTACTAAGCGTAACCAAACTCAGGCAAACAACCATGACAAATCCTCTCTGGCCCACCTGCGGCTATTCGCTGCTCACGTCCAATGAGGCCGGCCACTTGGTGGTGACGGACGACTTTTTGCGCTTTCTTTTGGAACGTCCCGAGTTGGCCCCCATTGCCAGCTCATGCGCCGCCGAAGTGGCGTTGCACCACAGCTTGGTAGAGCAACCGCGCCGAGAAGTCAACGCGCAAGAACTGGCTGAGCTGCAAGACAAAGACGCCGCCGACAACTACGCCGTGTGGTTGCGCTTTCGCCAGCGCATCACCACGCTGCCTACCTTAGAAGCCAGCTACATCGCCTTGTTCAAAGGCGAGGGCGTGGATGTGCCACCGCTGTTGGTGCAGCACATCACCCACATCTTGTTGCGTCATGTCTTGGGCGAAGCGCCCACGGCCATGCAAGCGCGTGTGGCCGAGATGCTGATGCACACCCAAAAAATCACCGTGCTGGAAGACGGTTCTGTCATGGCGGCTGACGACGAAACGGTCGAGCGCCACGCCACACAAAGCGGCTTTGGCTCAATTGGTGAATTGCTCAAGCAAGGCGGCATCAAACTGCGCAGCGTGGACTTGGATGTGCTCAACGAGGACAACCAAGACGCGTATTGGCCCCGTAGCGAGAGTTTTGATTGGGTGGTCAGCCTCAACCGTGGCCAGCCTGCATTGAACGCGCTGTGCGAGGTGTTAGCCAAGTGGGTGCAACACTTCTTGGGCGTGCAGGTGCGCATCCAAACTGAGCGCGAGATCAACGACGACCATTGGGTGTGGCATGTGGGCCTAGATGCCCAAGCCAGCGGTGTGTTGAACGACCTCTACCAAGGCAAAGAGGTGGATGCTGAACGCATGGAACGCTTGCTGTGTTTGTTCAAGTTGGAATTCGTGGAGCCCAACGACATGTTGGCCGAGGTGCGCGGCAAGCCCGTGTACTTGGCCATGGCGGTGGATGCCAATCAGCGTTTGAAGCTTAAGCCGCAAAACTTGTTGCTGAATTTGCCTTTGGCACAGCGCTCATAAAAAAAGCCAAGCACTGAGGCTTGGCTTGCGTTGTCAGGGGCGCTCAATCGGCCCCGCGACCGATTTGTATAAAAACACCGCGCGCGTGATGTCGGTGACCCACACCAGACCATCGCCAATTTGGCCGATTTGTGCGGTGTGAACAATCAGGTCCACGATGCTGTCGCACAGCTCATCGGGCGACACAATTTCAATGCGTACTTTGGGTGTGTAGTCTGTCAGCTCTTCTTTCAAATTTGCAGGGGTGTGCAGGCTGGGTGCCGAGCAGCCTTCTGCCTTGCTCACGGTCATGCCCGGAAAGCCAGGCAAGCTGCGCAGTTTTTCGCGCAAGGTGGGCAGCTTGGAAGGGCGAATGATGGCTTTGATTTCTTTCATGTCGTTTTCTTTCACTCAAGCTTCGGGTTCGGCTTCGTCGAACCAGTGATAAATCGTGGGCACCACCACCAAGGTCAGCAAGGTGCAGGTGATCAGTCCACCAATCACCACAATGGCCAAGGGGCGCTGCACTTCAGAGCCGGGGCCGTCTGAAATAAGGAACGGAATCAGGCCCAGCATGGCGACCGTGGCGGTCATCATCACGGGGCGGAAGCGTTGGCGTGCGCCTTCGAGCACCGCGTCTTTGACCGACATGCCGCCTTCACGCAAGCTGCGGATGTACGACACCAGCACCACACCGTTGAGCACCGCAATGCCCCACAGCGCAATGAAACCCACAGACGCAGGGACTGACAAATACTCGCCAGAAACAAACAAGCCAATCACGCCACCCACCGACGCAAACGGCAGCACTGTGATGATCAGCGTGGCGAACTTGACCGAGTTGAACAGCAAGAACAGCAAGAAGAAAATCGCCGCCACCGTGATGGGAACAATGATTTTCAAGTGGCCCAAGGCACGTTCCATGTTTTGGAACTGGCCGCCCCATTCCAAGTAATAGCCCTCAGGCAGCTTGACCTTGCTGTCGACCTTGGCCTGTAGCTCTTTCACAAAGCTGCCGAGGTCTCGGTCTTTCACGTTGATGCCCACCACAATGCGGCGCTTGGCCATTTCGCGTGAAATTTGGGCTGGACCATCGAGCACCTGAATCTTGGCCATGTCAGCCAAGCGGGCTTGCGCGCCATTGGCCGAGTTGAGGATGATGTTGGAGATGGCTTCAATGTTGTCGCGAAAACGCTCGGGCAAACGCACCACGGCAGAGAAGCGACGTTCGCCTTCAAATACCTCGGAGGCCACTTTGCCGCCAATCGCGGTTTCGATCATGTCATTCACATCCGACACGTTCAGACCCATGCGTGCAATGGCTTGGCGGTCAATGTCAATTTGCAAATACTGCTGACCCGAGATGCGCTCCACGCGCAAGTCTTGTGCGCCTTGAATGGTTTGCGCCACTTTGGCAATTTGGTTGGCCACGCGTTTGAGGTCATCCAAATCGTCGCCAAACACTTTCACCGCGATGTCTGAACGCACGCCGGTGACCATCTCGTCCACGCGATCGGAGATGGGCTGTGCCATCACAATTTGTACGCCGGGCAAGACCTTGAGCTTGTCGTTCATCGCGTTGGTGATGTCGGTTTGGTCCCAGCCCGAAGGCCATTCGCTGCGAGGCTTCAAGCTGACGATGGGCGTGGATTCGTTCACGCTTTGTGGGTCGGCAGGCGATTCACCACGGCCCAAACCTGAGATGGCAGATTTGACGCCGGGCACCGTCATGACCAACTTCATGGCCTGCATTTCCATCTTGATGGATTCATTCAATGAAATATTGGGTACGCGGTTGATGCCGGGCACCACCGAGCCTTCTTTCATTTCAGGAATGAACGCCGTGCCCAAGAAGGGCAGTATCAGCACAGCCAACACAAAGGTGGCCAGCGACACCTGCACCGTGCGTTTTTGGTTGGACATGGCCAAGTCCAGCAACTTCAAGTAGCGTGACTTGAGCGCTTTGATGAGCGGTGTGTCGTGGTCGCCATCGCCCACTGGCGGCTTGAGCAAATACGAGGACAGCACAGGCGACAAGGTCATCGACAACAGCAGTGACACAGCCAATGCAATGGCGATGGTATAGGCGAGGGGGGCAAACATCTTGCCTTCCATGCCTTGCAAAGTCATCAAGGGTAAGAACACCAAAATGATGATGCCCACGCCAAAAATAACGGGTGTGGCCACTTCGAGCACAGCATTCAAAATGCCGCGCACCTTGCTTTCGCCCAACTCAGCGGCGCGGCCCAAACGGGCGTAAGCGTTCTCCACCACCACCACCGAGCCGTCCACCATCAAGCCAATCGCAATGGCCAGGCCGCCCAGCGACATGAGGTTGGCTGAGATGCCCAGCTTGTTCATGGCCATGAAAGTGAGCAAGGGCGTCAGCACCAAGGTGGCCACGACGATGAGCGAGGAACGCACATCACCCAAAAACAAGAACAACACAATCACCACCAACACCACGCCTTCAATCAGCACTTTGGTGACGGTCCACAGCGCGGCATCCACCAGCTCTGAGCGGTCGTAGTAGGGCACCACCTTCAAGTCATTGGGCAACATGCCGCGGTCGTTGATTTCTTTCACACGGGTTTTGATGCGACTCACCACTTCTTTGGCGTTGCCGCCGGTCATCATCATCACAATGCCGCCCACCGCTTCGGTGGTGCCATTTTTGATGAGTGCGCCTTGGCGTACATCGTGGCCGAGTTTGACTTCGGCCACATCGCGCATGTACACCGGTGTGCCGTTGATTTCTTTCAACACGATTTGGCCGAGGTCGTTCACGCCTTGAATCAAGCCCACGCCACGAATCAAATATTGTTCTGCCGCTTGGGGCAGCACACCGCCACCGGAGTTGGCGTTGTTGCGTGAGACAGCGTCATACACCTCAGACAAACTGATGCGGTAATGGCGCAAACGCTCGGGGTTCACCAGCACGTGGTACTGCTTGACGTAACCGCCTTGCGAGTTGATTTCTGCCACGCCAGGAATTGAGCGCAGCAATGGGCGCAGCACCCAGTCTTGCACCACGCGGCGTTGGGTGAGTTCTTCTTCGCTCAGTTCACGGCTGCCATCGTTGGCGTGTTCTAGTGTGTATTGGTAAACCTCGCCCAGTCCTGAGGACACAGGCCCCAGCACGGGGGTGATGCCTGCGGGCAAGCGTTGGCCCACTTCCATCAAACGCTCCATCACCAACTGACGCGCAAAGTAAACACTGGTGCTGTCGGTAAACACGAGGGTGATGAGCGACAAGCCGGGCTTGTTGAGCGAGCGCAACTCGGTCAAACCAGGCAAGCCCGTCATGGCAACTTCGATGGGCACGGTGGCGAACCGCTCAACCTCTTCAGGCGAACGACCGGGTGCTTCGGTGGCAATTTGCACCTGCACGTTGGTCACGTCAGGAAAAGCGTCGACCGAGAGTTTGGTGGCCGCATGCAAGCCAAAGAACAAAAAGACAACGGCAATGACGCAGACCACCAAGCGCTGCTTGAGCGCAGCGCGAACGAGAGATTCCAACATGGTGCTTAGCCCCCGTTTTCCATCTCAGCGAGATTGCGATGGTTGTTCAAATGGAACGCACCTTCTGAGACGATGCGCATGCCTGGCTTGAGGCCTTCCAACACCACGCGCTGGCCGTTTTGCTCGGCCGCCAGCTTGACGGGAATGAGGCGGAAGTAGCTGTTGGACTCTTCCACGAACACGTGGTCGACTTCGTCTTGTCGCACCACCGCCGTGATGGGTACGACCACGCGCGGCACAGGTGCGGACTCGATCAACATCGAGGCCAACATGGATGGCTTGAGGCGACCGCTGCTGTTGTCCAGCTCTGTGCGAACCAGCACGGTACGGGTGTCAGGGTTGACGGTTTGGCCCACATAAATGAGTTTGCCCACCAGTTTTTCATTGGCAAGGGCTGGCACTTCGATGCTCACCGATTGACCCACTTTGACTTGACTGATTTGCTGCTCTGGCACTTGGGCCACGGCCCAGACACGGCTTAAGTCGGCCACGGCAAACAACACATCGGAGGGTTGCACCACTTGGCCAGCAGCAATTTTTCGCTCTACCACCACACCTTTGATGGTGGCCACCACGCCGGCTACAGAGTCGATGGTGCCGGTTGATGCCAGACGCTCGATGGCTTTGGCGCTCACGCCCAGCACGCGCAACTGGTCTTGGGCTGCGCGCGTTTCTGCCGAGGCAATTTCGTATTCGTTTTCACGACGTTGTAGTTCGGCTGCGCTGATGACGTCTGCATCAAACAGCGTTTTGGCGCGCTCCACATTGCGGCGATGCAGCTCTTTTTCTGAGCGGGCTTTGAGGTAAGCCAGCTGCGAGCCCGACAGTTCGCTGCTGTTGATCAAGGCCAGTGTGTCGCCCTTGTTCACCACGTTGCCCAGCTGTGCATGAATTTGGGTCACGCGGCCTGTGACACTGGCGCCAATGCGGGTGAGAGCTTGTTCGTCAAAGTCAATTTGGCCGGCCACGCGCAGCGTGTCAGACAACTCGAAGCTGACCACGTCAGCGACTTGAATTTGCGCCTTCAAGCTTTCAGGCGCAAACACGCGCATGGCATCACTTTCGGTGCTGGTGGCTTCTTGCACCGTGGCTTTTTTACAAGCCGACAAAGCCAAGGCGCTACACAACAACAGGCCCGTGAGTGTGCGCAATGTGAGATGGTTGAAATACATGGAAACCTTCTTGTGATCAGGTATTTGCGCGCAGGCGTTCAATTTCGGCCCAAGCGCTGGCCAGCTCAAACTGAGCGGTGATGAGTTCGTTGCGTGCGGCTCGGTAGACGCGTTGCGCATCCATCACATCTAAGAAGCTTTTCTCACCAGCTTTGTAGGCCAGCTCCGCAATGCGCAAAGCATTGGCTGCATGGCGAACGATGCCGCCTTCTAAGGCAACCACTTGGGCATTGGCAATGTCGTATTGCTGATACGCCGCTTCCAGCGATTGCAGCAAAGAGAATTCTTGGTAGGCCAGTTGGTTGTCTGTTTGCGAGAGCTTGGCAGCGGCTTCGCCCACAGGGCCGCCACGCCAGTCCCACAAGGGCAGGTTCATCGCCACGCCCACGCGTTTGCTGCGCCATTCGGGATCTTGGTCCTGGTCTGCACGCAGCGCAAACTTGGGGAAGCGCAAAGATTTTTCTTCGCTCAGCTTGCGATCCAGCTGTTGGCGCTCGGCGCGGGTGCGTTGCAGTTCAGGGTTGGTTTTCAACACAGCGTCGCGCACTTCATTCAGCGGGGCAGGGGGCGCAAACGTGTGGGTTTGCTCTTGAACCTCAAATGCTTCGGGCAAAGTCACACCCACCAAGGCACGTAAAGCGCCACGTGACTGGCGCACACGCAACGTGGCGGACTCTTGCATTTTTTGAGCGTTCAACAATTCGGCGTTGGCTTTGACCAGTTCGAACTTGGCTTTCTCACCCGTCTCAACTTGCAACTCAATGCGTTTGTGAATGCCTTCCATCAACTTCACGTCTTCGCGAGCCACGCGGTTTTCAGCCGTGCGTCGCACCAAGTCGTAATAGCGCAAACGCAGCTGGGCCCGCATGTCGGCTCTGAATGATTGCTCGTTGGCTTGGGCTGCGCTTAGGCCCGCCAGCGCACCGTCCACGCGGGGGAAGCGGTGCCAAGGCATGTCTAAGTCTTGGGTCAAGCTGATAGATTTCAGGTTGGCGTTCGCATGTGTGTCCGTGTAACCAGGACGCGGCTTGCGTGTGCCGTTCATCACTTCAATTTGTGGGTTGGGGATGGTTCGTGCGGTGTCCACGGCTGCACGCGCTGCGTCCACGGCGTTGGTCGCGCTGCGCAAGGCAGGGCTTTGGGTGAACATCATGTTTTCTAAATCTGGCAAGCTGAGTTTCACAGATTCAGCACACGCTAAATTCCCGAAAGTGGCAGAGATACACAGCAGCAGGGCGGTCAGTTGTTGTTTTGGGTGCGATGTCAAACGAATCACCTTTGTGCAGATTTTGCAAATTGATACGGCATTGTCGTAGAAGCGTCAATGCCATCCATTCATTAAGGAATAGTTCAATCTTGCTGCTGTATACAAGTCGTATTTACCCCTTACGTACAATGCTGTTTTTGGAGCTATCAACATGCGCCTGCTTGGCAAAGCCCTCACTTTTGACGACGTTCTGCTCGTCCCCGCGTTCTCTCAAGTCCTGCCCAAGGACACATCGCTTGCAACGCAATTCACCCGCAACATCCGTCTGAACTTGCCCTTGGTCTCTGCGGCCATGGACACGGTCACGGAAGCGCGTTTGGCCATTGCCATCGCGCAAGAAGGCGGCATTGGCATCGTGCACAAAAACCTCACCGCGCAAGAGCAAGCGGCCCAAGTGGCCAAGGTTAAGCGTTATGAATCGGGCGTGTTGCGTGACCCCGTGGTCATCACCCCCGAAACCACCGTGCGCCAAGTGATGGCCCTGTCGGAAGAGCTGGGCGTGTCAGGCTTTCCCGTGTGCGATGGCGGCAAAGTGGTCGGTATCGTCACTGGCCGTGATTTGCGGTTCGAGACCCGCTACGACCAACGTGTCAGCGAAATCATGACGCCGCGTGAGCGCTTGGTCACCGTGCCTGAAGGCACCACGCCCGAGCAAGCCAAGCACCTGTTGAACAAACACAAGCTCGAGCGTTTGTTGGTGGTCAATGATGCGTTTGAGCTCAAAGGCTTGATCACCGTCAAAGACATCACCAAACAACTCAACTTCCCCAATGCCGCACGCGATGCCGCAGGCAAGCTGCGCGTAGGCGCTGCGGTGGGTGTGGGCGAGGGCACCGAAGAACGGGTCGAGGCCTTGTCCCGTGCTGGCGTGGATGCCATCGTGGTGGACACCGCGCACGGCCACAGCAAAGGTGTGATCGAGCGCGTGCGTTGGGTCAAACAAAACTACCCCCACATCGAAGTCATCGGCGGCAACATCGCCACGGGTGCAGCTGCTTTGGCCTTGGTGGAAGCCGGCGCTGACGGCGTGAAAGTGGGCATTGGCCCAGGCTCCATCTGTACCACCCGCATCGTGGCGGGTGTGGGTGTGCCCCAAATCATGGCGGTGGACAGCGTGGCCACAGCCCTCAAAGGCACAGGCGTGCCACTGATTGCCGACGGTGGCATTCGCTACAGCGGCGACATTGCCAAAGCCATTGCCGCAGGCGCGGGAACGGTGATGATGGGCGGCATGTTTGCGGGTACCGAAGAGGCGCCGGGCGAAATCGTGTTGTTCCAAGGTCGCAGCTACAAGAGCTACCGTGGCATGGGCTCGATTGGTGCCATGCAGCAGGGCAGTGCCGACCGCTACTTCCAAGAGTCCAGCACCGGCAACCCCAACGCCGACAAGCTGGTGCCCGAAGGGATTGAGGGCCGCGTGCCCTACAAAGGCTCGGTCGTGTCCATCATTTACCAAATGGCTGGCGGCTTACGCGCCAGCATGGGCTACTGCGGTTGCGCCACGATCGAAGCCATGCACGAAGAATCTCAGTTTGTGGAAATCACGGCTGCGGGCATTCGTGAAAGCCACGTGCATGACGTGCAAATCACCAAAGAAGCGCCGAATTACCGAGCTGAATAAGCATTTATTGTTTTGACGCCAGCCACCCTTCGGGGTGGCTTTGTTTTTTGAGACAATATCAAGCTAGGCCATTTGACGGCCCTTTTTTATTTATGTCGCACCAAAAAATCCTCATCCTCGATTTCGGCTCTCAAGTCACCCAACTCATCGCCCGCCGCGTGCGCGAAGCCCATGTGTTTTGTGAAGTTCATCCTTGCGACGTGACCAGCGACTGGGTACGCGAATACGCCAAAGACGGCAATCTGAAGGGCATCATCCTCTCAGGCAGCCACGCCAGCGTGTATGAAGTGGATGACCGCGCGCCTGACGCCGTGTTTGAGCTGGGCCTGCCCGTGCTGGGAATTTGCTACGGCATGCAAACCATGGCCACCCAACTGGGCGGCAAGGTAGAGGCTGGCACCACTCGCGAATTTGGCTACGCAGAAGTGCGAGCCCACGGCCACACCGCATTGCTCAAAGACATTGAAGACTTCAACACGCCCGAAGGCCACGGCATGCTGAAAGTTTGGATGAGCCACGGCGACAAGGTGACGCAGTTGCCCGAAGGCTTTAAGGTCATGGCGTCTACGCCAGCTTGCCCCATCGCTGGTATGGCGGATGAAGCGCGCAAGTTTTACGCGGTGCAGTTCCACCCAGAAGTCACGCACACGGTGCAAGGTCAAGCTTTGTTGAACCGCTTTGTGTTGGATATTTGCGGCACGCGCCCAGACTGGATCATGGGCGACTACATCGAAGAAGCTGTGGCAGCCATTCGCAAACAAGTGGGTGACGAAGAGGTCATCCTCGGTCTGAGCGGGGGTGTGGATTCCTCCGTTGCCGCCGCACTGATTCACCGCGCCATTGGCGACAAACTCACCTGTGTGTTTGTGGACCACGGCCTGTTGCGCCTGAACGAAGGCGACATGGTGATGGACATGTTTGTCGGCAAATTGCATGCACACGTGATTCGCGTGGACGCGAGCGACCTGTTCCTGGGCAAATTGGCGGGAGTGAGTGAGCCAGAAGCCAAACGCAAAATCATCGGTGGCTTGTTTGTGGATGTGTTTAAAGAACAAGCGGCCAAACTCAAAGCAGGTGACGGCGGCCACAAAGGCGCCACATTCTTAGCCCAAGGCACGATTTACCCCGACGTCATCGAGAGCGGCGGCGCTAAGAGCAAAAAGGCCGTGACCATCAAGAGCCACCACAACGTGGGCGGATTGCCCGAGCAGTTGGGCTTGAAGTTGTTGGAGCCATTGCGCGAATTGTTCAAAGACGAAGTGCGCGAACTCGGCGTGGCTTTGGGCCTGCCGCACGACATGGTGTACCGCCACCCGTTCCCAGGCCCAGGCTTGGGCGTGCGAATTTTGGGCGAAGTGAAAAAGGAATACGCCGACTTGCTGCGTCGTGCCGATGCGATCTTTATTGAAGAGCTGCACAACTTCAAAGATGAAGCCACTGGCAAATCTTGGTACGCCTTGACCAGCCAAGCCTTCACCGTGTTCTTGCCCGTCAAGAGCGTGGGCGTGATGGGCGACGGCCGCACCTACGACTACGTGGTGGCCTTGCGCGCCGTGCAAACCAGCGACTTCATGACAGCTGACTGGGCCGAGTTGCCCTATGCGCTGCTCAAGAAAGTCTCAGGCCGCATCATCAACGAAGTGCGTGGCATCAACCGCGTGACCTACGACGTTTCATCGAAGCCACCGGCCACCATTGAGTGGGAATAACTCGGCAAGGACACCTTGAAATGACACATCCAAGCCAAAGCAATTCGACACTGACGGCAGAGCAGCTGGCAGCCTGCGCGCCGATTGAGCAATATTTTCTGGGTCATGCGCACGACGACGCAAGCTATATGCGGCTGGCGTTTTTGCCCACCGCTCACATTGAATCCATGCGTGAACGCGTGTTTACTTCTTGGCCGCTCGACATGTACTGCGAACGCTTTGGGGGTAAGCCAGCGGCGGACGAAGCAACGCGTCGCCGAAGCATCGATTGGATCGAAGTGGCTGGCTCAGCCGCCAGCGCTCGCGTCACGCTTGTGCACGGTGCTATGACTTTTACCGACTACTTCGTGCTGCTGCAAACCCAAGACGGCTGGAAGATTGCGAACAAGGCCTTTGTCGGCCAGTCCACCCAGGCCTAAAGCCGCTCTTCAAACGGCCTACAATCTGAGGCTGCTAGCAATTGCCCGATTTGGGCTTGAATTTTTAAATTAGAGAACACTGAGTACATGGCAAAAGAAGAAATGATCGAAATGAAGGGTGTCGTGACCGAGGTCTTGCCCGACTCTCGCTACCGCGTCACCCTGGAAAACGGTCACTCACTGATCGCATACACCGCCGGCAAAATGCGCCTGCACCGCATCCGCATCATCGAAGGCGACAAGGTCACGGTTGAACTGTCGCCTTACGACATGAACAAAGCCCGTGTGACCTTCCGTCACATCGAAGGCAAGGGCCCAGGCCCAGCGGTCAAACGTCGTTTTTAAACAAGCCGCCACGCGGTAATTTGGCGTGTACCTGCCCCCGCAGTTCAAAGCCAAAGATGAGGCCCATGCGCTCGCTCTTATGCGGGCGTACCCGTTTGCAAGCCTCATCAGTGTGGATGACGATGGTTTTCCAGCCGTCACACACATCCCCCTTCATTTGACGCAAGCCAATGGCCAGCACGTGTTGCTGGGCCACTGTGCCAAGGCCAACCCGCATTGGCGTTATTTGCAGTCGCGCCCCCAAGCACTGGTGACCTTCATGGGTCCGCAGGCCTATATGTCGCCCAAGGTGTATCCAGACCTCACGCGCGTGCCCACGTGGAGTTACTTGGCGGTGCATGCCAAAGTCGAAGCCACTTTAGTGGACGAGTCGCAAGCCAAAGATCATTTGCTCAAGCAACTCATTGGTGACCACGAGCCGCCTTATGCCGCGCAGTGGCGTGGTTTGGGTGAAGACTACCAACACAAAATGCTCAACGCCATCGTAGCGTTTGAGTTGTGCATCACCGAGCTGCAATGCAAGCTCAAACTCAACCAGCATCGACCGGAATCACACGTTGCCATGCATGCTGCGTATGCAGAGGGCACTGCGGATGAGCAAGCTTTGGCTGAATGGATGGTCAAGCTCGGCATGGTGCAGCCATGACGCATTCGCCTGAAGATATCGGCTTCATGCAGCTGGCCTTGCGCCAAGCGCAAGCTGCTGCCGATGCCGGTGAAGTGCCGGTGGGTGCGGTGGTGGTGAGGGCAGGGCAGGTGATTGCCTCAGCCCACAACGCACCGTTGGCCAGCCATGACCCCACAGCGCATGCCGAAGTGAATGCGATGCGCGCTGCGGCCCAAGCGCTCGGCAACTACCGACTGGACGACTGCACCTTGTATGTGACGCTAGAGCCTTGCGCCATGTGCAGCGGTGCGACCTTGCATGCGCGTTTCAAGCGCGTGGTGTTTGGCGCGACCGAGCCTAAAACAGGTGCAGCGGGTTCGGTACTCAATCTGTTTGCGCACGAACAAATCAACCACCAAACCCAAGTGACCGGCGGGGTGTTGGCCCACGAATGTGCGGCACTGCTGCAAGGCTTTTTTGAACAACGCCGTGCTCAGCAACAGCGGAGCAAAGTACCTTTGCGTGATGATGCTTTGCGCACTTCAGACGCTGCATTTTCCAGTTTGGATGTGCCAATTGCGCTGTCGCATTTCACGGCTGACTTACCCGCTTTAGACGGCTTGCGTTTGCATTGGTTTGACAACCGCACCAGCAACACACAAGCCCAAGCCTCACCGCATGTGTATCTGCATGGGCTCGACGACTGGAGCGTGCAATATGCGCCGCAACTGCAATCGGCAGAGCCTGTGATCGCTTTGGACTTGCCTGGGTTTGGCCTGTCTGACAAGCCTAAAAAAATCGCTACGCATCGCTTGGCATGGCACGCACAAGTGCTGCGCGAGTTTTTGGCTAGCGTACAGCCCGCGCCGTCGGCTTTGCATGCACCGCGTGTGATGGCACCTTTGCTGGCTAATTTGCAATTGCCTATCCATTGGGTCGAGACACCCGAGCTATCCGCTGCTTTGCGCGATGCGCCATATCCAGACCGTGGCCACATGGCAGGTCCTCGTGCCTTAAGCACCTTGCTGATGGCACCTGCACCCACGCCACCGCCGAAACGAAGTTAAGCATGTCTAACGCCACACCCACCATCGGTTACGAAGTGAAGTTTCAGAGGGTTGGTGTAGGAGGAGGGGCTTGGGTGCGGCTTGGGTTTGGCCAGTTTGGTGGTGCACCGTCGCGAGGGCAACATCACCGCCAGCGATTGCCACCCGTTGACCGAGACTTTCCTCAAAGCCAATGTGTTGTTGAACAAATTGCCACCCTTGCATTACGAAACGGGTAACTGGGGCAGGTCCAACAAAGGCTTAGGTGCGTTTGACCTGCTCATCGCCAGCGATGTGTTGTATGAGCGCAGCCACCCGGCTCAGTTGTCGGGCTTTATCCAACAGCATGCAGCAGAGGGCGCTGAAGTGCTCATCATTGACCCCAACCGTGGCAACCGCAGCGCGTTTCACAAAGACATGGCGAACATGGGTTTTGGCGTGACGGAAATCATCATCAATGAGCCTTTGCACGACCTGAGTGCGTATCGAGGTCGCTTGCTCCATTACAGACGTGGTTGAGTGAATCACGCCTAAATTTGCCGCGACAATGGAGGGATGGCTCATATTTACATCTATTCTCCCAGCGGCGCGGTGCGCGACAAAGCAGCGTTCAAACGAGGCGTGGCCCGTTTGAAAAAACTCGGCCATGAGGTGGAGTTAGACGCTGACGCGCTCAGCAGCTACACCCGTTTTGCCGGTGACGATGCCACCCGCCTAGCCGCCATCCATCGCGCGGCTGACAGCGGTGCAGATGTGGCCTTGATTTCACGCGGTGGTTACGGCCTCACACGCATCTTGCCCAGTATCAAATACAAGCAAGTTGCGAAAGCCATTGCCAAAGGCACGCAGTTTGTGGGTTTGAGCGACTTCACAGCTTTTCAAAACGCACTGCTTGCCAAAACTGGGGCGGTCACTTGGGCGGGGCCCGCCTTGGGCGAAGACTTTGGTGCAGAGCAGCCAGACGACATCATGGAAGCCTGTTTTGACGACATGGTTAGCGGGCAGGGTGAGGGCGCAGGTTGGCATTTCTCCACCGCGTGTGCAACTGCCAATGCAAAGCGCCGCCCTGGTGTCTGGGCGCACGATGCTGTCTTGTGGGGTGGCAATTTGGCTGTGCTGGTTTCTTTGCTCGGCACGCCCTATTTCCCACAAATTAAAAATGGCGTGTTGTTCTTAGAAGATGTGGGTGAACATCCATACCGTGTTGAACGCATGCTCACGCAGTTGTTGCATGCAGGCGTTTTGGCTGATCAAAAAGCGATCGTCTTGGGCCAGTTCAGCAACTACAAACTCACGCCACACGACAAAGGCTTCAAACTTCAAAGCGTGGTCGATTGGCTGCGCGCACAAATCAAAGCGCCCGTACTAACTGATTTGCCGTTTGGCCATGTCGCAACCAAGCTCTGTTTACCCGTTGGCGAAAAGATTGACTTGGTGGTGGAAGATCGTGATGCCTTATTGCTTTGGGCACATACTGATCATTGATTTGAAATCTGTATTGTTTGATACGATGTATATTATGTAAAGTTAAATAAACAAAGAAAACCGCGTAGATCTGCGGTTCTTGCGTTCACTTGGTGGCGCTCTCTTCTTTGATTGGATTTTGGATGTACCAAGCTTCGGTGAATGCTTTGATATAGAAAACGCTTTGTGGCTGGTCCACACGCACAGCCAAGTCCAAGGCAGATGCGTTGCCGTTGTTGACGAGCGTGGGGTCTGCACCTTCTTCCAGCAGCAACTTCACAGCCAAAGGCGGCGCTGAATAAGCTGCCATCATCAAAGGTGTTGTGCCATTGGCGGATTCGCTGTCAATGTAGGCATCGTTGTCTAGCAACAAACGCATCATTTCACGATGGCCACGTGTGGCCGCGTAATGCAAGGGTGTCCAGCCTGTTTTGTTGACTTCTGCGCCACGCTGAATTAACACTTTGGCTAGTTCTAGATGGTTGTTAATTGCTGCAAGCATGAGTGGTGTTTCGCCCAACTGGTTTTGGACATTCAGGTTGGCTTGTGGGTGCTTCGCCAAAGTCAAGGCTGATTTGGGCGCTTCTGATTGGATGGCGACCAACAGGCCTGCAACACCTTTCTCGTTAGGTGTATTGGGGTCAAAACCTCGCACTAGGAGCTTCTGAATCACATCGGCTCGGTCCAGGTGCATTGCTGCAAAAAAATCATCATACGAACCTGCATTGGATAAAGAATACCCAATAAAAACATATAGATAAAAAAAATACTTAAAGTATTTTCTCATTTAAGAACACCGCTGAAAAGTTGGTCAAAGTTGCGACTGGTGGCCTCAGCCACGGCTTCCACTGTCATGCCTTTGATTTCTGCAATCTGCTGCGCAACAAACGGCACAAACGATGGATTATTGGTCTTGCCTCGATGAGGAACAGGGGCCAAATAAGGGCTGTCAGTCTCAATCAAGATGCGGTCCATCGGCACAAATTGCGCGACGTCACGCAAGTCTTGGGCATTTTTGAAGGTCAAGATGCCGGAGAACGAGATGTACAGGCCAAGGTCTAAGCCTGCACGGGCCACGTCTGCGGTTTCGGTGAAGCAGTGAAACACGCCCCCTGCACTGCCGGCTGAGCCGTTTTCGCCCTGCTCTTTCAAAATCGCCACGGTGTCTGCCGACGAGCTGCGGGTGTGGATGACCAAAGGCAACTGTGTATGCTGTGCGGCTTCGATGTGGATGCGAAAGCGGTTGCGCTGCCATTCCATGTCGGTAACGGTGCGCTCGCCCAAGCGGTAATAGTCCAACCCAGTTTCGCCAATGCCCACTACTTTGGGCAGTTGAGCGCGGGTCAGCAGGTCATCGAGCGTGGGTTCTTGAACGCCTTCGTTATCGGGGTGCACCCCAACGGTGGCCCAAAAGTTGTCGAACTGCGTGGCTAATCCGTGTACCTCAGGAAAGCGCTCCAGCGTTGTGCTGATGACCAAGGCGCGTGTGACTTGCGCGTTGGCCATGTCGTCGCGGATGGCGTGGATGTTCTCAATCAGTTCTGGAAAATTCAGGTGGCAATGGGAATCGGTGAACATGGTTTTCTTTTAATCTTTGGCGCGCAGGGCCGTTTGCGCACGTGCCACCAAGGCTTCAAACATGAGGCCTGCGTTGTAGGGGTGTTCAGACGTGCGTGCGGCATCCATCAGGTCTTTGGACCATTGGGTGAGTGAACTAACCGTGCCCGCAGCTGGCAAATCTGCCGCCATAAAAAAACGTGGTTCAGCGCCCGTGCGCAAAGCCAGCAGGTCGTGACACAGCTTTTGCAGCATGGCGATGGCTTGCGATGGTGTAGCGTCTGACACTGCGCCTACATCACCGCGCAACACGGCCTTGGGCAGTGCTGCCCAGTGCGCGGCTTTGAGTCCGGTATTGGCCAGATCTAGCGCATCTTCAGGGCGGCCTCCGGCTGCGCGCAGCAACACGGCTGCATCTGCGGCGGGCACGCCTTGGCTTTGCAGCCAGCTCAAGGCTTCAGCCTCGGTGGGCCAAACCATGGTGTGGGTTTGGCAGCGGCTACGGATGGTGGGCAGCAGCTGGTGGGCAGCTTCGCTGGCCAGCACAAAGCGGCATTCTCCTGGCGGCTCTTCGAGGGTTTTAAGGATGGTGTTGGCCGTCACATGGTTCATGCGCTCGGCGGGGTAAACAAACACCACTTTGGTGGAACCTCCCGAGCGGGTTTGTTGGGTGAAGGCCACCATGTCGCGTGCGGCTTCCACGCGAATTTCCTTGCTGGGCTTGCGCTTTTTGTCGTCGAGATCTTTTTGAGTTTTCTCGTCCAAGGGCCAGCTCAGCTCTAGCGACAAAGCTTCGGGCATGAGCGTACGCAGGTCGGCATGGGTGCGCACATCAACCGCGTGGCAGCTGCGGCATTGGTAACAAGCGCCCTGCTTCGTGGGTGCCTCGCACAGCCAAGCACGGGCCAGTTCTAGGCCCAGTGTGTATTGACCCAAGCCCGATGGGCCTTGTAGCAGCCAGGCGTGGCCGCGTCGCTCTAGCAAGGTGGTGAGTTGGCCTTGTAGCCATGGGCTCAAGACAGGCCTAGCGTATGTGGTGGTCTCTGTCATGCGACGCTAGCCATCAATTGGCGCTCAACCAGCCGCGCTGCACAAAGTTGAGGTGCAGTTGCTGCCAAACGGCTTCACGGGTTTGGGCGGCGTCTAGGCGGACAAAACGTTGTGCGTCGGCTCTGGCGCGGGCGGCATAGCCGTCAGATACTTTTTGGAAAAACTCAACGGGTTGCGCCTCAAACCGGTCGGGCACACGTGCACCGGCTAGGCGCACAGCGGCAATGGCTGGGTCAAGCTCAAACCACACCGTCACATCGGGTTGGCGAAAGCCTTTGCTTGAAGGGCTGACTGCGTCAGTGGAAATCGCTTGTACCCATTGCTCAAGCTGTTTGAGCATACCCAAATCAAACCCACGGCCGCTGCCTTGGTAGGCAAAGGTGGCGTCGGTGAAACGGTCACACAGCACCACGTCGCCGCGCGCCAACGCGGGCTCAATCACGTTGCGTAGATGGTTGCGGCGGGCCGCGAAGATCAGCAGGGCTTCGGTCAGCGAGTCCATCGCATCGTGCAGCACCATCTCGCGCAGCTTTTCGGCCAAAGGTGTGCCGCCGGGCTCGCGGGTGAGCGTGACTTGGCGGCCCTGCGCTTTGAACGCCGCGGCCAAGCCATCGATGTGCGTGGACTTGCCCGCGCCGTCGATGCCTTCAAAACTGATGAACAGACCTGTTTTTGTCATAGCCCGCTATTTTGCCTGTTCAACATCACTGACCAGCAGCTTTGCGTTGGTAGCGATTGACTGCGGCATTGTGCTCATCCAGCGTCGCGCTGAAGTAGCTCGTGCCGTCACCCTTGGCCACAAAGTACAACGCATTGCTGGGCGCGGGTTGCACGGCGGCCTTGAGCGCATTACGCCCGGGCATGGCGATGGGCGTGAGCGGCAAGCCTTTGCGGGTGTAGGTGTTCCACGGGTGGTCGGTGCGCAAGTCTGCACGGCGCAGGTTGCCATCGAAGTTGTCGAACATGCCGTAAATCACCGTGGGATCGGTTTGCAGAGGCATACCGATGGCCAAACGGTTGTGAAATACACGGCTGATGGTGGTGCGGTCGCTTTCGCGGCCAGTTTCTTTTTCAACGATGCTGGCCAAAATCAAGGCCTCATCGATCGTTTTGATTTGAATGTCCGGTTGGCGTTTGCCCCATGCGGCGGCCAGTTGTTTGGTCATGGCCTTGGCTGCACGTTCCATCACATGCAGCTCAGACGTGCCTTTGCCGTAGGTATAGGTGTCTGGGAAAAACCTGCCTTCAGGGGCCACACCCGGCATGCCCAGCTTGGCCATGAGTTCGTCATCGCTCAGGCCTTTGGTGTCGTGTTTGAGGCCTTCTGCTTTGGCCAACGCAGCGCGGAATTGGCGGAATGTCCAGCCGTCGATCAGGCTGATGGCTTTGAGGCTTTCTTCACCACGGGTTAGCTTGCGCAGCAAATCAAGCGGCGTGTTGCCTTGGCTCAGCTCGTAGCTGCCCGCTCGAAGCTTGCGCGATTGGCCACTGGCGCGGAAAAACGCATACAGCACCACGGGCGGCACATCCACACCCGCATCGACCACCGCTTGGGCAATGCCGCGCACAGGGGTTTGCGGCTCAATGGACACGTCCACAGTGGGCGTGGGCATCGACATGGGGGTCAACATCCACCAGCCAGAGACCGCTGACAACAACAGGGCCAGACTCAACACCGTCCAAAAGATTCGCTTGATGAGCCGCATCACAACCCTATGTCCAATCACGTTAATCAAGCGAGCATGATAATTCACCCTATGTCACAGACCACATTTGCAACCTCCGCGCCTTTGAACGGCATTGCTCCCCTGTCCCACCTCGGCATCATCCGCGCTGCGGGTGCAGACGCCGCGAGCTTTTTGCACAACCAACTCACCAACGATGTGCTGGTAATGAAAGAGGGCCAATGCCGCTTGGCCGCTTTTTGCAACGCCAAGGGCCGCATGCAAGCAAGCTTTGTGGTTTACAAACGTTCCGCCGAAGAAGTGCTGCTGATTTGCCGCAAAGACCTGATGGCTCAAACCGTCAAACGCTTGTCGATGTTTGTGCTGCGTGCCAAGGCCAAGCTGAGCGATGCCAGTGATGAATTTCAGTTGCTCGGTCTGGCAGGTGATGCAGCGCTGGCGGCATTGAATGGTGCATCCGCAGACGCATGGCAACGCCACGTAGCGGATGCTGCCGACGTACTAACCCTCTACCCTGCCCTAGGTCAACCACGCGCTTTTTGGCTCGCGCCCAAAGACGTGGCAGCGCCCACAGGTCCAGCCCTCAGCGCAAACCTGTGGCAAGTGGGTGAAGTGATGAGCGGTATTGCGTGGGTCGAGTTGGCCACCTTCGAAGCCTTTGTGCCGCAGATGCTCAACTACGAATCAGTCGATGGCGTGAACTTCAAAAAAGGTTGCTATCCCGGTCAAGAGGTGGTGGCCCGTAGCCAGTTCCGTGGCACCTTGAAGCGCCGTGGGTTCATTGCGCAAAGTGCGGCACCGTTCACCGCGGGTCAAGAAGTGTTTTCTAGCTTAGACGCGACGCAGCCATGCGGCTTGGTGGCACAAGCCGCCAGCGATGGCGCAAGCCATGTGGCGGTGCTTGAGTTGCAACTCAGTGCCACTGAAAACAGCAGCTTGCATTTGGGGGCGGCAGATGGCCCAGTGCTGAGCCTGCTGCCACTGCCCTACGCTTTGCGTGAGGATATTTAAGCTGCCGCGTGCTTAAAAACGCACGCCAGCCTTCAAGCCCACCGATGCGTTCTTGCCCGTGCGGTCGTACTCGGCCGAGAGATTGACCAGCAGTACGTTCCAGCTCACGCCCACAAACGATTTGCTTTGTGTGAAGCTTTCATCGCTCTTGCCTGTGGCTTTGGCATTGGAGTAAACCGTGCCCACACCCGCGTAAGGTGTGAAGCCCACAAAGCCTTTGGAAATCAACACATTCAGACCCGTGTTGTTGAGCTCCATGCCTGACACGCCACCCATGCGGCTGTGGCTGCCGCGCAGGGCAATGGCGGGCGTGATGGCATTGCCTTCAAGCAAGGCGTATTTCACGTGAACACCAGCAACCGACACATTGGTCGAAGGCACTTTGGACACAAAGCCGCCCACATCCCAGCCACCAGGCAAGCCTTTACTAACCGACAACTTGGTTTGAATCAGGTTGTTCATGCTGTCACCGCTTGCGGTTTGCCAAGCAGCGCCCGCTTTTGTTTGTGTCATCGTGGTTGACGCACTGACATCAAAACCTGTCAGGCCCAATGGCGCAGCTGGTTCAATCGCCTTGGTGCTGGTGGCTGCCGCCAAGTCTTTGCTCAATGCTAAAAACTCGGTTTGGCTGAGAGCGCTGACGTTGTTCAAATCACCCGCCATGGCTTGGGTGTTAAGCGCCATTGAGCTTGCGATAGCCAAAGTCACAGGTAAGAAGTGGTGCGCGATTTTCATAAGGAAATGTTTCTTAAAGTTTTAATTGCGCGTATTTTCACACGGTTGAAACGACCGTCACACCAAGTTCAATCGCATCTCCACATGCGGTATGCCCACCTCGTCAAACGGCTCGCCCACGATGCTGAACCCGTAGGCTGCATAAAAGCCTTCAGCGCTGCGTTGCGCACTCAGGCGTACTTCTTTGTTGCCGCGTCGACGTGCCTCTGACACCAAGGCTTCTAGCAGGCGAGCACCATAGCCGTGGCCACGGGCTTCTTTCAGCACGGCCATGCGCCCTACCTTGGCCACATTGACTGATGGTTGTAGCAAGCGGGCATTGCCCAGGGGGTGTCCAGTCACATCAAACAGCACCGCGTGCAAAGCGGTGGCATCGTCTGCATCCCATTCGTCTTCTGGGGCGATGCCTTGCTCTTTGACAAACACTTCTGTGCGGATGAATTGCGCAGCTTGATGCAATGTTTGCCAGCGACCGAGGGTAATGGTGGGGGCAGTTTTCATGCCCATATTGTCGAATTAGTTCAGCGTGTACTGCGCTGCTAAATCCAAAAAACCTTGAATGTCTGGATCAATGCCTGTTTCTGAAAACAAAATGGCTGCCACTGTTGGTGCGATGCGCATCGCCAATCGCGCGTCGATGAACAGCAAGCGAGAGCGTCTTGCCAGTACATCCTCGACATGAACCGCATATTCATAGCGAGCAGCAAATCGCACCATCGCTTCGCTCAACCCATCGGTTAGCCAAGTCTGGTGACCGGGTAATTGTTGTACCCAAGTCTGTTCACTGCCATACGAATGCAATCCTTCCGGTTCACAGATGGATATGGGTAAATCACTCAAATTTTCTGCACCTACTAATTTGAGTATTTCGGTGCACGACCTACTTTTGGGCATGAGTAACGTGCTGTCAAAACATTTTTGAAGAACATCTTCAGCCATCGCTCGGTAGGTTGTCCATTTGCCTCCTGTGACGGTGACGAGGCCTGAGTCACTGACCAGTACGGTGTGTTCACGGCTCAGTGCTTTGGTGTTTTGGCCTGTTTTCTCGGGGGGCTTGACCAGTGGACGCAAGCCAACCCAAATACTTTTAACATCGCTTCGCTGAGGAGCATCTCGCAAATAACGCGCAGATTCGTTCAGGATGAAATCAATTTCTTCCTCAAAAGCCAACGGCTCTTTGGCCAAGTCATGTCGAGGCGTGTCTGTTGTTCCCAAAATAACTTTACCCAACCAAGGCACTGCAAACAGCACGCGGCCATCGGCTGTTTTGGGAATCATCAAACCGGCATGGCCTGGTAGAAATTTTTTGTCCACCACGATGTGAACACCTTGACTCGGTGCCACCATCGCTTGTACATCCCCATCTTGCGCACGCAAAGCATCGACCCAGACCCCTGTGGCATTGACCACGCAACGTGCTTGAATGTCATGCGCAGCCCCCGTGAGCGTGTCTTGGCATCGCACACCCGAGACTTTTTTATCTGAGTACAGCAAAGATTTGGCTTGCATGTAATTCAACAGCAATGCACTTTCGAGTGCCGCACTGCGTGCCAACGCCAATGCCAATTTGGCATCGTTGAATTGGCCATCCCAATACTTCACGCCGCCTTTGAGGCGATCTGCTTGCACAGAGGGAAGACACGCCAAGGTCTCTTCACATGACAAGAATTCTGTATCGCCAAGGCCAGACCTGCCAGCCAAAGCATCGTAAATTTTTAAACCAATCCCGTAAAAAGGTTTCTCCCACCACGCATAAGACGGCATCACAAATGAGAGTGGTTGCGCGATGTGTGGTGCATTGTGTAGAAGTGTGCTGCGTTCGTGCAACGCTTCTCGTACCAAAGCAATATTGCCTTGCGCCAAATACCGTACACCTCCGTGCACTAGTTTGGTTGATCGCGATGATGTGCCTTTTGCAAAATCATTCGATTCGACAAGAACTACACGGTAGCCGCGTGCGGCCGCATCCAATGCCAAACCTAAACCAGTTGCACCGCCACCCACAATGGCAATGTCATACACCGCTTGAGGGTCAAGCTGCGCCAACAGATCTTCACGTCGTGTCAGCTGCGGCTGTGCTTGGGTTGGCATAGAAATCTAACGCTCCATCAATCAAGAACGAACAAAAAAAGGCCGTGTGAGTGTGTGACCCACACGGCCATCTGGTTTAACGGACCTTGCCGTTCTTCCATGCGTTCAACAATGAGTCGTACGCAATGGTTTCGCCTTTTGGCTTTTCATTCGCCAATTTCTTCCAAGGTGCACCCTTGTCGCTGAGCCACTTGTTGGGGTCAGATTTGGCGTTGAGCTTGGGTGGACACACGGCCATGCCGGAGCGCTCCAAACGTGCCATCACATCGTCCATTTCGTTGGCCAAGTTGTCCATCGCGGCTTGCGGTGTTTTCTCACCGGTCACAGCCACGGCCACGTTTTTCCACCACAACTGAGCCAGCTTGGGGTAGTCAGGCACGTTGGTGCCGGTGGGCGTCCAAGCCACGCGTGCGGGGCTGCGGTAGAACTCCACCAAACCACCCAATTTAGGTGCCATGTCGGTCATGGCTTTGGACTGGATGTCGGACTCGCGAATCGGTGTCAAACCCACGATGGTCTTTTTCAAGGACGTGGTTTTGGCAGTCACGAACTGGGCGTAGAGCCACGCTGCAGCAGTTTTGCTTTCGTCATGGCCTTTGAAGAAGGTCCATGAACCCACGTCTTGGTAGCCGTTTTGCATGCCTTGCTTCCAGTACGGGCCGTTGGGGCCTGGGGCCATGCGCCACTTCGGTGTGCCATCGGCGTTCACCACAGGCAAACCTGGCTTGATCATGTCGGCCGTGAAGGCGGTGTACCAGAAGATTTGCTGAGCAATTTGGCCTTGTGCAGGCACAGGGCCGGCTTCGCCGAAGGTCATGCCAATGGCTTCCTTGGGCGCGTATTGCTTCATCCAGTCCACGTACTTGGTGAGGGCGTAAACAGCAGCTGGTGAGTTGGTGGCACCACCGCGCGCGACCGATGCGCCTTGAGGTGTACAACCATCAGCCGAGGCGCGAATGCCCCACTCGTCCACGGGCTTGCCGTTAGGAATACCGATGTCAGCCGAGCCAGCCATGGACAGCCAAGCGTCGGTGAAACGCCAACCCAGCGAGGGGTCTTTCTTGCCGTAATCCATGTGGCCGTAAATGGCTTTGCCATCGATGTTTTTTACATCGTTGCTGAAGAAGGCGGCGATGTCTTCGTAAGCGCTCCAGTTGAGCGGCACACCCAACTCGTAACCGTATTTGGCTTTGAACTTGGCTTTCAGTTCAGGCTTGGCAAACAAGTCGGCACGGAACCAATACAAGTTGGCGAATTGTTGGTCGGGCAATTGGTACAGCTTGCCGTCCGGTGCTGTGGTGAAACTGGTGCCGATGAAGTCTTTGATGTCGATGCCAGGGTTGGTCCACTCTTTGCCGTTGCCCTTCATGTAATCGGTCAAGTTCATGATCTTGCCGTAGCGGTAGTGTGTACCGATCAAATCGGAGTCGGTGATCCAACCGTCGTAAATGGATTTGCCTGACTGCATGGACGTTTGCAGTTTTTCCACCACATCGCCCTCGCCGATCAGGTCGTGCTTAACTTTGATGCCCGTGATTTCTTCAAAGGCCTTGGCCAGTATTTTTGATTCGTATTCGTGAGTGGCAATGGTTTCGGAGACGACTGAGATTTCCTTCACGCCTTTGGCCTGAAGTTTCTTGGCCGCGTCGATGAACCATTTCATCTCGGCAGCTTGCTGGGTTTTACTCAAGGTCGAGGGCTGGAATTCGCTGTCAATCCACTTCTTGGCAGCAGCTTCATCAGCCCAACCTTGAGACGACAGTGAGCAGGCAACTGCCACTGCGACGACGCTGTAACGCAACTTCATATCTATCTCCTCATTTTTTTGATACCCCTGTGTGAAGGTGCTTTCGGCTCCAGGGGGAAACAAGCCGTCCTTTTCTAGAAAACGAGCGTCAGCCTTTGCGCATGATCCAACCGAGAAGAACCATGGAGAGGACAAAGCTGAACCAAATCGATGGATCAGCTTCCAACGACAAAACTTGAGCCAACCAACCGCTGATGCCGACAAATGCCAAATTCACATAAGCGGCAGACAACAGGCCAATGAACAGGCGATCGCCTCGTGTAGTTTGCATGGGCAAAAAACCTTTGCGCATCAAGGTGGGTGATTTCATTTCCCAGACAGTCATCCCAGTGATCATCAGTCCGATGCAAGAAAAAAATATGGCCACAGGGGTGGTCCACGCCATCCATTCAAACATTGCAGTTCTCCTCTTGAAGCCGCATCAAACGCGACCCATCGCAAAACCTTTGGCGATGTAGTTACGAACAAACCAAATCACGATGGCACCAGGCACGATGGTCAACACACCTGCTGCCGCCAGCGTGGCCCAGTCCATGCCTGACGCCGATACGGTGCGCGTCATGGTGGCCGCAATGGGCTTGGCATTCACGCTGGTCAAGGTGCGTGCCAAGAGCAACTCCACCCAGCTGAACATGAAGCAAAAGAATGCAGCGACGCCCACCCCCGCTTTGATCAAAGGCAAAAAGATCTGCACGAAAAATCGAGGGAACGAATAGCCGTCGATGTAGGCCGTCTCGTCAATCTCGCGAGGAATGCCGCTCATGAAACCTTCGAGAATCCACACAGCCAACGGCACGTTGAACAGCAAGTGCACCAGTGCCACGGCTAAGTGCGTGTCCATTAAGCCCACGGAGCTGTAGAGTTGAAAGAACGGCAGCAAAAACACAGCGGGTGGCGTCATGCGGTTGGTCAATAGCCAAAAGAACACGTGCTTGTCACCCAGAAAGCTATAGCGTGAGAACGCATAAGCGGCGGGTAACGCGACGGTGAGTGACATCACCGTATTCATGCCCACGTAAATCAGGCTGTTGATATAGCCCGAATACCAAGCTGGATCGGTCAAGATAGTTTCGTAGTTAGCCCAGGTGAAATGCTCGGGGAACAAGGTGAAACCAGCCAAGATTTCATTGTTTGTTTTGAATGACATGTTGATCATCCAATAAATGGGCAGCAAAGCAAATACAAGATAGAGCCACAGAAAAACTGTGCGCTTTTGAAATTTTGCTTTATGCATGTCCACCCTCCTTCGGCTCTGTACCGACTTGCTGCATCCAGTTGTACAAAACAAAACAGAACAACAAAATGATCAAGAAATAAATCAACGAGAAAGCCGCAGCAGGCCCTAGGTCAAATTGCCCCACGGCTTTTTGTGTCAAAAATTGCGATAAAAACGTGGTCGAGTTACCGGGGCCGCCACCGGTCAGCACAAAGGGTTCGGTGTAAATCATGAAGCTGTCCATGAAGCGCAACAGCACCGCAATCACCAAGACGCCGCGCATCTTGGGCAACTGAACAAAGCGGAACACATCGAACTTACTGGCGCCGTCAATACTCGCGGCTTGGTAATACGCATCAGGAATAGAGCGCAAACCGGCGTATCCCAATAACGCCACCAATGGCGTCCAATGCCAAACGTCCATTAACAAGACGGTGAACCAAGCATGGTTGGCGTTGCCTGTGTAGTTGTAGGCAATGCCCATGCCTTGAAGCGCTGCGCCCATCAGACCGATATCGGTACGCCCAAAAATTTGCCAAATCGTGCCGACCACGTTCCAAGGAATCAACAACGACAGCGACACGATGACCAGTACCGCCGATGATTTCCAACCCGTTGCAGGCATAGACAAGGCCAACAGAATGCCCAACGGTAACTCCACAGCCAACACCGAAAACGAATAAATCAATTGGCGCAACAACGCGCCGTGTAACTCTTCGTCTCGCATGATCGCAGCAAACCATTCGGTACCCACAAACACGCGACGGTCAGTGGAAATGATGTCTTGCACCGAGTAGTTGACCACCACCATCAAAGGCAAGATGGCCGAAAACGCGACGCACAACAACACGGGCAAAATCAAAAACCAGGCTTTCTGGTTGACGGGTTTGGTGGTCGTGCTCATGCCACGATCTCCTCGTTTTTATAAAAGCATGTATGGGCACCCATAACTTGTAGCCACACGGTTGAACCGGTTTGTACAGATGCACTGTCCGTCGATAAACGTGCTTTGACGGTTTGGCCATGGTGGCTTGCGGTGACGATGTTGTGTGTGCCCACATCTTGAACTTGCGACACCAGCATGGGCAAAGCACCTGGCGTTTGGGCATCTGTCAATGCCACATATTCAGGACGTATGCCTAATTTAATGGCGCCCAACGGCAATGCTGCAGCAGCGTCGAGTACATGTGAGCCCACACGCAAACCGGATGCATCCACCTCGGCGTGCAAAAAATTCATTCCAGGAGACCCAATGAAGTTGCCAACAAATGTGTGGCTAGGCCGCTCGAACAAGTCAGCGGGTGAGCCCACTTGCACAGCTCGCCCACGTGTCATGACCACCACTTGATCGGCAAACGTCAATGCTTCCACTTGATCGTGCGTGACATAAATCAAAGTCAGCTTGAGTTCATGGTGAATTTGTTTAAGCTTGCGACGCAGTTGCCACTTCAGGTGTGGATCAATCACCGTCAAGGGTTCATCAAACAACACCGCCGATACATCTGGGCGCACCAAGCCTCGGCCCAGAGATATTTTTTGTTTAGCGTCTGCCGACAAACCTGCGGCACGCTGGTTGAGTTGGCCGCTCATTTCTAGCATCTCGGCAATTTGGCCCACGCGTTGGTCCATCTTGTCTTTGGGCCACTGACGGTTGCGCAGCGGAAATGCCAAGTTTTCTGCCACTGTCATGGTGTCGTAAATCACAGGGAACTGAAACACTTGTGCGATGTTGCGTTCTTGTGGCGTTGCGTGAGTCATGTCACGCCCATCAAACAGGACATGGCCTTGTGATGGGGTCAGCAAGCCAGACATCACGTTGAGCATGGTGGTTTTGCCACAGCCAGAAGGGCCTAGCAAAGCGTACGCACCACCATCCTCAAACGTCATCTTCAAGGGGAGCAACGCGTAGTCGCTGTCGTGTTGTGGGTTGGCTTTGTAGGCGTGTGCCAAATCGAGGTCAATCCGCGCCATCTCAGTGTCCCTTCGTGCGAGTAGGTGCAAGCAGCAACATGCCTTGCGCATCAAACACATACATTTGCATCGGATTCGCATACACCTGAATCTGCGCTCCCAAATCAAAGTAATGAACACCCGTGAGTTGCGCGACTAAATTACCCATGCCTGTGGCGACGTGCACGAAGGTGTCTGAGCCTGAAATTTCAGCCAATTCCACACGCCCACCGATGGCGATGTCGCCGCTTTGTGCATGGGTGCGAACCGCGCTGGCTCGCATTCCCAAGGTGAGTTGGGGCGTGGCGGTGGACGGCAACGTCAACGCCATCAGCGGCCCACCTAGCAACTGAACACCCGTTGATTGCCGTGTTGCTTTCATCAAGTTCATGGGCGGGTCACTGAAGGCCCGCGCCACGCGTAAAGATTTAGGGTTGTGAAACACCTCGGCTGTAGGCCCGTATTGCAATAACTCGCCTGCATCCATGACGGCGGTATAACCACCCAGCAGCAAAGCTTCACCAGGTTCGGTGGTGGCGTAAATCACAGTGGAGTCGCCGCTGGCAAACAATGCGCCCAACTCCTCGCGTAATTCTTCGCGTAGCTTGTAATCGAGATTGACCAAG
The DNA here is from genome assembly GCF_002943475.1 of Limnohabitans sp. TS-CS-82. NCBI lineage: Bacteria > Pseudomonadati > Pseudomonadota > Betaproteobacteria > Burkholderiales > Comamonadaceae > Limnohabitans > Limnohabitans sp. TS-CS-82. The sequence continues at coordinate 352,150 of NZ_PTQX01000002.1, read as the reverse complement.
GGTTCATCCAACAGCATCAGCGGTGCTCCCTTAGCCAATGCACGCGCCAAGGCCACACGCTGTTGCTGGCCACCAGACAGCTCCGTGGGGTAGCGGTCTAAAAACATGTCGATATGAAGTTTTTCGGCCAAGGCTTGCACGCGTTGGGCGATGTTTTTGTCGCCACGCAGCTTCATGGGCGAAGCAATGTTGTCTCGTACTTTCATCGATGGGTAGTTGATGAACTGTTGGTAGACCATGGCGACATTACGCTCGCGAACAGGAACGCCCACCACATCTTGTCCATCCACCAGCACACGACCAGAACTGGGCACATCCAAACCCGCCATGATGCGCATCAGACTGGTCTTGCCCGCTTGGGTGGCGCCTAGCAGCACCGTTACATTGGCACTGCGAGGCGCTAGGCTCATGTCGTAAAGCCAAGTTTGAGGCCCGACTTTTTTGCTGACACCTTCGAGAGACAACTGCATCACACCACCTTTACGCTTTGAGTTCGTCGACGATCTGTATCGCCTTTTGATAGATTCATTATTGTTCGATACTTTTCTTTTTTTGCTCGGTAATTACCCTACGAATGTTCGTTTTAGTTCGGTTTAAAGTGATGACTCTTCGTTTGTGCATGAAAATCAGAATCTATGAATTCCAATCCACGACAAATTACTTTGCTCAAAGTTGTGCAAGAGCTTGGCTCTGTGACGGTCGAACAACTGGCTGAAAAATTAGGTGTGACCTTGCAAACGGTGCGCCGTGATGTGCAGCGCATGGCGGAGACGGGGCAGCTCACGCGCTTTCATGGCGGCGTGCGTGTGCCCAGCTCAACCACAGAAAACATTGGCCACCAGCAGCGCGTCAACCTCAACTCAGAAGCTAAAACACGGATCGCACGAAGCGTGGCAGCCGCCGTGCCCAACGATTGCTCGTTGATCTTGAACATTGGCACCACCACAGAAGCCATTGCACGTGCCTTGTTGAGGCACACAGGTTTGCGTGTCATCACCAACAACTTGAATGTGGCCAGCATCCTAAGTTCCAACCCCAATAGTGAAGTGATCGTGGTGGGGGGCGTTGTGCGAGGTCGAGATCAAGGCATCGTCGGTGAGGCTGCGGTGGATTTCATTCGTCAATTCAAAGTGGACATTGCTTTGATTGGCATCTCTGGTATTGAATCGGATGGTTCTTTGCGCGATTACGACTACCGAGAGGTCAAAGTTTCACAAACCATCATTTCTCACGCCAGAGAGGTGTGGTTAGCAGCAGACCACAGCAAATTCAACCGACCAGCCATGGTCGAGGTTGGCGCGATTTCACAGATTGATCGTTTGTTCACAGACGCCACACCACCCTCGCCTTTTGGTGCCTTGCTTGCTGAAGCACAAGTACAACTGCACATCGCTGAGTGAACGAACTTTTCGTCAAGAAAGAAGAACACATGACCTACATCCTTGCCCTTGACCAAGGCACTTCTAGCTCACGCAGCATTGTTTTCAACCAACTCGGGCAAATCGTGGCGATTGCTCAGCAAGAGATCACGCAGATTTATCCCAATCCTGGTTGGGTCGAGCATGACCCTATGCAAATCTGGCAGACCCAGTTGGCAACCGCCAAAGAAGTGCTGGCTAAAGCTGGCATCAGCGCCCGTGATGTAGGCGCGCTTGGCATCACCAACCAACGCGAAACCAGCGTGGTGTGGAATAAAAACACAGGTCAACCCATTTACAACGCGATTGTTTGGCAAGACCGCCGAGCCGAACCTGCGTGTGTGGCGTTGCGTGAGCAGGGCCTGAGCGACACCATCCAAGCCAAAACAGGTTTGCTGGTCGATGCTTATTTTTCGGGAACCAAACTCCAATGGATTTTGGATCATGTGCCCCAAGCGCGTGCCCAAGCTGAACGTGGTGAGTTGCTATTTGGCACAGTCGACAGCTGGCTGATGTGGCAACTCAGCGGGGGTGCGGTACACGCCACCGATGTGAGCAATGCCTCTCGCACCATGCTTTTTAACATCCACACCAACCAGTGGGATGCTGAGCTGTTGGCGGCCCTGCGCATACCTGAGGTCATGATGCCCACCGTGCAGGCTTCTAGTGCTCAGTACTGCGAAGTGCGTGCCGATTTGCTAGGACATGCCATTCCTATCGGGGGTGTTGCTGGAGATCAGCAAAGTGCCCTGTTTGGGCAAGCTTGCTTCAGTGCAGGTATGGTGAAGAACACCTACGGCACGGGTTGCTTCATGCTCATGCACACGGGGGCTGATGGCATGCGCTCACAAAATGGATTGATCACCACCAGTGCTGCACAAGCGACGGCGCAACCGCAATTTGCCATCGAAGGTAGCGTTTTTGTGGGCGGTGCAGTGGTGCAGTGGTTGCGTGATGGTTTGGGGGCCATTCGTCACAGCAGTGAGGTACAAGCTTTGGCTGAAAGCGTTCCGGACTCCGGTGGTGTGATGGTGGTGCCTGCATTCACGGGGTTGGGGGCACCGTATTGGCACGCGGATGCACGAGGATCTATCACAGGTCTCACACGCGGCAGCACGGTAGCGCATATTGCTAGAGCCGCATTAGAGAGCATTGCTTTTCAAAGTGCTGCCTTGCTACAAGCGATGAGTCGTGATTTGACCTTGGCGGGTGTTGCCCAAGTGCGTGAACTGCGTGTGGATGGCGGGGCTTGTGTGAACGATTTGTTGATGCAATTCCAAGCTGATTTATTGTGCATTGATGTGGTGCGCCCTGAAGTCGTAGAAACCACAGCACTGGGTGCAGCCTATCTGGCAGGCCTAGCCACGGGGGTTTATAGCAGCACAGATGAATTGAGCGAACTGTGGCGTGTGGAGCGTCGTTTTAGCCCGCAGCGCACGCCTGACTACGCGACCGATTTGATGGCGCAATGGGAACACGCGGTTCGTAAAACAGTGCTTTGAGCCTAACGCGCTCATGCAAACGCGTGCCGCAAAGCGCGCGCGGCATCTAGGTGCGCCGTCAGCGCTTCAGGAATCACGCGGCCCATTTGGATGAAGCTGTGCACCACGCCTTTGTAAATTTCTAAGTCCACAGCCACGCCGCCCAAGCGTAGATGGTCGGCGTAGGTCACGCCTTCATCGACCAATGGGTCGCACTCGGCCAAGCCCAGCCATGCGGGGGCCACGCCCGACACGTCAGCCAACAGAGGTGAAAACCGTGGGTCGTGACGGTCTTCCGCGTTGGGCATGTAGTGGCCGTAGAAGTATTCGATGCTGGCTTTCTCTAGCAAAAAGCCTTTTTCAAAGGTGTGGCTTGAGGCCATGTGCTCCGGCGAACAGCCGGGGTAGAACATGAGTTGCAGCTTCAGGTCAATGCCTGCATCACGCGCGGCAATGGCAGTGGCCGCAGTGAGTGTGCCGCCAGCGCTGTCGCCACCAACGGCAATGCGTGTGGCGTCTAAACCTAGGCTGCTTGCATTGGTGGCTAGCCATTGCAGCGCATCGAATGCGTCGTTGTGCGCGGTGGGAAATGTGTATTCAGGTGCGAGTCGATAGTCCAGCGACACCACGGCACAGTGTGCCAAGTGGGCCAAGTGTTTGCACAAGGCCTCGTGCGTTTCGGGGCTGCCCACGGTGAAGCCACCGCCATGAAAGTACAACAGCACGGGCAAGTTGGGCTTGGCGTGTTCGGCCCACAGCTTGGCGCGCAGTGTCGCCCCGTCGCGGGTGGGGATGTGCAGTGTGTCGTCACGCGCCATTTTTTGTGCGTTCACCTCCAGCACGCCAGCGCCCAAGGCATAGGCTTGTTTGGCTTGCTCAGGCATCAGCAGTGCCATCGGCGGACGGCCTGCTTTGGCAATGGCGTGCAGTACATCACGCATGGCGGGGGTCAACAGGCTTTGCGGGTTACGTGGGTGACTCATCTGGGTTTGCTTTTGTGGCTATGGCTTTTATAGTGTGCCATGGCTCAAATCCTCTACCTCACCAACATCCAGATTGACTTTGGCGTGCTCGCGACCCTTGGGGCGGAGTGTGAAAAGGCCAACATCAAACGACCACTCATCGTGACTGACCAAGGCGTGAAAGCCGTGGGCATTTTGCAAAAGGCGTTAGATGCGTTGCAGGGCTTCGAAGTCGCGGTGTTTGACCAAACGCCATCCAACCCCAACGAGGCCGCCGTGCGCGCCGCTGTCGCGGTGTATCACGCTCATCACTGCGATGGTTTGATTGCCGTGGGCGGCGGCTCTTCCATCGACTGCGCCAAAGGCGTGGCCATTGCTGCCACCCATGAAGGCCCGCTCAAAACCTACGCCACCATCGAAGGCGGGTCGCTCAAAATCACACCAGCCGTTTCGCCCATCATTGCTGTGCCCACCACGGCGGGCACCGGAAGCGAGGTGGCGCGTGGCGCCATCGTCATCGTGGACGATGGGCGCAAGCTGGGTTTTCACTCGTGGCACTTGGTGCCCAAGGCTGCCCTGCTCGACCCAGAACTCACCCTCGGTTTGCCCCCTGCCCTCACCGCTGCCACCGGCATGGACGCGATTGCCCACTGCATGGAAACCTTCATGGCAGCGCCGTTCAATCCACCTGCTGACGGCATTGCGCTTGACGGCCTCACACGTGGCTGGGCGCACATCGAACGCGCAACCAACGATGGCCAAGACCGCGATGCACGCCTGAACATGATGAGCGCCTCCATGCAAGGAGCGATGGCGTTTCAAAAAGGTTTGGGCTGCGTGCATTCGCTCAGCCACAGTTTGGGCGGTGTGAACCCACGTTTGCACCACGGCACCTTGAACGCCATGTTCTTGCCTGCGGTGGTGCGCTTCAATGCGCAAGCCGAGTCGGTGCAAAAAGAGCGCCGCATGCAGCGCATGGCCTATGCGATGGGCTTGGGCGAAATACACCACCCGCTCGAAGCGGCTGAGGCCATTGCCCAAGCCATCAACGCCATGAATGCCCGGTTAGGTTTACCCAAAGGCTTGGCCGAGATGGGCGTTAAAACTGCATGGTTTGACAAAATCATCGAAGGTGCCATGGCAGACCATTGCCACAAAACTAACCCACGCTTGGCCACGGCGCAGGAATACCGCGAGATGCTGCAAGCGGCGATGTAAGCTCGCGCCAAGCGCAGATTACTTAGCCTGCTTCGCCTTGGGCTTCATCTTTGCCGCTTGCGTGCGAAGCGCCGCCTCAAACGCGGTGCGTGCCCAAAACACGGCTTGCTCACGCTCATCCAGCACGGCCTCGGGGGCGGACCAGTAAGACAGCTTCACCGGCTTGTTGCGTTGCATATAAGTAAAGGGCTCAGACCCCGCCGCCTCAAACTGCGCCACGTTGTGCGCATCGGTCTTCAAATACAAACGCCCTGCGGCATACAGCCCAAACATCAAACCATCGTGATAAATGCCCCAGCCACCAAACATGCGGCGGGCGCGGATGGGACCGAATGCGTCAAAGACTTCGTGCAGGTAGTCGATGGATTCGTTCATCGTTGTGCGCTGGAATTCAGGCTTCGTAAGTCGTCAGTACCACATCGGCCGCTTCTGTGCGAAGCGAAATCAACGCTTGATACGCCGCCGAGTTGTGCCAGCCATCAGCATCTGCGAGCGAAGCAAACCGAATCACCACGATGTCGGCATGTGGGCATTCGCCAGACAGCGCACGTACCTGATTGCCACGAAACACCAGCTCGGCATTCCAAGGCGCGAGTGTGGCGGGTACTTTGCTGCGGTACTCGGTCCACAAGGTTTCATTTTTTACATTGATTTGACCGACGACGTAGGCGTGACTCATTTCGCAGGACATGTTGATACACATGCAGCATAAGCTTCGCGACAAGCGCGCAATGTTTCGGTTTTAAAACCTACAACAGGACCAGACTGAATGCATTGGGAGTATGTCGTCGTGCATTGGCGTGCGCAAGTTGGCTCGGTTTTACTTAAATCAATATCAGAAATGCTGTATGCGCAGCCTACGAGCAATAGACTCATTAAGCCCGTGAGAATAAGCGTTGTGGTTGTTTTCATATAAGTTCCTTTGCTTTATAAATTCGACAAGACGTTAGGCAGCGGATTGGCCAGCCACTCTGCAAACTCATCGGCCATCTGCTTACTCGCACTCACGGCCTGTTTCCAAACCTTCACCCGCCCCTCAAAGTCAGTGGCATAGCTCACAAAGTCACTGCGGTCTGGCAGTTTGCCGTTGGGCAAGGTCTTGACCCACTCAGGGTTGGGTGCCAAGACGATGGTGTTGTCTAAAAACGAAGTCGATTTGTGTCGCCACTTCAGAGCTTTGTCTAGCCAACCAGGCACCACGGTTTGTTGAAAGTGCGGATATAGCACCAAGCCGTTGTAGTTGAGGTGCAAGTGGTAGTCGGTGATGCCGCCGTCCCAATACGCGCCTGTGGGCGCATCGGGAATGTCGTGCACGGCTTGCAGCACAAACGGGATGGAGCAACTGGCTTGCAGCGCGGCCATGAAGTTGCGCTCGTTCAGTGCCGTGTGTTGGGTGGCAAAGTCAGACGCATCAAACGGCAGTTCGCCACGGCTAGAAAACACCACGCGTTCTAGCCACGCGCCTATGGCTTTGCGTTGCACGGCATTACACAGATATGCACCTGCGTAGCCCAAGGGCGTGAGCAGCGGGTGCTCGTGGTGCAGGATGTGTTTGCCACGCGAGGTCACCACATGCAGGCGATAGCGTGGGTTGTTCAGCACTTCGCTGACATGGCCACCATAAAACGCTTGCAGGGTTTGACTGAACTCGTCGCTCACCTGCTTGGCGCTGGGGCGTTTTTGGCCTTCGGGTAACTGATAGTTTTGGTGGATGTAGTCGTGTGACAGGCGATCAAAGCCTTGCACGGGGTTATCCAAACACGCCGTGGCCATGCGCCACGCGCCGATGGATGCACCGACCAAATCGATAGGCTGCGTGCTTTGGGGCAACCACTCACCAAACAAAAAACGGTCCAGTGGTCCGAGTATCAAACCCTTGGGCCCACCCGCCGCAGCGGGAATGACGCCAATGTGTTCAGGCTTCAAGCCATTGACCTCGATGTGGGCCAAAGCTTTGGGTCCAGCGTAGATGTGCAGGGCTTTCAACGCGCGGCCTTGGGCTTACTTTTTCAAACCTTGCAGCTTGGCAAATGCACTCGCCATGGCCGAGCCCGCCGCGGCTTGCGGTGGTGCGGTGTAGCCGCTGCTGTAGTTGCCACTGCCGCGTTGGCGGTTGTCACGGCCTGCGTGCTCGAAGCGGTTGTCGCGTGGACCATCTCGTTTGGCAGGCGCGCCATCCATCTTCATGGTCAAGCTGATGCGTTTGCGAGCCACGTCCACTTCCAGCACTTTCACCTTGATGATGTCGCCGGTTTTCACCACTTCACGGGCGTCGGTGATGAACTTGTTGCTGAGCTGACTCACGTGAATCAAGCCGTCTTGGTGCACGCCCAAGTCGACAAACGCGCCAAAGGCCGCCACGTTGCTGACCGTGCCTTCGAGCACCATGTCGACCTTCAGGTCTTTGATGTCTTCTACGCCGTCTTGCAGCTTGGCCACTTTGAAATCGGGGCGCGGGTCGCGGCCTGGCTTTTCGAGTTCGCTCAAGATGTCTTTGACGGTGATGACGCCCACGGTGTCGTTGGCAAACAGCTCGGGCTTCAATGTTTTGAGCATGTCAGCGCGGCCCATCAGCTCGGCCACGGGCTTGCCCGTTTGCGCCATGATGCGCTCGACCACGGGGTAGGTTTCGGGGTGAACCGCCGTCATGTCCAGTGGGTTGTCGCCATCGCGAATGCGCAAGAAGCCCGCGCTTTGCTCGAACGTTTTCGCGCCTAGGCCCGTGACTTTGAGCAACTGCTGGCGGTTGGCAAACGCGCCATTGGCTTCGCGCCAACGCACCACGGCTTTGGCGGTGGTGGTCGAGAGGCCCGACACGCGGGTGAGCAATGGCACGCTGGCCGTGTTCAGGTCCACACCCACTTTGTTCACGCAGTCTTCCACCACGGCTTCGAGGGTGCGGGCGAGTTCGCTTTGGTTCACATCGTGTTGGTACTGGCCCACGCCGATGGATTTGGGGTCAATCTTCACCAACTCGGCCAAGGGGTCTTGCAGGCGGCGCGCAATGCTGGCCGCGCCGCGCAGGCTCACATCCACATCGGGCATCTCAGAGCTGGCGTATTCACTGGCGCTGTACACCGACGCGCCTGCTTCGCTCACCACCACTTTGTCAATCACCTTGCTTGCGTCGTGTTTGGCCATGAGCTTGATGAGTTCACCGGCCAGTTTGTCGGTCTCGCGACTGGCGGTGCCGTTGCCAATGGCAATCAGGTTCACGCCATGCTTCTCGGCCAACTTGGCCAAGGTGTAGAGCGATCCATCCCAATCTTTGCGCGGCTCGTGTGGGTAAACGGTGGAGGTTTCCACCAGCTTGCCCGTGGCATCAACCACGGCCACTTTCACGCCGGTACGAATGCCTGGGTCTAGGCCCATCACCACGCGTGGGCCCGCAGGTGCGGCCAGCAACAAATCGCGCAGGTTGTCGGCAAACACTTTGATGGCCACCTTCTCGGCTTCTTCACGCAGACGGGTGAACAAGTCGCGCTCTGTGGAGAGGCTGAGCTTCACACGCCACGTCCACGCCACGCATTTGCGAATCAGGTCATCCCCTGCCCTGCTGGAATGGCTCCAACCAAGGTGCAAAGCAATCTTGCCTTCGGCCAAGCTGGGCTTGCCGGGTTCGGGCTCGACGGGGAGAACGAGTTTGGCATCGAGCATTTCGAGCGCACGGCCACGGAACACGGCCAAGGCGCGGTGCGATGGCACGCGGCCAATGGGTTCGTCGTAATCAAAGTAGTCACGAAACTTCGCCACATCAGGGTTGTTTTCGTCTTTACCAGCAGCGATCTTGCTGCGGAACAAGCCTTCGGCCCACAGCCATTCGCGCAAGCTTTGAATCAATGCGGCGTCTTCAGCCCAACGCTCGCTCAACAGATCGCGTACACCGTCCAACACAGCGGCTACGGTGGTGAAGTCGGCTCCTTCAATCTTGCCAGCGGGCAAGATGAATGCTTCCGCTTCCACATTGGGGTTGAGTGTGGGGTCGGCAAACAGTTTGTCGGCCAGTGGCTCCAAGCCCGCTTCCTTGGCAATCATGCCCTTGGTGCGGCGCTTGGGTTTGAAAGGCAAGTAAATGTCTTCCAGCTCTTGCTTGGTGGGCGCGGCTTCGATGGCAGCCAACAACTCGGGCGTGAGCTTGCCTTGTTCTTGAATGCTCTTGATCACGGCAGCGCGGCGGTCTTCTAGCTCGCGCAGGTAGCTCAGGCGAGCTTCGAGTTCGCGCAGCTGAATGTCGTCCAAGCCGCCGGTCACTTCTTTGCGGTAACGGGCAATAAAGGGGACAGTCGCGCCACCATCTAGTAGCTCCACAGCTGAACGCACTTGGGCTTCGGATATCTTGATTTCGTCCGCCAGTTGGCGGGTAATTTTTTGCATGTTTTCAGTCAGTCGAATTCGCTAAAGCGGGCAATTTTGCCTTAGCTCTCTAGGGTGCTTGAAAACATAGCTTCCCTTCGTTGGCCTGTGCTGTGGTAAGCCAAGACGGCTTACATCGCTGCGCGACGAATGGCGCCGCCTTGGCTCACCTCAACCCACTCGGATTTAGGGGATATTAAAGTGCTAATTCGCGGGTTATGTTCAATTTAAAATGTCTTGGCGTGCCGCAACCGCTTGCCAAAGATGTGAAGCTATCTCAACGCAAGCACTAACCTCAGTCCGTAGGAATTTCGTGCAGCTGTGTGGGGGCAGCTTCACGCTTCACGTACTTAAAAGTTGCCGTCGCGTGGGCACATGCTTTGCCTTCTGCGTCGTACAACGTACCTTCTGTAAATGCCATGCTGCCTGTGCGATGCATCAAACGGCCCTTTGCAGTCAGCGTGCCTTTGGCGGGCTGCATGAACGAAGTTTTCATCTCGATGGTGACCACGCCCATGCCTTTGTCCACACTGCGGGCTGCCGTGGCCAGGGTCACGTCTAGCAGTGTCATCACCGCCCCGCCATGCGTCACATTGAACGAGTTCATGTGCTCAGGCTCGGGGGTGTAGCGCAGCTCGGACTGTCCTTCATCAAAGAACACCAGCTCAAAACCCAAATGGTCGACAAACGGGATGTAGGCGCCAAAGCTTTCTTGCATGGTGTTCTCCTTGAGGTGTTACAGAACTTCGAAGATACCCGCAGCACCCATGCCGCCGCCGATGCACATGGTCACGCATACGCGCTTAGCACCTCGGCGTTTGCCTTCGATCAGGGCGTGGCCCACCAATCGCTGGCCGCTCACGCCGTAGGGGTGGCCCACGGCAATGGCGCCGCCGTTGACGTTGAGGCGGTCATCGGGGATGCCCAGTTTGTCGCGGCAGTACAGCACTTGCACGGCAAAGGCTTCGTTGAGTTCCCACAGGTCAATGTCACCCACGCTCAGGCCCAAGCGGTTGAGTACTTTAGGGATGGCGTACACGGGGCCAATGCCCATTTCGTCAGGCTCGCAACCGGCCACGGCAAACCCGAGGAAGCGGCCCAAGGGCTTCAGGCCACGTTTGCTGGCGAGCTCTTCGCTCATTACCACGCAAGCGCCTGCGCCATCTGAAAACTGGCTAGCGTTACCCGCAGAAATCAAGCCACCAGGCATGGCGGACTTTAGGTTGGCCAAAGCTTCGACAGTTGAGCCTTCGCGAATGCCCTCGTCCTTGCTGACCGTGACTTGCTTGGTCATCAGGCCCATCACTTTGTCGGCAATACCGGCTTTGACAGTGATGGCGGCAATCTCGGCGTCAAACAAACCAGCCGATTGCGCAGCAAAAGCGCGTTGCTGGCTTCGTGCGCCGTATTCATCCATGGCTTCGCGGCCAATGTTGTATTTCTTGGCCACATGTTCAGCGGTTTGCAGCATGTTCCAGTACATCTCAGGCTTTTTCTTTTGCAATGCCAAGTCGACCAACATGTGTTGGTTCATCTCTTGTTGCACGCAGGAGATGCTTTCCACACCACCGGCCACGTACACATCGCCCTCGCCCGCAATGATGCGCTGCGCGGCGGTGGCAATGGTTTGCAAGCCTGAAGAGCAAAAACGGTTGATGGTCATGCCCGACACCGACACAGGGCAATCGGCCATGAGTGCGATTTGGCGGGCAATGTTGGTACCAGTTGCGCCTTCTGGCAAAGCGCAGCCCATGATGACGTCGTCCACTTCGGCGGCTTCAATACCGGCGCGCGCAATGGCGTGTTTGACGACGTGACCACCCAAGGTCGCGCCATGGGTCATGTTGAAAGAGCCCTTCCAGCTTTTAGCAAGCGGTGTGCGGGCGGTAGAGACGATGACAGCGTTGGTCATAGGGATTCCTTAATTCAGAGTTCAGTTGAAGGTCTTGCCTTCGGCGGCGAGCTTTGCGAGCAAAGGTGCTGGCTTCCAAAACTCGGCGTCATCGTGGGGATTGGTGGCAAAACGCTGCATGGCTTGCACCACGTTAAACAGGCCCAACTCGTCGGCGTAGTTCATAGGGCCGCCGCGGAAAATTGGGAAGCCATAACCGCTGATGTAGACCATGTCGATGTCGCTGGCTTTGCTGGCAATGCCTTCTTCTAGGATGTGGGCAGCTTCGTTCACTAAAGCAAAGTTCAGGCGTTGCACGATTTCTTCATCGCTGATCTTGCGAGGCTTGATGCCCAGCTCTTCGCGGTGTTTTGCAATCATGGCCTCCACGTCTTTGTTGGGGATCGCGTCGCGTTTGCCTGGCTTGTAGTCATACCAACCCGCACCTGTTTTTTGGCCAAAGCGACCTTGTTCGCACAAAAGGTCAGCGGTTTTGCTGTAGCGACGTGTGGGGTTTTCTGCGTATTGGCGTTTGCGGATGGCCCAGCCAATGTCGTTGCCCGCCAAGTCACCCATGCGGAACGGACCCATGGCCCAGCCAAATTTCTCAAGGGCGCGGTCCACCTGTGCAGGTGTGCAACCTTCGTCGAGCAAGAAGCCGGCTTGGCGACCGTACTGATCAATCATGCGGTTGCCAATGAAGCCATCGCACACGCCTGAGAGCACAGCGATTTTCTTGATTTTCTTGGCCACATCCATGGCTGTGGCCAGCACGTCCTTGGCGGTGTCTTTGCCACGCACCACTTCGAGCAGTTTCATCACGTTAGCAGGGCTGAAGAAGTGCAAGCCGACCACGTCTTGTGGCCGCTTGGTGAAGTTGGCAATTTTGTTCAGGTCCAAGGTCGAAGTGTTGGACGCCAAAATTGCGCCTGGCTTCATCACCGCATCGAGTTGTTTGAACACCGCTTCTTTGACGCCCATGTCTTCAAACACAGCTTCAATGACGAGGTCAGCATCTTTGATGTCGTCGTAGCTCAGTGTGGTGCTGAGCAGCGCCATGCGCTGGGCTGCTTTATCTTCTTTGAGCTTGCCTTTTTTGACGCGGTCTTCGTAGTTTTTCTTGATCGTGGCTACGCCACGGTCCAAGGCTTCTTGCTTGGTTTCAATCATCTTGACTGCAATGCCTGCATTCAAGAAGTTCATGGCAATGCCGCCGCCCATGGTGCCAGCACCAATGACGGCCACCAACTTGATGTCGCGCACCGGTGTGTCGCTAGGTACATCGGCAATCTTGCTGGCTGCGCGTTGTGCGCCAAACAAGTGGCGCAAAGCACGACTTTCAGGAGTCCACATGAGGTTGATGAACTGCTCACGCTCGTACATCATGCCTTCGTCAAACTTTTTCTTGGTGGCCATTTCTACCGCATCCACCGCTTTGGGTGGCGCTGGGTAGTTCTTTGCCATGCCTTTGACCATGTTGCGCGAGAACTGGAAATAGGCATCGCCCATGGGGTGTTTACAAGGCAGATCACGCAATTTGGGTAGAGGGCGCACATCGGCCACTTCACGGGCGTAAGCAATAGCCTCGTCCATCAGACTTTGTGGAGACATGGCCATTTGGTCAAACAGCTTTTGGCCGGGCAACATGCTGAGCATGTCGCTCTTGATCGCTTCACCGCTCACGATCATGTTCATTGCGGGTTCTACACCCAAAGCACGTGGCAAGCGTTGAGTGCCCCCTGCGCCAGGGATCAGGCCCAGCTTCACCTCAGGCATGCTGATGCTGGTTCCAGGTGCGCACACGCGGTAGTGGCAACCCAAAGCCAGTTCTAAACCGCCGCCCATCACCACGGTGTGCATGGCTGCCACCACAGGCTTGTTACAGTTTTCCACGCAAGAGATCACGCTGAGCAAGTTAGGTTCTTGGAAGGCCTTCGGCGAACCAAATTCGCGCACATCTGCGCCGCCTGAGAAGGCTTTGCCATGGCCGGTAATCACAACGGCTTTGACCGCTGCATCGGCTTGCGCTTGCGCAATACCCGCCACAACAGCGCGGCGTGTTTCTAAACCCATGCCATTGACAGGCGGGTTATTCAAAGTGATCACAGCAACATCGCCGTGTACTTGGTAGTCTGCACTCATTGCATTTCCTTCTTTAAACGAATTGGTAGGGTTAAACGGTGGGAAGCTTGTAGTCTTTGAGCTGCTCGCGTAATTTGGTTTTGAGCATCTTGCCCGTGGCCCCAATGGGGATGGCATCGACAAACACCACATCGTCTGGAATTTGCCACTTGGCGGTTTTGCCTTCGTAGAAAGCCAGCAGTTCTTCGCGGCTCACTTGTGCGTCGGGCTTTTTCACCACGGCCACGATGGGGCGCTCGTCCCACTTGGGGTGTGCCACGCCAATGCACGCGGCCATGGCCACAGCGGGGTGCGCCACGGCGATGTTTTCAATGTCAATCGAGCTGATCCACTCGCCGCCCGACTTGATGACGTCTTTGCTGCGGTCGGTGATTTGCATGAAGCCATCGGCGTCGATGGTGGCCACGTCGCCTGTGGGGAACCAGTCTTGCCCGTCTTTGTCTTTCACCAGCGGGTTGCCTTCGCCTTTGTAGTAGTTGGCTACCACCCAAGGGCCGCGCACCAACAAGTCGCCATAGGCTTTGCCGTCGTGAGGTTGCTCATCGCCTGCATCGTTCACGATCTTCATGTCCACGCCATAAATGGCACGACCTTGCTTCATCAGCAATTTCATTTGCTCTTCTTTGGGAAGCTTGAGGTGTTTGTTCTTCAAGGTGCACAAAGTGCCCAAGGGGCTGAGTTCGGTCATGCCCCACGCGTGCAAGACTTCCACGCCAAAGTCATCACGGAAAGCATCAATCATGGCCGGTGGGCAAGCCGAGCCACCAATGACGGTGCGCTTCAAGGTAGAGAACTTCAAGCCATGGGGCTTCATGTGCCCGAGCAACATTTGCCACACCGTGGGCACGCCAGCGGCGTAGGTGACGCCTTCGTTCTCAATCATTTCGTAAACCGATTTGCCGTCCATGCCGGGGCCTGGAAACACCAGCTTGGCACCGGTGAGCGCTGCGCTGTAGGGGATGCCCCAAGCATTGACGTGGAACATAGGCACCACTGGAAGGATGGCATCACGCGCAGAGATGCACATCACATCGGGCAAAGCTGCTGCGTAGGCGTGCAAGGTGGTGGAGCGGTGGCTGTACAGCGCGGCTTTGGGGTTACCTGTGGTGCCGCTGGTGTAGCACATGCTCGACGCGGTGTTTTCATCAAACACCGGCCATTGGTAAGTGGTGCTTTGGTTGCCCATCCAAGCTTCGTAGCTGATGAGGTTGGGAATGCCCGTGTCTGCTGGCAGTTTGTCCGCATCGCACATCGCCACCCAATGTTTGACTGATGTGCACTTGCTGTGCACGGCTTGAACGATGGGCAAAAAGGTCATGTCAAAACACAGCACTTGGTCTTCAGCGTGGTTGACGATCCACGCAATTTGCTCTGGGTGCAGGCGTGGGTTGATGGTGTGTAACACGCGGCCTGAACCGCTGACACCAAAGTAAAGCTCAAGGTGGCGGTAGCCGTTCCAAGCGATGGTGGCCACGCGGTCGCTGAAACCCAGTTTCATACCGTCGAGCGCATGGGCCACTTGGCGCGAGCGGCGCGCCACATCAGACCAGGTGTAGCGATGAATATCGCCCTCGACGCGGCGTGACACCACCTCACCATCGCCATGATGTTTGTCTGCGAACTCGATCAGGCTTGAGATGAGCAGCGGTTGGTTTTGCATCAGTCCTAACATGGTGTCTCCTTGTTTTTACTTTTCCGCACGGTCGTGCTTTTTTCTGTATTGTGCCAAGTCTTTGTGTATTTTTCGGGAAAGCCCACAAAAAACCAGCCTATGGATAACCCGAGACAATGCCAGCCATGTTTCATCGTCCTGCCGCTCCCACCGCCAACCTTGCGTGGCTCAACACGTCTGATGTGGGCTTTGCTTCGCTGGGTGCCACGTTTGCCACGCCCACCGAGCCAACGCCCTTACCTGCCGCCCATTGGGTAGGTTGTAACGAAGCTTTGCGGGCCGAGCTGGGTTTGCCATCAGACCTTTGGCAACAACAAGAGGCGCTGGATTTGCTCACGGGCAATGCGCTGCCCGCGACTGGCCCCACTTACGCCAGTGTTTACAGTGGTCATCAATTTGGGCAATGGGCAGGCCAGCTGGGCGATGGCCGGGCTTTGAACCTTGGCGCACTTCAAACGCCTCACGGCTTGCAAGAGCTGCAGCTCAAAGGCGCAGGCCCGACACCCTACTCTCGCCGAGGCGACGGCCGTGCTGTGCTGAGGTCCAGCATTCGTGAGTTTTTGGCCAGCGAGGCCATGCATGGTTTGGGCATTCCCACCACGCGGGCTTTGTGCGTGACTGGCTCACCGGCCCATGTGCGACGTGAAGAAGTAGAAACCGCCGCCGTCGTGACACGCGTAGCACCCAGCTTTGTGCGCTTTGGGCACTTCGAGCATTTCGCTTCCAACGGTCAAATCGATGAACTGCGCGCCTTGGCTGACCATGTGGTGACTGCGCATTTCCCGGCATTGCAAGACCAAGCAGGTGCTGATCGCTACGTGGCACTGCTGCACGAAGTCACCCAGCGCACCGCTGCCTTGATGGCGCAATGGCAAGCCGTTGGCTTTTGCCACGGCGTGATGAACACCGACAACATGAGCATCCTCGGTCTCACGCTGGACTATGGCCCTTTCCAATACTTAGACGGCTTTGACGCCAACCACGTTTGCAACCACTCCGACCACCAAGGCCGTTATGCCTATGCGCGGCAACCGCAAATCGCCTACTGGAATTTGTTCTGCTTAGGCCAGGCCTTGATGCCGCTCATCGACGAGCAAGCCCCAGCCTTGGCTGCGCTAGAGAGTTACAAAGCAACCTTCCCAAGCGCCATGGACCAAGCCATGCGCCACAAGTTAGGCCTCAGCGACGCACACGAGGTGGACCGTGCTTTGGTGGAAGACCTGCTGCAAACCCTGCAACAAGACCGTGTGGACTACACCGTGTTTTGGCGGCGCTTGAGCATGGCCGTGCGCGAATCCGACCACAGCACCCATGCGTTTGAACCTGTGCGCGATTTGTTTATGCACCGCGAGGTGTTTGATGCGTGGTGCACGCGCTACCTAGAGCGCTTAGGCGCGGCCAACCGCCAAGCCACAGGTGACGCTATGCTGCGCACCAACCCTAAATACATCTTGCGCAACCACTTAGGCGAGCTGGCCATTCGCCAAGCCAAGGCCGGTAACTTTGCGATGGTGCAAGACCTGCTGCAAGTGCTACACGCCCCCTTTGACGAACACCCCACCTACGAAGCTTGGGCTGGCCTTGCGCCAGAATGGGCTTCATCCATCGAAATCAGTTGCTCCTCATGACCCTCCAAAAAACCGAACAAGAATGGCGCGACCTGCTGGCCGCCAAAAACGCAGAACCTGTGGCCTTTGAGGTCACACGCAAAGCCGCCACCGAGCGTCCGTTCACCGGCAAATACGAAGACCATTGGGCCCCAGGCAGCTACCACTGCATGTGTTGTGACGCCAAACTGTTCGATGCGTCGACCAAGTTTGACGCAGGCTGCGGCTGGCCCAGCTTTCACACCGCGGCCAGCGAAGAAGCGATTGCCGAGCACCGCGACACCAGCCACGGCATGGTGCGTGTGGAAACCGTGTGTAGCCAATGCGGTGCGCACTTGGGCCATGTGTTCAACGACGGCCCTGCCCCCACCGGTTTGCGCTATTGCATGAACTCGGCTTCGTTAGACTTCGTGCCTAACAAATAAAGCGTTTATGAAATTATTGCTCGACTTCTTCCCCATCCTTTTGTTTTTTGGCACCTTCAAAGCGTGGGGCATCATGGCCGCCACGGCTGTGGCCATTGCCGCTACCTTGGTTCAAATTGGCTATTTGCGTTACAAAAATGGTTTTGTAGAACCTATGCAATGGGTCAGCCTTGGCGTCATCGTGGTGTTTGGCGGCGCCACGCTGCTCACCCAAGACGAGACCTTCATCAAGTGGAAACCCACCGTCTTGTACTGGCTCATGGGCAGTGCTTTGTGGGTCGGTCACTTTGTGTTCAAGCGCAATTTCATCCAGCAACTCATGGGTGCTCAGGTGGCGTTGCCTGCACACGCTTGGGGCGTGTTGTTGCACAGCTGGGCCTGCTTCTTTGCAGTCATGGGCTGCATCAACATTTGGGTGGCCAACCACTTTGACACCGACACGTGGGTGAGTTTCAAACTCTTTGGCGGTTTGGGCTTGATGTTGGTGTTTGTCGTGGCTCAAGGCGTCTACATGAGTCGCTTCATCAAAGAGCAGCCTGAGGACTCAGCGTGAACATCACCGTACAAGCCCTGACACAGCGATTACAAGAACGCCTAAACCCCGCTTTTGTTGAAGTTTTAGACGAAAGTGCGGCGCACGCAGGCCATGTGGGGGCCAACGACAGCGGGTTTGGTACACACTTTCGCGTACGCATTCAAAGTGACATTTTTACAGGGCAATCGCGGGTTTCACGCCATCGCCTTGTGTATGATGCATTGCAAGAATATATCGATCAAGGTTTGCATGCCTTGGCCATTGAAGTCATAGAAAACCCCTGAGACCTGACATGAAAAAGCAAATGATTTGGACCGCTGTTGCAGCTGCTGCGTTCGCAGTTTTGAGCATGGGCGCTAACGCGCAAAACATCGCCATCGTCAATGGCAAGGCTGTGCCAACCGCCCGTGCTGAAGCATTGGCTCAGCAAGTGGCGCGCTCTGGCCGCCCGATCACCCCTGAGGTGGAAGCCCAGATCAAAGAAGAAGTTATTGCGCGCGAAATCTTCATGCAAGAAGCCCAAAAACGCGGTTTGGATGCCACGCCAGAGTACAAGTCTCAAATCGAACTGGCCCGTCAAACCATCCTGATTCGCGAGTTGTTTGCTGAATTCCAAAAAACCTCTGCCGTCACGGATGCTGACGTGCAAGCTGAATACGACAAGTTCGTCGCAGCCAACGGCGGCAAAGAGTACCGCGCTCGTCACATCTTGGCCGAGACCAAAGAACAAGCCGAAGCCATCCTCGCCAGCCTGAAAAAAGGTGGTAAGTTTGAAGACATCGCCAAAAAGCAATCCAAAGACCCAGGTTCAGGTGCCAACGGTGGTGACCTCGATTGGGCTGCACCTGGCAACTATGTCAAAGAGTTCTCTGACGCCATGGTCGCTTTGAACAAAGGCCAAGTGTCTGCACCCGTGCAAAGCCAGTTTGGTTTCCACATCATCCGTTTGGACGACGTGCGTGAAGCCCAGTTGCCAGCACTCGAAGACGTGAAGCCACAAATCGTGCAACAAATGACACAACAACGCATGGCCACGTTCCAACAAGAATTGCGCGCCAAAGCCAAGGTCGAGTAATTCACCTTTGCCTCATGCACACAGCGGCCTTCGGGCCGCTTTTGTTTTTCTAGATAATTCAAGCCATGTCCTTGCTCAACCACCAACTCGAACTGCTTGCCCCCGCACGCGATGCCGACATCGGCATTGCCGCCATTCACCACGGCGCAGACGCGGTGTACATCGGTGCACCAGCCTTTGGTGCGCGAGCCAGCGCCTCCAACACGCTGCAAGACATCGAGCGCTTGTGCAAGGAAGCGCACCGGTTCAACAGCAAAATCTTCATCACACTCAACACCATCTTGCGCGACGACGAGCTAGAAGCCGCACAAAAAATGGCGTGGGATGTGTACAGCGCAGGTGCCGATGTGCTGATCGTGCAAGACATGGCGTTTTTGGAGCTGGACTTGCCACCTATCCAACTGCACGCCAGCACACAAACCGACATTCGTACACCCGAAAAAGCCAAGTTCATGCAAGACGTGGGCTTCTCGCAAATTGTGTTGGCGCGCGAGCTGACGCTGCCGCAGATCAAAGCCATCCACGATGTGCTCGATGCTGAACGATGCAACTTAGAGTTTTTTGTGCACGGCGCTTTATGCGTGGCCTACAGCGGCCAATGCTTCATCAGCCATGCCCACACGGGTCGTAGCGCCAACCGTGGCGACTGCAGCCAAGCCTGTCGCCTGCCCTATCACGTGACGGACGCCGAAGGCCGCTTCATCGCACACGACAAGCATGTGCTCTCGATGAAAGACAACAACCAAAGCGAGAATCTCGCTGCCTTGGTCGATGCGGGTGTGCGCAGCTTCAAGATCGAAGGCCGCTACAAAGACATGGCTTATGTGAAGAACATCACCGGCCACTACCGCGTATTGATGGATGAACTGATTGAAGCGCGCCAATACTCGGCCGATCCTGAGCGCCCACCACTCAGCCGCGCATCGAGTGGCAACACCACGTTGTACTTCACGCCCAACCCCGAGCAAAACTTCAACCGCGAGTTCACCGACTACTTTGTGCAAGGCCGCAAAGAGGACATCGGCGCATTTGACTCGCCCAAGAACCCGGGCATTGTGTTGGGCGAAGTGATGGGCACAGGTCCGAATTGGCTGGAAGTGCAGCCCTATGACAAAGCCGCTGTGCTGCACAACGGTGATGGCCTGTGCTACTACGACCTGCAAAAAGAACTGGTGGGCGTGGCCATCAACCGCGCAGAGCCTAGCCCCAAAAAAGGCGTGTGGCGCTTGTACCCCAAAGACCCGATTGAAGGCTTTCGCGATTTGCGCGCGGGCATGGTCATCAACCGCAACCGCGACATGGATTGGGTGCGTGGGCTTGAGAAGAACTCCAGTGAACGCCGCATTGACGCATGGGTGGAGTTTTCTGAAATAGCGCAAGGGTTCGAGCTCAAGCTCACCGATGAAGACGGCCACACGGCCAGCGCCACCCTTGCCTGCCCCAAAGAACTCGCCAAAGACGCGGTGCGCAATGACGCAAGCCTGCGCGAGCACTTGAGCAAGTTTGGCGCAAGTGTGTTTGAAGTGCTCAACCTGCAAATCAATATCAGCCAGCCTTGGTTTGTGCCGGCCTCGTCACTCAACGCATTGCGCCGCGATGCCGTGGAGCAGTTGGAACTTGTGCGCCTGAAGGCCTATGACCGCCCGCAACGCGCCGCAGCTGTTGAGCCACCCGTGAGCTACCCCGAAGATTCGCTCACCTACTTGGCCAACGTCTACAACCAAAAAGCGCACGACTTTTACGCCAAGCACGGCGTGAAAGTGATTGAGGCGGCTTATGAGAGCCACGAAGAGTTGGGCGAAGCCAGCTTGATGATCACCAAACACTGTGTGCGTTTCAGCATGAGCCTGTGCCCAAAACAAGCCAAAGGCGTCACAGGTGTGCAAGGCACGGTCAAGGCTGAGCCGCTGATGCTCATCAACGGCAGCGAAAAACTCACCCTACGTTTTGACTGCAAACCCTGTGAGATGCATGTGGTGGGCAAGATGAAAAAGTCAGTGCTCAACCAGCGCATCAAAGAGATGGCTGAGTCGCCCATCACGTTTTACAAAACGCGTCCCTAAAGCGGGACACCTTGATGGCCCATGTTTCACTCTTCATCGGTCAAGTGCAGCCTCTGCCTGTGTCCGGCCGCCTCACGGCCATGTACAAAACACAGGTGCATGGCTCTGTCGAATTGGGTATTGAAGGTTTTGCAGGCGACCACCAAGCTGACCAGCGTGTGCACGGTGGCCCCGAAAAAGCCGTGCATCTCTACCCCGGCACGCACTACGCCAAGCTGGCCGTGCAGTTTGCCGATGCAGCCCCCTTGCTCGTGCCCGGCAGCATGGGCGAAAACATTGCCACGTCTGAACTAGACGAGCACGATGTGCATTTAGGTGATGTGTGGCAACTCGGTTCAGCACTGATTCAAGTCTGCCAACCACGCAACCCTTGCTGGAAGATTGATGAGCGCTTTGGCTGCGACGGCATGGCTTTGTTCATTGACCAACATCTGCTCACGGGTTGGTATTGGCGGGTGTTGCAAACCGGCACGGTCAACCCAAACGACAGTTTGGTGTTGCACGAGGCCGCAAGCCAAGCCCCTACCCTGCACCAAGCCATGACGCTTTGGCGTGAACACCGCCCCAATCTGGATGCTTTGAGCCGACTGGCAGAAACACCGGGCATTGCCAAAGCGTGGCAAGACAAAATCAAACAGCGGGTGAGCTATTTGATGAAATAAAAAACGCAGCCGTGGCTGCGTTTTTTGATTGGCGTGAGTGAATCAACCCACCCACTGACGCGCATTGCGCCACATACGCATCCAAGGGCTGAACGCATCCACGCCACCCGATGCACCCAAGTCGGTCCAGCTCATTTGTACGTTGCGGAACACGCGCTCGGGGTGCGGCATCATGGCTGTAAAGCGGCCATCTGCCGTGGTGACAGAGGTCAAGCCCCCTGCACTGCCGTTGGGGTTGAACGGATAGGCCTCAGTCGCTGCCCCGTGGTTGTCCACAAAGCGCATGGCGGGCAATGCTTTAGATGCGTTGCCGCGTTGGCTGAAATTGGCAAAGCCTTCACCGTGCGCCACGGCAATCGGCAAACGAGCACCGGCCATGCCCGCAAAGAACAGAGACGGTGATTCCAACACTTCCACCATGCTCAAACGTGCTTCAAAGCGCTCGCTTTGATTGGTGGTGAAGCGTGGCCAGTGTTCTGCGCCGGGGATGATGTCGGCTAATTCAGCAAACATTTGGCAACCGTTGCACACGCCCAAACCGAAGGTGTCGGTGCGTGCAAAGAACTGCTGCATTTGTTCAGACAACACGGGGTTGAACGTGATGCTGCGTGCCCAGCCAATGCCAGCGCCCAAGGTGTCGCCGTAGCTAAAGCCACCGCAAGCCACCAAACCTTTGAAGTCTTGCAGCTTGGCGCGGCCAGTTTGCAGGTCGGTCATGTGCACGTCGTAGGCGTCAAAGCCAGCTTCGGCAAACGCATACGCCATCTCAATGTGTGAGTTCACGCCCTGCTCACGCAGCACCGCCACTTTGGGTTTAGCGGCTAAGTTGATGAAGGGGGCTGCCACGTTGTCGCTGATACCCGCTGGCAAATGCACATGCATGCCGGGGTCGGTGGGGTTGCCAGCTGCGGCGTGTTCGGCATCCGCACAAGCAGGGTTGTCGCGCTGTTGGCAAATCTTCCAGCTCACGCTGTCCCACACTTGGTGCAGGTCGGCCAGCTTGCCAACGAACACTTCTTTGGTGTCGCGCCACACGCTGATCTCGCCCTTGCCTTTGGCTATGGTGGACGATTGGGGGCGTGTCTTGCCCACAAAGTGGCTGTGCTTGGACAAGCCATGCTCACGCAAGGTTTGCATCACCTCGTTGCGCTCAGACGTGCGCACTTGCAGCACCACGCCCAGCTCTTCGTTGAACAAGGCTTGCAGCGTCAGCTCTTCGCGACGGGCGCTTACCTGTGAAGCCCAGTTTTTGGTGTCACCGTATTCGGCACGGCTGTCGTTGATGCCGTCGCCTTCGGTGATGAGCATGTCCAGATTCAGCGCCACACCCACTTGGCCTGCAAAAGCCATTTCGCACACAGCGGCCATCAGGCCACCGTCGCTGCGGTCGTGGTAAGCCAAGATCTTGCCTTGTGCGCGCAAAACGTTCACAGCGTTGACGAGCTTGACCAAGTCTTGTGCATCGTCGAGGTCTGGCACTTGGTCACCTGCTTGGTTCAGCACTTGGCCCAAGATGCTGCCCGCCATGCGGCGCTTACCCTCGCCCAACTGCACCAACACCAAGGTGGTGTCTTCGGTGTTGTTGAGCTGCGGCGTGAGCGTGCCACGCACATCGGGGATGGACGCAAACGCGCTGATGATCAGGCTCACTGGTGAGGTAACTTTTTTGGTCTCGCCGTTCTCACTCCATTGCGTGCGCATGGACAAACTGTCTTTGCCCACGGGGATGGAAATGCCCAAAGCGGGGCAGAGTTCTAAGCCCACGGCTTTGACGGTGTCGTACAAGGCAGCGTCTTCACCGGCTTCGCCGCAAGCGGCCATCCAGTTGGCGCTGAGCTTGACGCGTGGCAACTCAAACGGTGCTGCCAACAAATTGGTGATGGCTTCGGCCACAGCCATGCGGCCTGAGGCGGGTGCATCGAGCGATGCAAGCGGCGTGCGCTCGCCCATGCTCATGGCTTCGCCAGCGAAGCTTTGGTAGTCGGCCAAGGTCACGGCCACGTCGGCCACAGGCACTTGCCATGGGCCAACCATTTGGTCGCGATGTGTCAAACCACCCACGGCACGGTCGCCAATGGTGATGAGAAAACGCTTGCTGGCCACTGTGGGGTGGCTCAACACGTTGATCACAGCTTCTTGCAAGCTCACGCCAGTCAGGTCCATGGGGGCGCTGGTGCGCTCTACACGCGTCACATCGCGGTGCATTTTGGGTGGTTTACCCAGCAGCACGTTCATGGGCATATTGACTGCCGCCTCTGAACTTTCACCTATGTGGTGAGCCAGCACCGCATCTTCATTCGCAACAGTCAGGTGACGCTCTTCAGTCGCCACACCAACCACAGCAAACGGGCAACGCTCGCGTTCACAGAAGGCTTTGAATTGTTCAAGCGACTCAGGCGCAATCGCCATCACGTAGCGCTCTTGGCTTTCGTTCGACCAAATTTCTTTGGGAGCCAAGCCTGACTCTTCCAGCGGCACAGCGCGCAAATCAAAGCGCGCACCACGACCTGCGTCGTTGGTGAGTTCTGGAAACGCGTTGGACAAACCGCCTGCGCCCACATCGTGAATGGCGAGGATGGGGTTGTTCTTGCCTTGCGCCCAGCAATGGTTGATTACCTCTTGTGCACGACGCTCAATTTCGGGGTTACCGCGTTGCACCGAGTCAAAGTCCAGTTCTGCCGCGTTGGTGCCGCTGGCCATCGAGCTGGCGGCGCTGCCCCCCATGCCGATGCGCATGCCGGGGCCGCCCAGTTGAATCAACAAACTGCCTGCAGGGAACTCAATCTTCTTGGTTTGTTCGCTGTCAATGACGCCCAAGCCACCCGCAATCATGATGGGCTTGTGGTAGCCGCGTGTCACGCCAGCCACGTCTTGTTCGTATTCGCGGAAGTAGCCGGTCAGGTTGGGACGGCCAAACTCGTTGTTAAACGCAGCGCCGCCCAATGGGCCCTCGGTCATGATTTGCAAAGGGCTGGCCATGTGTGAGGGGCGGCCTAGTTTGCTGTCCCAAAGCTTTGACACGGTGAAGCCAGACATACCAGCCTTGGGCTTGGAGCCTCGGCCTGTTGCACCTTCGTCGCGAATCTCGCCGCCATTGCCGGTGGAAGCACCGGGGTAAGGCGAAATGGCTGTGGGGTGGTTGTGAGTTTCGACCTTCATCAACACATGGTTGGTGGCAGATACTTTTTCGTACTGAGGCAGGTCTTTGCCATTGTTGGTGGCGATGAAGCGCTCGACCTTGTGGCCTTCCATGATGGAGGCGTTGTCCGAATACGCCACCACCGTGTATTGCGGGCTGGTTTTTTCGGTGTGGCGAATCATGCCAAACAGGCTGTGCGATTGCGCTTCGCCATCAATGGTGAACTCGGCATTGAAAATCTTGTGGCGGCAGTGTTCGCTGTTGGCTTGCGCAAACATCATCAGCTCCACATCGGTGGGGTTGCGCTTGAGTTGGGTAAACGCATTCACCAAATACGCAATCTCGTCCTCGGCCAAAGCCAAGCCCCATCGCTTGTTGGCGTCTTGCAATGCGGCCTCGCCACCGCCCAGCACATCCACTTGCTCCATCGGTGCGGGGTGCAGTTCGGTGAACAAGCCCAACGCTTCATCGCGTGTGCGCATGACAGATTCGGTCATGCGATCGTGCAACACATCGGCTACGGCAGCCAGTTGCTCAGGCGTGAGGGCGGCTTTGCTCAGCAAACCGTCTTTGAGCTGAATATGGAACTCGGTGATGCGCTCAATGCGCTTGAGCTGCAAACCGCAGTTGTGCGCAATGTCGGTGGCCTTTGATGCCCAAGGCGACACGGTGCCAAAACGTGGCGTGACCACCAGCAAGGTGCCTACGGGGGCAACGTGAGCAGGCTCGCCATAAGTCAGCAAAGCAGCCAGTGTTTGTTGCTGAGCGGCATCCAACGTGGCCTCGGTTGCAGCCAAATGCACAAAGCGGGCACTCAGGCCTTGGATTTGCGGGGAGATTGCCGCCAAACGGGGCAAGAGCTGTTGAACACGGAAATCGCTGAGGGCGTTGCCGCCTTCGAAAATGCTGATGTGCAGGGACACGAGGGAGCCTTGAGAAAAAGACGGAAATCGAATCGGGCCGGGCCGCTGACTGGGGCTGGTCGGCAAAGGTTAGATTTTACGTGGCTAGCGATGGTGTTTTGTACACAATTCAGGGTGACAGAGACGTGTTTTGCGACGGATGGGATAATCTAGCCCATGACCACATCCATCAAAGACGCCCAAGGCGCACAAGGCATGCGTATCGCGGGCAAACTGGCCTCTGAAGTTCTCGATTTCATTACCCCGCACGTGGTGCCGGGCGTGACGACCAACCAGCTCGACAAGCTCTGCTACGACTACATCACCGAAGTTCAAAAGGCCATCCCAGCCCCGCTGAACTACAACCCCAGCGGTGACAACCCCTACCCAAAGTCCATCTGCACATCCATCAACCATCAGGTATGCCACGGCATTCCCAATGACAAGCCGCTGAAAAAAGGCGACACGGTCAATATCGACATCACCGTCATCAAAGATGGTTGGCATGGCGACACCAGCCGCATGTTCTCGGTGGGTGATGTGTCCATCGCGGCCAAGCGATTGGCCAAGTTGACATACGAAGCCATGTGGCACGGCATCGTCAAGGTCAAGCCTGGCGCACGGTTGGGGGACATTGGCTTTGCCATTCAACGCTTTGCTGAGAGCAATGGCTTCTCTGTAGTTCGCGAGTTTTGCGGCCATGGCATTGGCCAGGTGTTCCACGAAGAGCCACAAGTGCTGCACTACGGCAAGCCCGGCACAGGTGAGACGCTGCAAGAAGGCATGACCTTCACCATCGAGCCCATGATCAACGCGGGCAAGAAAGACATCAAAGAGTTGGGTGATGGCTGGACCATCGTCACGCGCGACCACTCGTTGTCAGCCCAGTGGGAACACACCATCCTCGTCACGCCCACGGGCTACGAAGTGTTGACCCTGTCCGACGGTAGCCCCGCCCTGCCCGACTTTGTGACCACCACCTGCTGTTAAGCACCCCCACGCGATGAACGCCTTGGCTAACCTTTACCGAAAGGACAAGGCGGCTTTGCTGCTGGCCGCGTCCGGCTCTATCACCCCACGTAGCGTGAAAACCTTGTTGCACAAGTTGTGCAGCATGACCGACGACACCTTACGTAACCTCTGGGACGCTGCAGGCTTTGACCAGCAGTTGTGCTTGGTGGCTGTGGGCGGCTATGGCCGTGGTGAGCTGTTCCCCTATTCGGACGTGGATGTGCTCTTGCTCATGCCAGACGGCACATCGCCCGAAAAAGACGACACGCTCAAAGCACAGATTGAAAAGTTCATCGGCAGCTGCTGGGACACAGGCCTAGAAATTGGCTCTAGCGTACGCACCGTCACCGAGTGCGTGCAAGAAGCCTCTGCCGACATCACCGTGCAAACCTCGCTCTTGGAAGCACGCTTTTTGGTGGGCAGCGTCAAGCTGTTCAAAACCTTCCAAAAACACTACGCGATCGCGCTTGACCCCAAAGCTTTCTTTGTGGCCAAGACCGCCGAGATGCGTCAACGCCACGCCAAGTTCGAAAACACGCCTTACTCGCTAGAACCCAATTGCAAAGAATCGCCAGGCGGCATGCGCGATTTGCAAGTGGTGCTGTGGGTAGCCAAAGCCGCAGGCTTGGGTGACAGCTGGGAGAGCTTGGGCCGCAAAGGCTTGGCGACAGACTTTGAAGTCAAACAACTCAAACGCAACGAAGACGCCTTGGCACTCATCCGCACACGCTTGCATTTGGCGGCCAAACGCCGCGAAGACCGCTTGGTGTTTGACTTGCAACACGCCGTCGCCCAAAGCTTGGGGCTGGGTGTGGAAGAAGACGGCACGCTGAACGCCCGCGTGGCTAGCGAAGCGCTGATGAAGCGCTATTACTGGGCGGCCAAAGCGGTAACCCAGCTCAACCAAATTTTGTTGCTCAACATCGAAGAACGCCTGAGCAGCAACCAACACGAGCTGCGTCCCATCAACGAGCGCTTTGCCGACAAGGCAGGCATGCTCGAAGTGACCAGCGACGACGTGTATATGAACAACCCACACGCGATTCTGGAAACCTTCTGGTTGTACGAATCCACGGTGGGCATCAGCGGCCTGTCGGCTCGCACACTGCGAGCGCTGTACAACGCTCGCACCTTGATGGATGGCAAGTTCCGCGCAGACCCGGTGAACCGTGAGATGTTCATGCGCATCTTGCAAGCCCCCAGCGGCATGACGCACGCGGTGCGCTTGATGAACCAAACTTCGGTGCTCGGACGCTACCTGTGGCCCTTCCGTCGCATCGTGGGCCAGATGCAGCATGACCTGTTCCACGTCTACACCGTGGACCAACACATCTTGATGGTGCTGCGCAATGTGCGCCGCTTCTTCATGGCCGAGCATGCGCATGAATACCCGTTTTGCTCGCAACTCGCTGCGGGTTGGGACAAGCCTTGGATCTTGTTTGCAGCCGCGTTGTTCCACGACATTGCCAAAGGCCGTGGCGGCGACCACTCACAACTGGGCCGTGGTGAAGTGCGCAAATTTGCGCGTGACCACAGCCTAGAAAAAGAAGACGCCAAGCTCATTGAGTTCTTGGTGGGCGAGCACTTGACCATGAGCAACGTCGCTCAAAAGCAAGACTTGAGCGACCCCGATGTGATTCAAGCCTTCGCCAAACGCGTGGGCAACGAGCGCAACCTCACTGCGCTGTACCTGCTGACGGTGGCCGACATTCGCGGCACCAGCCCCAAGGTGTGGAACGCATGGAAAGGCAAGCTGCTGGAAGACTTGTACCGCTACACCGCCCGCGCTTTAGGTGGCCGTGCGCCGGATGCAGCCGCTGAAGTTGAGATTCGTAAAACCGAAGCCCTCACCATGCTCGCGCTGTATGCGCTGCCGTTTGAGGCCCACAAAGATTTATGGGCTACCTTAGACGTGGGCTACTTCATGCGCCACGATGCCGCCGACATTGCCTGGCACACACGCCAGCTCTCGCGCAGCTTGTCGATTGCCAAAGCGCAAAACACCCCCATGGGTGTGACCGTGCGTGCGCGTTTGTCTCCCGTGGGCGAAGGCTTGCAGGTGATGGTGTATTCACCTGACCAGGCAGATTTGTTTGCGCGCATCTGCGGCTACTTTGACCAAGCGGGCTTCAACATTTGGGATGCCAAAGTGCACACCGCCACCAACGGCTACGCGCTAGACACCTTCCAAGTGGTGAGCAGCCATTTTGAAGAGCACTACCGCAACCTCATCAACATGGTGGAGACGGGGTTAACTGAAACCATCGTCGAAGCCAAACCCTTACCAACGGTCGGCAAAGGCCGCGTGTCACGCCGCGTCAAGAGCTTCCCCATCGCGCCGCGTGTGACCTTGCAGCCCGACGAACGTGCGCAAAAGTGGTTGTTGAGCATCTCAGCCAGCGACCGCGTGGGCCTGCTTTACAGCGTGGCGCGTGTGTTGGCCAACCACAAGGTGAACTTGTTGCTGGCCAAAATCAGCACCTTGGGCGAACGCGTGGAAGACACGTTCTTGATTGACGGCGCGGCTTTGCAGCAAAACAGAGCGCAGCTGGAAATTGAGACGGAACTGCTCGCCGCCTTGCAGGCTTAATCGTCCGCGTCATCCAGCCCTGGAAACAACACCTCGGTGTAGCCAAAGCGCGAGAAGTCGCGCACACGCATGGGGTACAGCTTGCCAATGAGGTGGTCACACTCATGTTGCACCACCCGCGCATGAAAGCCCTCGACCGTGCGGTCAATCGGCTGGCCTGTTTCGTCAAAGCCCTGGTAACGCAAACGTTTGAAACGAGGCACCACACCTCGTAGGCCCGGTACTGACAAGCAGCCTTCCCAGCCCTCTTCTTCCTCATCCCCAAGGGGCGTGAGCACAGGGTTGATGAGCACGGTGTACGGCACCACAGGCGCATCGGGGTAACGTGGGTTGACCTCGCCTGAACCAAATACCACCACTTGCAAATCCACACCAATTTGCGGCGCGGCCAAGCCAGCGCCGTTGGCAGCCAGCATGGTGTCGTCGAGGTCTTTGAGCAGTGCTTGCAACTCTGGCGTGTTGAAAGCCTTCACGGGTTGCGCCATACGAAGCAGACGCTCGTCGCCCATTTTCAAGATCTCGCGAACGGCCATGTCGTGTCCTTATTCAGCTGCGTGTTCAGCCACCAAGGCCAACAAGCCAGCTTCGTCGAGCACCTTGATGCCCAACTCTTGCGCTTTGTCGAGCTTGCTGCCCGCCTCTGCACCGGCCACCACACAATGCGTTTTCTTGCTCACACTGCCTGCCACTTTGGCGCCCAAGGCTTCAAGCATGTCTTTGGCTTGATCGCGGCTGAGTGTGGGCAGTGTGCCGGTCAGCACAAAGGTTTGGCCTGCCAGCGGCAAGCTTGCGCCCGCTGTAGGTTCGCCCTCGGTCCATGTGACACCACAAGCACGCAGCTGCTCGACCACTTCGCGGTTGTGCGGCTGATCAAAGAATGTGCGCAGGCTAAGTGCGACGATGGGGCCGACGTCTGCAACTTGCAGCAGTTGGTCCACGGTGGCGTCCATGATGGCGTCCATCTTGCCGAAGTGACGTGCCAGCTCTTTGGCCGTGGCCTCGCCCACATGGCGAATACCAAGGCCAAACAAGAAGCGTGGCAGTGTGGTTTGCTTCGATTTTTCAATGCTGGCCAGCACGTTATTGGCCGATTTTTCAGCCATGCGCTCTAGCGTGACCAAAGCGGTAAAGCCCATGCGGTACAGGTCGGGCAATGTCTTGACCACACCCGCATCCACCAGTTGCTCCACCAGCTTGTCGCCCAAGTCTTCAATCTCTACAGCACGGCGGTGCGCAAAGTGCAGGATGGCTTGCTTGCGCTGTGCGCTGCAAAACAAGCCACCTGTGCATCGGTAATCGGCCTCTCCTTCTTCACGCACCGCAGGGCTGCCGCACACAGGGCACTGGTGCAGCATGGTGAAGATCTGTGCGTCTTGCAAGCGCTTTTCTAAAACGACAGACACCACTTCGGGAATCACATCGCCTGCACGGCGCACCACCACGGTGTCACCCACCCGCACGTCTTTGCGGCGGGCTTCGTCTTCGTTGTGCAGCGTCGCGTTGGTCACGGTCACGCCGCCCACAAACACGGGCGCAAGTTTGGCTACAGGGGTGAGCTTGCCCGTGCGGCCCACTTGCACCTCGATGGCTTGCACCGTGGTGAGTTGTTCTTGCGCGGGGTATTTGTGGGCCACAGCCCAGCGCGGTTCGCGGGTGACAAAGCCCAACTGACGTTGAGCGGCCAAGCTGTTGACCTTGTAGACCACGCCATCAATGTCAAACGGCAGCGCGTCCCGCGCTTGGCCCATGCGTTGGTGAAAGTCCACCAAGCCCGCTGCGCCTTGGACACACGCGGTTTGCTCGGCCACGGGGAAGCCCCATTGCTTCAGCGTCATCAACAAATCGAAATGCGTGTTGAACGTTGGGCCACCATCTTCCACAGGCGTGATGTCACCCAAGCCGTAAGCAAAGAAGCTCAAGGGGCGCTGAGCCGCAATGGTGGGGTCGAGCTGACGCACCGCACCCGCAGCGGCGTTGCGCGGGTTCACAAAGGTTTTTTCGCCTTTTTCACCTGCGGCAATGCGCGCACGTTGGCGCTCGTTCAAGGCTTCGAAATCACCACGGGCCATGTAGACCTCGCCGCGCACTTCCAGCACCTTGGGCGCGTCGCTAGGCAAGCGCAAAGGTATTTGACCAATGGTGCGGATGTTTTGCGTGACTTCTTCGCCCATTTCGCCATCGCCGCGTGTGGCGGCTTGCACCAACACACCATTTTCATAGCGCAGGCTCATCGCTAGGCCATCAAACTTCAGCTCGGCCACATAGTCAACCAACGGGTCGGCCTCGGTCAGAGCTAGCTCTTTTCGAATGCGTGTGTCAAATGCTTCTGCGCCGCTAGCTTCTGTGTCGGTTTCGGTGCGAATGCTGAGCATGGGCACCACGTGTTTGACGCTGGCAAAGCTGTCGAGCGGCGTGCCGCCCACACGTTGCGTGGGAGAGTCTGGCGTGAGGAGTTCGGGATGTGCGGCTTCTAGCGCTTGCAGTTCTTTGAACAAGCGGTCGTATTCGGCATCCGGGATGGTGGGCCCATCCAGCACGTAGTACTGGTGGCCGTGGTGATGCAGCTGTTTACGCAATTCGGCTGCGCGTGTAGCCACATCTGTATGGCCCTTGGCATCGCTGCCAAATAAGTCAGCGGTGCTCATGCTGCGTGACCTTGAAATTAGCTGAACAAGCGGCGCGCTTGCGGCGAACCTGCCGACAAGTCACGCGCATCGAGCGTGTCATACAAAGCCAGCAAATCGCGGGCAATTGCGCCTATGGCTGTTTCAGACAAGGGCTGGCCGTTGTCGTCAGAGATTGCGCCGTCCATCACACGCGCTAGTTCATAGGCGGTTTGAATCATGCGAGCGTAAGGCTCCTCTTTGCGGTCCACCTGTGGCACATCGAGTGACAAGGCGAGTTCGTAAATGGCGGATTGGGTGGGGTCTTCCGACATCGCAGCTTGCGAGTCAAAGGTGAGCCCCAAAATGGGTGGCAAGCCATGCACGGGCGCAGGCACCACCATGCGGCCTGGCAACACGCCAGCGATGAAACCCAAACGGGCGGCGTTTTGCTGCACATAGCCGGGGCTCCATGCGGCTTTGGTGGCCTTCAAGGTGAAGCTCAGTTGTGCATCGTGGGCACTGGCAAAGCTGTCGAGTTCACGGGCGCGGGCCACTTCCTCGAGCATGTCGGGAAACTCAGGTGCACCGTTGATGGTGTCGGCGAAGTGTTGAGTTTTAGTGACGAACTCAGAGAACTCAATTTCGTTCAAGGGGCCGGTGCGGTTGGCCAACTGCACACCCGATTGAAACGCGCTGTAGCGTTGGCCGTTGCGTGGGTGTTCCCACAAACCGGTTTCAGTGTTGAGTCCTTCCAAGCTGAATAACTTGCTGCCCACACGGCGTGTGGCGGGCATGGCCTGCAAAGCGGCATCACCAGAAGCGGGGTGGTCAATTTCAACCGCGGCGATGACGTCAATCAACGCATCTAAGGCTGGGCGTTTTTCGGGCTGAGGCAAGTCAGATGCGGCAGACTCCATCACTTGGGCCACAACGGGCTTCATGACAGGAGCTTGTGCGGCTTGTTGTTTGGCGCGCTCTTCTGCAACTTTGGAAGCGGCGGCTTTGCTTTCTGCAATACGGGCCAACTCAGCTTCATCAGGCACGCGCTGCGCATGGGCCGTGGCCTCTTCCATCATGCTGCGCGCCATGTCGGTCACGGGGTCAAGGCTGCCTGTCGTTTGGTACGTGGGCGTCGTCACAGGCGCAATCACTTCAGGCTCGTGGTGTACGTCGTAGCTCACGCTAGGAGCGACATCGAACGATGGCTCCTGGGGCTGACCGTAATCAGGCGTATAGGCGGCTGGCTCGATGCTTTTTTCTTGCGGCAGTGGTTCTGCCTGACGCGGTTTGTTTTTGCGTGAAGTCCACGTGCTGTGCGCCACCACACCCGCGAGAACCACGCCACCAGCAATTGCTAAACCAATTTGAAGAGTACTCATGTTCTTATTTTTCTATCAAGCATCAACCATGGACACAGCAGACTCCATGTCCACTGCAACGATACGTGAAACGCCTTGCTCTTGCATGGTCACGCCAATGAGTTGCTCGGCCATTTCCATAGCAATCTTGTTGTGCGAGATGAAAAGGAATTGGGTTTCTTTGGACATGCTCGACACCAGCTTGGCATAGCGCTCGGTGTTGGCATCGTCTAGTGGCGCGTCCACTTCGTCCAGCAAACAGAAAGGAGCTGGGTTGAGTTGGAAAATCGCAAACACCAAGGCAATTGCGGTCAGCGCTTTTTCGCCGCCGGAGAGCAAGTGAATGGTTTGGTTTTTCTTGCCAGGCGGCTGGGCCAGCACTTGCACGCCAGCATCCAAAATTTCGTCGCCGGTCATGACCAGCTTGGCATTGCCGCCACCGAAGAGCTCGGGGAACATGCGGCCAAAGTGTTCGTTGACAATCTTGAAGGTGCCGCCCAAGAGCTCGCGGGTTTCGCCGTCGATCTTGCGAATGGCGTCTTCCAGCGTGTTCATCGCGTCGGTCAAATCTTTGGTTTGCGCGTCCAAGAACAGCTTGCGTTCGCTGGCACTGGCCAGCTCTTCCAAGGCGGCCAAGTTGACAGCGCCCAAGGCTGTAATCTCGCGGTGCAAGCGGTCAATCTCGCTTTGCAAACCACCCAAGCGCACGTTGTTGGCGAGGATGGAGGCGGATACGGCTTCGAGGTCGGCCTCGGCGTCGGCCAGCAATTGGCTGTATTGCTCCAAGCCCAGTCGAGCGGCTTGCTCTTTGAGTTGGAAGTCGGTGATGCGTTGGCGCAAAGGCTCTAGCTCACGCTCCAGCTGCAAGCGGCGTTCGTCGCTGGCACGCAGTTTGGTGGTGAGGTCGTCGTACTCGCTGCGCTTGGCGGCCAAGGCGGCTTCGCGCTCCATCTTGATGTTCAAGGCGTTTTGCAAACCAGCTTGGGCCGCAGCATCGGTCAAACGTGTGAGGTCTTCTTGCACACGCGCTTCTTCGATAGACACCGAAGCGGCTTGTTGCGTGGCGGTGTCGATGATGCGTTTGAGTTCGGCTTCGCGGGTGGCCAAGCTGCGTTGGGCAAACTGGGCTTCTTGGGCTTGACGCTCCAAGCTGCGTTGTTGCTCTCGGCTGTCGTTCAAACGGCGCTCGGCGTTGATGACGGCTTCGTCCAGCTGGGCGTGGCGCTCTTGGCTGTCGGCCAATTGCATGTCCAGCTCTTCAAAGCGGGCTTCTGCGGTGGCGCGGCGTTCTTGCAAGTCGGCCAATTGGGCTTCGACTTCAGACAAATCACCACTGATTTGCTCGCTGCGCGCGCGTGTTTGCTCGGCCAATTGGCTCAGGCGCAAGGTTTCCACTTGCAGCTCGTGGGCTGTGGCTTGTGCAGCGGTGGCTTCAGCACGGATGCTGACCAAGCGCTGTGATGACTCGCTGTAAGCCGCCTCAGCACGCACCAAGGTGTTGCGGGCTTCATCGGCGATGAAGGCTTGGGCCTTGCTGCTCTTGTCGAGATTTTCAATTTCTTGAGCGCGGGCCAGCAAGCCCGACTGCGCGTTGTCTTGCGCGTAAAAGCTCACGCTGTGTGCGCTGATGGCGTGGCCGCTGGGCACATAAATCACTTGGCCGGGTTGCAAGCTGCTGCGCTTGGCCAAGGCTTCGTCGAGGTTAGGTGCTGTGAAGCAGCCGTTGAGCCAGTCGGTCAACAGGGTTTTTTGGCCTGCATCGTTGAGGCGCAACAGGTCCGACAAACGCGGTAACGCGCTCTGAGCGTCGGGCGCTGCAGCACTAGGTGCGGTGTAGAAAGCCAGCTTGGTGGGCGGCACATCCGTTTGGAAGGCGCGCACGATGTCTAAACGAGATACTTCGAGCGACGCCATGCGCTCGCGCAAAGCAGCTTCGAGCGCGTTTTCCCAGCCGGCTTCGATGTGGATGCGGCTCCACAAGGCTTGCAAACCGTCCAAGCCGTGCTTGGCCAACCAAGGCTTGAGCTTGTCGTCGGTCTGCACTTTTTCTTGCAGGGCTTTGAGGGCTTCCAAACGCGCCGACAAATCGGCTTGCTTGGCTTGCTCGTCGTTCACAGCCTGTTGTGCCGTGCGGCGGGCTTCATCCAGCACGGGCACATTGGCTTGCAGCTCTTCCAGTTGCGCAGCCGTAACTTCGGCGTGGGCTTGCGCCTCTTGCAACTGTTCTTTGAGGTTGTTCAGACGCACTTCATCGGGTGCGGCCAAAGCGTTTTTGTCAGCGCTCAAACGCTCTTGGCGGGCGTTGAGGTTGCGGCTTTGCTCTTCGATGTTGCGCTGGTCTGCAGCCAACACCTGAATTTGTTGCTGCACTTGAGCCACGCTGCCGCGTTGCTCGTTGCTGCGCTGTTGGGCGATGCGCAAGGCTTCTTCCAACTCGGGCAGTTGCATGGCCTGCTCTTCCACTTGCGCGGCGAGCATGACGGCTTTTTCTTCACCGTCCATGGCCATGGAGGCCAGGTTTTCAATCTCTTGTTGTGCTGTTTCGGACTGTGACGCCCAATGCGCAGTTTGTTCTTTGATTTGAATCAGGCGGGCTTCGGCGCGTTGGCGGCCTTCCACCACAAAGCGAATCTCGGCTTCTAAACGGCCCACTTCGGCGCTGGCTTCGTACAACGAGCCTTGCGCTTGGTTCACTTGATCGCCCGCTGCGTAATGGGCTTGGCGCACGGTTTCTAGGTCGGCTTCGATGTGGCGCAAATCGGCAATACGGGACTCTAGGTCGTTCACCGCTTTGTCGGCTTGGGTTTTGATGCCCACTTGGTCGGCTTCGGCCTCGGCACGGCGTAAGAACCACAGCTGGTGCTGCTTCAAGGTCACATCGGCGTTGAGCGCGTGGTAGCGCTGAGCCACTTCGGCTTGCTTCTCGAGCTTCTCCAAGTTGGCGTTCAGCTCGCGCAAGATGTCTTCCACGCGGGTCAAGTTCTCGCGGGTATCGCTCAGGCGGTTTTCGGTTTCGCGGCGACGCTCTTTGTATTTGGAAACACCCGCAGCCTCTTCCAAGAACAAACGCAGTTCTTCGGGCTTGGATTCAATGATGCGGCTGATGGTGCCCTGACCAATGATGGCGTAGGCGCGTGGGCCAAGGCCTGTGCCCAAGAACACGTCTTGCACGTCACGGCGACGCACAGGTTGGTTGTTGATGTAGTAGCTAGAGCCCCCATCACGGGTCAGCACACGCTTGACCGCGATTTCTGGGAACTGGCTCCATTGGCCGCCTGCACGGTGGTCGGCGTTGTCAAAGACCAGCTCCACGCTGGAGCGGCTGGCCGCTTTACGGGTGGTCGTGCCATTGAAAATCACGTCTTGCATGGACTCGCCACGCAGCTCGGAGGCTTTGGACTCGCCCAGCACCCAGCGCACGGCATCCATGATGTTGGATTTGCCGCAACCGTTGGGGCCTACTACGCCGACCAATTGGCCGGGCAATAAGAAATTGGTGGGTTCCGCAAAGGACTTGAAACCCGATAATTTGATTGAATTCAGACGCACTGAAAAGCCTCTCTAGACACAGCCTGAATCATAAAGCGCTGAGGCACGCGCGAACTTCGACCAGCAAGGTCTCCAAACTAGGTACTAATGCAGTAAAGACGGGACCTGTCACGTCCAGCGGCTTCTCGCGGCTGGTTTGGTACAGGTCAGTCATGGCTTGGGCCAAAGACTCCGCAGCAAACAAAGGCATGAAGCCTTTCAGGGCATGCAACGAATGCTCCACCTTCAAGGCGTCACCAGATGCCAAACCGGCTTGGATGATGGCCATTTCTTGGACCAAGCTTTGCTCAAATGTCACCACCAGCTCGCGCAATTGGTCGGCCTCGAAGGCAAATTCTTTGGCACGGGTCAGGTCAAGCAAGGGAGATATAGACATAAGGTTCAGATTGATCACAGAGCGCGGGGATAATAGCAGCCATGAACCCCCTTCTTTCGAGTCTGCAGCCCTATCCTTTTGAGCGGCTGAAGCAACTTTTCTCCACCGTCACACCCAACCCCGCGTATGCGCCCATCAGCCTAGGCATTGGCGAGCCACGCCATGCCACGCCGCAGTTGGTGTTGGATGCTTTGGCCAAAGCCACCGCCCAGTTGGCTGCGTATCCTGCCACCGCTGGTTTGCCAGCGCTGCGCGAGTCGTGCGTGAACTGGATGCAGCGCCGCTATGGCTTGAAGCTCGACGCCGCCACGCAAGTGCTCCCCGTCAACGGCTCACGCGAGGCCTTGTTTGCCTTTGCCCAAACAGTGATTGACCCCACGCGTGACGCAGTGGTGGTTTGCCCCAACCCGTTCTACCAAATCTACGAAGGCGCTGCACTGTTGGCAGGTGCCCAAACCTATTACGCACCCAGCGACCCTGCGCTGAACTTCAACGTCAACTGGGACAGCGTGCCTGCCGAGGTCTGGGCCAAAACCCAACTCTTGTTTGTGTGCTCACCCGGCAACCCCACGGGCGCTGTGATGCCCATGAGCGACTGGGAAAAGCTGTTTGCTTTGAGCGACAAATACGGCTTTGTGATTGCCAGCGACGAGTGCTACAGCGAAATCTATTTCCGCGAAGAAGCGCCTTTGGGTGGCCTAGAAGCAGCTACCAAACTCGGCCGCACCGACTTTAAGAACCTGGTGGCCTTCACCAGCTTGTCTAAGCGCAGCAATGTGCCGGGCATGCGCAGCGGTTTTGTGGCGGGCGACGCCAACATCCTGAAGCAGTTCTTGCTGTACCGCACCTACCACGGCTCAGCCATGAGCGGCATGGTGCAAGCCGCCAGCATTGCTGCGTGGGACGACGAAGCCCATGTGGTGGACAACCGTGAGCAATACCGCCAAAAGTTTGCGGCCGTCACCCCACTGCTTGAAGCGGTGATGGATGTGCGCTTGCCTGACGCTGGTTTTTACCTGTGGGCAGCTGTACCAGGTGGTGACGACGTAGCCTTCGCCCGCGACTTGCTGGCTCAATACAATGTGACGGTGCTGCCGGGCAGCTACTTGGCGCGTGAGGCCCAAGGCTTTAACCCAGGCGCCGGTCGAATTCGCATGGCTTTGGTGGCTGAAACCGCCGAATGCTTAGAAGCCGCGCAACGTATCGTGGCGTTTATCAAAAACACCCATTCCTGATTCCATTCTTAATTTCAACGTAGAGAAGACAACCATGACTCAACACCAACTCCAACACGTCATCGACAACGCTTGGGACAACCGCGCCAACATCAGC
Source organism: Limnohabitans sp. TS-CS-82 (assembly GCF_002943475.1). Lineage (NCBI taxonomy): Bacteria > Pseudomonadati > Pseudomonadota > Betaproteobacteria > Burkholderiales > Comamonadaceae > Limnohabitans > Limnohabitans sp. TS-CS-82. The sequence continues at coordinate 313,783 of NZ_PTQX01000002.1, read as the reverse complement.
GCGACCGACGCCTCCAAAGAAGTTCGCGATGCCGTCGATCACGTGATTGCCGAATTGAACGCTGGCCGCTTGCGCGTCGCCACCCGTGAAGGCGTGGGTCAATGGACCGTGCACCAATGGTTGAAGAAAGCTGTGTTGTTGTCCTTCCGTTTGAACGACAACCGCGTCATGAAGTCTGGCGACTTGGCTTTCTACGACAAAGTGGACACCAAGTTTGCCCACCTGAGCGAAGAAGAAATGAAAGCCGCTGGCGTGCGCGTGGTGCCTCCAGCTGTGGCGCGTCGCGGTAGCTTTGTGGCTGCGGGTGCGATTTTGATGCCCTCTTACGTGAACATCGGCGCTTATGTGGACAGCGGCACCATGGTCGACACATGGGCCACCGTGGGCTCATGCGCACAAATCGGCAAGAACGTGCACTTGTCTGGCGGCGTGGGCATTGGTGGCGTGTTGGAGCCATTGCAAGCCAACCCCACCATCATTGAAGACAACTGCTTCATCGGCGCACGCTCTGAGGTGGTGGAAGGCGTCATCATCGAAGAAAACTCTGTGCTTGGCATGGGCGTGTTCATCGGTCAATCGACCCCCATCTTCGACCGCGCCACCGGCGAAATCAGCTACGGCCGCGTGGCTTCTGGCTCCGTGGTGGTGGCTGGCAACATTCCTAAAGTCGCTGCCAACGGCGCGCCATACAGCATGTACGCCGCCATCGTGGTCAAACGCGTGGACGCACAAACCCGCTCGAAGACCAGCATCAACGACTTGCTGCGCGACTGATCTTTTTAAAAGCACGTTTCGATGTCTCGCACACTCCAGCTCACCGAGCAACTCATCTCGCGCCCTTCGGTCACACCCGAGGACGCGGGCTGTTTGGACATCATCACCGCAAGGCTTGCGCCCATCGGTTTTGAGTGCGAACGCATCGACAGCGGGCCAGACACATTTCGCGTGAGCAACCTCTGGGCTGTCAAACGCAGCACACAGGCAGCAGCCAAAACACTGGTGTTTGCAGGCCACACCGATGTGGTGCCCACCGGCCCTATCGACCAATGGACCAGCGACCCCTTCACCCCCACCCACCGCGACGGCAAATTGTTTGGCCGCGGTGCCAGCGACATGAAAGCGTCGTTGGCAGCGATGGTGGTGGCCTGTGAAGAGTTTGCAGCCACTCAAGCGGATGCCAACATCAACATCGCCTTCTTGCTCACCAGCGACGAAGAAGGCCCAGCGTTAGACGGCACCGTCAAAGTGTGCGAAACCTTGAAAGCCCGCGGCGAAAAGCTCGACTGGTGCATCGTGGGCGAACCCACCTCGGTGGAACGCACGGGCGACATGATCAAGAACGGCCGACGCGGCACGATGAGCGGCAAGCTCATAGTCAAAGGCGTGCAAGGCCACATTGCCTATCCGCAACTCGCCAAAAACCCCATCCATTTGCTCAGCCCTGCATTGGCAGAGTTGGTGGCGATTGAATGGGACAAAGGCAACGACTTCTTCCCACCCACCAGCTGGCAAGTGAGCAACATCCACGCGGGAACAGGCGCGAGCAACGTGATCCCGGGCGAATGCGTGGTCGACTTCAACTTCCGCTTCTGCACTGAATCCACGCCAGAGCAACTGCAACAGCGCCTGACCGCGGTGCTGCACAAACACAGCTTAGAGTTCGACCTCAAGTGGACCATCGGCGGCCTGCCCTTCCTCACCACACCTGGTGATTTGGTAGGAGCCGTGCAACGCGCCATCCACGACGAAACCGGAATTGACACCGAGCTGTCCACCACGGGTGGCACGAGCGACGGGCGCTTCATTGCGCAAGTTTGCCCACAAGTCATTGAGCTTGGCCCACCCAATGCCACCATCCACAAAATCAACGAGTTTGTGGCCGTGGCTGATTTGGATCCCCTGAAAAACATTTATCGCCGTGTGCTGGAACAGCTGCACGGCTTGGCCTCACAGGCCAACACGTCCGCACAATGAACCCATCCATAACACTCAGCGCGCTCATTGCACAGAGCGCGCAGCAGCTTGACGCTGCCCACACCGCAGGCAACTTGAGCTTTGGTCATGGCACCACCAACGCCGCCGACGAAGCCGCATGGCTGGTGCTGTGGAAGCTGGGTTTGCCGCTCGACACCGATGTGTCAGATGAAGCGCACAACCTTGAACTGCCCGCCACCCAAGTGGCCAGCGTGCAAGCCTTCATTGAGCACCGCATTGCCAGCCGCAAACCTGCGGCTTACCTCACGCAAGAAGCGTGGTTGCAAGGCGTGTCGTTCTACATCGACGAACGCGCCATCGTGCCGCGTTCGCTCATTGCCGAAGTCTTGGCCGAAGGCAGCATTGACCCCTGGCTAGACCCCAACACCACGCGCGTGCTTGACCTGTGCACGGGCAACGGCAGCCTGGGCATCTTGGCTGCGCTCGCTTTTCCAGACATCACGGTGCAGGGTTTGGACTTGTCCAAAGACGCTCTGGCTGTGGCCCACATCAACATCGAGCGTCACGGCCTTGCAGGTCGCATGACACTCGCTGAATCGGATGGTTTGGCCCAAGCCGATGGTGTGTTTGACCTCATCTTGTGCAACCCACCTTATGTGAACGCACAAAGCATGTCCGAACTTCCTGCTGAATTCAAAGCCGAGCCCGCGCTCGCTTTGGCCGGTGGCGATGACGGCATGGACTTTATTCGCCAAATGCTGCGCGACGCCCCAGTACACATGAGCGAGCACGCGGTTTTGGTTTTAGAAATTGGCCACGAACGCGATTACTTTGAAGCAGCCTTCTCCAACATAGATGTCGTGTGGCTATCGACCAGTGCTGGTGACGACCAGGTCTTACTCCTCACACGCCAGGCGATTGTCGAAGGCGCAAATAACAAATGATCACGATTAAAAATGTCACCTTGCGCCGCAGTGCCAAGGTGTTGCTCGAAGGCGCCACCGTCACCTTGAACCCGGGTGAAAAAGTAGGCTTGGTGGGCCGCAACGGCGCAGGTAAATCATCGCTGTTTGCTTTGCTCAACGGCAACTTGCAAGAGGACTCGGGCGAGTTCTACATCCCCACGCAATGGCGCATGGGCCAAGTGGCCCAAGACATGCCCGAGACCGAGCAAAGCGCCACCGAGTTCGTGATTGAAGGCGACACCGTGTTGAACGATGCACGCGCCGAAGTGGCCGCCGCAGAAACCACCGACGACGGCGAGCGTTTGGGCAACGCCTACATGGCGCTGTACGACGCGGGCGAGCACGATGCGCAGTCCCGCGCACAAGCGCTCATCTTGGGTCTGGGCTTTAAAACCACCGAGCTCGACAACCCTGTGAACAGCTTCTCCGGTGGTTGGCGTATGCGCTTGCAATTGGCGCGTGCGCTGATGTGCCCGTCTGATTTGCTGCTGCTGGACGAACCCACCAACCACTTGGACTTGGACGCTTTGGTGTGGCTCGAAGCTTGGCTCAAACGCTACGAAGGCACGATGGTGGTCATCAGCCATGACCGCGAATTTTTGGATGCGGTGACCAACGTCACCCTGCACATCGACGCGGGCAAGCTGGTGCGCTACGGCGGCAACTACAGCAAGTTTGAAGACATGCGTGCCGAGCAAATGGAGCTGCAACAAAACGCATTCTCCAAACAGCAAGACAAGATTGCGCATTTGCAAAAGTTCATTGCACGCTTCAAGGCCAAGGCCAGCAAAGCCAAGCAAGCGCAAAGCCGCGTCAAGGCTTTGGACCGCATGGAAAAAATTGCGCCGTTGTTGGCCGATGCCGACTTCAGCTTCGAGTTCAAAGAACCTGCCAACTTGCCCAACCCCATGCTGAGCATGCAAGGCGTGAGCGTGGGCTACCCCGCCCCTGCCGACGCGCCTGCGGGCACGCCACCCACCGTCATCGTGCAAAACGTCAGCCGCTCGGTGTTAGCGGGCCAGCGCATTGGCATCTTGGGTGCCAACGGCCAAGGTAAATCCACGCTGGTCAAAACCATCGCGCGTGATTTGCAAGCCATTGGCGGCGAAGTGACCGAAGGCAAAGGCCTGAACATCGGCTACTTTGCGCAGCAAGAACTCGACGTGTTACACCCCGCAGACAACCCGCTCGACCACATGATTGCGTTGGCGAAAAAACTCACCATCGACGGCAAGCTGGCCGGCCAAGCCACACGCGAGCAAGACTTGCGCAGCTTCTTAGGCCAGTTCAACTTTGGCGGCGACATGGTCAAGCAAGCCGTAGGCAGCATGAGCGGTGGTGAAAAAGCCCGCTTGGTGCTGTGCATGTTGGTGTGGCAACGCCCCAACCTCTTGCTGATGGACGAGCCTACCAACCACTTGGACTTGGCCACACGCGAAGCGCTGAGCATGGCGCTGAACGAGTTTGAAGGCACCGTGATGCTGGTCAGCCATGACCGTGCGTTGTTGCGTGCGGTGTGTGACGAGTTCTGGATGGTGTCACGCGGTGGCGTCGAGCCGTTTGACGGCGACTTGGACGACTACCAACGCTACCTGCTGGACGAGGGCAAACGCTTGCGTGCCGAAGCTGTGGCCGCGGCCAACGCAGCGGCGCTCAAGCCTGCTGTTGTTGCGCCTGTGGCTGAAGTTGTTCGCAAAGAAGACGCTCAGCTGCGCAAAGAGATCAACGAGAAAAAACGCCCGTTGAAAAAAGAGATGGATGGCGTCGAGAAATCAATGGCTGCGCTCGAGTCTGAGAAAAACGCGTTGCACGACAAACTCGCCACGCCCCTGCCTCCTGCTGACATTGCAGAAGCAGGTAAACGCCTCAAAGCTGTGGAAGACGAGTTGGCCGAGCTAGAAGTGCGTTGGTTGGAACTGACCGAAGCGATGGATGCGATTGAGTCAGCAATGGCTTAAACAAAGCGCGCACTGAACTGCGCGCTGCACCAAATGATGGCGGGGAACGCACACAGCCACGCCCAAAAAAATCGGTTCAAACCAAAGAACCAAAACACCAAGAAGTGAAAGAACGCCGCCACGGTGCAAAACACGGCAGCGAGTCGTGGGTCAAGCAAACTGAAGGGAAACAAAATTTCCCACACGATGAAGCCCCACGAACCCAGCAAAGCCAGCCACTTGTTACGCAGCGGGTGTGTGGCTGATAACGGTCCGTAAATGGCCCCATTCAAAAAGATGGTCATGGCCGAGCCGTTGCGCCATTCAGGGCGCAGCAGCTTCACCGCACCCGACATGAAGTACGAGGTGATGGCCTGAATGGCGATGTACCAGAAGCCTGCTTGCCAGCCCAGCTCTGCATTACCCAACGCGCCCACCACTTGCGAGATGAGCAATCCCGTGAGCACCACCAAGGTCATGAAGTCGCTGCCGCCGTTGAACGCGCCGCGCCAACGGATGAGGATGAGCAAATTGCCCACAAACAAAAAGCCAATCAACGGCAACGAAGCGCCCTGCACTGCCAACAACACAGCGGCACACAAGCGCAGCAACAAATGCAGCTGGTGCATGCGCGGCTTGAACAGCACATCCAACAACGCACGCACAGGCGCGTTAGGAATATCTGCCCGTTGCAAGGGCCAAGACCAAAACGCATCGTCAGCGGTGTACTTGCCCATGCGCAAATACTCCAGCGTTTGAACGGCCAAGCTCCACGCAAACACCAGCTCGGTGGCGCGAATCGCCATCAAGGTGGGCGCTTCGACCAAAGCTTCTATCCAAGCTTGAATGAAAGTCGCCATCAACATGTGGCCACCTCCACAGGCGAGGTCATCATCACTTGCGTGTCCACGTTGTCACTTCGGCCATCTAACACCATGCGCAGTTCAAACTGGCGATGCGTGAAGTTCACATCATGCGCGCGCAGCACTTGATCGACTAAGCGCTGCATCATCTTGTAGCTCACCAAACTGCGTGGGTCCTCGCCCTCGGGCAAGTCATGCAAGTCGGCCCAAAAGTGGTCCACCATGTTTTGCTGGGCTAGTCCAATGTTGGTGTCGGGGTTGTGCACCAAGTGGCTCAAGCGGCGCAAGTGGCGTGGGTAAATCAGCACCCAGCCTGACCATGGCATCTCGCCCGAAGCCAGCTGCACGGCAGAGCGTGCATACAGATGCGGCACATAGCCCACCGCATGAAAGAACTTCCAATTCGGAAAAAACGCGCGCAACAAAAACAGCCACGGCCCTTTGATGATGGGGGTCTTGATGACAAGCGTGGCCACCAATATCACGAAATACAAAACGAACAGAGCTTCGGTCATAGCGCGAAATTCTAGGGGACCAAGAACGCGCTTTATTGCCCTGGCGGCTTTTCGTTGATCATCACCACGGACTCTGTGTTTGCCACAGAAATTCTGATCTGAATTGGGAACGCACCTGCCGGAACTTCATTGGCAGTGAACGTTTTGTTAGCCGCGTCGTAGCGCAACCAGTTGGGCAGTGGCTTGCCATCCATTTGTGACATCTTCACAGGCGCATCGGACGTGTGGCCCGCCACGGCGTGAGGATCCAGCGCAAAGCTAAAGCTCTTGCCGGGTGAAGCGGCCTCTGGAGACACCTGCACTTGAATCACACCGGTTTGGGATGTGCTCGGTACACGGTTGACCACCACGGACACCGTGCTGCTGCCTGTGCTGCCTGCCACGCGCAGCGGTGCATTCACCACATCACCACCTGCGCGTACGCTTGCCACCGTGCTGACCACGGTGGTTTCAGCGCGCACCATCAGCACGCCTGAGTTCACCGCATTCATCAACTGTGGGTGGTTGATCATGATGATCCCACCCTTGAAGTACAGCGCACCCAGCCACAAGTTTTTGGGGTTGAACAGGTCAATCTTGGCATTGCCCGCATCAAAGTCCACGTCTTTGCCAGCTTTCAACGGGCCCGATTGGATGATGTCAAATCCCCCGCTCTTGGCGATGAGCTTGCCGGTGTAAACCGAGTTCGTGCCCAAGTCCAACTGGCCTTGGCTTTGTAAATCGGTGGTCAAGCCCACACTCACCTCGCCCATGCTCAAGGGACCGCTGGCCGTGAGTTTCAAGGCTTGCGGCGTGCTGGCCGACACGCGGTCACCAAAACTGTTGGCGGCATCGGTCAGCGTGATGTTGCCTGCAGGCGTAGCCAAGTTACTCGTGCCCGCAACGACCAAGGGGCCTATTTGGGTGATGTCACCCGTCGCCACAGTCGCTGCCAAATTGCCAGTCACGGTACTGGCGCCCAAAGCGAGCGCGGTGTTGGTGTTGAGGGTGGCGTTCATCGCACTCACCGTCACGGTTTGCGTCAAGGTATTGGCTTGGTCTAGCGTCACGTCGCCTTGAGTGGCGGACAAGGCGCTGGTGCCCGCCACGCTCAGAGGGGCGGTTTGCGTGATGTTGCCAGTGGCGGCTGTCACCTGTGCATTGCCTGTGATGGTGCTGGGGCCCAAGATCAAGTTGTTGCTGCCGACCAACTGCACATCGTTGGCCTGCAAACTGATGACGCCACCAAACTGGTTAGGCACATTGGGCAAGGTCACATTGCCTGTGCCTGCATTGATGTTGGTGGCACCCGTCACGCGCAAGGCTGCATTGGGGGTGCTGTTGGTAGGCGCTTGTTGCACCACGTCACCACCGTTGGTTTGCACGTTCAAGCTACCGCCCACATTGGCAGAGCCCAAGTCCACTTGCTGGCCATCGGTGGTCGCTGTCAGGCTACCTGTCACAGTGGCTTGGCCAAACGACACCGTGCCTTGGGTGCTGCTCATGTTCAAGCTACCCGTGATGTTGGCACCGCCCAAATTCATGTCATCACGGCTGACCAAGGTCAAATCCCCTCCCGTGATGAAGGCCGAGCCTAGGTCAATCGAGCCACTGGGCGCGCGCAACACCATGGGGCCTGTGTTGTTCACACGGGCCAATTGCAAATCGCCGCTGGTCGCGACCGAGGTGGAGGTGCCTTGCAAGGCCAGCGTGCCACCAAAACTATTCAAGGCATTGAGCAAGGTGATGGTGCCTGTGCCTGTAGTGACCGAGGTATTGCCCGTCACCACCATTTGCCCTGTTTGTGACACGCTGCCGCCACCAGTTTGCACCGTCACATCGCCCGTCACCGTCGCGGCACCCAAAGACAACGCGCCGCCCACGCCTAAGCTATCGCGTGTGTCCACACTCACGCTGCCCGAGGTGGAGATGCTGCTGGTGGTCAGCGCTGCGCCTTGCGTGGCCAAACTCACCGAGCCACCGCTTTGCAACGGCGCCAACGACAGCGGTGCAGTGACCTTCACTGCCACATTGCGCCATGAGCCGTTGTTCGTTTCGTTGAGCGTGAGCAAGCCGGTCAAGCGGTTGTCTGTGCTGCTCAGTGCTGCGTCTTGCTGGGTGCCTGTGTCTGCCGTGAATGTGCTGGTGCCGCCCACCCACACATGGGTGCTTGTTTGTTGCGTCACACCCGTCGCCTGGGTGGTCACGTGCAAGTTGCCGCCAATCTCGATATCTGCCAACGCCAGTGCAGTGGCCGTCTTCAAATTCAAATCGAAGGACGATGCACCATCTGCAATGCTCACAAAGTGCAAGGTATCAGCGCCCGACGTCAGCGTGGTGTGGCTGAGCAAGCGCATCGCGTCGTTGTAGGTTTGTACCCCAGAAGTGGTCACCTCCCCGGCATCCATCGCCACAGAGCCTGGGGCGTCTGTGGTCAAGCGGGTCAATGCGTTGCCAGCACCCACCGCACCACTGAAGCGCGTCACCCCTGCCGTGTTGAGGGTCAAGCCGTACGCCCCATTCAGGGTGCTGCCAAAGCTGATGTCACCCGAAGCCGTGCTGGTCAAGGTGGTGTTGGCACCCAACACCATCGCTTCGCCATAGTTTTGTGCGCCTGTGGTCGTCACGCTGCCGCCGCTCATCAGCACGCGGCCAGCGGTGGATGCGTCAGTGGTCAAGCTCGTCAAAGCGTGCGTGGCGCCCACGGTGTCGAGGAACGTGGTGTCGCCACGGGTGTTGATGGTCAAGGCATAAGCACCATCCACAGCACCTACAAATTTCACCCCACCCGCTCCAGCGGTCAGCACTGTGTCACGCATCAATGTGGTGGCCCCGCCGTAGCTTTGCGCGCCCGAGGTGCTGATGGTGCCTGCGTTCAACACGGCTGCGCCCACCAAGCTCACATCACCTGCGCTCACTACGGCATCGTTGAACGTCACCACACTGCCAGTGAACGTGGTGCTGCGCTGCAAGCTCACAATTTCGTTGAAGGTCTGAGCACCGGTGGTGCGTACCGTGGCCGCGTCGATCAACACCATGCCACCCGCATTGGTGGTCAGGCGGGTCAACGCTGTACCCGCTCCGATGTCACCACCAAAACTGGTGGTGCCTGTGGTGTTGACAGTCAAATCAAAGCCACCATCCACAGTGCTCAAGAAGGTCACGAGTGCAGCATCTGCATCCAACACCGTGTTCTTCAACAAGGTCACCGCACCGTCGTAACTTTGTGCGCCATGCGTGGTCACGGTGGCGCCGTTGAGTGTGGTGGCACCCACCACATTCAAACTGCCTGTGCCTGTGACCGCATCGTCAAATCGGATGGCAGAACCCGTGAGCGTGGTGTTGCCACTCAGGGTCACCAGCTCTGCGTAGCGTTGTGCGCCTGTGGTGGTCACACGGCCCCCTTGAATCACCACGGTGCCGCCTGTGTTGGTGGTCACGCTGGCGGCGTCCATGGTGTTGACGAAAGTCGTTGCCCCTGTGGTGTTCACAGCAACTGCACCCATCGGACCGTTGTTTGTGCCCACGGCATCGCCCACTGCGCCAGTGAAGGTCACAGCGCCGCTGCCTGCATTCACGGTCAAGGCTTCAGCTGCTGCCGTGTTGTTGCTGAGCTTGCCACCCAACATCACAGCGGCGTTGCTGGTGTTCAAAGCTGTGGCGCGTGCCGCTGCGTTGTCCAGCAGCACATCGTCGTTGTAGGTTTGGGCGCCGCTGGTGGTCACTCGACCGCCTTTGATGACCACAGTGCCGCCTGTGTTGGTGGTCACGCTCGCAGCGTCCACGGTGTCAACGAAGGTGGTTGCACCTGTGGTGTTCACAGCGATGGCACCCATCGGACCGTTGTTTGTGCCCACGGCATCACCCACAGCGCCAGTGAAGGTCACAGCACCGCTGCCTGCATTCACTGTCAGGGCTTCAGCGTTTGCTGTGTTGTTGTTCAACTTGCCACCGAACATCACAGCAGCGTTGGTGGTGTTCAAAACTGTGGCGCGTGCCGCTGCGTTATCCAGCAACACATCGTCGTTGTAGGTTTGGGCGCCGCTCGTGGTGATGCGTCCACCTTTGATTACGACTGTGCCACCTTGGTTGGTCGTCACGCTAGCGGCGTCCACTGTGTTGACGAAGGTGGTGGCACCTGAGGTGTTCACGACAACTGCGCCCACGGGGCCATTGTTGGTAGCCACAGCATCGCCCACTGCGCCAGTGAAGGTCACAGCGCCGTTGCCGCTGTTGATGGTGAGTGCTTCAGCGGCTGCTGTGTTGTTGCTGAGCTTGGCACCCAACAACACAGCGGCGTTGGTGGTGTTCAAAACTGTGGCGCGTGCAGCAGCGTTGTCCAGCAACACATCGTCGTTGTAGGTTTGTGCGCCGCTGGTCGTGATGCGACCGCCTTTGATGACCACGGTGCCGCCCGTGTTGGTGGTCACGCTGGCGGCGTCCACGGTGTCAACGAAGGTCGTGGCACCTGTGGTGTTCACAGCCAATGCACCCATCGGACCGTTGTTTGTACCCACGGCATCACCCACAGCGCCAGTGAAGGTCACGGCACCGCTGCCTGTGTTCACGGTCAAGGCTTCAGCGTTTGCTGTGTTGTTGCTGAGCTTGCCACCCAACAACACAGCGGCGTTGCTGGTGTTCAAGGCTGTGGCGCGTGCCGCTGCGTTGTCCAGCAACACATCGTCGTTGTAGGTTTGGGCGCCGCTGGTCGTGATGCGACCGCCTTTGATAACCACAGTACCGCCTGTGTTGGTGGTCACGCTGGCGGCGTCCACGGTGTCAACGAAGGTGGTTGCACCTGTGGTGTTCACAGCGATGGCACCCATCGGACCGTTGTTTGTGCCTACGGCATCGCCCACAGCGCCTGTGAAGGTCACGGCACCGCTGCCTGTGTTCACGGTCAGGGCTTCAGCGTTTGCTGTGTTGTTGCTCAGCTTGCCACCGAACAGCACAGCGGCGTTGCTGGTGTTCAAGGCTGTGGCGCGTGCCGCTGCGTTGTCCAGCAACACATCGTCGTTGTAGGTTTGGGCGCCGCTGGTCGTGATGCGACCGCCTTTGATAACCACAGTGCCGCCTGTGTTGGTGGTCACGCTGGCAGCGTCCATGGTGTTGACGAAGGTGGTTGCACCTGTGGTGTTCACAGCGATGGCACCCATCGGACCGTTGTTTGTGCCTACGGCATCGCCCACAGCGCCGGTGAAGGTCACGGCACCACTGCCTGCATTCACGTTCAGGGCTTCAGCGTTTGCTGTGTTGTTGCTGAGCTTGCCACCCAACAACACAGCGGCGTTGCTGGTGTTGAGTGTTGTTGTACGTGCAGCAGCGTTGTCCAGCAACACATCGTCGTTGTAGGTTTGTGCGCCGCTGGTGGTCACTCGACCGCCTTTGATGACCACAGTGCCGCCTGTGTTGGTGGTCACGCTGGCGGCGTCCACGGTGTTGACGAAGGTGGTTGCACCTGTGGTGTTCACAGCCAATGCACCCATCGGACCGTTGCTTGTGCCTACGGCATCACCCACAGCGCCAGTGAAGGTCACAGCGCCGTTGCCGCTGTTGATGGTGAGTGCTTCAGCCGCTGCTGTGTTGTTGCTGAGCTTGCCACCCAACATCACAGCGGCGTTGCTGGTGTTCAAGACTGTGGCACGTGCCGCTGCGTTGTCCAGCAGCACGTCGTCGTTGTAGGTTTGGGCGCCGCTCGTGGTGATGCGTCCACCTTTGATTACGACTGTGCCACCTTGGTTGGTCGTCACGCTAGCGGCGTCCACGGTATCAACGAAGGTGGTTGCACCTGTGGTGTTCACAGCCAATGCACCCATCGGACCGTTGTTTGTGCCTACGGCATCACCCACTGCGCCAGTGAAGGTCACGGCACCGTTGCCTGCATTCACGGTCAAGGCTTCAGCGTTTGCTGTGTTGTTGCTCAGCTTGCCACCCAACAACACAGCGGCGTTGCTGGTGTTCAAAGCTGTGGCGCGTACCGCTGCGTTGTCCAGCAACACATCGTCGTTGTAGGTTTGTGCGCCGCTCGTGGTGATGCGTCCACCTTTGATGACCACGGTGCCGCCTGTGTTGGTGGTGATGCTGCTAAGTGCCGCACCGTCACCCACAGCGCTGCCCAAGGTTGTGACGCCTGTGCTGTTGAGCACCAAGCTGTAAGCACCATCCACCGTGCCGCCCAACGTGATGAGGCCGCTGCCTGCGTTGAAACTGGTGTTGTCAGTCAGCGTCACAGGCGCAGTGCCCAACACGATGGCTGCGTTGGTTGTGTTCACAGTACCCGCTGCTTGAACAGCAGCAGGTGCAGTAGCGGTCAAGCCACCGGCAAATGTCAGCGTGTCACCTGCAGCATTGCCCAACACCAAGTTGCCTGTGTTCAAGAACGTCGTAGCTGTGTTGGCGGCACTCACGTTTGTGGCTGCACCCAGCAACTCAAGGTGGTAACCGTTGGGTGTGGTGGTCAGCACAGGCGTGATCAAGTTGTCTGCAAAGCGAATGGTTTGGCCAGCCACGGTGTCACTCAACAGCACGCTGGTGCCAGTGGTCACAGCGCTGTTGAAGGTGGCGCCATTGCTATTGGTCAACGTCAAGGTTTTGAGTGAGGTGGTTTGTCCCACCGCACCTGTCACGCTCACAGCGCCGGTGGTGCCTGCATTCAAGCTGAGCGATTCGGTGTTGGCTGTGGTGCCGTTGACCGCGCCACCCAAGGTCAAGCTGCCGCCTGCGGTGTGGAGGGCCACATCCGCTGTGAGCGTGAGCGCGGTGTTGCTATCACCCAAGCTCATCGCTGCGTTGGTCGTGTTCACAGTGCCCGCTGCTTGAACAGCCGCAGGTGCAGTAGCGGTCAAGCCACCGGCAAATGTCAGCGTGTCACCTGCAGCGTTGCCCAACACCAAATTGCCTGTGTTCAAGAACGTCGTGGCTGTGTTGGCTGCACTCACGTGTGTGGCTGCACCCAGCAACTCAAGGTGGTAACCGTTGGCTGTGGTGGTCAGCACAGGCGTGCTCAAGTTGTCGGCAAAGCGAATGGTTTGGCCAGCCACGGTGTCACTCAACACCACGCTGGTGCCTGTGGTCACAGCGCTGTTGAAGGTCGCACCATTGCTGTTGGTCATGGTCAAGGTTTTGAGTGAGGTGGTTTGTCCCACCGCACCTGTCACGCTCACAGCGCCAGTGGTGCCTGCATTCAAGCTGAGCGATTCGGTGTTGGCTGTGGTGCCGTTGACCGCGCCACCCAAGGTCAAGCTGCCGCCTGCGGTGTGGAGGGCCACATCCGCTGTGAGCGTGAGCGCGGTGTTGCTATCGCCCAAGCTCATCGCTGCGTTGGTTGTGTTCACAGTACCCGCTGCTTGAACAGCAGCAGGTGCAGTAGCGGTCAAGCCACCGGCAAATGTCAGCGTGTCACCTGCAGCATTGCCCAACACCAAGTTGCCTGTGTTCAAGAACGTCGTAGCTGTGTTGGCGGCACTCACGTTTGTGGCTGCACCCAGCAACTCAAGGTGGTAACCGTTGGCTGTGGAGGTCAACACAGGCGTGCTCAAGTTGTCGGCAAAGCGAATGGTTTGGCCAGTCACGGTGTCACTCAACACCACGCTGGTGCCTGTGGTCACAGCGCTGTTGAAGGTGGCGCCATTGCTGTTGGTCAACGTCAAAGTGCTCAACGGCGCTGTGTTGCCAATCGCACTGCTGACCAGTACAACGCCATTCGTGCCCGCGTTGATCGTCACCGCTTGCGCGTTGTTGGTGCTGCCATTGAGCGTCTTGGCAAACGTGATGTTGGCCCCTGCTGCCAAGGCACCGTTGTTGGTGGTGTCAAACGTGGTGCTGGCCGCTGTGACCACTGCATCGTCGGCGATGTAAATCGAGTTAGGGCTGCTGGTGCGCACCAAGCCACCGCTGAACGTGCTGCTACCAGCGGCGTCTGTTTCAAAGTGCGCAGGTGCCGTGACAGAGCCAATGGCACCGGTGTACGTGGTGTTGCCGCTGTCAGCCACCACCACGCGTGAGGTGCCATCCAAGGTGCTGCCAAATGTCATGCCCACGCCGGTGAAGGTGGTGTTGGTCGTCGCAGCACCACCCACGGTCACGCTGCCGTTGTAGGTTTGGGTGTGGCTGCCAGCGTTGACGCTGCCGCCGTTCACCACGGTGGCGCCGTTCACTGTCAAATCACCTGCGGCGGTCACACCCTTGCTGAAAGTGACAGTGCTGGCAGTCAAAGCGCTGGGGCCACTGAAGCTCACTGGGCTGGCAAAGTCTAGGGTGTAGCCGCTGCCGCTCAAGCTGCCGTTAACGGTGGTGGTGGCTGTGCCACTGTCCAAACGGGTGTTGGCCAACAAGGTGGTGGTCTGCCCTGCTTGGCCCAGCGTGATGGCTTGGTTGGGCGCACTGAGTGTGCCGTCCAACTGCAAAGCGCCAGTGTTGGCGAGGTGGATGCCATTGGCCACGGCGATGTTGCCGCGCAGGGTCAGCGCAAATGGTTGAGTGGCCACGGTGAACGTAGGCGTGGTCAGGCCAGCGTTGAAGGCAATGGCATGGGCATCCACGGTGTCGGTCAACACCACGCGGGTACCGGTGGTCACGGCGCTGTTGAACGTGGCGGTGTTGCTGTTGACCACTTCCAAGGTTTTGAGCGCTGCGCTGCCACCCACCACACCTTGCACGGTGATATTGCCCAAGCTACCTGCGTCCAGTGTCAAGCTGCGCGTGTTGGCCGTGTCACCGTTGACGGTTTGCATGAACTTCAAATCACCGCCGGTTTGCACGGCCACGTCAGTGAAGACTTTCACGATGTCGTTGAACACCGCGTTCGTGGTGACATGAATGCTGCCTGCTTTGAATTGGGTTTCGCCCGCGGCCGTGGTGGGCGAATCGGTGGTCAAGCTCAGCAACGGTGTGGTGCCGCCGATGATGCCGCCCAACACTGTGGTGCCGCTGTCGCTGAGGGTCAGCGCTTGAGCGCCGTCCACGGTGGACATCAAGGCCACATTCACACCTTGCAGCGTGGTGGCCGCGCCCAAATTCAACGCATCGTTGTAGGTTTGCGCGCCTGTGGTGCGCACGCTACCGCCGCTCATGACCACGCTGCCAGTTGCATCGGTGGTCACGCTGGTCAAGGCTGTTGTGCCACCCACAGCGCCACCAAATGTGGTGATGCCCGAGGTGTTGACCGTCAAGTTCTTCGCGCCATCGAGCGTGCCGCCAAACGTGATGGCGCCAGTTGCTGTGCTGGTGAGCGTTGTGTCTGCACCCAAGGTGGCTGCATCGCCGTAGCTTTGTGCGCCTGTGGTGTTCACCACGCCACCGTTGATGGCCAAAGTGCCCCCTGCATCCGTGCTGAGGCTGATCAACGCCACCGAGCCACCCACTGCGCCTGTGAACGTGGTCGCGCCCAATGTATTGACGGCCAAGGTTTGCGCACCGTTCAAGGTGCTGCCAAACGTGATGGCACCACTGCCAGTGCTGCTCAGCACGGTGGCCGCGCCCAAGGTGGCCGCTTCGCCATAGCTTTGCAAGCCCGTGGTGTTGACCACACCACCATTGATGGCCACGGTGCCACCAGCATCGGTGCTGAGGCTGGTCAACGCTGTGGTGCCACCCACTGCGCCTGTGAACGTGGTCGCACCCAATGTATTGACGGCCAAGGTTTGTGCGCCGTTCAAAGTGTTGCCAAACGTGATGGCACCACTGCCTGTGCTGCTCAACACAGTGGCTGCACCCAAGGTCGCCACTTCGTTGTAGATCTGTGCGCCCGTGGTGTTGACCACACCACCGTTGATCGCTACTGTGCCGCCCACATCGGTGGTGAGGCTGGTCAATGCAGCGCTGTTACCCACAGCACCTGTGAAGGTGGTCGCCCCCAATGTATTGACGGCCAAAGTTTGCGCGCCATTCAAGGTGTTGCCAAACGTGATGGCACCGCTGCCTGTGCTGGTCAGCACAGTGGCCGCACCCAAGGTGGCGGCTTCGCCATAGCTTTGTGCGCCAGTGGTGTTCACCGAACCACCGTTGATGGCCACGGTGCCGCCCACATCGGTGGTGAGGCTGGTCAATGCAGCGCTGTGACCCACAGCACCTGTGAAGGTGGTCGCACCCAATGTATTGACGGCCAAGGTTTGCGCACCGTTCAAGGTGCTGCCAAACGTGATGGCGCCACTGCCTGTGCTGGTCAGCACAGTGGCCGCACCCAAGGTGGCCGCTTCGCCGAAGCTTTGCAAGCCCGTGGTGTTGACTGCGCCGCCGTTGATGACCACCGTGCCAACCGCATCGGTGCTGAGGCTGGTCAACGCAGCGCTGTCACCCACTGCACCCACAAAGGTGGTGGCGTCCGAGGTGTTGACGGCCAAGGTGTAACCGCCATTGAGCGTGCTACCAAACGTGATGGCACCACTGCCTGTGCTGGTCAACACAGTGGCTGCACCCAAGGTGACTGCACCGTTATAAGCCTGCGCGCCTGTGGTGCTGATGGTGGCGCCGTTGAGCACAGAGGCGCCATTGAGCGTCAAGCCGCCTGTGCTGCTGAGCGCTTGGTTCACCGTGATGACAGGCGCATACACGGTGATGGGGCCTGCAATGTCGACCAAGCTGTTCAAGGTCATGTCCGTCAAGTTGCCCGACTTGCCCAACGTCAAACCGCTGAGCGCGGTGTCGTAGGTGTAGTTGGCTGTCACCGCGCTGGCAAAGCTGCTGGTGGGTTCAATCGTCACCGTGCCTGAACCTGTGAAGCCTGATGTGGCGGGTGCTGTGTTGTTGGCAAACACGACGCCCCCTGCACTGCCCACGCCTGTGGCACCGGTGTAGCTGTTCACGCCAGTCAGGGTGAGTGTGTGGCCATCGCGTTTGTTGAGTTGGCCTGCGCCGCTGATGGCGTTGGCCACCGTCACATCGGCGTTGTGGTCAAAGTTGAGCGTGGAGCCTGCGGCAAGACTGACGGTGTTGGTGCCCAAGGAGGCCAACACGTCAGTGCCATCCCCCACGTTCAAGGTGCCGCCAGAGACGGTGGTGAGCCCTGTGTAGGTGTTGGCACCTTGCATGACCCACTTGCCCGTGCCGGCTTTGGTGAAGCTGCTGATGCCTGCGTTGTTGGCCAACACGGGCGTCATGGTGTTGTCGGCAGTGTTGGTGCCGGTCAAGGTCAGCAAACGATTCGCTGTACTGCTGTAGGCCAACGCGCCGGTATTGGTGAACACCAATGCGCCTGTACCCGATGCATCCACAGTCGCGCCGCTGTCGCCCAAGGTGAACAAACGGTCGGTGCTGGTGGCAGCGCCTGTGTACTTGAGCGTGGCGTTGTTGATGACCAAGTTAGCTGCCGCGTTGGTGGACTGGCCAATGTTGCTGGCCACGCCGCCATCGGCCAAGCTAGACACAGACAAGGTGCCACCTTGCAAGTTGGTCACACCGGTGTAGGTGTTGGCCGCGCTCAGTGTGAGCGTGTTGGCTGCGTACTTGACCAAGTAGCCCGTGCCACTGATGGTCTTGGCAAAGGTGTAGTTGGCTGTTTGGTTGAAGCCCAAGCCGCCGTTGTTGACGACATCAGTCACGATGGAACCCGTTTGGTCCAGCGCCAAGAAACCTGCGTCAATGGTGGTGAGGCCGCTGTAGGTATTCACGCCACGCAAATACATGGCACCTGCGCCCTGCTTCACCAAATTGGCGTCAGCGCCAGAAATGATGCCCGACAAAATGCTGCTGCTACCGCTGTGGTCCAGCGTGAGCGTGCGGCCTGTGGCCAAGCTGATGTTGTAGGTGCTGTTGACGTTTGCGCCACGCAGCAACACATCACCGGTGCTGGTGTTGCTTGTGCCGATGGCGCTGTTGAGCGTGATGTTGCCGCCGTAAATTTTGATGGGGCCATTGACCGTGTTGCTTGACGCCCAAGTGATGTTGGCTGTGTTAGTAGGCGTGCCAACGGTCAAAGCGCTCAAGCCAGAACCCAACACCCAGCCAGTGCTGTTGACCGCGCTGGTAAAGCTGGACGATGTAGGTGCAATCGTCAAGCTGCCTGTGGTGTTGGCATAGGTCAACGCACTGGCCAGCGACAAGCTGTCGGCTGTCATCAAAATGTTGCCGGTGGCTGATGTCACAGCGCTGCCAGCTTTAGAGCCCAAGTAAATGGCGCTGGCGGCGTTTTGGAAGCTAATGCTGTTGGTGCCTGCATCAATACGAATATCACCCGTGTTTGACAGCGCGTTCATCACACCACCGCCCCACTGGCTACCCACCTGCAGACCAGCCACACCGGCTTTGGCGCGACCAGACAAGGTCACACCACCACCGTTCGTGGCATTCATTTGGAAGTTACCTTCAATCACCGCACCTGGGTCGTTGGTGGCCACGGCATCGGTGATGACACGAATCGCATCCACACCCGTATTGGCAGAGCGCAACTCAAACACCGCATTGGGCAATGTGGCGGGATGCAAGCCAGGTAAGAAAGCGACGATGCCGCCCGACTTGGCGTTGATCAAAATCTGCCCCGTGCCTGAGTTGATCGTCGAGTTGTCAAAGTTCACAAAGCCAGAGCCGCTCGTTGCGCCATAGCCGTACAACGACACATCACCACCGCCAGAAGAAATTTGGCTGCGCTTGAGCACAATGCCGCCCAGCCAATTGACACCGCCTGCAAACGCCACCGATGTACCGCTGGCAGCATAGCCATCCCCCACGGTCAAGCCGTGCCATGTGCTTTGGCCGTTAGGTGTAGCACTACCACCCAACCACACATGGCCACCCACGGTGGTAATGGTCGCGCCTGTATCGAGCAACACCATGCCGGCGCTATTGCCACCATCGCTGTTGGCCCAATACACCGTGCTGCCACCGTTGGTCAGCACATCCACATTGGTGGCTTGTGCAATGTCACCGGCTGACTTGAACAACATCGCCGCATTCGCAGCCGTGCTGGTGATGTCTGCATTCAAATTGAGCGTGCCGCCGTAGAGGCTGATCGGGCCAGCAATGGTCAAAGGCGAATTCACGGTGATGGTCGATGTGTTGCCATCACGGCCCAAGGTCAAGCCTGTGAGCGAGCTGCCAAAGCTGTAAGCACTGCTTGACAAAGTGCTGCCAAAGCTGCCTGCCAACACGGGCTGAATCGTCACAGTGCCATTGCCTGTGAAAGCACCGGGTATCACGGGCAAGGTGTTGTTGGTAAACACAATGCCACCGCCTGCGTCGCCCGTGGCTGTGGCACCGGTGTAGGTGTGTGTGCCGGTGAGCGTGAGCACATTGGCACCCAGCTTGGTCACCGTGCCAGCACCGCTGATGTTGCCGACGTACGCGGCTGCGTCTGAGCGGCTGAACACCAAGCCTGCACCAGTTGCCACGGATGCGTTGCCGGTGATCGAACCCGCAGTGCCTGCATCACCCACTTGCAAGATACCGGCGCTCACAGTGATAGCACCGGTCGATGTGTTGGCACCCGTGAGCTTGACCGTGTTGGCCTGTTGCTTGGTCAAGCTGCCCACGCTGTGCACGCCTGTGAAGGTGTAGTCGGTGGTCGAGTTGAGCAACAAACCACCCGTGGCTTGCACATTGCCGGAGAGCAATCGCCCTGCACTACCGCCATTGCCGATGCTGATGGTTTTGCTCCCGCTGCCCTTCAAGTTGGCAATGGTTGAGTCGCCCAACACGTAGCCTGTGGTGCTGTTCGCGCCGCCCATGAACAAGGTGCCTGCGCCCGTGATGTTTTTGTAATACAGGCTGGCTGCGCCTTGTGTCGCATCTTCAGTGACGGTCACGCCCGAAGCCACATCAATGTTCATGGCATTGGCGGCCGTGTCACTGCCAATGAACCAGAGATTGAAAGAACTCACGCCATTGGTCAAGGTGAACTTGGCCGTGGCCTCACCTGCGGCACGCACCACCAAGCTGCTCATGTCGTGGCCCGTGAAGGTCACGTCGCCCTTGATGTAGTAGCTGGCACCTGAGCCCCTCGGCGTCATCACGTTGGCAATGGTCAAGCCTGCGCTGCCGCCGTCCACCACCACGGTGGTGGTGAGGTTGGTGTTGACACCGCCCGTGAACGTCACCATCTCAGTGCCCACGTTGTCCAGCACACCAGCGCCAGTCAAGCTGATGGCGTTGTTGTAGGTCACGGGGGCGGTGGTGTCAAAGCTCAAACGTGTGCCACTGACCGTCACGCTGCCTGTGCCCAAAGCATTGGCCGCACCGCCAGCCACCAAACGTCCTGCAGAAATGGTGGTGCCACCTGTGTAGCTGTTGTCGCCTGTCAACACCAAGGTGCCATCACCCACTTTGCTCAAGGCAGCGCCTGTCACAGGGCCTGCCCAAGTCACGTCGCTACCCGCTGCGGTGTTGAGCGTGGCGCTGCCGACCAAGGTCAAACCACGGTGGGTGCTGGTGGCCGTGGTGAACACGGGGTAGAAATACAAGGTCGCGTTGTTCACCACCAGTTGTGCGGCTTGCGTGCTGGTGGGGGCTGCGCCCAAGTTGGCATCGCTGCTGATGGCCAAGCTGCCTGCATTCACATAGGTGGCGCCGGTGTAGGTGTTGGTGGCACTGAGTGTCAAAGCCCCTGCACCTTCTTGCTTGACCTCACCCGAGCCCGAAATCACATTGGCAATGCCAATGGCGTTGCTACGCTTGAACACCAAGGTGGCGTTGTTGACGATGTTGCCGCTGCCTAAGTTGCCCGTGGTGGTGGCGTTACCCACTTGCAAGGTGCCTGCGTTGACGGTAGTGGTGCCGGTATAGGCGCTGCCACCGGTCATCACCAAAGTGCCTGCACCGGCTTTGCTCAAACTGCCTGCACCGTTGAACAAGCCCGCCATGGTTTGTGTGGCGCCCGTGGCGATGTCTAAGCCCAAGGTGCCGCCCACGGTCAAGGTGGTGCCTGCTGCGCTTTCAAAGCCGCCGAGTGTGGCGTTGTTGTTGACCACCAAGGAACCGTTCTTGAAATTCAGGTTGCTCAACGCCACCGAGTCTTGGTAAGTCAAGCTGTCCACCAACACAATGCCCGACAAGGCACCCGCGCTGCGGCCTGCCACGCTGTCATCAAAGCTGATGGCGGCACCGCCTGCACCACTGGGCACCAGCACGGTTCGCACGTTGTTCAAATCGGGCACCACGCCGGTGAGCGACAAGTTACCTGTCACCGCCCAGTTGGCTGGGTTGAACCATTCACCCGTCGCGCCGCCCACCCAAGTGACCGAGTCCAAACGCGTCACATCAGCCGAGGTGCCGCCCGTGCCCGACACCAAGTAGTTGGTGGCATCGGTGCCCGCCAAGGCCACGCCGTACACGCTGATGGTTTTGCCTGCGGCCACGTTCTTGTCGGCAAAGCTGGCCGTGCGGTTGATGTCAAACACATCGCCGCTCACGCGGTTGTCGGTGGTGGTCACGGTGGCCACGGCGGTGCCGTCATAGGTGCGGTTCACACCGGTGTAGCCCACGGTCAAGTTGCGCAAACCGATGCTGCCCGCGCCTGTGGCACTGGTGGGCAAGGTGTAGTTGCTCAGCGTGGTGCCGTTGTTGGCCGTGAAGTCTGCATCAGCCAACGTGGCCGTCACGCTGTTGGCTTCCAACACGTTGCGGCTGTTGTAAGCGCCCAGCGTTTGGGTGATGGAGGCGCCTTCGGTCACACCCCCCACCGTCACAAAACCTGTGAGGGTGTAGTTGGCCGAGATCAACGCGGCATCGGTGTTGCCGTCATAGGTTTTTTGAATGCTGCCGGTCAGCGCCGCAGACAAAGCCTTGGGCGTGATGGTGGCCGATGCGCTGCCCGTGCTGGCCACGCTGTAGTTGGCCGCATCGGTCCCGCCTAGGCTCACACCTGTGACGTTGATGCTCACGGGCGCCACGTTGCTGGCGTTGTCATACGCCACGTTTTTGTCAACGAAGTTGGCGGTGCGAGAGACCGTCAACACATCGCCATTCACATAGCCGTTGGCCGAGGTCAGGCTGGTGGTCACGCTGGCGTCTAGCAAACCGTCGTACGTTTTGGTCACACCGGTGTACGCCACCGTCAAAGCGCGTGGTGTGATATTGGCTGTCGTGCTACCCGTGGCGACCACGCTGTAGTTGTTGGCATCTGTGCCGCTCAGGCTCACAGCGCTCACGCTGACGGCTTTGGCGGTGCCCACGTTTTTATCGGCAAAGCTGGCTGTGCGGTTGATGACAAGGTCATCCAGGGTCGCGCCCACACTCAGTCGGTCATCGCTGGTGGCGACGGTGGCCACTGTGCCGCCGTCGTACACGCGGTTGTCGCCGGTGTAGTTCACGGTCAGCACGCGCGGGGTGATGTTGGCGGATGTGCTGCCCGTGGCGGCCACCGTGTAGTTGCCCGCATCCACCGAGGTGACGCCTGATGGGTCGCTCAAGCTCACACCGGTCACGCTGATGGTTTTGCCACCGGCCACGTTCTTGTCGGCAAAGGCAGCTGTCCAGTTGACGATGAAGTTGTCACCCGCCACGCGGTCGTCTGCGGTGGTCACGGTGGCGGTGGTGCCCGCGTCGTACACCTTGTTGACGCCGGTGTAGCTGAGGGTCAAAGCGCGCGGTGTGATGTCGGCACTGGCGCTGCCTGTGGCGGCCACGGTGTAGTTGATGGCGTCGGTGCCGCCCAAACTCACACCGCTCACGCTGATGGCTTTGGCGGTGCCCACGTTTTTGCTGTCGAAGTCAGCGCTGCGGTTGATGGTCAAGGTGTCGCCTGCGACGCGGTTGTCGGTGGTGGTCACGGTGGCGGTGGTGGCGCCGTCATACACCTTGTTCACGCCTGTGAAGGAGGCGGTCAGTGCACGCGGCGTGATTACGCCATCTGTGCCAGTGAAGGTGCTAGCGGCTGTGCCGTTGCCATCGGTCAACACATAGTTGGCGGCGTCTGCACCGCCCAATGCCAAGCTGGTGAAGGTGTAGGTTTTGTCGGCTGCGCCTGTCACGTTTTTGTTGGCATAGGTGCCCACGCCACTGAGGGTGACGGTGTCGGTCACAACAACGCTGTTGACCGTGCCGCTCACCAAGCCCACAGGCGCCAAGGTGGCGCTGCCTGCAGCGGTGTTGCCGTCGTACACCTTGGTCACGCCCGAAGCGCTGGCGGTGACTTGCTTGGGCGTCACTTCATAGGCACCCACCACGTTGATGGTGTTGCTGAAGTTGGTACTGGTTCGACTGATCAGAGTCGTGCCCAGGTTATAGGCGCCCACCTTGAGCGCACCCGAAGTACTGACCGACGGACTCACCGCGCCGAGGTTAAAGCTCGCGACCGTCGCGGGTGTTGGAGTTGCGCCGTCGGTCACTGTGACCAAGTTGCCAATCACGCTGGCTTGGCTCGCCGCCAACAAGTCTGTCAAGACAAGTGCGTTGTTCATGTAGCCAGCTGCTGTCAGCGTGAAGATAGGCGCACTGCCGTAGGTCGCGCTGGTGTTGGCCACTTTCACCAAAAGCTCGCCAGCCGGAACGATGGTGTAGTTGCCATTCACATAGGTGATGGTGTAGTTGTTGGACGACACGCGCGAAGGCTCCAACACGCCGGTGTAGGTGGCGGCGGTGTCTTGGGTGTCCACGCTGTTGGAGTCGGCGGCTAGCTGCACGCTGCGATCACGCGTCACCGTGGATGTGCCAGTCAGTACGGCAGCGGTTTGGCCACCCACAAAACCGCTGTAACGCACACCCGCGTAGCTGGTGTCATCGGCCAGCGAATAGAAACGCGCATCGTTGTTAGCCGTCACGGTCAGGGGCGCTGGCGTGATGGTGGCGCTGGCTGTGCCCCACACCAAACGGTAGTTGGCCGCGCGTGCGCCTGTGAGCTGCACACTGCCTTGGTCCACCGACACGGTGCCTGCATCGGCACTGCTGAACACGGGGCGACCCGTCAAGGTCATGCCACCTGAGAGCAACTGATCTGCTGCCAAGGCATCGGTGTAGCGCTGGCTGTTGTTGGCGCTGGTCACGGCCAAGCTGCCGTAGCCTGTGGCACTGCCCGACAAAGCAGGTGCGACCAAGGTGGTGGCGTCATACACCTTGCTCAAGCTGGCATCAGCGGGCAGTTGCACATCCAGCGGCGCGATGCGCGCGGTGGTGCTGGCCTGCGAGGTGATCGTGTAGTTACCCACATCAGCCCCGCTGTAGCTGCTGGTGAGCGTGACGGTTTTGCCTGTGGCTGCGTTCTCATCGCTGAACACGCCAGTGGCTGCCACGTTGACCACGTCATTCAACACCAAGCCCGTTTTCACCGCACCCAACACGGACACATCAGCGGACGTGGTGTTGTCGTACGTTTTATCAGCCGCTGTGATGCCGTTGATGGTCAACGCCTTGGGCGTGATGTTGGCCGTGCTGCTGGCTTGGCTGGTGATGGCGTAGTTGTCTTTGTCTGCACCTGCGTAGCTGCTGGTGAGCGTGACGGTTTTGGCAGTGCCCACGTTTTTATTGGCGAACACACCGGTGGCCGAAGCCGTGACCACATCGCCACTGATGAGGCCCGCCAAAAACACATTGGAAGCATCGACCGTGGCAACCAAGCCGCCGTCGTACACACGGTTGTTGGCCACAAAGCCCGACACCGTCAACGCCTTGGGCGTGATGGTGGCCGTGGTGGTGGCTTGGTCGGTGACTGTGTAGTTGGCCAAGTCGGTGCCGTTGTAGCTGCTGGTCAGGTTGACGGTGCGGCCCGTGCCTGCTGTCTTGGCAGCAAACACACCGGTGGCAGACACATGCAAGTCGTCGCCCGTCACTTGGCCATTGAACAGCGCGTTGGCGGTGCTGACGGTAGCGCTGGTGGTGGCGTCGTACACCTTGTCGTTGGCGGCGATGCCAGACACGGTCACGGCTTTGGGGTTGATTTTGGCGCTGGCTGTGAGGTTGCCCACGATGGCGTAGTTGCCAGCTTTGGTGCCTGAGAGGCCTAAGCTCGACGCGGTCAAGGTGACTGTTTTGGCAATGACGGTGCTGCCGCTGTAGGCCACGTTTTTGTCGGCAAAGGTGGCCGAAGCGCCTGTGGTGACCAAGCTGACGTTGGCTGTATCTGCTGCCAACACGCCGCTGAGCGTGCCAAAGTTTGCGATGGTGGCCACCACGCCGCCGTCATAGGTTTTGTCGTTTGCTGCCACGCCTGTGAGCGTGAGTGATTTGGGGGTGATCTTGGCAGTCGTGGTGGTGGGGCTGCCCGCGAAGCTGTAGTTGTTCACGTCTGCCCCGCCATAGGTGCTGGTGAAGGCCACCACTTGCGCCGCCAAAGCAGCACCGCTGTACACCACGTTGGCGCTGCCATAGGTGCCGGTGGCGGCCACGGTCAGCGCGTCGCCCGCCACCATGCCGTTGAACACGGCATTGCTTGTGTTCAAGGTCGCTGTGTTGGTGCCGTCGTACACCTTGTCGTTGGCGGCAATGCCTGTGACGGTGATGGCTTTGGCGGTGACAGTGCCGTTGCTGGCCGTCAGGCTGCTGCCCGTGGTCAAGCCGTAGTTGGCCGCATCGGTGCCGCTCAGGGCCATGTTGCTGAGGGTGTAGGTTTTGTTGGTGCCTACGTTTTTATTGGCATACGCGCCTGCGCCGCTGATGGTCACCACGTCACCCGTGACCACACCAATCGGCGTGCCCGACAAACCGGCAATGGTGGTGGTGCCGTCGTACACCTTGCTCACGGTGGGCGTGGGCGCAAAGAACTTGGTGGTCACCGTTTGTGAGCCCACCACGTTGACCGTGTTGTTGAAGTTCACCCCGCTCGACAACACCACACTGTTGGCGTCAGCCGTCCATTGATACGTGCCCACATTGAGCCAACCCGAGGTGCTGTAAGTGCCATTCAAAGCCACGGCGTTGAACGTGGCCGAAGCGCCGCTGGTGTCGGTAATGGTCACCTGCCCTGCCCCGCTCACACTGGCGCTGCCTGCGCCGGTGTTGAGCAAGTCGACCACGCCGTTGTTGGGCAGCATGTACTTGGCTTCGGTCACGCTGTAGCTGGGCGTGGTGGCGTACACATTGCTCACCGTGCCCAAGCGCACCAACAACTCATTGGCACCAACGATGGTGTAGTTGCCATTCACATAGCTGAAGCTGTAGTTGGTGGCTGCTGCGCCCGAGGGCACCAACACACCGGTGTAGCTGCCCGCTGTGCCCACGCTGCTGTTGCTGCGCGTAATGGTGGGCAAGGTGCTGAGGTTGCTGCTGCTCTCGCCGCTGGCAAAGCCCACATAGCTCACGCCGTAATAGCCAGCTGTGTCGGTTTGGCCTGCAAAACGGGCATCGTTGTTGGCCGTGATGGTCAACGCCTTTTTGGTGATGTTGGCGCTCAAGCCTGTGGGCTGGGTCAGCGTGTAGTTGGCCACCATCGCACCGGTGATGCTGTCAGCCGCTGTCACCACCAAGCCCGTGCCCACATTGGCACTGGCAAAGTTACCGGCTTGTACCAAAGTCAAAGCGTCGTTGTTGACCACACCCACCAAGCTGCCACCAGTCAGCACCGCGCTGGTGGTGGCGTCGTAGGCTTTGTTGGCCACGGTGGTGCCCGTCACCGTCAACGCTTTGGGGTTGACCGTGATGGTGCCGGGCGTGGCATAGGTGATGGTGTAGCTACCACTCGATGTGCCGGGCGCGACCGTGATGGCATAAGGCCCACCATTGACCGACGCCGTGGCCGCCAAGCCGAGTGACGACACCGTGGGGTTCACGCTGAACACGTCAGCCAAAGTGGGCAAGGTGTACACGGGTGAGCTGCCCGAGCTGCTGGTCAAGCCCAACACATCGGCGGCTGTGAGCGTGGTGCCATAAATCTTCGTGGCACTGGCCGTGACGGTGACCGACGGTGTGCCAGTGAACAAATAACGGTTACCCGTGACGGCCACGCTGGACGGCGCCATGGTGGCGTAGCTGGCGTTCCACACCGCGCCGTTGGCGCTGTCTAAACCGCCAAACACATCGTTGGTCGGCGCTGCGCTGTACACCAACCAACGGCTGCTGGTGCCTGTGGTGCTGAGTGCAGACGCACCCGCGTTGTTGATGAAGTTGCCTGTGGCCGCCAACGCGATGTAGCCGCTGTTTTGGCTATCGGTGATGGTGGCACCTGAGTTGAGCGTGATGTTGCCGCCGTTCACCATGCTCACGCTGTCCACAAAGCTGTTGGCACCACCTACGGTGATGTCACCCGCGTCTGTCGCGCCCAACACGATGGCGCTGAAACCGTCTTTGAACACCGATGTGCCGCTGAACCAACTATTGGCCAAGCTCAAAGTACCTGAACCCGTGCCCACGCCAATCGTGGCGCCTGTGGTGGCGGGCTTGAGCACCAAGCTGCCTGTGCCGCGCACGTTGGTGGTGCCCAAAGCAAACGACAAGCTATCAGCACTGAATGTGACCGTACCCGAGGTGGTGGTCACCCCATTGCTGCCAAAGTTCATCGTGCCGCCGTTGTTCATCACACCCACAGCAGGGCTGCTGCCGTAGCCCGCGATGTTGACCGCACCAGTGGTGGAGTAAATGTTGAACGAGCCGTAATCAATCACGATGCCCGCTCTCAGGCGGGCCGTGCCCGTGCCTGCGGTGCCCGAGATGTTGATGGCGCCGTTGACTGTGCTGATGTTGTGGCCCGCCACACCCGTATTGGCATCGTTGTAGAAGTTGATACCTGCTGAATGCGTTGTGCCGTCGTAGTTGATGCCGCCCACACCGTCAACGGTGATCGTGCCGTTGCCAATCGTCGTCAGGGTGGTGCCTGCGTTGTAACCCACAAAGTCAACGCCAATGGCGTAAAAGTCAGACACCAAGTCGTTTTGGTTGGAACCCTGCCAGCCCTTACCTTTGACCGAAATGTTGCCGCCCCCCGCATTGAGCGTCACGCCGTTGAAGAAGACACCTTTGTATTTGGTTTGACCAAGAAGGCCCGTCACACTTGATGTAGCGGTGCCCACCGCGTAGTCGGTGCCGTTGAGGCCACCACCCATCGTGATGTTGCCGCCGCCACTCAGCACGGTCATGCGGTCCAGGTCAATCGAGCCACCCGCGCCTGTGACGTTTGAGTTAAACAAGATGGGGCCACCCGCCGTTTGCACCGTCAGGCCCGTGGCCGTGGTGTTGATGTTGGTGGTGGCGTACAGCGAAATGCTGCTGTTAAGCCCCGTACTGCTCAAGCCTGCGCCCAAGTAAATATTGCCTGCATACACATTGATGGGGCCAGCAATGCTGGTGTTGCTAGCCATCGTCACTGTGTCGGTGTGGGCGGTAGCGCCAATGTCTTTGCCAATCGTCAAACCTGACACAGCACTGCCCAAGGTTAAGTTGGTGATGGGCCATGACAAAGCGCTGGTGAAGTTGTTGCCATAAGGCTGAACCGTCACCGTGCCTGAAGTGGCGATATTGGCACCGCCAAAGGCCATGCTGTCTGCGGTGAAAGTGATGTTGGAGTAAGACGTCAGCACATTGGTCGCAGCCTTGAAGCCCAAGGTGGTCGTACCCAAGCTGATGCCCAAGTGCGTGCTGTCGTTGATACCCACAATGGTGATGGGCCCTGACTTGGCCAAAATGCTGCCACCCAGAGCATTGGCCACATCGGTGCTAGTGGCGGTACCAGATGTCCCGGTGATTGTGATGCCACCGCCTAGTCCCGTCGCCTCAATCAATCCATTGAAGTTAATGCCTATCGCTGAGTTGGTGGCGTTCACCTCAGACGCGTCACCCACCACAGAAATTGCGTCTGCCGAGCTGTTGGCCGAGCGCAGTGTGAAGCCTGGACCATAAGCGGATAGCGCTTGTGCATTGATTGTTCCTGAACCTGTGGCTTTGGCCGCGATGGATATTTTGCCGGTGCCAGAGTCAATGAGGGTGCTCGCACCCATCACGCCAAATGACATGGCGTTGGGCGAACCACCAGAGTTTTGACCACGCAAGCTGATGTTGCCCCCGCCGGATAAGAGCTGGGTGCCCGTCTGCAAGTTCACACCCGAGATGTAGAGCGTGTAGGTAGGCTCGGTCACAGAGTCTCGCGTGGCCACGCCAACGGCATAGCCTGTGGCGATGTCTGTGCCACCACCCAAGGTGATGGCGCCACCGTTGGTGGTGATGGATGAGTTGGTCAGCAGCTGGGCATAGCCAGAGCTGCTGGCATCGCTGTCGGCCCAGAAGGTCAAGTCACCGCCGTTGGTGGTGATGCTTTTGCCACTGGCCAGCGACACATAGCCCTTGGCTTTGAGCAGCACATCACCAGCAACGCCGCCGCCAGTCGTCAAATTCATGTTGACGTTGATGTCGCTGCCGTATGCCGTGATGGGGCCGTTGGCGGCAATGTTGGTGGTGGAGAAACCAACCGTTTGGTTGTTGCCCGTTTTACCAATCGTCAAACCTGTCATGGTTTGGCTGTTGGTGTTCCAAGCAAACCAGTTAGTGTCAACGGCACCACTGAAGGTGGCGCCTGTGGACTGCCAAGTGACTGTGCCCGTGGTGGCAATGTTGGGGTAACCCGAGAAGTTGTAGTTGTCAAACTCAATCAGCACATTGCTGTTGCTTGAAGTCACCGCACTGCCTGCGGCAGAGCCCCACCACTGTGTAGAACCGTTCCGCAAATACAAAGCCGATGCTGTGCCGCTGGCGCCTAAACCACCCGCTTTGATGTTGATAGGCCCGCCGTTTGCAAGAATTTGGCTGCCATTGCGAATAAGTACCGCCCACTCATTGGCTGTGCCGATGATGGAAATTCCCCCGCCCACGCCACTGGCCACAATTTTTTGATACGTCGCAGCTGAATTGACTTCGTTGCCCGTACCCAAATCCACACCGTGGTTCCAAACTGCGCCTGAAGTGGTGCTAGAGCCAATCAGCTTGATGGCATCTGCACCTGCATAAGCAGATTTCAAGTCAACAGCGTAAGAAGTTGAAAACCCCATCTTGTAGGAGTTGGAGCCAGACGAGCGGCTGATACCTTCAAAGTAAATCTTGCCCAAACCGCTGTCGGCCACCAAACTGGTGGCACCACTCCAAAAACCAATGCCCCACGCTTGGTAGCCGCTGCTTACAGCGCCATTCCAGCTCTTACCGCGCATGGCGATGTCACCACCGCCTGAGTAAAGCCACAAGCCGTTGTCAACAGCAATGCCGCCCGCATCGGTGGCAGAAATACCTGCGGCATAACCCGTACCCGCTTGGTTGCCACCACCTAGCGTGATGGCACCACCGCCGATGCCAGTGGTGCTTTTGCTACCTGCTTGGCCTGTGCGTGTGTCGATGGTCAAGCCATTGCCTGAATAAATTTTTCCTAAATCATTGCCGTCGGTATCACTAGCCAACAGCACTGCACCGCCGTTGGTGGTGAGGGTGTTGGCGGCTGTGTTGCTGGTGATGGTGCCCGTCGCCATCAGTTTGATGGCTGAACCAGCCAAAGTGCTGGTGAGGTTGGTCTTGAGTGTGAGATCTCCGCCGTAAACGCTGATCGGCCCTGCCGCCGTGATGGCACTGCCCAGCGTGACATTGCCTGTGCTGGTCGTTTTACCGATACGCACGCTGGATGGGCCGCCTGAAATACTTAGATTGGTGGCATCGACAGCATCTGTGAACGTGGTTCCAGCTGATTCAACCACCACATCACCCGAAGTTACAAAATTGATCTTGCGTGTGCCATCGGCCACAAAGCCCACTTTGTCAGACTGAATCGTGATGTCTGAGGAACTGGCGGTTGACGTGCCAGACAACACGGTCGTTCCATCGCTACCGTAGTAATGAGCGCCTGTGCTGCTAGCTCTCAAATACATTCCACCGTAAGAACCGGTTGTGCCTGCAGGCTGAATGTCTTTCAAGGTAATAGCGCCGCTGGCAGAAAGAATGCTCAGGGCGGAGGTTTGAGCCACGATGCCGCGAGAGTTGCCGTTCAATTTGCCAGCCGTGCCAGTGAGCGTGATCGCGCCGTTTTCTGTCTGAATCAGACCACTACCTGCTGTGGATGTATTGAAACCAATGGCCCAAACGTCGGTCGCGCCAGTGTTGCCATTGTTTGAACCATCGCTGGTAATCGTGATGGTGCCTGCGCCATTGGTTTTGATGCTGGCGTAATCCAACTCCATCAGCCTGTCGTATCCGCCGGATGTGCCCGTGGTGGCATAGCTGGCCGTCATGGACACATCGCCCCCTGCTGCATTGAGGGTGGCTTTGCTGGCGGATGTGCCTGAGAGATAGATGCCGTAATCTGCTGCCGAGGTCCAAGGGCTGTTGGTTAACGCGTAAGAGATGTTTGCGCCGCTGGTGGCGACATCCACCCCTGCCGCCTGAACGATTTGCGTACCTTGCAACACAATGCCGCTGCCAGATGTGGCGCCAGCCGTGAGGTCGGCGTTGAGCGTGATCTTGCCGCCATACAAAGAAATGGGGCCCGCAATACTGATGGCCGAACCCACCGTCACAGCCTGCGTATTGGTGCTGCTGCCCAAGGTAAAGCCCGTGAGCGTGCTGGCCAAGCTGTAGCTGTTGGTGTTGACCGCGCTGCTAAAAGTGCCGTTGGCTGCTGGCTGGATGGTGACTGTACCCTTGCCTGCAAAGCCGCTGGTGCTAGGCACCGTGCTGTGTGTGTAGGTGATGCTAGTGGGCGTGGCAGTGGACGACAGCGAGGTGAGGCCCGTGTAGGTGGCCCCGCCTGCGAGCGTGAGGCCACCTGTTGCCACCGTCAAAGCGCCCGTGCCGCTGAACAAGCCCGAGTAGCTCAGGGCATCACTTCGGTTAAAGATGAGTGTGCCGTTGTTGATGACAGCCGCGTTCAATGCACCCAATGAACCAGCCAAACCACCCGTGCCTACTTGCAAGGTACCCGCACTGAGCGTGGTGCTGCCTGCATAGCTGTTGGTGCCTGTGAAAGTGAACTTGCCGCCAGACGCAGGGTTGGCCGTGAGCGAACCCGTGCCGGTGATGTTGCCGCTGAAGGTGGCCTCTAGCGCACCCAAAGCCAATGTGCCATTGGAGGTGAAAGTTTGAACGGTGTAGCCCAAGGCAGTGCCCGTGCCCGCAGCCACTGTGCCGCCAGTTCCTGCAGCGGCACCCAAGTAGCGCACCACCACAATGCCTGAGCCACCAGAACCACCCACCCGACCACCGGTGGTATTGAAAGATGCACCACCACCACCGTTACCCAGATTGCTGGCTGCAGCTATTCCGGCGCTAGCAGTCAAACCGCTACCGCCATCGCCACCTGTGGCGTAAGTCACGGACTGGCCAGAAATATCAATCGCCAGACCTAGGCCGCCCGTGCCGCTTGCTGCACCGCCACCTCCGGCACCCCCTGCACCGCCACCGCCACCTGCACGGTTGGTGGTGGTGGTGGTGCCGCCACTGTTGCCTTGGCCAGCTGTGCCAGCGCCCCCCACTCCGCCAGAGCCACCAAATGAGCGGCTACCGCCGCCGCCACTACCGCCAGCCAAACCGTTGCTGCGCTGAGCACCGCCACCACCGCCAATGGCCACCACAGCGGCGCCAATGCTTGAATTGCCACCATTACCGCCATTGCCTGTGGTCGCTCCCGCAGTACCACCGGCACCTACAGACACAGCGTAGCTGGTGCCACTCAATGCTTGGATGCCATTCAGCAAGCCACCCGCACCGCCACCGCCGCCGGGGCCTGAGTCATACGCACCGGCACCGCCGCCGCCGCCACCCACGACAAGGTATTCCACATTGGCGTCATAAGCCAACGTGACCGCCCCGTTGAGGGTGATGTTGTTGGTCAAGCCCGTGAGGGTGCGACCTAGCAACAACGTGGTGCCGTTAGCTGCGGTCAAAGCGCCAGCACTGATGGCCGATGCGTTGTACAAACCCAAAGTGCCGCCACTGAGTGTGGTGGTTCCTGCATAGGTATTCGTACCCACCAAATTAATCTTGCCGCCGGTGGCATTGGTCGTCAGCGCACCGGGACCGCTGATGCGCCCAAGCAAGGTGCTGTTGATGTTCAAGCCCAACGTGCCCGAGGCATTGAATGTCACCACCACCATGCCCGCCATGGCGCCAGAGGAGATGACGCTGGCCGTGCCACCCGTGGTGAGCACGCTGCTACCAGCGTAAGCCACCACGACAACACCTGAGCCACCGTTGGCACCATTGTTATAGGTTGTGCTGGTGGCATACGCACCGCCGCCGCCTTTACCCGTGTTTGCTGTTCCTACGACGGGGTTACTTGCGTTACCACCTGCGCCATAAGTCACGGCTGTGTTGGTGATGGAACTCACCAAACCCGGGCCACCGGTGTAGCCAGAGGCAGCGCCACCAGCGCCAGCACCGCCGACGTTGGCCGCATACACGCTACCCGCACCGCCATTGGCTGTCACCGCGCTGCCGATGGATGATGCCGTACCAGCAACCGTTTGAGTACCACCAGCGCCCACAGTAATGGAATAAGCGGCCAAGTCACTTAAAGAACCCGTCACCACTTGGCCACCTGCGCCACCACCGCCCGCAGCAGACCATCCTTCCCAAGATGTATTGCTACCACCACCACCGCCACCGACGGCGAGGTATTGCATGGTTGCACCCACAGAAATAGTGGCATTGCCGTCCAATTGAATGTCGTTGGCTAAGGTGACGTTACCCAATTGCAAATTGGTGCCCGTGCTCAATCTGATCAAGCCGGAGCCCAAGGCGGTGTCGTTGTAGGCCGCAAGCGTGCCTGCACTGACAGTGGAGCCACCAGAATAGGTGTTCGCCTTGGTGAGTGAAAACTTGCCACCAGCGGCATTAGCCACCATCGAACCCGAACCACCAATGGCACCACTCAACACAACATTCATAGTGTTGAGTGCAAGCGTGCCGCCAGATGTAAATGTGTGGAGCGTATAGCCCGAAGCTGTGCCTGTGCCAGATGCGACTGAGCCTCCAGTACCGGCGCTGCTACCCAAGTAGCGCACCACCACCACACCTGCAGCACCCGCTCCGCCGTTGGTAGCGCTAGAGCCAGATGCCCCCATACCGCCGCCGCCACCAGAACCTGTGTTGGCAGCACCCGCAATGCCTGCAGTGCCGTAGAGGCCCCCGTTACCACCAATACCTGAACCACCAGCACCCCCAGCGAAACCACCACCACCACCGCCCGCGCCGAAGTAAGCGCTGGTGCCCGTGATGGTGCTGGCAAGACCTGCGCCACCAGCACCGCCCGTACCTAAGCTGCCTAAACTGGCAAAGTTAGAACCCGCACCGCCAGCGCCGCCGCCGCCGCCTGCAGCCGCGTCTAAATTGCCCGTACTGGCGTTACCGCCTGCATTGCCTTGAGTTCCTGCCGCACCTGTGCGCCAAGCTGCCGTGGCGCTGATGGTGCCGCCACCACCAGAGGCACCCGAAGTTGGGGCCCCGCCGTAGTAATCACCACCGCCGCCGCCACCTGATGCGCTGATACTGTTAAAGGAAGACGAGCCGCCCGTACCGCCAATGCTTGTGTTGGCTACACCAGCCGTGCCGCCTGCACCGACCGTGACTGCGTAGGTGCTGCTGTTGAATAAGTCAGAGGTTCCTGCAAATACCCCGCCGCCGCCGCCGCCACCGCCGCCGTGCTGCGAAGCTTGACCGCCGCCGCCGCCGCCACCGCCGCCGACCACCAAGTAGTCAACCGCGGTATCTAGGTCAAAGGTGACGTTGCCATTGAGCGTGACGTTGTTGGCAAAGTTACTCACGCCACGGCCAAATAACAGGGTTGTGCTGCCTGCGGCAATCAAAGCGCCAGTTCCAAGTGCTGAATTGTCGTAAATGCCCAAGGTGCCAGCGCTGAGCGTGCTGCCACCGCTAAAGGTGTTGGCATTGGTCAGCGAGGTGTTGCCTGAACCAACTTGTGTGACGCTGCCCGAACCTGAAATGAGGTTGCTCACCACATAGGTATTACCGCGTTTGAAAGAAAGAATGCCGTTATCGACGACGTTGCCCGTGCCCAAAGTACCGGTGGTGCCGCCAGTGCCAATTTGCAAGGTACCAGCACTGATGGTGGTCACACCGGTATGGGTGTTGTTCGCCATCAAAGATAACAAACCGCCCGCGCCACCGTTGTAGGTCAGGCTAAGTGCCCCCGTGAGGGTGCCCGCAATTTGGCTTGCCGCGTTGGTCGAATTGACGACCAAGTTGCTCAAATCGCTGGCACCACCAGTGAGGTTAAATTTGCCTGAGCCTGCGTTAATGGTCAGTGTTTTGGCTGCGCTGTTAACAAACACGGCGGCACCCGATTTACCGTTACCACCGCCCATGGTTTGACCACTCACGGCACCATAGCCACCACCGCCACCACCGCCGTAGTTAGAGGCGCTGCCACCGACAACGTTTGCAACGAAATTCGTGCCAGAGGAAGCTCCCACCCCTGCACCAGGCCCTGCGGCTCCACCACCCGTTGTACCGATACCGGTCGCGAAACCATAACCAGAGCCACCACCACCGCCACTGCCGTAGGTGTAAGACGTACCCGAATAGAGTGAGGATGTGGTTCCAGTACCGCCCGTACCGCCGGCAGAATTCCAACCGCCGCCGCCACCGCCGCCATTGGTGCCGTTGCCACTTGGTCCCGCACCGCCGCCCGTGCCTGCGCCAGAGTTACCGCCAGCGCCGCCATTACCATTACCGCCACCTGCACCGCCAGCTGCGGTGACGGTGCTGATGCCAGACCCGCTCAATTGCGAGGTGCCGCCAGAGTTACCGTTCGCTCCGCTTGTGGCGCCGCTACCGGCGGTACCAATACTGAGGCTGTAAGTGGTCGATGCACTAAATGTTTGTGAAGACGCTGCAACTTGACCGCCGCCGCCGCCGCCGCCACCGTTGCTGCAACCACAAGCAGTCACGCCGCCGCCACCTCCGCCGCCAACCAACAGGTAGTTCAGCGTTTGTACGGTAGGAACCGTAAAGGTGTAGTTTGTGCCGTTCCAGTACAGCAACATGTCACCCACCATCACGCCGCTGGACGTGGCCGTGCCAGTAAAGCCCAAAGAAGATTCGTAATAACCACCCGCAGCCAGCCTGACTGAGTTGAGTGAGTAGATATTGCCCGTGACCGACACATCACCATTGTTTGAGGTGAGCGAAACCGTGTTGCCTCCCACATAGACGTTGCCGTTGTAGGCTTGCGCGCCTGTTGTGGTGACGTTGGCCGCTACAGAAATGGTTCTGGCCGTTAAGCTAAGTGATGAGGTTGTTGTGATGGCTCCTGCAACCAGCAAATCATTTGTGGACGTGTTAAGGGACACCGCACCCGATGCACTGATACCGCTTGAATTGACAGTCAAAGCTCGGCTGTTTGACAACGAGAGCGCACTTACGTTGCTGGCTTGCAGGTTGTTGATGCGGTTGGTCGAGGTTGTCAGGTTGACATTAGGTTTATCAGTGCCACCGTTCGAAGAACCCAAAATAAGGGTGGCTGCAAAGACTGCGCCAGCGTTGCCCGTGCCTGATTGCGATATCGATGTTCGCGCCAGCAACTCGACCGTGCCGTTCGGTAGATTCAACCTGTTGCTAGACAGAGAAATTGACGAACCAGCCTCTAGCGTCAATTTGCTAGAACCAGCGTGATTGATGAAGTGATTGGGGTATGCAACCTCATCAATCCCAGGCCAGCCCATGGCATCAATCAGGCCAGTCGCCACGACTCTGACGTTGCCATTGTTGAGTGCCGCATTGATTGTGTCGGTGCGAATCACGGTGACACCTGTGTAAGAGGCGCCATCCAACACGAAAGTATAGTTTCGCGTGTCGGCGCCCGCGACGATGATTGGCGCATTAGGGTTAGCCGTTTGAGCGGTGTAGGTGGTACCCGACACGGCATAGTTGGAGCCCGACCAGTCGGGTGTTCTGATTAATAAATGCTCAGGGTCTAACAACCACTCACCATCAGCACCAAGTACCGCTTTGGTAGATACAGAAATGTTGTTGCCCAGCTGTAACAGCTTGCCTGATGTCTCCACCTGCCCGCCGTCGCCACTATTCACGCCACCTTTGGCATCAATGGTTCCGTTGGCAGTCGTCACCGAGCTGGCGTTGTGCACATCACTCCACAACACCACCTTGCCCCCATCGCCGTTGTCGGTGGCACTGGCGTCAATGGTGCTGTCGGCACTCATGGCCACAGTGGTGGCTTGGCGCATCGTGCCGCTGCCTTGCCAGTCGCCGCCGATCAGCACGGTGCCGCCAGCGGTGGCGCCTTTGGCTTCGATCAGGGTGCCGGTGTCTAGGCTGATGTCGTCGCCCTCCACTTCCACGCGGCCCGCATGGGCACGAACACTGTTGGCGCGCAACACGGTGTTGGTGCTCAGCAGCACGGCGCCTTTGATGGGGGTTGGGTTGGAGTTGTCGGCTGGGTTATTGATAGGCGTCGGCACGCCATCGGCCTGAATGTGGATGCGCCCCGCGCCGCCCTCGCCCGATGCGTCCAGCACAGCGGTGGTCAGGTCCACGCGGCGCGAGGCTTGCAGTTGGATGGTGCCGCCCAGGGCGTTGGCCACGATGTGGGTGGGGTCAGTCACCACGCCGTTGGCGAAAATTCGACCACTGACGGCGATGGCCTGTGCCGCCACGATGTCAATGTTGCCGGCTTGGGCTGCAATGGCGGACACGTCCAACAAACCGGTGGCGGTTTGGGTGAAGGTGTCGGCGCTGATTTGAATGCGGCCAATTTCTGCCGCCAGGTTGCCGCTGTCGGGGAAAGAATTTGCCGCTAAGTTAGTGGCTGTTACGTTGTTAGCTGTGATCGTGCCGCTGTTCTGAACATCAGGGGCATTCAGGCTGACGGTGCCCGCAGGCCCAGCGTTGAGCCCGCCGGTGGCGTTGGCATTAAGGGTGCCGCTGTTCAAAATAGCGCTGCTGGCTTCAAGGAAGATGCGGCCTGCACGGCGCACCAAGCCTGTGGCTTCGATGGTGCCGCTGTTGTTGATCACGCCGCTTTGCAAGCGGCTGGCAGCTTGGGCCGACAGGATGATGAGGCCGCCTGGGGCTTTGATGGCGCTTTTGTTGTCCACCAAGGTGTTGATGGCGGCGGCAGTGACGATGACGCGGCTCAGGGCGCCGCCTCCGTCAAATTTAAGCTCAAAGGTTTCGCCTGCGGCCATTGCCACGGTGCCGAGGTTGGCCACGATGACGCCGCTGTTGCGCACTTCGGGCGCGAGCATGGCGATGTAGCCACCCAGTGCGGCGCGCAGCTCGCCTTCGTTTTCAACCTTGCCCGTGGCGCCGTTGCGGGTGAGCTTGAGCTGGCCGTTCATGAAGTCTTGGGCTGCAGCTTGATGTGTTGTGGCGACTAAACCGCCCACATCAACGCTAGACGACTTACCAAAGTACACACCTTCAGGGTTGACCAAAATGACTTGGCCCGGCGCAGTGATGCGCCCCAAGATTTGGCTGGGCTGGGTGTCCATGACGCGGTTCAGCGTGGCGGACTGGGCGTTGGGCTGCTGGAAGTTGACGGTGGCGTCTTTGCCAATGTTGAAGCTGGTCCAGTCAACCACGGCTCTTTGGCTGGTTTGGTTGATGTTGAGCGTGTTGGCCGATTGGCTGATGCTGGCTTGGCCTGCTGCCACTTGGCCTCCGCTTGGGAGCTGGGTGGCGACCACGGGCGCGCCCGTGGTTTGCGCCAACACAGGTGCTGAGAACAAACCCAGCGTGCCCAGAAGGTTGACCGATACACATAGATAGACGCGCGAAAGCGCAAATCGCGCAGGCGTACGGCCACCCAGACGTCGAACGACATCTGAATCGATGGGGCGTGTTTCTACGAAGCGCGGCATTGCAATTCCGATTCGGAATGACGGCGGACTTCTTGAGTTTTTCTTCACGCGCTAGAAAGGTAGAGTGACTTGCAGCCAGTAGCGGTTGCGATCGCGCGTGCCATCTTGGTCGTTGCCGTTGATGGGGTTGGGATTGGGGTTGTTGCCAATCTTTCTTGCCCATGTGGCTTTGATGTTGATGCCATCTTCGGTGGTGTACCCGATGCTGGCGCCAAAGCCTTTGTAGGTATTGAGGTTGTGTTGCGGACCGCCGGGATAGTTGGGGTCGTGTTGCAGCCAGACTTGGCCCCAGTCGTAGAAGGCGGCCATGTTGATGCCGTTTTCTAACTGTTGTCGGAGTTCGAGCTGAACCATTTGGCCGTCAGAGCCAGAGCCTTCGCCAGTTGGGTAGGCGCGCACGCCGTTCATGCCGCCAAGCTGCATTTTTTCGGAGGAGTCGAGGTTTTTGTCGCTCAACTGGCCTGTGTAGGAAACAAAGGCGGATGTTCTTGCCGTGATGGGCTGCTGCCACGTGCCGTTGAGGCGAATTTTGTTGAAGACGCCTTCGGTTTTGACGGTGTTTTTGTCGGTTTGCTGACTCAAGGAGCCATCGAGGTTGATGTCACCGTGCGAAAGCTGTAACGCATAAGTTCCCGTTCTGCCGCCTGGGTTGATGTCACGGTAGAAGCCAGAGACTTGCGCCGACATGACTTTGGCTTCGTAGTCAGACATGACCAGCCCTTGGGCTGAGGTGTTTTGGAACTTTTTGGTATCTGCAGAAAGGGTGACGGTTGCACTGCGGTCATCTGCACGCAAGAGTGGGTAGATGAATTCCATGCCTTTGGTGACGGCTCTACCAAAAGCGCCAACCATGCCCTGCTCGCCCACGACCACTTCGTAGCTCATGGCGGATGTATTCATCCCCATACGCCAGCCGTCGGTTCCGACTGGGATGCTGTAGGCCAAACGGGCGTAATTGCTGCCTTGTGTGTGGACGGCCACGACGTTGAGCAAGTCGCCCAAGTCATTGGGGTTGAACCAATTGAGGGTGATGAGGGTGCGGATGGCACCTGTTGAGCGAGAGCCCGCGTTGTCAATGCTGAGTTCAGCTTGACGGGTACGGCCTTGGTAGAGCTTGAGCAACAGCTCGGTTTCGCCAGCCTCTCGGCCTTGGCGCAGCGAGCCTTGCACGTTGACGCCTGGCACATCGTTGGCCAAGGCCAAAGCGCGGCCCAGTGACTGGGTGTTGAGCGGCTCGCCTGGTTTTTGTTGGGATTCAATCAGCGCGGTGACGTGGGCTTGGGTGTTGGGCAAGTCAGCGAGTTCTTGCTCGATTTCGACCTTGGAGAACACGGATTCAATGACGTCGACGGTCAAAACGCCTTCGTTCAGGTCTTGCGGCGGCAGGATGGCTCGGGCCAAGTAGTTGTTTTTGCGGTAGTACGACTCGACCACCATGCCGATTTCGAGCATTTGCTCGTAGGTCATGGGGCTGTTGATGAAGGGTTCGACGATGCCCT
The DNA here is from genome assembly GCF_002943475.1 of Limnohabitans sp. TS-CS-82. Classification (NCBI taxonomy): domain Bacteria; kingdom Pseudomonadati; phylum Pseudomonadota; class Betaproteobacteria; order Burkholderiales; family Comamonadaceae; genus Limnohabitans; species Limnohabitans sp. TS-CS-82. Next base: position 273,433 of record NZ_PTQX01000002.1, on the reverse strand, counting down.
TGAGCTCCATGTCGCCCAGAATCGTGACGCCAGTGAACTGGATGGTTTTGAGCGTGATGAGTGCTTTGGCGGCCTGTTCGACCTCCTGCTGCTCCACCATTTTGTCCATGGCGGCATCGACCAAATTGCGTGGCTGCTTGGGTTTGGCGAAGGATTTGCCAGTGACCGCCTCGGCCCACTCGGTGACGGGCAGATCGGTTTTTTCTTCAATCGCGCGCAGGACTGTGCCTGCGTTTTTGGGTACAACGGGGTCGTAGATCTCTAACGCCCCACCCAAAAGACACAGGAAAACAATCGCAGCAATGATTCGCGACCGAGTTAATTTCACAAAATGCGTACTAAAACAACCATAAGGGTTGTCTTAATGCAAGTTCTGTGCCTTGCCGCTTTTTGACGGTTTTGTAGGACTTTGTAGGCTTTATCGCGCGCTAGAAGGCGTATTTTCGAGAATCTGAACGATCAAGTCATTTTGAGTAAGGTCTTGCTGCGGGATGTACACGCGCACGACCCAGCCGGCGCGGCGATACGCATCGCTCACAACTTGGGTCAGCTGTTCAAGTTCATGAGCATCAAGGGCGCGATCGAGGTAAGGCTTTGCAACGGCCTGAAGTACCTCCTGCGACAACAGCTTGGCCCCCAAAAAGCGGATGCGGTTTGGGGTCACCCGGGTGGTCTGCGACATCTGCATCTCTGGCAGAAAAGATTGACGCATCAACGCGTTACGCTGCATTTGGTCTTGGCGGATAGATTGCTCGTTTTGACGCATCAAGGCACCGGCATCGGGGATGTTTTGCGCACTCACTGTTGCGCTGAAAAGCACAAACACAGCTGAAATTGGACTTAAAAACGACATAAACACCCCTAATTTAGAGAAGAACTGACACGACACAAGCATAGCCCGTGCCTAATCGTTGATCGCTTTTTTCTTGAACGCTTCAGGCAGATTGCATTCGGACAGCTCGGACTCCAGCTGCGCATCGCCCACAATATATTCACGGCGTTGGCGATAGTTGTCTTTCATGCGTTGGCTGTAAACCTCTGAAACCACACCCACGTTGCGATGAACGGTTTTGGTCAAATCTTTGCTTTTCAAACCGCGTTTTTTGTCGATGTCGCGCTCATTGGCCTCGGACAACACCATGTAGTGCTGAGCCAAAGCCTCAAAGTCTTTTGCCCCTTTGGATTCACCTTTTCTAGCTAATAGCGCCGACACGTTGAGCTGTAAAGCAGCACAACGGTTGTAAAGATAGGACAGGCGCGTAGGATCTTTGTAGGCTTGGTATTGGGCACGCAACTCATCAAACGTACGCAAGTCTGCCGCCTGGCTCAGTACTGGTGACAACAAAAAAGCCAATAAAAATGCGGTGGTACTTTTCATATTTGCAAGTTCAGGTGTCAATTTTCAGTTGGCATGGATTATGCAACTACTCAGGGAAATTGATTTTCAGGAGATGAACATGTCAAACCAATATTTATCAGGTGCCAAGCTGACCAGCTTCACACTGCACGAACTCACACAAGCCGCTGAGATGCTGCAGGCTTCTGGACAATACCAAGAAGCTATTGATTTATATCGCCAATGGCTGCAACACGGCAAAGATGAGCGCAAACACGTGGCTTGGTTCAACTATGGGTGGTTACTGCAGAAGCAAAATAAATTTGACGAAGCTGCCAATGCCTATAACCAACTGACTGACAACTACGCGACTTATTTGTCAGGCAACACTGCCATGGCGTAAAGCCCAAACTTACCTTCTGAAGATCCTGCATAAGGTGCTTCGCTGACGCTTTGACGCGCGCGCACCTTTTCTTCGCTCGCCTCCCTGATTTATGAATCCCTCACCTCTTTCGTTTTTGTCATTCTTCATCTTGTTTACATAAGATTAATAGTATTTCCAATAAATCTGACTAAATATGAAAAATCGTTTCGGAAATGAAAAAAGGACTTAGATTTCTCTAAGTCCTTTTAAGATTTTTGGTGGGACCAGCGGGGGTCGAACCCACGACAAACGGATTAAAAGTCCGCTGCTCTACCAACTGAGCTATGGTCCCATCACGCAGCGTATTTAACGTTTGTTTCGTACCCTGCGAAGCCTAAAAGTATAACGCATTTTTTAGTGTTTTGGCAATGCGCGTGAAGAAATTTGATCAAAAACCCAGCTCGCTGCGCATTGACCAAACGTGGCCGTGACGCTCACCACAGAACCATAGCCGCTGCAGTTCAATGAGCCGTCACCTTGCACGTCACAACTGGCATCTGGCGGTGCAACAGCCTCTCGGCTGAACACACACGCCACACCTATTTTTTTGCCCTCGCGCGCAGCGCCGTGTTCACGGCGCAGGTTGTAACGCAGCTTGGCCAAGAGTGGATCGTGGCTGGTGTTGGACAGATCATCAATGTCCACTTTGTGCGCCAAGCGTTTGCCGCCAGCGGCCCCGACGGTGATGAACAAGACTTTGTGTTTGATGGCCCAAGCCGCCATCGCTGTTTTGGCTTTGACTTGGTCACAGGCGTCAATGACAGCATCAACGTCTACGCCATTCAAAATGCCAGGCCAGTTGCCAGGCTCAACAAAATCTTCAATGCACGTCACCACGCAATCCGAGTTGATGTGCGCAATGCGTTGACGCATGGCTTCGACCTTGGCCATGCCAACGGTGTCGTCCAGCGCGTGAATTTGGCGGTTGATGTTGGATTCGGCCACGTTGTCTAGGTCAATCAGGGTCAAGCGCCCCACCCCACTGCGCGCCAAGGCTTCCACCGTCCACGAGCCCACACCACCCACACCCACCACCACCACGTGCGCCGCGCGAATGCTGGCCGCACCGGTCACGCCATACAAGCGGTCCAAGCCACCAAAACGGCGGTCCATCGTGGAAGACGGCGTCACAACAGGTTCACTCACAGGCGGTGCGCTCTAAGCGTGCAGCTTGCTGGCGCAAAGACACCACAGCCCCCACCACAATCGCGGCCAAAGCGACGACGGAGTTGAGGCTCAATGTAGAAATACCGCTCAAGCCCTGACCGAAAGTACAGCCCATGGCGGTCACACCACCCACGCCCATCAACACGCTGCCTAGCAAGTGTTGGCCTAGGTCGCGTGGATTGGCAAATCCTTCCCAGCGAAAGGTTTTGCTTTGCAACGCCGAGATGGCCGAACCGACGAGCACGCCTGCAACTGCGGCAATGCCCACGCTCAGCACTTTGGACGCGTCGCTGTAAAACATCAGCCAATCTAGGGTGTAGGCCACAGGTGCGACAAAGTTGAGTGCTTCGATGCGGCCAGAGTTGGTGGCCAAGTACACCGCATCCAAGGTTTCTGGATGCTCGGGCACAAAGCCCAAATGCCCACTGACCCACCACATGGCGACCACCAAGCCACCCACGCCGAAGCTAGCCAATAGGCTGTCAAACGTCCAAAAGTCTTTGTGCCGCAAGACCCACAGCAACACAAGCGCACCCAAGATGTAGCCCAAATGAGGAATACCCAACACGCTCAGATGAGCGCCCGCAGGCATATCTACAAACACGGTGTCCACTGTGTTGGTGCGAACCACGGCTGTGATGCCTTTGAGCGTCGCAAACGCGCTGACGCCCATCACCACAAACACCACCACCGATTTGAGGTTGCCGCCGCCCATGCGCACCAAGGTTTTGTTGCCGCAACCCGACGCAATGACCATGCCGTAGCCAAACATCAAACCGCCCACCAGCGTGGACAGCAACATCAGGCGCGGGCTGGCGTACAAGGTTTTGCTGGGGTCAATCAGGCCAAAGTCTGCCAATGCGGCAAAGCCAATCATTGCCACGCCAATCGCGCACAGCCATTGGCGTGCGCGGGTCCAGTCGCCCATGTTGACCACATCGGAAATGGCGCCCATGGTGCAAAAGTGGGTGCGTTGGCTGATGACACCCAAAAGCAAGCCACCTAAAAAAAAGGCCCCAAGGACCTCTTTGGTGAGCGTGACTAGCTCGGTCACTTGAGTTTCGCCAAACGCTCAGAGGCCGCAGAGGCCGCCTCGGTGTGTGGATAGGTTTTCACCACATCGCCCAAGGTTTTGCGGGCAGCCTTGGTGTCTTTCAACTCCAACTGGCAATTAGCCACAGACAACATGGCGTCTGCAGAACGCATGTGGTTCGGGGCTTTGCTCAACAAAGTGTTGAAGTTTTTGATGGCGTTGTTGTAGTCGCGGTTGGCGTATTGGGCATTGCCCACCCAAAACAACGAAGGCACCACGTAGCCGCTCTTGGGGTTGCGTTTGATGAAATCGTTGAACGCCGCGCTGGCTGCGCCAAACTCGCCTTTGCGGAAGATGGCCAAAGCATCTTCGTAGGCTTTGGTTTCTGCGGGGTCGGCCACAAACTCCACGCCATCGACCTTGACCTTGGTGGGTTCAAACTTCTTCAAGCGGTCGTCCACGCCTTGAGACAGCTCCTGCTGGCGACGTAATTCTTGCGTTAACTCTTCTTTTTCCCCACGCAAACGTGCTGTTTCGGTACGCAAAGCCTCGAACTGGTTTTGCTGCTCCAGCAAGCTGCGCTGGAAGTTTTGAATTTCCTCACCTTGGCGCTCGACGCGCTCACGCAACTCGAGAATGGCGCGACGTGCATCGGTGTCTTCAAACAACGCAGCCGTGGCATTGAAGCTCAACAGCGCACCTGCGGCCAGGGCCACAGCGCGGGTAGAAAAAGAAGGGTTCAGTTTCATTGGTAGTTCAACGCAGCACGGCGGTTTTGTGAGTAAGCAGACTCGTCAGAGCCTTGGGCCACTGGCTTTTCTTTGCCAAAGCTCACCGATTCCATTTGGCTCTCGGGCACGCCCAAGACCGACAAGGAGCGACGCACAGCGTCTGAACGCTTTTGGCCCAGAGCCAAGTTGTACTCGCTGCCACCACGTGCGTCGGTGTGGCCTTCAATGTTCACACGGCGATTGCGATCTGCGCGCAGGTAGCGGGCATGGGCATCCAACACGGTTTGGTAATCAGATTTGACGGTGTAGCTGTCAAGATCAAAGTAAATGATGTGTTCCACGCCCACAGGGCCTTGCTTGATGCCTTCCATGGCGCCAAGGTTGCGTGAGTTCAAACCATTGACACTGCTTTGGCCTGAAGCACCGCCAGAGCGGTCATCCACTTGCACGTCATCCAGCTTGACACCAGAAGCGCAACCCGCCAAAACTGCGGTAACAGAAGCCAGTAACAAAAGTTTTTTCATAAATGTGTGTTCCAAAAAGAGAGAGATAAATTAAGGCAAGATTTTGCTGAACGGGCCCCAGTTGGGCTCACGCAAGTCACCGCCTTGGCCAGACAAGCGGGCTTTGATGCGGCCATCTAAGGTGGTGGTCATCAGGGCTTCACGGCCATCTTGGATGGTGGCGTACACGATCAGACGGCTGTTGGGCGCAAAGCTGGGGCGCTCGTCGCGGTTGCTGTCGGTGATGGCTGCCACGTTGCCGCTGGCAATGTCCATCACATGCAACTTAAACGCGCCGCCAATGCGAGAGATGTAGGTCAACCAACGGCCATCAGGGCTGATGGCAGGTGAAATGTTGTATGTGCCATTGAAGGTCACACGGTTGGCTGGGCCGCCAGACGCAGGCATGCGGTAAATCTGAGGCGCACCGCCACGGTCGCTGACAAAGTAAATGGCAGCGCCATCGGGGGCGAACACGGGCTCGGTGTCGATGCCAGCCGATTGTGTCAAACGGCGGGGCTCGCCACCGTTGGCATCAATCACAAACAATTGCGAACCACCATCGCGGCTCAAGGTCACAGCCAAGCTGCGCCCATCGGGCGACCAGCTAGGCGCGCTGTTGGAGCCACGAAAATTGGCAATCACGCGGCGCTTGCCGGTAGACACATCATGCACATACACCACAGGCTTGCGTGACTCAAACGACACATAGGCCAATTGACCGCCAGAGGGTGACCAGCTGGGCGAAATGATGGGCTCAGGGCTAGCCAGGGCAGACTGGGCGTTTTCACCGTCCGCGTCAGCCACCCACAGGTTGTAGCGGTTGCCAGTCTTTGTCACGTAGGCAATGCGGGTGGAAAACACACCTTTGTCGCCGGTGAGTTTTTCGTACACAAAGTCAGCAATGCGGTGAGACGCCAAACGCAAATCGCCCGTCACCACGGTGTAGCTCATGGCGCCTAGGTCTTGGCCGCGTACCACGTCCCACAAGCGCACGCGCACGTCATAGCGACCGTCTGCCATACGGCTGATGCTGCCGGTTAGCAAGGCATCGGCGCCCTTTTGGCGCATGGCGCTGATGTCGGGGCGTTGGGTTTCGTCTGTCACCACACCAGCGGTGATGCCACGGAACTGGCCGCTACGCTCCAGGTCGGCCTGCACGATGGCTGAAATCTTTTGGGGGGATGTTTCTTCACCACGCAAGGGGGCAAAGGCAATAGGCACTTGGGTCAAACCCACGCCCGACACTTCCACTCGGAACTGCGCCCACGTTGGCAAGGCCAACAAGCCGGCGGTCAAAAGCCCAAGTGTGAAGCGAAAAAATTGACGTGTCATAGTGAGAGAGGTAGCCAAATGAATCCGCTGATTTTAGTGGCGAACGAGTGGCGATAATGCTCTGTATTGCCTTTCTTGCCACGTGAAGAATTTATGACCACCACCGCCCCATCAACCCCGTCTGATTCCTTGTTTCAAAGGCTCAAACGCGTGGCGCCTTGGTTTGCGGGTCATCCTGGTGCGCTGGCACTCGGCATTGTGGGCATTCTGATCGGCTCAGCCACAGAGCCCGCCATTCCAGCACTGATGAAACCTTTGCTTGACAACGGTTTTGACCGTGGAACGCTAGAGCTTTGGAAAATCCCCGCTGTTTTGTTGCTCTTGTTTGGTGTGCGCGGCTTTGCAGGTTTTATTGCCGCTTATTGCTTGGCCCGTGTGACCAATTACTCGATGGAGCGTTTGCGCCAACGCCTGTTTGAAAAGCTGCTGCGCGCTGCCCCTCAACTGTTTGCCGACAAACACACCAGTGGCTTGACCAACACCATGGTCTACGAAGTCAACAACGGTGCAAGCTTGCTCGTCTCCACCATGCTGTCGTTTGCCAAAGACTTGGTCACGCTGCTGGCCTTGCTTGGCTATTTGCTGATGCTCAACTGGAAGCTCACCCTGATTGTGTTTGCCATCTTCCCGCCGATTGCTTGGGTGGTTAAAAACCTCTCACGCCGAATTGACAACGTCACGCGTGCCAGCCAAGACGCCACCGATGAGCTGGCTTATGTGGTGGAAGAAAACGTGCTGGCCTACCGCATGGTGCGCTTGCACAACGCGCAAGACAGCCAAATCACCAAGTTCGGGGCGTTTAACCACAAATTGCGTCAATTGGCGCTCAAGGCAGTGGTCGCCAATTCAGTGATGACACCGCTCATTCAAATGCTGGCAGCCTTGGCTTTGTCTGGGGTGATCACTGTGGCTTTGTGGCAAAGCAGCGCAGACAGCGGTACATCCAACGTGACGGTGGGTTCGTTTGCGGCGTTTATCACTGGCATGTTGATGCTGATTTCGCCCATCAAACATTTGTCTGAAGTGGCGGGCACATTGACACGCGGCGTCACCTCATTAGAACGTGGCTTGAATTTGCTCGACCTCGCCCCCGATGAAACGCAAGGCACACACACCAGCGCGCACGCCCAAGGCGAAATTTGCTTTGACCACGTCACGCTGCAATACCCGTCTGCCACGTCCCCCGCCCTCAACGGCGTGAGCCTGACCATCCAACCCGGTCAAACCGTGGCTTTTGTTGGACCATCGGGCTCGGGTAAAACGACCTTGGCCAATTTGCTGCCACGCTTTCTTGACCCCAGTTCAGGCCAAGTCAGCCTAGACGGCGTGCCGCTCAAAGACTGGTCGCTCGCCAGTTTGCGACGCCAAGTGGCGTTTGTGAGCCAAGATGTGATCATGTTCAACGACTCGATCGCTCACAACATTGCACTCGGTGAAACTGTAGACAACGCCCGCGTGTGGAGCGCCCTAGAAGCAGCCAACCTCGGCGACTTTGTGCGCGGACTGCCCCACCAAGAAAACACACTGGTCGGGCACAACGCCACCCAACTCTCGGGCGGCCAACGCCAACGCTTAGCCATTGCCCGTGCCATTTACAAAGATGCGCCTGTCCTCATCTTGGACGAAGCCACATCGGCTTTGGACAACGCTTCAGAGCAACTGGTGAAAGACGCGCTGAATGTGCTCATGCAAGGTCGCACCTCGTTGGTCATTGCCCACCGCCTGTCCACCATCGAGCATGCCGACCTGATTGTGGTCATGCAAGCCGGCAGCATTGTGGAAACCGGCACGCACAGCCAACTCATGGCCCAAAGCGGCGCGTATGCCGCGTTGTACAAAGTGGCCGCACAAAGTGCCGACAACCATTTTGCTGACACCTCCACCATTTAACGCATCCCCTCTATGAGCCAAGCATCCATCAGCGGTTTCACCTTCATTCGCAACGGCGTGGAACTGGGCTTCCCGTTTGAAGCCTCCATTCGCTCACTCTTGCCCTTGGTCGATGAGTTTGTGGTGGTGGTTGGTAAAAGCAATGACGACACCTTGGCCCGTATTCACGCCATTGGCTCTCCCAAGATTCGCGTAATCGAAACCATCTGGAACGAACGCATGGCAGACCGTGGCTTTGTGTACGCCCAGCAAAAGATGATCGCGCAATTCGCCTGCACAGGTGACTGGGCGTTTTACCTTGAGGGCGACGAGGTGGTGCACGAAGCCGAGCTGGCCAACATCCGCGCCAGTGTGGACAAGCACCACCACAACCCTGCTGTCGAAGCCTTTGTGTTTGACTACTTCCACTTTTACGGCACGCCCGACTTTGTGGCCGACAGCCCAGCGTGGTACCGCCGTGAATGCCGCTTGATTCGCAACACCATCCGCTCGTATGCGCCCGATGGCCAGTACTGGCTCATCACAGCTGACCACAAAAAAGGCCGCAACCCACAAGCGGCTTTGGCCAATGCACACATCTACCACTACGGCTGGGTGCGAAGCAACGAGGCGATGCAAAAGAAGCTCGACCAAGTGAGCAAGTTTTGGTCGCATGGCGCACCCACGGTGCGTTACAGCCAGTTTGATGCGCAGGTGTTGCAGCCATTCACGGGCACGCACCCTGAGCTGGTCAAGCCGTGGCTAGAAAGTTCGGCAGAAAAGAGCTTCACGATTGACCCCGATTACCAGCTGACCAAACGTGAGAAGCGTCACCGTTGGTTGATGAAGCTTGAGAAGGCATTTGGGCTGGACTTCAGCCGCAAGCACTTTAAGCTCGTTGCTTAGTTCAAGCGTTCAGAGCAAGACGATGTCGTACTGCTCTTGCGACATCGCACCTTCAGCCTGCAGAGAAATGGGCTTACCAATGAAGTCGCTCAAGCCAGCCAAGTGCTGGCTTTCTTCATCCAGCAAGATGTCAATCACATCGGGCGATGCAATCACACGGAACTCGCGCGGATTGAACTGACGGGCCTCACGCAAGATCTCGCGCAAAATGTCATACGTCACCGTGCGTGCGGTTTTCACGCTGCCTTTGCCGTCACACACAGGGCATGGCTCGCACAGCATGTGGGCCAGCGATTCGCGGGTGCGCTTGCGCGTCATCTCGACCAAGCCCAACGCCGAATAACCGCTCACCATCGTCTTCACGCGGTCACGGGCGAGTTGTTTGCGGAACTCGGCCAACACCGCATCGCGGTGGTCTTCACGCGTCATGTCGATGAAGTCGGCAATCACGATGCCACCTAGGTTACGCAAACGCAGTTGTCGGGCAATAGCACCCGCAGCCTCTAGGTTGGTCTTGAAAATCGTTTCGTCAAAATTGCGTGCACCCACAAAGCCGCCGGTATTCACGTCGACCGTGGTCAAGGCCTCGGTTTGGTCCACGATGAGGTAGCCGCCAGACTTCAGGTCCACACGGCGGCCCAAGGCCTTGCCCACTTCTTCATCGATGTTGAATAAATCAAAGATGGGACGCTCGCCTTTGTACAGCTGCAGCTTGTCCACCGCGCTGGGCATGAACTCTTGGCCGAAGGTTTGCAGTTTTTTAAACTGCTCGGCCGAGTCAATGCGGATGGTTTGTGTGGTCTCGCTCACCAAGTCGCGCAACACACGCTGCAGCAGGCTCAAGTCTTGGTGCAACAGCGATTTAGGGGGCAAGCGGGTCGAGGCTTCTTTGATGCGCGCCCAGGTTTTGCGCAGGTAGGCAATGTCTTCACCCAGCTCAGCATCACTGGCGTCTTCGCCGTTGGTGCGCAGAATGAAGCCACCCGTTTGGTTACCTGTTTTGCCATCTTGCGCGGCGGTTTCGGCCAAAGCTTGCAAGCGTTGGCGCAAGGACTCGCGCTGCTCGAACGGTATTTTTTGCGACACACCGATGTGTTGGTCTTGCGGCAAAAATACCAACAAGCGGCCCGCAATGCTGATTTGCGAAGAAAGCCGTGCACCTTTGGTGCCAATCGGATCTTTGATGACTTGCACCAACAGTGACTGGCCTTCAAACACTTGTTTTTCAATGGGCACAACCGGTGCTGGCTCGCCCTTGTCGTCGGCGTGGCGTGCGGCCACACTGCTCATTAAGTCGGCCACATGCAAGAAGGCAGCACGCTCTAGACCAATGTCGATGAAAGCCGATTGCATGCCCGGCAACACACGCGCCACTTTGCCCAAATACACATTACCCACCAAGCCACGCTCTAGCGTGCGCTCAACGTGCAGCTCTTGCACGGCGCCCGTTTCCACAATGGCCACTCGGGTTTCTTGGGGCGACCAGTTGATGAGGATGTCTTGTTGCATGTGAAGGTCCGCAAGTAAAAGGGGTTAGACCTTGAATCCAAACTCGCGCAACAGCTGCGCGGTTTCAAACATGGGCAACCCCATGATGCCAGAGTAGCTGCCGCTGATGTGCTCGATGTACGCAGCGGCCCTTCCCTGCACCGCATATGCGCCGGCTTTGCCCATGGGCTCGCCGCTGGCGACATAGTTTTGTATTTGTGTACGCGTCAAAGCCGCAAAACGTACGTTGGACACACTCAGCGCCTGCTCTGTTTTGAGCGGCTTGCCCGATTTAGACAGCGTGCCCATGGCCACCGAGGTCAACACGCGGTGGGTTTGACCGCTCAACGCGCCAAGGATTTGTGCCGCATGTTTGGTGTCATCAGGCTTGCCCAAAATGGTCTTGCCCAAAGCCACCGTGGTGTCGCTGCACAGCACCGGGGCCAGCGGCAAGCCACGGCGCTTCATGCGATTGAGTGCTGCCTCAAGCTTCAGCAAGGTCACGCGTTGCACATAAGCGCGTGGGGCCTCATTGGGCAACACAACCTCTAGCGCTTCGGCATCTTCTTGTTCGTCGGCCAGCAGCAACTCGTAACGCACACCCAGCTGTTCTAACAGTTGGCGACGGCGTGGACTTTGCGAGGCGAGATAAACGAATTTGGAGTCAGACATAAATAGCTCTAGCGGCTTCACTCGCGGTGATAAGGATGGTTGGCGTTGATCGACCACGCACGGTAGAGCTGCTCCACCAACAGCACGCGCACCATGGCGTGCGGCAGGGTCAGGTCTGAAATGCGGATGCGTTCGTGTGCTTGTTTTTTGAACTCGGGGCACAAGCCATCAGGCCCGCCAATGACCAAGGCCACATCGTCGGCTTCGAGCTGCCAGTGTTTGAGCTTGGTGGCCAAGGCCACGGTGGTGAGATTGGTCCCTCGTTCGTCCAGAGCAACGATGCGACAGCCGCGCGGAATGGCGGCTTCGATGCGCTCGCGCTCGGCGGCGTAAATGGTGTCTAGCGTTTTAGAGCTGCGCGGCTCGGTTTTGACGGCCTTGAGCTCGACCTTCAGCTCAGACGGAAACCGCTTGGCGTAATCGTCCCAAGCGGTTTGCGCCCAGTCGGGCACACGTTGGCCGACTGCGACGACCCACAGCTTCATGCTTTGCGGGCGGTGGTCTTTTTAGCGGCTGGAGGACGCTTGCCCGTTGGCTTACCAGCCGTGGTCGAGGCGCTGCGTGCTGCGGCTTTGGCGGTTGACTTGGCACCTTTGAGGCCCACGGTCTTGACAGGCAACTTGGCTGGCGCTGCAGCTGGCTTTTTGGCTGCTGCAGTTTTGGCTGCTGCAGTTTTGGCTGGTGCTGATTTAGCAGCTGTCGTTTTAGCAGGTGCCGCTTTGACTGGGCCGCGTGTCGAGGTGCTGCGCGAGGCTGGCTTGGCTGCATCGCTGCGCGTGTAAGAGGTGCGTGAGCTCGAATCAGCGCGTGAACCGGAGCTTGCACGAGCAGCAGGCTTCTTGTCACCAGCGGCTGTTTTCTTGGCTGCTGGTTTTTTGGCTGCCGACTTCTTGGCGGGTACTTCTTCAGGCTCGGCTGCTTTGACAGGCTTTGGTGCACCAAACTTCAAACGCACGGGCTTCTCGCCCCAAATTTCTTCGAGGTTGTAGTAACCACGGATGGTGGGCTGCATGACGTGCACCACCACAGCGCCGCAATCCACGATGATCCACTCGCCGTTGTCTTCGCCTTCGATGCGAGGCTTGCCAAAACCGGCGTCGCGCACTTTGTCGCGCACGCTGGCGGCCAACGCTTTGGTTTGACGGTTCGATGTACCAGACGCCACGATGACGCGCTCAAACAGCGAGGACAAGTGCTCGGTGTCAAACACCACGAGGTCTTGGGCTTTGACGTCCTCCAGCGCATCCACGACGGTGCGTTGCAATTTTTGGACATCTTTTTTGGCGGAGGTTTCGGTCATCTGATTTATCGGTAAAGGCTGTGTTTTTCAATGTAGTGCTGCACAGCGGCAGGCAACCACGCGTGCATCTTGTGATCTGCATGTGCGCCATGGGCAACGTGCGCACGAATCTCGGTGGCACTCACATTCAGGCTTGGCATGTCCAAGCGTTGTACGTCGGGGGATACCGCATTGTGCCACTGACTGGCCATGCCGCCCTGTCCCTCATTCGGACGATCGGCCACCACCACGGTGGCGAGGCCCAAAATCTCTTGCCAACGGTGCCATGTTTTGAAGGCATTCGCTTGGTCTGCACCGATGAACAGGTACAAATCGGTATCGGGTTGCTCGGCTTTGAGCTCTTGGAGCGTGTCAAAGGTGTAGGTCGCACCTTCGCGGTCGATCTCACGCGGGTCCACCGCCGTTTGCGCTACATCGGCAAAAGCCAAACGAGTCATGGCCAAGCGGTGTGGCGATGGCGTGAGTGTGCGTGCCTTGTGCCAAGCGTCACCCGTGGGGATGATGCGCAGTTCGGCCAAATCAAACTGCTCGATCGCGTGCTTGGCCAGCGCAAGGTGCGCGATGTGCGGCGGGTCAAACGAACCACCAAAGATGCCTAGGCGCTTGGCGTGATTCAAAGCCAATTTCGCGGCACCAAAAAGTCATGCAACAAAGCATGCTCAGGTGTGCCCGCTTCTGGCTGGTGCTGGTACGACCAGCTCACCAACGGTGGCATGGACAACAGAATCGACTCGGTGCGCCCGCCAGACTGCAGGCCAAAGTGCGTACCACGGTCCCACACGAGGTTGAACTCCACATAGCGGCCACGGCGGTAAAGCTGATGGTCGCGCTCGCGCTCGCCATAAGGTGTGTTCACTCGGCGGTCCACGATGGGCAAATACGACTCTAGGAAAGCATCACCCACGCTTTTGAGCATTTCAAAACTGCGCTCAAAGCCAAGTTCTGAAAAGTCGTCAAAAAAGATACCGCCAATGCCGCGCTGTTCGTTGCGGTGCTTGTTGCAGAAGTACTCGTCGCACCAAGTTTTAAAGCGTGGATAAAGCTCGTCACCAAAGGATTGCAACGCGTCATGGCACACCTGATGGAAATGCTTGGCGTCTTCGGCATAGCCGTAGTAAGGCGTGAGGTCCATGCCGCCACCAAACCACGCCACAGGTTTGCCATTGGCAGGCGTGGCCACAATCATTCGCACGTTCATGTGCACAGTGGGCACATAGGGGTTACGCGGGTGAAACACCAGCGACACGCCCATGGCTTCAAACGGCGCGCCAGCCAGCTCGGGTCGGTGCTGCGTGGCAGAAGGCGGCAGCTTAGGGCCGCGCACATGCGAAAAGCCGCAGCCAGCACGCTCAAACACGGGGCCGTTTTCTAAGATTTGGGTGATGCCGTTGCCCTGCAGCTGTTCGCCCGGGCCCTTTTCCCACTTGTCCACCAAGAACTTGGCTTGGCCGTCTTTGGCTTCAATCGCGCTGGTGATGCGGCTTTGCAGGCCAATCAGGTAGTCGCGCGCGGCGGCTACAACGTGTTCGTGGCTATGTTCGTGGGTAGTGGCGGTCATCGTGGGGTGAAGTTAGCGGGTTGTCTGAGTGTCGCCAGTCGCAGTCGTGCGTGCTGGCAAAGGGCGAATGGGGGCCGCTTGGTTCACATGAAAGCCCTGCACGCCTTCGTACACCTTGGCGATGTGTGCGTAATCCGCTTGCACATCGCCCGTCAAACGCATGAAGTCCGTCACTTTGGCTAGCTTCTTGCCGTAATCAATGTGCAGCATGAGCAAAGGCACGTCAGCCCCCAAAGCCAGTTGGTAAAAGCCACTGCGCCACCCGTCGGTCAGCTTGCGCGTGCCTTCAGGCGATAAGCCAATCCAGAGGATTTCGTCGTTTTGCTTGTGTCGTATCAAAGAGTCCACCATCTCACCCACAACCCCTTTAGGCGACGAGCGGTCAATCGGCACAGCACCAATGAAGCGAATCCAACGGCCAAATAGCGGAATGCTAAACAAACTGTGTTTGGCAAAGAACTGAATCGGCAAACCCAAGGCCCACTTAACCGGCATCATCGTGATGAAGTCCCAGTTACTGGTGTGCGGATAGCCAATGAGCACGCCTTGTTTGGTGGGCAGCCCATCAAACTCGATCCTCCACCCCATCAGCTTGACCAACCAAGCGGCCCACGCTTGAGGTTTGCATTGCACGGGCATGGGTTTGGTGAATTCGGTCATCTGTGTTTATGAGCAATCGGTTGAACGAGGATTGGCGTAGACGTTATTGAAACGTTCAGCGCGAAATTGCGCGGTAGCCAATGTCGCTGCGGTACTGCACGCCATCGAAGTGAATGCCCTTGATGGTGTCGTAAGCCTGCTGCTGAGCCAGCTTCAAAGTGCCACCCAAAGCTGTCACGCATAACACGCGGCCACCGCTGGTGACCACTTGGCCGTCGGCCATTTGCGTACCGGCGTGGAACACCACCACATCGTCTGTGTCTTGCGGCAAACCGGTGATGGTGTCGCCCTTGCGGGGGCTTAGGGGATAGCCGTGTGCGGCCAACACCACACCAATTGCGGTGCGGCGGTCCCATTCCAGCTCGAAGTCGTCAAAGCGAGTCTCGGCATTGGTGGCAGTGGCCGCCATCAGCACATCGACCAAATCGGTTTTCAAGCGCGCCATGATGGGCTGGGTTTCGGGGTCGCCCATGCGGCAGTTGAACTCAAGAGTTTTGACCTGGCCTTGTGGGTCAATCATCAAACCCGCGTACAAGAAGCCGGTGAATGGAATGCCGTCTTTTTCCATGCCCTTGATGGTGGGCAAAATAATTTCGCGCATGGCGCGGGCATGCACCTCAGGCGTGACCACGGGCGCTGGCGAATACGCGCCCATGCCGCCGGTGTTGGGGCCTTCGTCGGCATCGAGCAAGCGCTTGTGGTCTTGGCTGGTGGCCAAAGGCAACACGGTTTTGCCATCGCACATGACGATGAAGCTGGCCTCTTCACCTTGCAAAAACTCTTCAATAACCACGCGCGCGCCACCTTCGTTGTGGCTCACACCCAGCTTGTTGTCGAGCAACATGAAATCAATCGCTTCGTGGGCCTCGGCGGCGGTCATCGCCACCACCACGCCCTTGCCTGCAGCCAAACCGTCGGCCTTCACCACAATCGGTGCGCCTTTGGCGTTCACGTAGTCGTGCGCGGCTTGGGCGTCGGTGAAAGTTTCGTATTCCGCAGTGGGAATGTTGTGGCGCTTCATGAACGCTTTGCTGAAGGCCTTAGAGCTTTCCAGCTGCGCCGCTGCCTTGGTGGGGCCAAAAATGCGCATGCCGTGCGCGCGGAACTCGTCCACCACTCCTGCAGCCAATGGTGTCTCAGGCCCGACCACCGTCAGTTCAACGCCATTGCTTTGCGCAAACTCGCGCAGAGCTTTGACATCGGTGATGTCGATGTTGTCCAAGCGCTTGTCGCGTGCTGTGCCGCCGTTGCCGGGAGCCACGAACACTTTTTGCACCTTGTTGGATTGGGCAATCTTCCACGCCAACGCGTGCTCGCGGCCACCGCCGCCAATAACTAATACGTTCATAGTGCTGCGTTGTGATAGACCTCTTGCACATCGTCAAGGTCTTCTAGCGCGTCCAATATTTTTTGCATCTTCACAGCGTCATCACCCTCGAGTTCGATGGTGTTGTCTGCACGGTAAGTCACCTCAGCCACTTCGGGCTTGAGGCCCGCAGCGTCCAAAGCGTTTTTGACAGCCTCAAAGCTGGCAGGTGGCGTCAGCACTTCAATCGCGCCGTCGTCATCAGTGATCACATCGTCGGCGCCCGCTTCGAGCGCAATTTCCATGATTTGGTCTTCATTGCTGCCCGGTGCAAACACCAATTGGCCGCAATGCTTGAATTGAAACGCCACTGAACCCTCAGTGCCCATGTTGCCGCCGTTTTTACTGAATGCAAAGCGCACTTCAGCCACGGTACGCACGCGGTTGTCGGTCATGGTGTCCACGATGATGGCGGCTCCGCCCACACCGTAGCCTTCGTAGCGAATCTCGTCGTACACCACGCCGTCGAGGTTGCCTGTGGCTTTGTCGACGTTGCGTTTGATGTTGTCGGCGGGCATGTTGGCCGCCTTGGCTTTTTCAATGGCCAAACGCAAACGAGGGTTCAGGCTCAGGTCGCCGCCACCCAAGCGGGCAGACACAATGATTTCACGCGTGATGCGTGTCCAAATCTTGCCGCGCTTCTCGTCTTGACGCCCTTTGCGGTGTTGAATATTTGCCCATTTACTGTGGCCAGCCATCAGAAATCCTCTTGAATTGAATTAACCTTATCTGGTTATTTTACTTTTCATGCGATGGAGAACTTTTGATGGCCGAACCGATGCTGATTGCGCGCCGCAATACGACTGAATGCCACATGTTGCCAGCCTTGGCCAACCGCCACGGTCTCATCACAGGTGCGACAGGCACAGGCAAAACCGTCACGCTTCAAACCCTGGCTGAAAGCTTCTCCAAAATCGGCGTGCCCGTCTTCATGGCCGACGTCAAAGGCGACTTGGCAGGCATCAGCCAGCCTGGCAACATCCCGCCCAAACTCGCAGCCGCCATCCAAGAGCGCGGCCTACCCATGCCCTCTCCACTAGGCTGCCCAACCACCCTGTGGGACGTGTTTGGTAAGTCTGGCCACCCCGTTCGCGCCACCATCACCGACATGGGGCCTCTCTTGCTGGGCCGCATGCTCAACCTGAACGACACACAAGCTGGTGTGCTCAACATGGTCTTCAAAATCGCGGACGACCAAGGTTTGCTGCTCCTTGACCTCAAAGACCTACGCGCCATGCTGCAATATGTGGGCGAGCACGCACGCGACTTCACCACCGAATACGGCAACGTGAGCGCCGCCAGCATTGGCGCCATTCAACGCGCCTTGCTAGAGATTGAAGCCCAAGGCGGTGATGTCTTTTTTGGCGAGCCCATGCTCAACATCCAAGACTTCATGCAAACCGATGCGCGTGGCATGGGCGTCATCAATTTGTTGGCCGCCGACAAGCTGATGAACGCTCCACGCCTGTACGGCACGTTCTTGCTGTGGATGCTCTCGGAGATGTTTGAACAGCTGCCAGAAATTGGCGACGTCGAGAAGCCTAAGATGGTGTTCTTCTTTGACGAAGCGCATTTGCTGTTCAACGAAGCGCCCAAAGTGCTGCTGGAGCGCATTGAGCAAATGGTGCGCCTGATTCGCTCCAAGGGCGTGGGCGTGTACTTTGTCACCCAAAACCCGCTGGACGTGCCCGAAACCGTGCTGGGCCAGCTGGGCAACCGCGTGCAACACGCTTTACGTGCCTTCACACCTCGTGACCAAAAAGCTGTCAAAGCCACTGCGCAGACCATGCGCGGTAAAGAGGGCCTAGACATTGAAAAAGCGATCACCGAGCTGGGCGTAGGCGAAGCCTTGGTGAGTTTGCTGGATGCCAAAGGCCGCCCGTCCGAGACGGAACAGGTCTATGTGTTGCTGCCCGGCAGCCAACTTGGCCCCATCACCCCAGAGCAACGCCAGGCCTTGCTGGCCAATTCGTTGGTGGCTGGGGTGTATGAACAGACCTTGGACCGTGAATCCGCTTATGAACGCCTCAAAGGTACTGCGCCTGCAGCTGGTGGTTCGCCCTCAACAGCTGGGGCTTCTGCAGGAACCGTATCCGACCCCGCTGGTCAAGCACCAGCACAAGCCACTGTGACAGACCAAGTGCTCTCTGGCTTGGGCGACGCGTTGTTTGGTTCCACCGGCCCGCGTGGCGGTCAACGCCAAGGCTTGGCGCAAATGATGGTCAAGTCTGCCGTGCGCAACATCGGCTCGGCTGTGGGCCGCGAGATTGTGCGTGGGGTGATGGGCAGTATTTTGGGTGGGCGCAAGCGCTAAGCCGATATCGACAGCCCAATGAAAAACGCCGCCTGTGGCAACACAGACGGCGTTTTTGTTTCAACAGTTGAGCCAGCAACCGAGCGACAAGCTTAGCTTGCCGCTTGCTCCTCAGAAGCCGTGTGCTCGCCCTTCGCGGCCTTTTCCTTCTTAGGCAAAGGTGTGATGTCGAGCAGCACTTCTTCTTTGTCGTCAATGTCCACGCTCAAGCGGCCACCATCGGTGAGGCGACCAAACAGCAGTTCGTCGGCCAAAGCCTTGCGAATCGTGTCTTGGATGAGGCGTTGCATAGGGCGTGCGCCCATGAGTGGGTCAAAGCCCTTCTTGGCCAAGTGCTTGCGCAGCGTGTCGCTGAAGGTAACTTCGACTTTCTTCTCAGCCAACTGGCCTTCGAGTTGCAGCAAGAACTTGTCGACCACGCGCATGATGACGTTTTCGTCCAAGGCCTTGAAGCCCACGATGGCGTCCAAGCGGTTGCGGAACTCTGGCGTGAACAAGCGCTTGATATCGCCCATTTCGTCGCCCGCAGCGCGAGGGTTGGTAAAGCCAATGGTGGCCTTATTCATGGTCTCGGCGCCCGCATTTGTCGTCATGATGAGGATGACGTTGCGGAAGTCCGCCTTGCGGCCGTTGTTGTCGGTCAGCGTGCCGTGATCCATCACCTGCAACAGCACGTTGAAGATATCGGGATGGGCTTTTTCAATCTCATCCAGCAACAACACGCAATGCGGCTTCTTGGTCACTGCTTCGGTCAGCAAACCGCCTTGGTCAAAGCCCACATAGCCGGGAGGCGCGCCAATCAGGCGGCTCACAGCGTGGCGCTCCATGTACTCAGACATGTCAAAGCGCACCAAATCGATGCCCATGATGTAGGCCAACTGCTTGGCCGCCTCGGTCTTGCCCACGCCCGTAGGGCCGCTGAACAAGAACGCGCCAATCGGCTTGTCGGACTTGCCCAAGCCTGAGCGCGCCATCTTCACGGCAGACGCCAGCACTTCGAGGGCCTTGTCTTGGCCGAACACCACGCTCTTCAAATCGCGCTCTATGGTTTGGAGCTTGCTGCGGTCGTCGTTAGACACGTTGGCTGGCGGAATGCGTGCAATCTTGGCCACGATGTCTTCAATCTCGGCCTTGCCAATGGTTTTCTTGCGCTTAGACGCCACCAAAATGCGTTGTGCCGCACCGGCTTCGTCAATCACGTCAATCGCCTTGTCTGGCAACTGGCGGTCGTTGATGTACTTGGCGCTCAGCTCGGCAGCGGCTTGCAGCGCAGCCACGGCGTACTTGACGTTGTGGTGCTCTTCAAAGCGTGACTTCAAGCCTTTGAGAATGTCCACGGTTTCAGACACGGTTGGTTCGACCACATCCACCTTTTGAAAACGACGGCTCAGGGCTGCGTCTTTTTCAAAGATGCCACGGTATTCGGTAAAGGTGGTTGCGCCAATGCACTTGAGCTGGCCGCTCGACAAAGCTGGCTTCAGCAAGTTAGACGCATCTAAGGTGCCGCCCGAAGCAGCACCCGCGCCAATCAGCGTGTGGATTTCGTCGATGAACAAAATCGCGTTGGGCTTGCTCTGCAAGTTTTTGATCACGCCCTTCAAGCGTTGCTCAAAGTCACCACGGTATTTGGTGCCGGCCAGCAATGCGCCCATGTCCAACGAGTACACGATGGCCTCAGACAAGATTTCAGGAACTGCGCCTTGGGTGATGCGCCATGCCAAACCTTCGGCAATCGCGGTTTTACCCACGCCAGCCTCGCCCACCAACAGTGGGTTGTTTTTGCGGCGACGGCACAGGATTTGAATCGTGCGCTCGACCTCGTACTCGCGGCCAATCAGCGGGTCAATCTTGCCGTCTTTGGCAGCTTGGTTCAGGTTTTGTGTGAACTGCTCAAGTGGCGAAGCCTTCTCGTTCTTTTCAGACGTGGCACCGCCCTCTTCCTGCTCGGCTTGGTTTGACTCATTGCCTTTGACGGCTTCAGGTGGGTCGCTCTTTTTGATGCCGTGGGCAATGAAGTTCACCACGTCTAAGCGGGTCACGCCTTGTTGGTGGAGGTAGTACACCGCGTGTGAGTCTTTCTCGCCAAAGATGGCCACCAGAACGTTGGCGCCGGTCACTTCTTTTTTGCCATTGCCTGTGGACTGCACATGCATGATGGCGCGTTGAATCACGCGCTGAAAACCCAGCGTAGGCTGAGTGTCCACCTCTTCAGTGCCTGACACCTGTGGTGTGTTGTCAGCGATGAAGTTAGAGAGGGACTTACGCAAGTCGTCGATATTGGCAGAACAAGCGCGCAACACCTCGGCGGCGCTGGGGTTGTCCAGCAAGGCGAGCAGCAAGTGCTCGACGGTGATGAATTCGTGTCGTTGTTGACGGGCCTCGACAAAGGCCATGTGCAAGCTGACTTCTAGTTCTTGGGCGATCATGTGTTTTCCTTCGGTGCTTGCATCTGAGATTCAAATGTATATGGAAACAAAACCCGTTTATTCAATAGGCCTGTTTCTTTAGTGCAAACCATAGGTTTATTCAATGGGCTCTGCCACACACTGCAGCGGGTGGCCAGACTTGCGGGCCGCGTCCATCACTTGGTCCACCTTGGTGGCGGCAATGTCTTTGCTGTACACGCCGCACACGCCTTTGCCATCCAAGTGGATTTGCAACATGATTTGCGTGGCTTGTTCGCGGTCTTTGCTGAAAAACTCTTGCAGCACCATCACCACAAACTCCATGGGCGTGAAATCGTCGTTGAGCATCAGCACCTGAAACATCTGCGGCGGCTTGGTGCGCTGCGTGATGCGCTCTAAAACGACCGATCCGCCATCGTCACGGTCGGGCAGTTGGACTTTGGGAGTGGGTTTTTTAGTTGGCATTAGGTCATTCTATCGAGGCACGAAAGCACTCATGACCTCGGATACAGTCTCACGCATGAAACGCGCACTGCTGACCCTCCTCTTTTCTGGCTTGGCTTTCTCGGCTTTGGCCCAGGACACCCCCCAAACCAACCTGCCCCGCATCAAGCTGCAAGCAGGCATGTATCAAATCGACACGCAAGTGGCACAAACGCCTGACCAGCGCAGCATGGGCCTGATGTTTCGCAAAGACATGCCGCAACACGAAGGTATGTTGTTCGTGTTTGAGCAGCCGGCCACGCAGTGCTTTTGGATGAAAAACACACTGCTGCCCCTGACCGCCGCCTTTGTGGCCGATGACGGCACCATCGTGAATTTGGCAGACATGAAGCCGCAAACCACAGATTCACACTGCTCTGAAAAGCCGGTGCGTTTTGTGCTGGAAATGCACCAAGGCTGGTTTACCAAAAAGGGACTGAACGCTGGCAGCCGCTTGCGTGGCGTTGTGTTTAAGCCCTGAACGCTTGCGCCCGCCCACAAAAAAGCCGCCTATCCAGGCGGCTTTTTGACATTTCAACGGGCCTCACAGCCCGCCAAAACAAGCTGAATTAAGCGAAATTGCTTTCAGCAAAAGACCAGTTCACCAAGTGGTCGAGGAAAGTCTCCACGAACTTAGGACGCATGTTGCGGTAGTCGATGTAGTAAGCGTGTTCCCACACGTCCACAGTCAACAAGGCTTTGTCGCCAGTGGTCAATGGGGTGCCAGCAGCGCCCATGTTGACAATGTCCACAGAACCGTCGGCCTTTTTGACCAACCATGTCCAGCCTGAACCGAAGTTACCCACGGCGCTCTTGACGAAGGCTTCTTTGAATGCAGCGTAGCTACCGAATTTGGCGTTGATGGCTGCAGCCAATGCACCTGTGGGTTCGCCGCCGCCTTGTGGCTTCATGCAATTCCAAAAGAAGGTGTGGTTCCAGATTTGGGCTGAGTTGTTGTAAACACCGCCGCTGGACTTCTTGATGATTTCTTCCAGGGCCATGCCTTCAAACTCGGTACCTTTTTGCAGGTTGTTCAAGTTCACAACGTAGGCGTTGTGGTGCTTGCCATGGTGAAACTCTAGAGTCTCTTGGCTGTAATGAGGGGCCAATGCATCGATGGCGTAAGGCAGTGCGGGGAGCGTGTGTTCCATGAAGTCCTCTTGTGTAAAAACGTGAATTGTAAAAACTAAATGCGTGTGGGTGCAGCAACCCGTAATTCAACCACGCCATCGGCAAGGGTTGCATCCAAAGCTTGGCCTTCTGAGGTCTGCGCCACCGAGGTGATGGCTTGGCCATCGGCATCGCTGAGCCACGCGAAACCACGTTGCAGCACCAATTTGGGGTCAAGCAGTTCCAGGCGCAACGCCGCGCGGTGCAAGCGTTCGCGGGCTGTGGCGGGGGTTTGCTGCACGCCACGGGCTAGGCCGCTGGTGAGTGTGGCCAGTTCGTTGTGGCAGCGTTGGGTGCGAGTTTGCACGGCTTGGCCCAGACGCTGCTGCAGGCGCAAGAGCTGCATTTTTTCAGTACTCAGACCTTCAGACGGGCGGCCCAAACGGGCTTGGGCGCGGTCTAGGCGTTGCTCTTGGGTGTCAAGCTGGCGGTGCGCGATGGTTTGCAGGGCATTGCCCCACAGCTGCAGGTTGGACAACAACTCCGCGTGCGGCACCGCGCACATTTCGGCGGCAGCGGTGGGCGTAGGAGCACGCAGGTCGGCGCAGAAATCGGCAATGGTGAAGTCGGTTTCGTGCCCCACGCCGCTGATGATCGGCACAGGGCTGCTGACGATGGCTCTTGCCAAGTTTTCGTCGTTGAAAGCCCAGAGGTCTTCCATCGAACCGCCGCCACGCACCAGCAAGATGACGTCGATGTTGGGCTGCTGGCTGAGCTGCTGCAAGGCTTGCACCAAGGTGGGCGGCGCATCTGGACCTTGTACCAAGGACGGCGCAAGCACCACAGGAATGTGCGGCACACGGCGTTGCAAGGCGGTGGCCACGTCATGCAAGGCGGCTGCGCCTAGTGAGGTGACCACACCAATGCCACGCGGCATGGTTTTGAGGGGACGTTTGCGCTCGGCGTCAAACAGGCCTTCGGCTTCGAGCTTGGCTTTGAGTTTTAAAAACTGCTCAAACCACGCGCCCTGCCCCGCACGGCGCATGTGTTCGACCACCATTTGCAGCTCACCACGTGGCTCATATACACCCAAACGGCCCTTGATTTCGACCAGTTCGCCGTCCACAGGACGAAAGTCGAGCATTTGGGCGGCACGTTTGAACATGGCGCAACGCAGCTGCCCGCTTGCGTCCTTGAGAGTGAAGTAGCAATGCCCGCTGGCCGCGCGTGTGAAGCCAGAAATCTCGCCCCGAACAGCCACGGGGTTAAAACGACTGTCCAAGACGTCAGCAACGGCGCAGCACAGGGCACCAACTGCCCAAATGCGTGGCGCCAAACCTAGCGATTCCGAGGGTTGCATTGAAGACTCATCCACAAAAAATATTTCCAGATCGTTTTAAACAATAAACCGAGAAAATCACCAACCTGCGTAGCAAGTCTTTGATTTAAAAGAGATTTTTAACGCCCATTTTTCGATCATTTTGTTGAATCGCCCCATTCATGCGGCATCTGAGGGGGGGTAGCAAAGCTTATCCCCAAAGTTATCCACAGATCATGTGGATGGGCCGCTAGGCCATAATTGGCACACACAAAATTCTCTGGAGTGTTGGCTTTGTTCACCATCATACAAGCGGCTGGCTGGCCGATTTGGCCCCTTTTGATCTGCTCTGTCGTGGCATTGGCCTTGGTCATCGAACGCATGATGAGCCTTCGCCCCCACCTGGTGGCCCCTGAAGGCTTGCTGGAGCAAGCGCTCAAAGCCTCCCACGACAACCTGCCATCGGAAGAAGCCATGCAGCAGTTGCACGACCACTCTGTGTTGGGCCGCATTTTGGCTTCTGGCTTGCACGCCATGAAAGACGAGCCCCTCATCAGCACAGAAGACCTGCGCTCCAGCATGGAATCTGCTGGCCGCAAAGCAGCGCATGAGTTGGAAAAGCATTTGGTGGCCTTGGCCACTATTGCTTCAGCCGCGCCACTCTTGGGTTTGCTGGGCACAGTCATTGGCATGATTGATATTTTTGGCTCGCAAGCCCCAGGCACCAGCAACCCCGTGCAACTGGCACAGGGCATTTCGATTGCGCTGTACAACACGGCATTTGGTTTGATCATTGCCATTCCCGCCTTGATGTTCTGGCGCTACCTGCGTGGCCGTGTCGATGCGTATGTGCTGGGCTTTGAGCTGGATGCCGAGCGCTTTATGCGCCACTTGCTCGCCATGCGCGCACGTTTGAAATAACAGGCGCCACACCATGGCCATGAAATTTCATCGCGAGAAAAGCCCAGAACCCGAGATCAACCTAATTCCGTTCATCGACATTTTGTTGGTGGTGGTGATTTTCTTGATGCTCTCCACGACTTACAGAAAATTCACCGAGTTGCAGCTGAATTTACCCGTGGCCGATGCCGCAGCACCGCAAGAGCGCCCGCACGAAGTGATTGTGTCCATCAGCAACGAAGGCCAATTCAGCGTGAATCGCAATTTGGTGCCCACGCGTGACGTGCAAGGCCTGAGCCAAGCTTTGGCGCAAGCCACGCAAAGCATGGACAGCCCTATGATCATCATCAGTGCTGACGCACAAGCCAGCCACCAATCGGTGATGATGGTGATGGAGGCGGCTCGCCGCAATGGTTTGAACCAACTCACCTTCGCTGCCCAGTCGTCCGGCGGCAAAGCCGACTGACGCCATGAGCGGCGACCGCAGTACGACTGAGACAGCCCCAACTTTGAGGCAAACACTAAAGCAGACGCTGAGCCAAGCTTTGATGCACGCTTGGAACGGTCATGGTGCTGATCGCTCGAATGCATTGGGCCAAGTGTTGGTCTTTTTTTTACTCCCCATCAGTTGGTTGTTTGCAGGTCTTGTGGCGATTCGCCGCAGGCTTTATCAACACGGTTTTTACAAACAGACCACCTTGCCCGTGCCCGTCATCGTGGTGGGCAATGTGATGGTGGGAGGCGTGGGCAAAACACCCATCACCATGGCCTTGGTCAACCACTTGAAAGCGCAAGGCTTGCGCGTGGGCGTGTTGTCCCGCGGCTATGGCCGCAAAACATCCAGCACGCTGGCTGTGTCACCTAAAAGCCAATCACAGAACGTGGGCGATGAGCCTTTGCTGATTGCCCGCAGCTGCCAAGTGCCCGTGTTTGTAGGCAACAGCCGTGTGGATGCAGGTCGAGCGCTGTTGAGTTTGCACCGCGATGTGCAAGTGCTGGTATGTGACGATGGCCTGCAACACTGGCCCTTGGCCCGCGACCTAGAGCTGTGCGTGTTTGACGAACGCGGCGTGGGCAACGGCCACTTATTACCCGCTGGCCCGCTGCGCGAGACGTGGCCGCGCCAAGCGCTGAGCCCCAATGTGCCTTGCTGGGTCTTGAGAACATCAGGCGAAGCAGGCCCGAACGAATTTGCTGTGCAGCGCCATTTGGCTGACTATGCGCTGCAAGCCGATGGCACCCAACGCTCGCTCAGCAGCTGGTGGGACACGCCCGTGCAAGCCTTGGCGGGCATTGCCAAGCCTGAGGTGTTTTTTGCCATGCTGCGCGAACAAGGCATGAATGTGGCGCATACCCAAGCCTTGCCCGACCACGCGGATCTACAAGCTTTGCACATCGACACCTCACAAGGCGATGTGCTCTGCACCGAAAAAGATGCGGTCAAACTCTGGGCACATCACCCACAAGCGTGGGCTGTGCCGCTACACACCACCTTACCCCCCGAACTCTTGGCCGCGATTGACGCGCACCTCGCAGCCGTACAACACGCAAAGTTATCATCACCCCATGGACACCAAACTGCTTGAACTCTTGGTCTGCCCCGTGACCAAAGGCCCCCTTGAATACAAACGCGACACGCAAGAGCTCATCTCACGCAGCGCGCGCTTGGCTTACCCCGTGCGCGACGGCATTCCTGTGTTGCTCGAAAACGAAGCCCGCCCCCTGACCGACGCCGAGCTGGAAGCCTGAATGTCGTTTTGCGTTCTCATTCCAGCGCGCATGGCATCGTCGCGTTTGCCCGACAAACCGCTCGCCGACATTGCCGGCTTGCCCATGGTGGTTCGCGTGGCGCAGCGCGCCAAGCTGTCTGCCGCCTCTCGCGTGGTGGTCGCCGCTGACGACCAGCGCATCGTGGCTGCCTGCCAAGCGCATGGCATTGATTCAGTGTTGACCCGCACCGACCATCCTTCTGGTAGCGACCGCTTGGCCGAAGCCTGCGATTTGCTGAAGCTGCAAGACACCGATGTGGTGGTGAACGTGCAAGGCGATGAGCCCCTGATTGACCCCGCCTCGATTGACGCCGCCGCCCAGCTGCTGCAAACACGCAGCGACTGCAGCATGAGCACCCTCGCCCACGCCATTGAGAGCGTGGAAGACTTTGCCAACCCCAATGTGGTGAAAGTGGTGCTCGATGCCCGCAACACCGCGCTGTACTTCAGTCGTGCCCCGATTGCTTGGTGGCGTGATGGATTCGCGCAAGGTATCACCACACTCCCAAGTCCCGCGCCGCTGCGCCATGTGGGCCTGTATGGCTACCGCGTCGGCTTTTTGCGCGAGTTCCCCAAACTGGCGCAAGCGCCGATTGAGGTGACCGAGTCGCTCGAACAGCTGCGTGCCATGTGGCACGGTCACAGCATTGCGGTGCACATCACCGACCATTCCCCAGGCCCCGGCGTGGACACACCCGAAGACTTGGCGCGTGTGCGTGCGCTGCTAAGCGCCGCCGCGTAAGGGTTTGGAAGGGATGCGCGTGATATCCTCGATTAAGTAATAAAACGTAGACCAATAGGACCAAGCATGAGACTCATTTTGTTGGGCGCCCCCGGTGCCGGTAAAGGTACACAGGCCACCTTCATTTGCCAAAAATACGGCATTCCTCAAATTTCCACCGGCGACATGTTGCGCGCAGCTGTGAAAGCCGGCACACCACTGGGCATCGAAGCCAAAAAAGTGATGGATGCAGGTGGTTTGGTCAGCGATGACCTCATCATCAATTTGGTCAAAGAACGCATCACGCAAGCCGATTGCGCCAATGGTTTCTTGTTTGACGGTTTCCCACGCACCATTCCACAAGCCGACGCCATGAAGGCGGCTGGCGTGAAGCTGGACTACGTGTTGGAAATCGATGTGCCGTTTGATGCCATCATCGAGCGCATGAGCGGCCGCCGCTCACACCCTGCTTCTGGGCGTACATACCACGTCAAGTTCAACCCCCCCAAAGTGGATGGCATTGATGACGTGACTGGCGAACCTTTGGTGCAACGCGCCGACGACCAAGAAGAGACGGTCAAAAAGCGTTTGGACGTTTACAGCGCTCAAACCCGACCACTGGTCGACTACTACTCTGGCTGGGCCAAGGCCGATGCCGCTGCAGCACCTAAGTACCGCGCCATCAGCGGTACAGGCACTGTGGAAGAAATCAAAGACCGCGCGTTCCAAGCCCTCGCCGCTTAATTCGCGTCGAGCATCACGCTTGTAAAGAAAAGCCGCTCTGTCGAGCGGCTTTTTTGTTGGCGACTTATTTTGACTATGTTTGCTGCGCCACAAGATGCATCAACAAAGCCACGCGAGCCTGCACAGCCGTCAAGCCCCCCGCATGTGGCAACACATCAGCCTCACTTGACTGCACACCGCCTTGCGCGCAACGCGACGCACGCAACACCTGCGCACCCTGCTTTTGCGCGTCCAGCAAAGCAGCCTCTAAGTCGTGGTGCAAGGTGCCATTGCCCGTGCCAGCCACCACCCAACCCTGCGGCGCATCGTGTGCCGTCAGCGCGCGTACCAAGCGGCCATCGGCGCCTGCATGGTTGAACACCAGCTCCACACGCGGCCAGTGCTGGCAAGCCACCACCTGCGCCACGCTAGGCACACGTAACACGGCGGGGTGCATCACACCCGCTTGCGAGGTGAATGGGTTGCGCTGGTGGCTATGACTTTTTTGCACAGCATTGCCAGCATGCACTTGGCCTGCGCACACCACCGACACACCTGATGCCGCGGGCTCTTGCACCCAAGTTAAAGCGTTTTTGAGGTTGCCGGGGCCATCGCTGTCAGGCGCATTGGCGGGCAGCATGGCGCAGGTGATAGCCACAGGCTTGGTGGGCTGCAACACAGCTTGTAAAAAGTAGGCGGTTTCTTCGAGTGTGTCAGTGCCGTGGGTGATGACCACGCCTTGCACATCGTCTTGTTCTGAGTAGTGCGACACACGAGCCAACAGGCTTTGCCACACCGCAAAAGACATGTCTTTGCTGTCGATTTGGGCCACTTGTTCGCTCAACAGCTCAACGCCATCATGGGCAACGCCTTGCAATAAATCAGCCACGGCCACTTGGCCAGCTGTGTAGGTTTGAGGCTTGGCGGCATCGCTTGCCAAGCCCGCAATGGTGCCGCCTGTGGCTAAAACAACGATTTTTTTAGTTTTTTTTGCATTCATAGCTTGCCAAACTCAAAAAGCTGGTTAAAAATACAGTTACTGGATGTGTAAACAGTTGCACACCGCAAGACACACATTGTGCAGGAGTCGAACCGATGATTGAAATGCCAAAACTAACCGCCCGTCAGCAACAGATTCTGGAGCTTATCCAGTCTGCCATTGCCAACACCGGTTCGCCCCCTACTCGTGCAGAAATTGCCGCAGAGCTTGGCTTCAAATCGGCCAACGCCGCTGAAGAACATTTGCAAGCCTTGGCCCGTAAAGGCGCCATCGAACTGGTGAGCGGCACCTCTCGCGGCATTCGCCTCAAGGGTGGCAACCAACGCAGCTACCAAGAAAGCAGTTTCAGCGCTTCGCCCTCAGGCTTCTCTCTGCCGCTCGTGGGCCGAGTCGCTGCTGGCTCACCCATCTTGGCGCAAGAGCATGTGGACCAAACTTATTTTGTAGAAAGCAGCTTGTTCCAACGCAAGCCCGACTATTTGCTGCGTGTGCGCGGCATGTCCATGCGCGACGCAGGCATCATGGACGGCGACTTGTTGGCTGTGCAATCCACACGCGACGCCAAAAACGGCCAAATCGTGGTGGCCCGCTTGGGCGAAGACGTGACCGTCAAGCGCTTTCGCAAAACAGCCAGCCACATTGAGCTGCTCGCAGAAAACCCCGACTTCAAAACCATTGTGGTCGAACCTGGCGAGCCCTTTGAAATTGAAGGTTTGGCCGTTGGCCTGATCCGTAACACCATGATGATGTAAAGAAAGAACGACCATGAGCCTCGCACTTTTTGGCGCTTACCGCCTCCTCAATCCTCTGCAAAACGTGGTTCGCGGCTTCATGCCCGAGCAAGCCCTGCAAAGCACCCGTCGCCCCTTGCCTTTGCGCGTTGCCCGCGTGATGGAAGCCCAACACAACCGCAGCCAAGCAGGCCGCATGGTCATCTCGGGTCGCATGGCGGATGTGTGTGCCGAACTCGACCGTTTGGCCGAGCTAGAAAACCGTCACTGATATTTGCAATCGGGCTCACGCGCCACGCGTGAAGCCCCGTGCTGCAAGGCACAATCGGGGGATGAATATTGTCATCCTCGACGACTACCAAGATGTCGTGCGCAAGCTCGCTTGTGCGTCAAAATTAGAAGCCTTTCCAGCCAAGGTTTACACCAACACCATCAAAGGTGTTGGCCAGTTGTCTGTCAGACTGCGTGATGCCGAAGTGCTGGTGTTGATCCGTGAACGCACACACATCAATCGCCAGTTACTGGACAAACTCCCCAAGCTCAAACTCATTTCTCAAACCGGCAAGATCGGTAGCCACGTGGATGTGGCAGCTTGCACTGAACGCGGCATTGCCGTGGCCGAAGGCTCGGGCTCACCTATTGCGCCCGCCGAACTGACGTGGGCTTTGATCATGGCTGCCATGCGCCGCCTGCCCCAATACATCAGCAACCTCAAGCACGGCGCGTGGCAGCAGTCAGGCTTCAAAGCAGGCTCTATGCCCACCAATTTTGGGTTGGGTCAAGTGTTGCGAGGTAAAACCTTGGGCATCTGGGGCTACGGCAAGATTGGGCAATTGTTAGCAGGCTACGGCAAAGCATTTGGCATGAGGGTGGTGATGTGGGGCAGCGAGGCCTCACGCGAACGAGCTGCCAAAGATGGCTTGAATGTGGCTATCTCGCGCGAAGCATTCTTTGAAGAATCAGACGTTCTTACTCTGAATCTGCGCTTGGTCGACGAGACTCGTGGCATTGTGAAGCTCTCAGACATGGGTCGCATGAAACCCACTGCGTTATTGGTGAACACTTCACGCGCTGAGTTGATCGAGCCCGACGCACTGATCACAGCACTCAACCGCGGCCGCCCCGGCATGGCGGCGATTGATGTGTTTGAAAGCGAACCCATCATGCAAGGCCAAGCGCTACTGCGCTTGGAAAACTGCATTTGCACACCACACATTGGCTATGTGGAGCAAGACAGTTACGAGATGTACTTTGGCACGGCGTTTGACAACGTGGTGAACTTCATCAAAGGCACGCCCACCAACATCGTCAACCCCGGCGCACTGCAAGTACGCCGGTAAATTGGCTTAGCTGTTTTTCTTGGCCATGCGTTCAGCCATCAAAGCCATGCAGGCTTTGCGGTCGACGTTGACTTTTTGTACCGAAGCGCGCTCGGCCATTTGCTGGCTGTAGGCTTTCACGGGCAAGTGGGCCAGCAGATCTTCGCCGTACACAGCCTTCGAGGCCATGGAAGCCAGAGGCAAATTCACAATGGCGGAGCAATCGGCCAGTGTGAAAGTGTCGCCCGCCACATAGGGCGAAAACTTCAACAGCTTGCTCAAGCCTTCCACGCCTTTGACGAGTTGCTTGCGCACCCTTGCCTGCGTCGCTTCATCCACCTTGCCGCCAAAGAACGCCTGTGGGTACAGCTCACGCGCCACCAATTCGACATGCAGCTCTAGGTAGGTGATGATTTCGCGCACCTTGGCCGCCTCAAATGCATCGGTGGGCATCAGTGGGTGATGTGGGTAGGCTTGTTCAATGTATTCAGCGCACACCGCTGATTCGCTGATGCAGCCCTGTGGGGTTTCTAAAAACGGTACTTTGCCCATGGGCGAGCGCAAGAAGGTGGCTGGCTCAACGGGGTTGACCCACACCAAGTCCTCTTCAAACGGCACAGCTTTTTCAAGCAGCTGGATTTTGAGCTTGTTGTAGTAGTTGCTGACAGCGAAGCCGCAGAGTTTGAGGGTCATGAAGGCACTCCTAGAGGTTGAAAGTCAAATTGATTCTGGCATAGCCGCTACCAGCGCAGGCTTGAAGGGGCATAGGCCAAGTCACCTAAGCGCAACTCAAAAAGCCAGGCATGCTCGGCCATAATCTTTGCTATGAATTCCATCTACAAAACCATAGGCTTTTTGGGAGGCGCCACAGAAGCGCTGCAAATCGCATCTGAAGGCGTGGCCGACTTTGCCACCATTGACCGCATCTTGCGCGACCAAGCAGGTTTCAAGCTTGGCCCTTTCCAACTCCTCGATATCGCAGGTATTGATGCGGCACACGAGGCCATCAGTTCTGTTTACCAACAATATTTGAATGAGCCGCGTTACCGCCCCAGCCACTTAGCCGTGCAACGCATCAGCTCAGGCAAACTGGGCCAAAAAACAGGCGAAGGTTTTTACACCTACGTGAACGGCGAAGCACAGATGCCCGCCGAAGTAGCCACACCTACCGTGTCAGAGATGCCACCAGTGTGGGTATCCACCCGCGCCATGCGTCGCCCCGAACTGCTGCAGTTGCTCAAAGACTTGGGCGCCAAGATTGAAACGGGTGCATCGCCTTCCGCGCAAGCGCTGTCTATCGTCGCCCCTTTGGGTTTTGATGTGACCACCGTGGCCATCGTGGAACGCTTAGACCCCGCACGCACGGTCGGCATCGACATGCTGATTGACGACAAGCTCACACAACGTCGCGTGCTCGCCACCAGCCCTGCTACACGCGCTGACATGCGCGACGCTGCACACGCCCTGTTTGCGCGTGATGGCAAAGCCGTGACCGTGATTCGCGACAGCGGTGGTTTTGTGACGCAACGCGTGGTGGCCAACCTCATCAACATTGCGTGTGACATGTGCCAACAAGGTTTGTGCACACCCGAAGAACTCGAAGCCACAGGCGCAGCAGATTTGGGCCACAGCATGGGCCCGTTGACCATGGGCAACAAATACGGCCCCACCGAAATTTTGGAAGTGCTGTTCAACGTGCAAACCGTTTACGGCGACACGCGTTACCGGCCTAGCCCATGGCTGCGTCGCCGTGGCGCATTGGGCTTGAGCTTGATGCACACCGAAAGCTAACCCACCTTCAAACCTCACTCGAAACCCGCAGACACAGTGGGTCTCCGGAGTGACAAACTTTCACTTTCAGGTCACACAAAAGACAGGCTATGGACGATCCTATTCTTAACATCGAAGAACGCGAGGCCATCAACGCAGGACGTTGGTTCTCTTCTCTTTCACCTTCACTACGACACGACATTCTTCGATGCGCTTACGTCAAACGATGCAAAGACGGCGACTTGATTGCCGCTCGCGGCGACTCAGCCGACGAGTGGATGGCGTGCGCCAAAGGCGCGGTGCGTGTGAGCTCGACTTCGTTGTCGGGCAAGCAGATCACCTTCACGTATGTGGAGCCTGGGATTTGGTTTGGCGACGTGGCGATTCTGGATGGGGACCGTCGCACACACGATGTGTACGCGCACGGCGACACCTCGATCTTGTGCGTTGCCAAAGCGGATTTTCAAAAGATTCTCAGCCAGCATGTGGAGTTTTACGACGCTATGCTGCGCTTGCAAGCACGTCGCATTCGCCAGCTGTTTGGCCTGGTAGAAGACCTCAACACCCTGCCCTTGCGCTCACGCTTGGCAAAACAGCTGCTGCACTTAGCGCGCAGCTACGGTGTGCCATGCCTGACCAATGGCCAGGAAATTCGCATTGGTTTGCATCTGGCGCAAGAAGAATTGGCGCAACTCTTGGGCGCGTCACGTCAACGCGTGAACCAAGAACTCAAAGCCATGGAACGCGAAGAAGCCATTCGCATCGAGCCGGGCGGCTTGGTGATTCGCAACCGCGACGCTTTGCTACAGATCAGCGAAGCCGACCACTGACAGGAGCCCACGCATGAGCCGGGACGACGCAACAAACTCCCAGCCCGTGCAAGCGGCACACCGCATAGACACCGCAGCACTGGCAGCGTGGCTGAGCGCCAATCTGCCGGGCTTTGAAGGCCCCATCTCGCTAGAGATGTTCAAGGGCGGGCAATCCAACCCCACTTACCAACTCATCACCCCAGCCAAGAGCTATGTGATGCGCACCAAGCCTGGCCCCGTGGCCAAGTTGTTGCCTTCGGCCCACGCGATTGAACGCGAGTTCAAAGTGATGCAAGGCTTGCACGGCACCGATGTGCCCGTGCCGCAAATGCATGTGCTGTGCGAAGACGAGTCCATCATCGGTCGTGCCTTTTATGTGATGGAGTTTGTACCAGGGCGTGTGCTGTGGGACCAAACCTTACCGGGCATGGCGAACGCAGAACGTGGTGCGATTTACGATGAAATGAACCGCGTCATCGCAGCCCTGCACACGGTCAAGTTTGCAGAGCGTGGACTTGAAAACTATGGCCGCCCCGGCAATTACTTTGAACGCCAGATTGGTCGATGGAGCAAGCAATACGTGGCCTCTGTCACCCAGCCCATCGACGAGATGGACAAGCTCATGGCATGGCTGCCTGCCAACATGCCCGCGAGCGCCAAAGACGACAGCAAAGTCAGCATCGTGCACGGCGACTATCGCTTGGATAACTTGATGTTTCACCCCACCGAGCCACGCGT
Source organism: Limnohabitans sp. TS-CS-82 (assembly GCF_002943475.1). Lineage (NCBI taxonomy): Bacteria > Pseudomonadati > Pseudomonadota > Betaproteobacteria > Burkholderiales > Comamonadaceae > Limnohabitans > Limnohabitans sp. TS-CS-82. The sequence goes on along the minus strand of NZ_PTQX01000002.1, from coordinate 238,972 downwards.
GTTGGCAGTGCTCGATTGGGAGTTATCGACGCTAGGCCACCCGCTGGCCGACTTCAGCTACTTGTGCATGGGCTGGCATATTTCACCCGGCACCTTCAGAGGCATTGGCGGTGTGGACATCGCAGCGCTCGGCATTCCCAGCGAAAGCGAAAACATCCACCGCTATTGCGACCGCACAGGCCTCGCCACACCAGCAGACTTGAAAGCCGACTGGAATTTTTACCTCGCCTACAACATGTTCCGCATCGCGGCCATCTTGCAAGGCATCGCCAAACGCGTGGAAGCTGGCACAGCGTCTAGCGACCAAGCCAAAGCCAACGGAGCAGGTGCGCGCCCGATGGCCGAGTTGGCATGGCGATTTGCACAACAAGCCTAAAAGAAAAAACGAAACAAGGAACACACCATGAACTTCGATTACAGCGACAAAGTCAAAGGCCTACAAGTACGCTTGCTCGCCTTCATGGACGAGCACGTTTACCCCAACGAGCAACGTTTCTTTGAAGAAATTGCCGCCAACCGCGCCAAGGGCAATGCCTGGATTCCCACCGAGTTGGTGGAAGAACTCAAGCCCAAAGCACGCGCTGCAGGTCTGTGGAATTTGTTCATCCCGCACAGCCCACGCGTGCCCGATGGCTTGAGCAATTTGGAATACGCGCCCCTGTGCGAAATCATGGGCCGTGTACCCTTTGCTGCCGAGGTATTCAACTCCTCCGCGCCCGACACCGGCAATATGGAAACCTTCGAGCGCTACGCCAGCGAAGCGCTGAAGGTGCAGTGGCTTGAGCCTTTGTTACGTGGCGATATTCGCTCAGCGTTTTTGATGACCGAGCCAGCGGTGGCTTCGTCAGACGCCACCAACATCCAATGCAGCATAGCTCGCGAAGGCAACGAGTACGTCATCAACGGAACCAAGTGGTGGAGCTCTGGCGCGGGTGACCCACGTTGCGCCGTATACATCGTGATGGGTAAAACAGACCCCACAGCACCCAAGCACGCGCAACAAAGCATGGTGGTGGTGCCTGCCAACACACCTGGCGTGAAAGTGGTTCGCCCCTTGAGCGTGTTTGGCTACGACGACGCGCCGCACGGGCACATGGAAGTCACGCTCACCAACGTGCGTGTGCCAGTTGAAAACCTGTTGCTCGGCGAAGGCCGAGGGTTCGAGATTGCCCAAGGCCGCTTAGGCCCAGGACGCATTCACCATTGCATGCGCTCCATTGGCGCCGCAGAGCGCGCTTTGGAGTTGATGTGCAAGCGCCTCAACAGCCGTGTTGCATTTGGCAAACCTCTGTCCACCCAAGGTGTCTGGCATGAGCGCATTGCCAACGCACGCATCATGATTGAGCAAGCGCGCTTGCTGACCCTCAAAGCTGCGTACATGATGGACACCGTGGGCAACAAAGAAGCACGCGCAGAAATCGCCATGATCAAGGTGATTGCACCCAACATGGCCAGCCAAGTGATTGACTGGGCCATTCAGGCCCACGGCGCAGCGGGTATCTCGGACGACTTTCCACTGGCCTACGCCTACTGCACGCAACGCTGGTTGCGTTTGGCCGATGGCCCCGATGAGGTACATCGCCAATCCATCGCTAAACTCGAACTCGCGCGGCACATCAACAGTGCGCAACAAGACATTGACATGCCCATCACCCGCGGCGCTTAAGGAACCCAAATGATCGACGTTTACTCATGGCCTACGCCCAACGGACACAAAGTACACATCATGCTCGAAGAGTGTGGTTTTCGATTGGGACGCGACTGGCTAGCCCACCCCGTCAACATCGGTCAAGGAGATCAATTCACACCTGAGTTTTTGAAGATCAGCCCCAACAACAAAATTCCTGCGCTCGTCGATCCACACGGGCCCGACGGCAAGCCGATCAGCCTGTTTGAATCGGGCGCCATTTTGTTGTACCTCGCCTCTAAAACGGGCAAGCTGCTGCCCAAGAGCGATCGCGCCAAATTTGAAGTGCTGCAATGGCTGATGTTTCAAATGGGTGGCGTGGGCCCCATGCTGGGTCAAGCGCACCACTTTCGCATCTACGCGCCCGAGAAAATTGACTACGCTTACAACCGCTACACCAACGAAGCCAAACGCTTGTATGGCGTGATGGACAAGCGTTTGCAGGAAAGCAAATTCATCGGCGGCAACAGCTACAGCATTGCCGACATTGCCATCTTCCCGTGGCTACGCAGCTGGCAAAACCAAGGCATTGATTGGGCCGACTACCCTCACCTCAAAGCTTGGTTTGATTTGATTGCAGCTCGACCTGCGGTCCAGCGTGGTGTGCAAGTGTTGGCTGATTTACGTAAGCCACTGACGAATGACAAGGCTAAAGATATTTTGTTTGGGTCAACACAGTTCGCCAAACGCTGACGGTCACGGGCTATGGCAGCTTGATTTTCAAAATTTGTTTTTCATTGACCGCATTTGTGCAAGTGCCATTGCTCACATAAAGATATTTATCGTAAATCGCAAGTCCCGATGGGCCGCAAAATCCAACGCCCGTCGTTTGCCAAACACCGATCGACGAACTCGCAAAAACCTCTTTGGTTCCATCGCTAATTTTGACTCGGCTGATATAGCCATTGTCGCCATTTAAATCACCCGCGTTGGCGATGTAAGCATAATCGCCATCAATCGCCATGCCATTTGGAAAGTCAAATGTCCCCCATGGAAGCACCGTAAATCCGTGATTGGCATCACCTGTATTGGCAGGATTAAAGCTGAGGATGGAAGCCGCTGCTCCAGATAGTGAAACATAGATCAATCCGTTATTTGCAACCAATGCAGAGGGAAAACCACCTGGAACAGGAACCGAAACAGGAGTACCTTGACTGGTGTTCTGATAGATCAAAATAGAACCTGCAACCTTAGCAACATACCAATCCTGAGCAGTTGTAAAAGCAATACCGTACAAATTAGCCCCCGTATTGGGTATCGAAATGGGTTGCCCATTTAAAAATACACCTTGATTGCCAGCGCTACCACCCGTGTAATAAACATCATTAGAGCCTGGCTTCACAGCGACTCCAAACGGATTCGTCACCGCGTAGTTTGATACCACGCTACCAGAAGCCGTGTTGAATGTCACAACAGAAGCACTATCGGCCACCGTGAGAAATCCAGTCCCCGAGAAAGTCATTAACTTAGGGGAAGTTAAAGGGTGGCTTGTCGTACTAAAGCTTGTGATGGTTTTTACATAGGTCATAACGCTGGAATTTGAACCATCGCCACCACCTCCACCGCCGCCACACCCAAGCATCAAGGTAGAAAAAAACAGATATAAGAGTAAAGATTTGGGTTTCATCACAACGTTGAAATCGACACTGTTTCACTTTACTTGATAGATCTACAAGTGCCAACCACAAACTGATAAAGTTACCTCTGTTCCAACCGATTCATAAGACGTCATGTTTAAGAAGTTTTTCCTGTTGACCTGCTTGCTCCTGTCTGTTTGGACGGGCGTGCTCGCGCAAGACAAACCGACAGCATCACGCGCTCTGCTTGCTCGTCCGCCGCAATCTGGCGCTGAGCCCATGCTGTTGCTGGGCCCAAAAAACAGGCCCTACACAGAAATTTTGGTTCACACCACCAAGCTCGACTACTTTGATTGCAACGGCATCGTGGCTCCGTGGTTTCGAGAATTGATCGTGGCAGAGATGAACTACTTTGCCGAATTGGTTGAACTGCCATTCGTCAAAGGTGATGCCTGCGTCGTCAGCATTGGCACTGACAAAAGCCTCACACCTGGACGCATCAACATTCACCTGTATGTGAACCAGCAACGCCTCACCGCTTGCGTGCGCAACGAGCAATGTCCCGTGTTTCGCAGCATCAGCCTGATCCCTAAAGACAAGGTGCTGTATCGGTCTTACTTTTTGTCAGATATGTCGCGCAAGCTGATTTCTCAGCAATGCGTGACTGACAAAGGCAAGTTGCACACAGACACCACCTGTTACACCGTTCCCTAAAGGCTTTTTGACCGCCCAGGCTAAAGCCCGAGCTGAAAAAGCCGATCTTCTAGGGATATGCGTTTTTCTTCCTCCACCCTCATTGCTACAGCACTTGTTCTGACGAGCTTCATTGGCTCGCCAGCTTGGGCGAACGACCCGCCCAAAAAGCCCGCAGCCAAGGAAGAGCCGCCAAAGCCTAAATTTGAATACGTTGAAGAAGAAGGTGAGCCTGGGCGTAGCGGCTATATCTACAAGCGTGTGGCCAAGCCCAAGTTTGAAGAGCCCAAAGAGCTGCCCAAGGCTGAGCCTAAAGAAGCGCACAAGCCCGAACCTAAAGACGATCACGGGAAGAAGGACGACCACGGCAAAAAAGACGATGGCCATGGTGCACCTCCTAAGAAGGAAGAGAAGAAGGATGACGGCCACGGCGCCCCTCCTAAGAAAGACGAAAAGAAAAAGGATGATGGCCATGGCGGCGGACACGGCGGTGGGCATGGCAAAGACGCCAAAAAGCCAGCCCCACCCGCAGTCAGTGCTGTGTATGACTCAGCCGTGATCAAGCTCGACGCGAACAACCGCCCGCTCACGCCGGTGGTGTTCACCAATGCGTATGCCGATTACTTTGTTTGCTACAAAACCATCAAGGACAAATACCGCGAAACGGTGCTGGCTGAGATGAACACTTTTGCCGACCGCATGGGTTTACCGCGTGCGCAGGACATGCCTTGCATGATCAAGGTGGCCAAGCCCAAGACCAAATTTCCAGGCGCGATTTACATTGAGTTTTATGTGGATGAACAGGCAGAAAAGGCCTGCATCAAAAAAGGCGAATGCGGTTCAACGCGCTTGATGATGTTGCACCCCAAAGATAAAACCGGCATCAAGAGCAAAGAGGTGTACCGCTCGTATGTGCTGACGGACGAAAAGAAGTTTCGCCGTGCCAATTTTTGTGTCAGCCCTGATGGGCAGTTCTTGGGGGAGAAGCACTGCTATGTGGCGTTGAACCCGGATTGGTTGTTCAACTGAGCAGTACTTGAGAAAGTGGCCTGTCCGACAGGAATCGAACCTGTGACCCACAACTTAGAAGGTTGTTGCTCTATCCAACTGAGCTACGGACAGAAATGAAAAAAGGCCTCGATGAACGAGGCCTTTTTTGCTTTTGTGGTCGGGGCGATAGGATTCGAACCTACGACCCTCTGGTCCCAAACCAGATGCGCTACCAGGCTGCGCTACGCCCCGAAGGTGTTATTGTAACCCATAATGCGGTGATGATTTCTTCAGACTCTACACAAAGTACTGCACTCAAAGGGGTGCGCGTTCTCACCCTAGCTCTGAACCTGCCAGGCCCAGCTGCTGTGATGCGACTGCAAGCCATGGGCGCCAAGTGCACCAAGCTCGAACCGCTCGCACCTAAAGGCATGAGTACCGCAGACCCCATGGGCATCTACAAACCTGCTGCTTACGAGGTGATGCACCAAGGTTTGAAGGTGTTGCAAGCCGATTTGAAATCTGAACGTGGCCAAGCTGCGCTGCACAAACAACTGGCGCAAACCGATGTGCTCATCACCTCCTTCCGTCCTTCAGCCTTGGTCAAACTTGGCCTCGCCTGGAAAGAATTGCACAAGCGCTACCCCACGTTGTGCGTCGTGAGTATCGTGGGTGCCCCAGGCGAACGCGCTGAAGAAGCCGGACATGACCTGACCTACCAAGCAGACAGCGGCTTGGTGAATGGTTTAGAGATGCCAGCCAGCTTATATGCAGACATGGGTGGCTCTTTATTCACCACCGAAGCGGTGCTGCAAGCATTGCTGTTGCGTCAACGACCAGGCAAAGCGCATGGCAAAGGCGTTTACCACGAAGTCGCGTTGTGCGATGCATCGACTTACCTCGCCTTGCCGCGTGCATGGGGGCTCACAGTGCCTAATGGCGATGTGGGCGGCGCACACGCTGGCTACAAGGTCTACCCTTGCAAAAACGGACGCGTAGCCTTGGCTGCCCTAGAGCCGCACTTTGCGATGCGTTTGTGCGAGGCTGTAGGCTTACCCAAACAAGCCGCTACGCAAATGCACAAACGCAGCACGCATGAATCGATTGCCCAGTTCTTAGCGTCGCAAACCCGCGCACAACTTGACAAGCTGGCTAGCAGCAAAGACATTCCACTGCACACGCTGCCGCGTTAAGCAGCACCTCACTGCCCTGCCCACCTACGCCGCCAACGCTGCGGCTAGGCTCAACTCAAATGGTGCAAGGGATGCGCAGATGCGGGCCAAGGACTTTCAAAAAACGGCAGCACCATCTCAGGTGTGACATCAGCAATGCGCGCAGGCAGCCATTTAGGCGAGTGGTCTTTGTCCACCGCCAAGGCTCGAATGCCCTCCACTGTTTCGCTGCTGACGCCACGGCGCGACAGATGGTCCGTCTGAAAACAATGACGCACCATGTCGCGCTCCATTCGCAAGTCTTCTGCGAGGCTCATTTGGCGACCGCGGCGAATTTGCTCTAGCGTGACACACAACATCAAGGGCGACTGATGGTGCAAGGCCTTCAAAGTTTGCACCGACCATTCATCTGAGCCTTGCAGGGCTTGCTCCATTTCAAGCACCGTAGCTAAGCCAAACACCTTGTCGATCGACGCGTTTTGCCAAGCTGGCACTGTGGCCAAGGCTTGCTCTGTTGTTGTCTTGCATTGCTCACGTAGCCAAGCCGTCACAGCATCGCCACTGACCCAATCTTGCTGACGCAAACCATCCCACAGCGCAGGCAAAGCAGCCGAGTCCACACACACATCAGCCAAGCCCACATGCAGCGATTCACCACCGCGCAGCACATAGCCTGTTAGCGCCAAATACTCGCCCATGTGGTCTGGGCACTTGGGGCCATGGCAGCGGCCTAAGAAGTAACCGCCCCCCACATCCGGAAACAAACCAATGTGGGTCTCGGGCATGGCCATCTTTGTACGTTCAGTCACCACCCGCAGCGCAGCGCCTTGGCTGATGCCCATGCCGCCGCCCATGACAATGCCGTCCATCAAAGCAATGTACGGCTTGGGGTAGTTTTGAATCAAATGGTTGAGGCTGTATTCCTCGGTGAAGAAGTCTTCCAGCATCACGTCACCACTCAATGCCGCTTGGTGAAAATAACGAATGTCACCACCAGCACAGAAGGCACCAAACGGACCTTCCTTGTTACTGCCACGCACCACCACAGCCATCACCTGTGTATCGTCTTGCCACTGTTGCAGCACGTGGTTCAACTCACGCACCATGGCCAATGACAAAGCATTCAAAGCCTTGGGGCGGTTGAGCGTGATGAAGCCTAAATGGCCCACGCGTTCAGCATGAACATCAGTGGTGTAAGTGGACATGGTGGCTCTCCTCATTCAAATTAGTTATTCGTATTTTCATGAATTCCAATGCTGGTCTCGCAACACAAATGAACCCACGCGACATGTAAAAAGTCTAGGCGTAAAAAAGCCGAGGCAGGCCTCGGCTTTTCGTGCAAAAAAGTGAATTACTTATTGCGCTTGCGCTCGTGCTCTTTCAAGAAGCGTTTGCGCAGACGCACGCTCTTAGGCGTGATTTCGACCAACTCGTCGTCTTCGATGAATTCCACACCGTATTCGAGTGTGAGGTCGATCGGAGGCGTGATCTTGATCGCGTCTTCTTTGCCAGACACGCGGAAGTTGGTCAGCTGTTTGGTACGTGTGGCGTTCACCACCAAGTCGTTGTCACGGCTGTGGATACCCACAATCATGCCTTCGTAAACAGGGTCGTTCGCCTTGACGAACATGCGGCCACGGTCATCCAACTTGCCCAAGGCGTAGGTGAAGATTTCACCGTCGTCCATAGAGATCAACACACCGTTCTTACGGCCGCCGATGTCACCTTTGTGTGGCTCGTAGCTGTCGAAGATGTTGGAGATTAAACCTGAACCACGGGTCAAGTTCAAGAACTCATTGGTGAAACCAATCAAACCACGGGCTGGAATGCGGTATTCCAAACGCACACGGCCACGGCCATCGGGCTCCATGTTGACGAGTTCGCCTTTGCGCTCGCCCAAGGCTTGCATGACGCCGCCTTGATGGGTTTCTTCGATGTCGGCAGTCACCAATTCGATAGGCTCATGGCGCTCGCCATTGATATCACGGAACACCACGCGTGGCTTGGACACAGCCAATTCGTAGCCTTCACGACGCATGTTTTCCAACAAAATGGTCAAGTGCAATTCACCACGACCGGCGACGTCAAACACGCCTTCTTCGTCGGTTTCTTTCACACGCAAAGCCACGTTGTGTTGCAGTTCTTTTTGCAGACGGTCCCACAACTGACGGCTGGTCACGTATTTGCCTTCACGGCCGGCCAATGGGCTGGTGTTCACGCAGAAGTTCATGGTCAGTGTTGGCTCATCAATCTTGAGCATTGGCAGAGGTGCTGGGTTGACAGGGTCAGTCACCGTCACGCCGATGTTCAAGTCAGCAATACCGTTGATCAACACGATGTCGCCAGGGCCGGCTTCGGTAGCTTGCACGCGGTCCAGACCTTGGAACTTCAACACTTGGTTGACGCGACCTTTGACGGCTGAGCCATCTGGGCCTTCCATGACCATCACGTCCATCATGGGCTTGACAGTGCCTTGGCTGATACGGCCCACGCCGATACGACCCACGAAGGTGGAGAAGTCGAGCGCTGAGATTTGCAATTGCAAGGGCGCAGCAGGGTCACCCTGTTGTGGAGGCACGTGCTTCAACACAGTGTTGAACAAGGCCGACATGTCTGGGCCCCACTGCTCGCCTGGCGCGCCTTCTTCGAGAGAAGTCCAGCCGTTGATACCTGAGGCATACACCACGGGGAAGTCGAGTTGTTCGTCGGTTGCACCGAGTTTGTCGAACAAGTCAAAAGCGGCGTTCACCACTTTGTCTGGGTTTGCACCAGGCTTGTCCACTTTGTTCACCACGACGATGGGCTTCAAGCCCAAGGCCAAAGCTTTCTTGGTCACGAAACGAGTTTGAGGCATGGGGCCTTCTTGCGCATCGATCAACAACACAACGCCGTCCACCATCGACAAGGCACGTTCCACTTCGCCACCGAAGTCCGCGTGACCAGGGGTGTCAACGATATTGATGTGTGTACCTTCCCAGCTCACAGCACAGTTCTTGGCCAGAATCGTGATGCCGCGTTCGCGTTCGATAGCGTTGTTGTCCATCACAGTGTCGACCACTTTTTCGTGGTCGGCGAAGGTGCCAGATTGACGCAGCAATTGGTCAACCATGGTTGTTTTACCGTGGTCAACGTGGGCGATGATGGCGATGTTGCGAATTTGCTTACTCATGCTTCTCTCTTCCTTTATGCCTGCTCAGCCAATGCGGGCTGGTTCACAGACGAACTTTCTAAAATTTGTTGAATTTCAAGGGGACTCAACAACCGTCCCGGAATCAGCTCCCCAGCTTTGACATGGGCACTGCCCAGCAAAGCGTGCGGTTGTTCCCCAAACACACTCACACGGTCAAGGTCTGGCCAAGTACCGCGACGACGCACGCCGCTCAAAAAGCGACCTGCATTTTCAATATCCAATGTGACAACCGTGTGATCGCCCAAGAGCGACTGCACTGGCATCAAACGCGCTTCGCGTTGTGGCTCGTCCATGGCGCCCAAGTCTTCCAAGGTCACACAGGCTGACTCTTCAAAGGGGCCAGTAGCCACACGACGCAAAGCGCTCAAGTGACCACCGCAACCCAAAGCTTCGGCAATGTCTTCGCCCAAGGTGCGGATGTAAGTGCCCTTACTGCAGGTCACACGCAAACGCAAAAACGGTGCATCGCCCTCGAGCTGCATCTCGAGCAGCTCTAAATCGTGAATCACCACATGGCGAGGCTCGCGCTCAACGGTTTCACCCGCGCGCGCATATTCATACAAAGCTTTGCCGTCCTTTTTCAAGGCGCTGTACATGGGCGGCACTTGCGTGATCGGGCCCATGAAACGGTCCAGCACTTCCACCACTTGACCCACGGTGCAAGTGACGGGACGCTCTGAAATAACTTCACCTTCGGCATCCGCAGTGCTGGTTTTGATACCTAAGCGCACTGTGGTTTCGTAGGTTTTGTCAGCATCCAAATGGAGCTGACTAAATTTGGTCGCTGCACCAAAACACAATGGCAACACACCAGTGGCCAATGGATCGAGCGTGCCAGTGTGGCCGGCTTTTTCAGCCCGTAACAGCCACTTGGCTTTTTGTAGCGCATCGTTGCTGGACAAACCAATGGGCTTATCCAACAGCAACACACCATGCACAGGGCGACGCTGCACCCGCACGCGCGGCATGCGTGAACGGGGAGCTTCGTTGCTCCCTGATGTCTGCCCTGCGGCGTTCATGCGTTCAATCGTCCTTGGCTTTGCTAGCGACTGCTTTGGCAATCAGCGCATTCATGTCTGACGCACGCTCAGGCGTGCGGTCGTACACAAAGTGCAAAGTAGGCACGGTGTGGATGTGCAAGCGCTTGAATAAGCCGTTGCGCAGGAAACCCGCAGCTTGGTTCAAGCCCTCACCTGTTTTCACAGGGTCGCCATTCAACACACTGAAATGCACTTTGGCATGGGCGTAATCGGGCGTCACTTCCACACCTTGTAGCGTGACCATGCCCACGCGTGGGTCTTTCAACTCACGCGCGATCAACTCGGCCAGGTCACGTTGGATCTGGTCGGCCACTTGGTAGCTGCGGTTGGGGGTGCTGGTCGGTTTACGTGCCATGCTTCATTGCACTGACGCTTTACAGCGTACGTGCCACCTCTTTGATTTCGAAGAATTCCAACACATCGCCTTCGACGATGTCGTTGTAGTTCTTGATGGTCAAACCGCACTCGAAGTTTTCTTTGACTTCTTTGGCGTCGTCTTTGAAACGCTTCAAGCTGTCGAGTTCGCCGGTGAAGACGACCACGTTGTTGCGCAACAAACGCAACTTGGCGTTGCGGCGTACCAAACCGGAGGTGACCATACAGCCCGCGATCGCACCAATCTTGCTGACGCGCAGCACTTGGCGAATCTCGGCCGTACCGATGACTTCTTCTTTCTTGTCGGGTGTGAGCATGCCGGACATGGCCGCTTTGAGTTCGTCCACAGCGTCATAAATGATGTTGTAGTAACGAATGTCCACGCCATTGTTCTCGGCCAACTTGCGCGCACCAGCATCAGCACGTGTGTTGAAGCCAATGATCACAGCCTTAGAAGCGATAGACAAGTTGACATCGCTCTCGCTGATGCCACCCACTGCGGCGTACACCAACTGAACTTTGACTTCTGCGGTCGACAGCTTGAGCAACGACGCAGCCAAAGCTTCTTGCGAACCTTGCACGTCGGCCTTGACGATGATGGGCAACAGCTTGACTTCGCCAGACGTCATGTCGGAGAACATGTTCTCCAGCTTCGACGCTTGTTGCTTGGCCAGCTTGGTGTTGCGCACCTTGCCTGCACGGTAGGTAGCGATTTCGCGGGCACGACGCTCGTCGGTCATGACCATGAATTCATCGCCCGCTTGCGGCACTTCGGTGAGACCTTGAATCTCAACAGGAATCGATGGGCCAGCAGACTTGATCGGCTTGCCGTTCTCATCCAACATGGCGCGCACGCGGCCATAGGTTTGACCGCCCAAAACCACGTCGCCCACATTCAGCGTACCGGACTGAACCAGCACTGTGGCCACAGGACCGCGACCTTTGTCCAAACGCGCTTCGATCACCAAGCCTTTGGCCATGGCGTCGACAGGCGCTTTGAGCTCAAGCACCTCGGCTTGCAGGAGCACTTGCTCCAGCAACTCGTCAATGCCTGCACCGGTTTTGGCAGAGACTTCACAGAACGGTGAATCACCACCGAACTCTTCAGGCACCACTTCTTCAGCCACCAGTTCGCCTTTGACGCGTTCAGGGTTAGCACCGGGTTTGTCAATTTTGTTAACCGCCACCACGATCGGCACACCCGCTGCTTTTGCATGCTTGATGGCTTCTTTGGTTTGCGGCATCACGCCGTCATCAGCCGCCACCACCAAGATGACGATGTCGGTTGCCTTGGCACCGCGCGCACGCATGGCCGTGAAGGCCTCGTGACCGGGCGTATCCAAGAACGAGATCATGCCGCGTGGAGTTTCCACGTGGTACGCGCCAATGTGTTGGGTAATGCCACCGGCTTCGCCCGACGCGACTTTGGCGCGACGGATGTAGTCGAGCAAAGAAGTTTTACCGTGGTCCACGTGGCCCATGACCGTCACCACAGGGGCGCGTGTCAAGGACTCAGCTTGGTGACCGGATGCTTCTTCTTCGGTAAAGGCTTCTGGATCGTCCAGTGCAGCCACCACCGCTTTGTGTCCCAACTCTTCCACCAAAATCATGGCGGTGTCTTGGTCCAAAGGCTGGTTGATGGTGGCCATTTGGCCGAGCTTCATCAACTGCTTGATGACTTCAGAGGCTTTGATCGCCATCTTGTGGGCCAACTCGCCCACGGTGATAGTTTCGGGCACGTGCACTTCCAGCACGCGTGCTTCGACCGCTGCTTGTGGTGCGCGGTCGTCATCACGGTCGCGGTCACGGCGGCCTTTGGGGCCTCCACGCCAGCTGTTGCGGCCCACGCCACCACTCGCGTCACCGCGTGTTTTGATGGCTTTCTTTTTGGCTTGTTCATCGGCCCAGCTGGAAGACAACTTGGCGCTCTTGACTTCTTTGTTGCCAGGCGCAGCTGTACCAGGCGCAGCGGGTGCACCAGGACGTGCACCAGCACCGGGTGTGCCGGCAGGCTTGTGCAAAGTGCCTTTGATGGCTTTGGGATCAGGTGTGGGCTCAGGCTTTTTGGCCACCATTTGCTTTTGTGGCGTGCTCATCATCAAGCGAATGGCTTCGGCTTCGGCCAAAGCTTTGCGACGACGGCTGTCCAAATCGGCAGCACGAGCGGTGTCTTCGTCGGCACGGGCTTTAGAGGCTGCGGCGGCTTCCACACGGGCGGCTTCAGCGGCTTGCGCTTTGACGTCGACCACGGGCTCTGCTGCTTCGGCCTTAGCTTCAGGCGCAGCAGTTTCAGCCACCACAGCGGCTTCGGCTTGCGCCTTGGCTTTGGCGGCTTCTGCCTTGGCTTGGTCTTTGGCTTCTTGTTCTTCGCGCAGGCGGCGTTTTTCGGCCAACTCTTCTTCTTGGCGACGGATCAGCTCGGCTTGGCGGCGTGCTTCTTCTTCACGACGGGCCAGTTCGGCATGGTCGATCAAAGGCACAACAGGCTCTTGCACCGCGGCAGGCACAGGCGCAGCTTGCACCTCAGTCGCCTCGTCTTCATCGCGCTTGACGAAGGTACGTTTTTTACGCACTTCCACTTGGATGGTGCGCGCTTTGCCTGTGGCATCAGCTTGTTTGATCTCAGTGGTCGATTTCTTAACCAAGGTGATTTTCTTGCGCTCGGGCGATGCAGTGCCATGGCTGGCTTGCAAGTGGCTCAAGAGCATTTGTTTGTCGCCCTCTGTCAGCACATCGCTGGCAGAAGCTTTGGCAACACCGGCTGCCTTGAGTTGATCAAGCAGGGTGTCGGTTGGTTTTTTGAGTTCGCTGGCAAACTCGGCTACGGTCGTACTGGACATATCTGATCTTCCTCGCCATGACCATTACTCTTGACCCGTGAACCAATGTTCACGTGCCTTCAAGATCAGGGCTTTGGCCTCTTCTTCGCTTTGGCCGGTAATGGCTGTGAGCTCGTCTACGGCCAAATCGGCCAAATCGTCACGGGTGTGTACGCCGCTCTCAGCCAACTGGGGCAAGAACTCCGCATTCAATCCTTCGAGGTCGCGCAAATCTTGCGAAACTTCTTCGACGCTCTCTTCGCGTGCAATTTCCATGGTGAGCAGCGCATCCTTGGCACGTGTGCGCAACTCGTTGACGGTGTCTTCGTCAAAGCTTTCAATTTCCAACATCTCTTGCAAGGGCACGTAAGCCACTTCTTCGAGGCTGGTGAAGCCTTCTTCAATCAAGATGTCAGCAACTTCTTGGTCCACGTCCAACTTGGCCATGAACAATTCACGGATGCTGAATGTTTCGTCAGCTTGCTTCTGAGCAGACTCAGCCGCGTCCATGATGTTGATTTTCCAACCTGTCAATTCAGCAGCCAAGCGCACGTTTTGACCGCCGCGACCGATGGCGATGGCGAGGTTTTCTTCGTCTACCACCACGTCCATAGCGTGACGCTCTTCGTCCACCACGATGGAGCTGACGTTGGCGGGAGCCAAAGCACCAATCACGAATTGTGCTGGGTCTTCACTCCACAACACGATGTCCACGCGCTCGCCTGCGAGCTCGGTGGTCACGGCGTTCACGCGAGTGCCACGCACACCAACGCAAGTGCCAATGGGGTCCACGCGTTTGTCATGAGAGATCACAGCAATCTTGGCGCGCGAACCGGAGTCACGGGCGCAAGATTTAATTTCAAGCATGCCTTGTTCGATTTCTGGCACTTCGTGGCGGAACAACTCGACCATGAATTCAGGGGCTGAGCGAGACAAGATGATGGGCGCACCGCGCAAGGTGAGGTCCACGTCCATGATCATGGCGCGCACACGGTCGCCACTGCGGAAGTTTTCCTTTGGAATCATTTCGCTGCGACGCAGACGGCCTTCAACGCGACCGGATTCAACAATCAGATCGCCCTTGTCCATGCGCTTGACCGTGCCCACAAAAATCTTGTCGCCGCGCGACATGAAATCGTTGAGCAACATTTCGCGCTCAGCATCACGGATTTTTTGCAAGATCACTTGCTTCGCGGCCATCGCACCGATACGACCGATAGGCAAAGACTCAATACCTTCTTCGATGTATTCGCCTTCTTCTGCATCAGCCACGCGTTCGCGGGCGTCCATCAGCATCTCTTCGGCTTCTGGATTTTGCAAACCGGCTTCGTCAGGCACCACCAACCAACGGCGGAAAGTTTCGTACTCACCCGTGTCGCGGTCCATCGCGACGCGAATGTCCACTTCACCTTGGTACAGCTTTTTGGTGGCTTGGGCCAGCGCCAACTCGACGGCGCCAAACACCACATCGCGTTCGACGTTTTTCTCGCGCGAGATCGCCTCGACCAGCATCAACATTTCGCGGTTCATGATCGGTTACTCCTTCTCTTACCTAAGTTCAACGGGGCTTTTTGCCCTTGAAATCCACAATCGGAGCCAGACGTGCTTCTCGCAGCTCGTCCAGCGTGAAACCCAGTGCGTGCACTGGCATTTCGGCTAATCTTTTGGGGCTCACTTTTTGACCAGGCTTGGCCTTGACTTCATCACGCCAGGTGATTTGCCAACCTGCACCATCGTCGGTGCGCTCTAAAGTGCCACGGAATTTTTTACGGGTGGCCGACACTTGGCCTGCTGCTGCAGCGCCAATGGGAGCTTTGAGCGTGAGGTCAACCTCTTCACCCAAAAATCGTTCGAAATCAGCTTGGTGACGCAAGGGGCGGTCAATACCAGGAGAAGAGACCTCAAGACGGGCGTATTCAGCGCCATCGACCTCAAGTGCGAATTGCAGCTGGCGGGTGACGCGTTCGCAGTCTTCCACATTGATGGGCTGAACGGGGGTGTCAGCCGTCCAAGGCATATCGATCGTGATGCGCAAGAGACCTCCGGCCGAGCGTTCAATCTCTACCAGGTCGTAACCTAAGCCGGTCACTGTTTGTTCTACGGTTTGCTGCAAACTCACGTCGGAAAATAGCCTTCTAAATCAAGTGTTCAAAAAACAAACGACCAAAAAAAACGAGCGGTAATTACCCGCCCGTTTGGTCGTGAAGCACTTATTGTAGCGCCTAAATGCTTGATTATCAAAGGATAAACGGTATTTTTAGGCTGCGGCCCCTACCAAAATCTTTGTGTAAGGCGCCTGCGGATTGTTCAGCACTTGCTCAAACGTCCCTGCCTCAACCACCTTGCCGGCCTGCATGACCATGACATGATGTGCCATGGCACGAATGACCGAGACATCATGGGTGATGAGCAAATAACTCAAACCCCGCTCGCGCTGTAGCTTTTGCAAAAGTTGCAACACTTGCAACTGGGTGGTGGCGTCCAAAGCGCTGGTGGGCTCATCCAACACCAACACCTGCGGCTCAACCACCAAAGCGCGCGCAATGGCCAAACGCTGGCGCTGACCGCCAGAAAATTCATGCGGGTAACGCTGCAGCAAACCGGGAAACTCAGTTTCGGTCAAACCGACAGCGGCTAAGGTCACCAACATGCGGCGTAAACGGCCTAAGTCATCCAGCTCAGGTGCGTGCAGGGTCAAGCCCTCAGACACCAACTCTTGCACATTCATGCGCGGTGACAGGGATGAAAACGGGTCTTGAAACACCACTTGCACCTTGCGGCGCAGCGGTAAATCTGACGCAGACTTACCTTGCCAAGCCACACCGTCGATGGTGAGCGTGCCCTCGCTGGGCATCAAACCCAACGCCGCCAAAGCCAAAGTAGTTTTACCAGAGCCCGATTCGCCAATTACGCCCAAAGTTTGACCCGCGCGCAAATCAAAGCTCGCGCCCTGCACGGCCACGAATTGGTCGCCCTTGAACCAACCACGCCAACCTGCGCGACGCATGGGGTAGCTCACGCGCAAGGCTCTGGCTTGCATCACGGCTGGGGCATTGTTTTTCGCTTCCACCACATTGCGCGGCGGTTGGCTGTCAATCAGCTTTTGCGTGTAGGGATGGGTGGGATAAGTCAACACCACATCCACTTTGCCAGACTCAACGATCACGCCCTTTTCCATAACCAGTACTTGGTCAGCAAAGCGGCGCACTGTGTTGAGGTCGTGCGTAATCAGCAGCACGGCCATGCCAAAGCGTTTTTGCAGGTCGTTGAGCAAATCCAAAATTTGCGCACGCAGCGAGACATCCAACGCTGTGGTCGGCTCGTCGGCCACCAACAAGCGCGGGCGACAGGCCAAAGCCATGGCAATCATCACACGTTGGCGCTGGCCACCCGACAGCTGATGCGGGTAAGCGCTGGCACGGCGCACTGGCTCAGGGATACCCGTAAGGCTGAGCAACTCCACCGCCTCATGCCAAGCCTCCTCGCGTGTCATGCCACGTTTGAGTTCCAACACCTCAGCAATTTGGTCGCCCACCATCATCAAAGGGTTCAAAGCCGTCATGGGCTCTTGGAACACAAAGGCGATGTCTTGACCGCGGATGTTGATCAGCTCACGCTCACTGAGTTTGACCAAGTCGTGCGTGTGAGGTGCGTCAGTGGCTTCAGGCGCAAGCGTGTCAGCGTCTTGGGCGGTCCACAGCACGCGGCCCGAGACGCGGGCGCCTTCAAGCAGTTTGACAAAGCTCAGCGCGGTCACGCTTTTGCCAGAGCCAGACTCCCCCACCAAGGCTAGCTTTTCACCCAAGTCTAAGTTGAAGCTGATGCCTTTGACGACATCTTCGGCTTGAAAGCCAATGCGCAAATCGCGCACTTGCAGCAAAGGCAGTCTCATGCGCGCGCCTTTCTGGGGTCTAGTGCGTCGCGCAGCGCGTCACCCATGAAGGTCAGCAGCATCAAGGTGATGACCAACACGGCAAAGGTGGACAAAGAAATCCACCATGCATCGATGTTATTTTTGCCTTGCGCCAACAACTCGCCCAAGCTCGGCGTACCGGGCGGCACGCCCAAACCTAAAAAGTCCAAGGAGGTGAGCGACAAAATGGCCGCGCTCATGCGAAACGGCAGGAATGTCACCACCGGCGTCAAGCTGTTGGGCAGCACATGTCGCCACATGATTTGTACATTGGATAAGCCCAATGCACGTGCGGCGCGCACATAGTCAAGCTGGCGGTTGCGTAAGAACTCAGCCCGCACATAGTCGGACAAACCCATCCAACCAAACAGCCCCAACAAAATCAGCAGCAAGGTGATGCTCGGATCAAACACCGCCGAGAAGATGATGAGCAAGTAAAGCTCAGGCATAGCGCTCCACACCTCGATGAAGCGCTGCATGGCCAAGTCGGTCTTGCCGCCAAAAAAGCCTTGCAAGGCTCCCGTCAAGATGCCGATGACCGTACCAAACAAAGTCAGCGCCAAAGCAAACAACACCGAGATGCGAAAACCGTAGAGCAAGCGTGCCAGCACATCGCGACCGCGGTCGTCTGTACCAAACCAGTTATCTGCCGAAGGCGGGGCTGGATTGGGCATCTTGGCGAAGTAGTTCAATGTGGTGTGGTGGTACGGAATGATTGGATACATAGCCCAGTTGCCGGGTTTGTCAAACTGGGCTTGGATGAAGGGATCGAGGTAGTCGGTGGGCGTGTCGAAGTCGCCGCCAAAGGTCGTCTCAGGCTGGTTGTGCACGATGGGCATGTAGAAGCTGCCGTTGTAGCGAGCCAGCAGGGGTTTGTCGTTGCAAAGCACTTCGGCCAACAAGCTGAGACCGAAGAAAAACACAAACAACACCAAGCTGTAAAAGCCAAGGCGGTTATGCCTGAACCTCAGCCAAGCACGCTGGGTGGGCGACAAAGAGGCTTCAGTCGAATTTGACACGCGGGTCCACCCAAACATAACAAAGGTCGCTGATGAGCTTGGTGACCAAGCCAATCAACGTGAACAAATACAAAGTGCCCAACACCACGGGATAGTCTCGGCGCATCACGCTCTCGTAACTCAACAGCCCCAAACCATCGAGTGAGAACAGTGTTTCAATCAACAGCGAGCCTGTAAAAAACGCGCCAATGAAAGCCGCCGGAAAACCTGTGACCAAGGGTATGAGTGCATTGCGAAACACATGGTTCCAAATCACGCGGCGCTCCGACAAACCTTTGGCACGGGCGGTGAGCACATATTGCTTGCGAATCTCTTCGAGCATGGCGTTTTTAGTCAGCAGCGTGGTCACCGCAAAAGCACCCAACACGCTGGAGGTGACGGGCAACACGATGTGCCACAAGTAGTCGGTGATGCGAGCCCCCCACGTGAGTTGCTCCCAATTGGCCGAGGTCAAACCACGCAGTGGGAACCACTGCAACTGGCCGCCAAACACCACCAACAAAGCCACGCCCAACACAAATCCGGGAATGGCAAAACCCACCAACACCAAAAGACTCGTCACCAAATCAAACGACGAGCCCGCACGCACGGCCTTAGCCACACCCAAGGGCACCGAGATGAGGTAGCTCAAGAGGAAGGTCCACAGCCCCAAGCTGATGGAGACTGGCATTTTCTCCTTCACCAACTCCCACACGGTTTTGGGATAGAAAAAGCTTTTGCCCAAATCGAACACGGCGAACTGTTTGAGCATTTGCCAAAAGCGCTCGGTTGGCGGTTTGTCAAAGCCGTATTGCTGGCGAATTTCTTCAATGCGCGCAGCGTCCACGCCTTGGCGGCCACGGTAGCCAGCGCCTGCCACGGCAGCGCCCTCGCCGCCACTGTCGCGGCCTTGCAGCTGCGACACCATTTGCTCAACAGGACCCCCCGGCACAAACTGAATGACCACAAAGGTCATGAGCAGCACGCCGAACAAGGTGGGAATCATCAACAACAAACGTCTGAGGATGTACGAACTCATGGCGCACGCTCCGCTCTTTTGATGGCCGCCAAGGTGGCACGGTTGTCAATGGTGGCCCACCAAGTGGAAGAGGCCCATGTTTCGGGTTGGTAGTAGCGCGGCATAACGGCAGGCAACTCAAAGCGGCCGTTGCGCCATGCGACTCGATGGACACCGCCATACCAATGCGGCACGCTGTAGTGGCCGTGGCGCAGCACGCGGTCTAACGCACGCACCGCCGTGATGAGCTGAGGACGGGTTTTGGCAGATGTCACGTTTTCTAGCAAAGCATCCACCGCAGGGTCTTGAATGCCAATGAAGTTACCCGAGCCTTCGGTAGTGGCAGCCTTGGATCCAAAACGCTCCATCAGCTCAGTGCCCGGTGACTCGCTGCCCACAATGCGGTTGCTGATGATTTCAAAATCAAACACATCAAGACGCTTTTGCAAAATCGCAAAGTCAATGACTTTGTAGTTCACCTGAAAGCCGAGCTTTTCTAAGTTCTTGGCGTACGGCGTGATCACACGGCCCATGGCGCCCGAGTTATCCAAAAACTCAACGGTGAATGCCTCGCCCTTGGCGTTGCGCAGTGCGCCATCGCGGTAGGTCCAACCCGCCTCTGCCAACAAGGCCTTGGCACGGCGCAAATGGTCACGCAAGGTTTCACCCGACTTGGGGTCGAGCGAGGTGCGCGATGGTTGCGGCACGGCATCTTTGAACACATTCGGCGAAAGTTTGTCACGCAAAGGCGTGAGCAAGGCCAACTCAGCAGCATCAGGCATGCCAGTGGCTTCAAAATCACTGGCCACAAAGTAGCCACGCACGCGCTGGTAAGCGCCATAAAACAATTGACGATTCATCCACTCAAAGTCCATCGCCAAGGCAATGGCTTCGCGCACGCGGGCATCTTTGAATTTGGGCAAGCGGGTATTGAACATGAAGCCCTGAAAGTCACCTGCGTTGCCGTGCTTGAACTCGCTTTTCATCAGGGCGCGGTTGACAAACTGCTTACCTGTGTAGCCCCTCGCCCACTCGCGCGCAATGAAGGACTGCACCAAATCAAATTCGCCCGCCTTGAATCCTTCGAGCTGTGCGGTGTTGTCTTTGTACAAGCGATAGGTGATGCGGTCAAAGTTGAACAAACCTTTGCGCACATTGAGTTCGCGCGCCCAGTAGTTGTTGTCGCGCTCGTAAGTCACATCACGACCAAACACGACACGGCCAATTTTGTAGGGCCCGCTTCCGATCGGCGTATCTGTGACGATTTTGTCGAAAGGTTTGGGAGCACCGTTCTCCATGCCCCATTGGCGGCTGAACACAGGCATGCCGCCTACGATCAAGGGCAGCTCTGGGTTGGCGCGCTTGAAATCAAAGCGCACGGTGCGAGAGTCCACCACCGTCACGCCTACCACCTCGGCGTATAGCGTTCGAAACTGTGGTGCTGCTTGCTTGCTGATGAGTTGCTCAAATGAATATTTCACATCGTCGGCCATCACAGCTTCGCCTGTGTGAAAACGCGCTTGGCTGCGCAATTTAAACGTCACCGAGTGGCGGTCAGATGCGATGCTGACATCTTCAGCCAACAAACCGTAGGCCGTGGTGGGCTCATCCATGGTGCCCGTCAAGAGCGATTCAAACACCAAGCCGCTCAAACCTGGGGCAGCATTGCCTTTGAGGGTGAAGGGGTTGTATTTGTCAAAGCTCGACAACCGTGAGGGTGGCACCAAAATCAACTCGCCCCCTTTGGGGGCTAGCGGATTGGCGTAGTCGAAGTTTTTGAAGTTGGCGGGGTATTTGATGTCCCCAAATTGCGCGTAAGCGTGCCCCGCCCACGAGGGGGCAGAGCACCAAAATGCCAACAAAATGAGAAAGCTACGCATGCGACAATTCTGCAAGATTTTTTTGGAGAGATTTCATGAGTACAAAAACTGGTTTCCTATCTGGCAAAAAGCTTCTCATCACGGGCGTGTTGTCCAACCGCTCCATCGCTTATGGCATTGCCAAAGCTTGCCACGACCAAGGTGCCGAGTTGGCGTTTAGCTACGTGGGCGAGCGCTTCAAGGACCGTATCACAGAGTTTGCCGCAGACTTCGACTCCAAACTGATTTTTGATTGTGATGTGGGCAGCGATGACCAAATCAACCAAATGTTCAAAGATCTGTCGACCCATTGGCCCACGTTTGACGGTTTTGTGCACTCCATTGGCTACGCCCCACGCGAAGCTATTGCGGGCGACTTCCTCGATGGTTTGTCTCGCGAAGGCTTTGCCATTGCACACGACATCAGCGCTTACAGCTTCCCCGCGATGGCCAAAGCCGCTCTGCCCTACCTCAACGACAACTCAGCCGTGCTGACCCTGTCGTACTTGGGCGCCATCCGCACCGTACCCAACTACAACACCATGGGCTTGGCCAAAGCCTCGCTTGAAGCGTCTGTGCGTTACTTGGCCGAATCTTTGGGCGCCAAAGGCCGCAACCTGCGGGCCAATGGCATCAGCGCCGGCCCGATCAAAACCCTGGCTGCCAGCGGCATCAAAGGCTTTGGCAAGATTTTGAGCGTGGTGGCAGAAGCCTCCCCTATCCGTCGCAACGTGACCATCGAAGACGTGGGCAACGTCGCTGCGTTCTTGATGTCCAACTTGGCTGCAGGCGTAACTGCCGAAATTACCTATGTGGACGGCGGATTTAGCCAAGTTGTAGGTGGCATTGCCGAGCCTGTAGCCGAGTAAGCTGGCGCTCCTGGCCACGCGGGTGGCCACATATGCGGGCTGTAGGCCCCAAGGAGACGACCATGCAACGCCGCAATTTGCTTTCTCACTTCTCCTTGGGTTGCCTCGGCAGCCTCGCCTCCTTACCTGCACTGGCCACACAGCCGCCCGCGATGTGGCTGGCTAACCTGTATCAGGGCAATGAAAAGCTCACCGACTATTGGGTGAGCGAAAAATACGACGGCATACGAGGCTACTGGGATGGCCGCCAACTCTTGAGTCGAAGCGGCAAAGCACTCAACCCACCCAACTGGTTTGTACAAACTTGGCCTACGCAGCCGTTCGAGGGAGAGCTTTGGGCAGGGCTGGGGCAGTTTGAGCAAGCGGCTTCTGTGATTCAACAAAAACAGGCATCCGACAGCGCATGGCGCGCCATGCGATTCATGATATTTGATGCCCATACACCGACCCAAGCGTTCGCAGAGCGCATCGTGCGCTATCAAAACATCGTCAAGCAGATTGGCAAACCTTGGGTTCAAGCCGTGACGCAAAGCCAGGTGCCGTCGCATGCAGCATTGAAGGCCATGTTGAGCAAAACCGTGCAAGCTGGCGGCGAAGGCTTGGTGCTGCACCTTGGCAGCAGTCTGTACCAAAGCGGCAGAAATTCCGATGTGCTGAAAGTCAAACTGCACGCGGATGCGGAAGCCAAGGTGGTCAGCCATGAAGCGGGTCAAGGCAAGCACGCCCAACGTCTAGGCGCTTTGTGGGTAGAAACACCGCAAGGGCTGCGGTTCAAGCTTGGCACAGGGTACACAGACGCCCAAAGAGAAAACCCACCGGACGTGGGCCAGTGGGTGACTTATCGCTATCGCGGTTTGACTGACCAAGGCGTCCCGCGCTTTGCCAGTTTTGTGCGCATCAGACCTGCGGTGGAACGCTAAGGCCTGCAGCGAGCGTTAGGCTTTGACGCAATCGGCGTAGTAGCGCTTCACGCCATCGTCTCCGACCACCTCAACCAAGCCGTGGATATCGGTCTCGAAGCCAGGGCATTGCAAGTTGAATTCGCGGGCGAACTTGAGGTAGTCCACGATCTTCTTATTGAACACTTCGCCCGGAATGAGCAACGGAATACCCGGTGGGTATGGCGTGACCAAACTGGTGGTGATACGCCCCAACAAATCGTCCACAGGCACGCGCTCGGTGTTGCGGTGGGCGATTTGTGCATAGGCGTCGCTGGGCTTCATGGCAGGCGTCAAGTCGCTCAGGTACATCTCGGTGGTCAAACGTGCGATGTCGTACTTGGCGTAGAGCGTGTGCACGTGCTGGCACAAGTCGCGCAGGCCCATGCGCTCATAAGCGCGGTGCTTTTGGCAGAACTCGGGCAGGACACGCCACATGGGTTGGTTGCGGTCGTAGTCGTCTTTGAACTGCTGCAACGCGGTGAGCAACGAGTTCCAGCGGCCCTTGGTGATGCCAATGGTGAACATGATGAAGAAGCTGTACAGGCCCGTCTTCTCCACAATCACGCCATGCTCGGCCAAGAACTTGGTGACGATACTGGCAGGAATACCTGTTTTATCGAACTTGCCGTTGAGGTCCAAACCTGGCGTGACGATGGTGGCCTTGATGGGGTCCAACATGTTGAAGCCATCGGCCAAGTTGCCAAAACCATGCCACTTAGACGACTTGCCCTTGCCTTTGATGATCCAGCTGTCAGCGCGGCCAATGCCGTCGTCGACCAGCTCATCGGGGCCCCAGACTTTGAACCACCAGTCCTTGCCGTATTCGTCGTCCACCTTGCGCATGGCGCGGCGGAAATCCAACGCTTCAGCAATGCTTTCCTCGACCAAGGCTGTGCCACCGGGGGGCTCCATCATCGCGGCGGCCACGTCACAGCTGGCAATGATGCTGTACTGTGGGCTGGTGCTGGTGTGCATCAAATACGCTTCGTTGAACAGGTGACGGTCCAACTTGGTTTTTTGCGAATCTTGCACCAACACATGGCTGGCTTGACTGATACCAGCCAACAGCTTGTGAATTGATTGCGTGGCGTACACCACCGAGTGCATGGGGCGCTCGCGCTTCTTACCCATGGCGTGGTAGGTGCCATAAAACGGATTGAACGCCGCATGGGGCAACCAAGCCTCGTCAAAGTGCAAGTTAGCCACGTAGCCATCGAGCATGTTCTTGATGGTTTCGGTGTTGTACAACACGCCGTCGTAAGTAGACTGCGTGAGGGTCAACACGCGCGGCTTGACCTTCTTGGCATCCACACCTTTAAGCAAAGGGTTGGCCTTGATCTTGGCTTGAATCGCGGCGGGCTCAAACTCGCTTTGTGGAATCGGGCCAATGATGCCGTAGTGGTTGCGCGTGGGCTTCAAAAACACAGGCACAGCACCGGTCATGATGATGGCGTGCAACACCGACTTGTGACAGTTGCGGTCTACCACCACCACATCGTCAGGCGCCACGGTGTGGTGCCACACGATTTTGTTCGAGGTGCTCGTGCCGTTGGTCACGAAGAAGCAATGGTCCGCGTTGAAGATGCGGGCAGCATTGCGCTCACTCTCACCAATCGCACCGTTGTGGTCCAGCAGCTGACCGAGTTCTTCTACCGCGTTACACACGTCGGCACGCAACATGTTTTCGCCATAAAACTGGTGATACATCTGGCCCACAGGGCTCTTCAAGAACGCCACGCCACCTGAGTGACCAGGGCAATGCCATGAATACGAACCGTCTTCGGCGTAATCCAGCAAGGCTTTGAAAAATGGCGGCTGCACACTCTCCAAATAGCTTTTAGCTTCACGGATGATGTGACGCGCGACAAACTCTGGCGTGTCTTCAAACATGTGAATAAAGCCATGCAACTCGCGCAAGATGTCGTTAGGCAAGTGACGCGATGTTTTAGTTTCGCCGTAAACATAAATTGGCACATCGGCGTTTTTACGGCGCACTTCTTCGATAAAGTTACGCAGGTTCAACACGGCAGGATCAAGGTCAGGGCCAGGTGTGAACTCTTCATCGTCAATCGATAAGATGAACGCACTAGCACGCGACTGCTGTTGCGCAAACTGGCTCAGGTCGCCATAGCTGGTGGCGCCCATGACCTCATAGCCCTCGCCTTCAATCGCTTCGGCCAGCGCACGGATGCCCAAGCCTGACGTATTTTCAGAACGAAAATCCTCGTCAATGATGACGATGGGGAAGCGAAATTTCATGCGGGACTCCGAGCGTTTGAAGCTTGAACAAAACAATAGCGCCGAAGTGTACTCGCCCGCTGCTACAATGTAAGGCTTAGGAGCGATGGATGAGTGGTTTAAGTCGCACGCCTGGAAAGCGTGTGTGGGTTAATAGCCCACCGAGGGTTCGAATCCCTCTTGCTCCGCCAAAACAAAAGCCCCTGCTGTTTTATCAGCAGGGGCTTTTTCTTTAAAGCATGGCCAGATGCGACTTAGCTACTGCTTTCTTGCGCCTTCTTAATCACGCTCTTCGCATCTGCATTGCTGTTTGCGGCAGCCGAACTGATAGGGTTTTGAATGACCAAGCCCAACAAGCGCGCGCCATGTTCAACCGCAATCGAACCATACGAGATATCGCCCTGCACGATGGAGTCTTTGTGGAACTCCACACGTTCGGCCGCATAAATATTGCCTTCAACCTTGCCTGCAACCATGACGCGATGGGCGGTGATATCACCCGAGACTTCGCCTGTTTTGCCAATGGCAACAGTGACCTTGTTATCTTTGGTGGTCTCAATATTGCCCACCACCTTGCCATCGATGCGGACACTGTCTAGCAAAACCAAACGACCGTAAATCTGGGTCGTGCGACCAATGATGGTGTCAAAACGTTCTTGCGATGGCGACAACGACTTATCTTTTAATTTTTCAAACATGTCAGGCCTTTTAGATAATTAGTTCGCTCATTGGGCACTGGCTGTGGTTTGCGTCAACATCTGCGTGGGGTTCAAGACGCGATCATTGCGCATCACTTCATAATGCAGATGTGGCCCCGTAGAGCGGCCTGTGCTGCCCAACTGGGCAATGGTCTCACCTCGTTGCACCTTTTGGCCGACCTCAACCATGCGCTTGCTCAAGTGGGCATAGCGGGTTGTAAATCCTTCGATATGACTCACTTCAACCACATTGCCATAAGAAGCATCCCAGCCCGAACGGATCACGGTTCCTGCAGCCGTCGCCACAATAGGAGAGCCAATATCTGCGACGAAGTCCAGACCTTCATGCATGGCCAACTGCCCTGTGAAGGGGTCGTTACGGATGCCAAAGCCACTGGTCACGCGAAAGTCTTTACCCATGGGGATACCTGTGGGCAAAGCGTGCAACCAGCTCAGTTGCGCTGACCAGTTCTGGGTCAAATTCTTGACTGCGGCTTGTGTTTGGCCGAACTCATCAATGGCGGAAACGAAATCTTGATTCAAGTCACGCGAAGGAGATGCTTGAAAGCGTGGCGCAATCCAAGGACCGCCACGTGCTTCTTCTTTTTTGCTGTATTTGTCGCGCAAGTTGATGGGGGTAGCCACTTCCATGAATTTATTCTTCAGGCTTTCCAACTGACGAATTTCTTGGACTGTTGAGCTCATGGTTTGGCGCAAATTGTCCAAACGCTCACGGTAAACCGCCTCCACCTTCTGCTGCTCGGCCTCAGTGGTAACGCCACCCATGCTTCGTGCCAAGCTAGGGCTCATCTCAATCGCAATTCGAAAACCAATGAAGTGCAACAACACGCCAAAAGCCACCAACACAAACGCAGAGACGCACACAGCCATCAGCACCTTTTTGGCTGTAATGGAAATGGTCCGCACTGAGGCGGTGGGTCCTGATACCCACATTAGTTGCATAGATGGCTCCGGAAAACTTATCGAGACTTATGCGAATACCCTCGCCAGTCAAACAAGAATTGTAGGTAGTTCTCTCTTCAAAAGTCACTTAATTTTTTAGGAGCAAATACCAGCAATGACAAAGAACTCCTCCTGAGAAAAAGTTAATTCCATTGCGCTACTCCATCTCTTTAAACGTATTTTTTAAAAATCAAAACTGATTAAAATTTCAGCAATGAATATCCCTTGGCTAGAAGTCAACGCGCCATTGCCACCGCCAGAAACTGCACAAAAAAAAGGCAGCTCATTGGCTGGATTGGTCGCAGCAGCTGGCGGCCTATCCGTCACGCGTTTGTGCGAGGCTTATCAGCAAGGGATGTTTCCTTGGTTCAGCGAAGGACAACCCGTTTTGTGGTGGTCACCAGACCCACGAATGGTGCTGCAGACCGAAGAATTCAAGCTTCACCGCTCACTACGCAAAACCTTACGCAGCTTCATCGCCAATCCCGTGTGCCAAATCCGCATTGACACCGCATTCGCGGATGTAATTCGCCATTGCGCACAGACACCGCGCCAGGGGCAACCAGGCACTTGGATTGTTGAAGAAATGATTGACGCCTACATCGCTTTGCACCAAGCCGGATTTGCACACAGCATAGAAACTTGGATCAATGGCGAGCTTGTGGGCGGCTTGTATTGCGTATCGATTGGAAACACACTATTTGGCGAATCTATGTTTGCGCACCAAACGGATGCCTCGAAAATAGCCTTGGCGGCACTGGTAGCTTTTGCTCGCGCTCAAGGTTTAACTTGGATAGACTGCCAACAAAATACCAAGCATTTAGCGTCTTTGGGCGCGAAAGAAATGCCACGATCAGATTTTTTAGGTCTCGTGCGAGAAGCGCCCAAACAAGTAAACAGGGCATGGACGTTTGAGGCCGCACACTGGACGCTCTTGCTAACGCAGAAAGCCTCGCTTTGACAAACCAGAACGAGTTACCTTTTCAAACCGTGCAGTTTTATGCCACGGCGCCCTACCCTTGCAGCTACTTGTCGGGAAAAACAGCGCGCTCACAAGTCGCAACACCCAGTCACTTGATCAACGATGACGTTTACGCAGACTTAGTCAAAGAGGGATTTCGCCGAAGTGGTTCATTTACCTATCGGCCTTACTGCGACAACTGCCAAGCTTGTATGCCTTTGCGGGTTGACACACAAGCCTACACACCCACACGCAGCCAGCGCCGCGCTTGGACAAAACACAAACAACTGCAAGTTCGCATTCTGAAACTGGGTTTTGATCCAGAACATTACGCCATGTATTTGCGCTACCAAACCTTGCGCCATACCGGTGGAGGCATGGATGAGGACAGCACCGAACAATACACACAGTTTTTGCTGCAAAGTCGCGTCAATACAAGGCTCATCGAGTTTCGAGAACCCCTCCCCAACGGAGAAAGAGGTGTTTTAAAAATGGTCTCGATTGTGGATGTTCTCAGTGATGGCTTATCTGCTGTTTACACCTTCTATGAACCCGAGCCCAACACCAGTTACGGCACTTACAACGTGATGTGGCAAATTGAACAAGCCAAGCACCTGAATATGCCTTATGCCTATTTGGGTTACTGGATTCAAGACAGTCCCAAAATGAAATACAAAGCCGACTTCAAACCCCACCAGCGCTTAGTAAATGATGAATGGTTGAACTTTAATTTCACATGATAAAATTGGATCATGCGTAAAACCACTGTGCCCACCACGCCCAACATTCAAGTCATTGAGCGCATGTTCACGCTCATTGACGTACTCGCCTCGCGCGAAGAAGCCATTTCACTGAAAGAAATCAGCGAACGAACAGGTCTTCACCCCTCCACCACCCATCGCATCTTGAACGACTTGGCAGTGGGCCGATTTGTTGATCGCCCCGAAGCGGGCAGCTATCGCCTCGGCATGCGTCTGCTTGAGCTGGGCAATCTTGTGAAAGGTCGCTTAAACGTGCGCGATGTGGCTTTCCAGCCCATGCGTGAACTCCACAAGCTCATCCAGCAGCCCGTCAACCTCAGTGTTCGCCAAGGCGACGAAATCGTGTACGTTGAGCGAGCTTTCAGTGAACGATCGGGCATGCAAGTGGTGCGAGCGATCGGCGGACGAGCACCTCTGCATCTCACCTCAGTCGGCAAGCTGTTTTTGGCCATGGACGACCCTCAGCGCGTTCGCGCCTACGCCACACGCACAGGCCTGAGTGGCCAAACGCGCAATAGCTTGACCCAATTGCCAGCCTTGGAACGTGAACTATCCAAAGCGCGTCAATATGGTGTCGCGCGAGACAACGAAGAGCTAGAGCTAGGGGTGCGATGCATGGCGTCTGGCATCTATGACGACCAAGGCAAGCTTGTTGCAGGTTTATCCATTTCTGCACCAGCAGATCGACTTGATGAGGAATGGCTTCCTAAGCTTCAAGCGACTACGCAAGCCATCTCACACGCACTAGGCTACAAAGAAAACCAAGCGTAAACAAAAAAGCCAGCATAGATGCTGGCTTTTGAACAAGCTAAAACTCTTTAAGTTTGCGGGCGACCAGTAGCGCTATGGTTCGTTTCAACCCACTTGCGCACACGCTCAGCATCTGCAATACGGCTTAATTTACCTGCAGAGTCCAAGAACACCATGATCAGCTTACGGCCAGAAACCTTGGCTTGCATCACCAAGCATTGACCTGCTTCAGAGATATAACCTGTTTTTTGCAGGCCAATGTCCCAGTTTGGGTTTTTGACTAACCGGTTGGTGGTGTTGTACTGCAACGTGCGGTTCCCAACTTCCACCTTGTGACTTGGTGAGGTCGACAGCTCACGAACAGTGATGTCGTGGTAAGCATTGCCGACCAAAGTGGCCAGGTCTTTAGCGCTGGATTGGTTTTGACTTGAAAGCCCTGTCGGCTCCACATAACGAGTGTCACGCATCCCCAATTGAGCAGCTTTGGCGTTCATCAAACCAACAAATGTGGGCATGCCGCCTGGATAGGTACGGCCCAAGGCATGGGCTGCACGATTCTCACTGGCCATCAAAGCCAAGTGGAGCAACTCACCACGGGTCAAGGTTGCCCCCACGCGCAAACGTGAGCTGCTGCCCTTTTCGGTATCCACATCATCTTGCGTGATGGTGATGGATTCGTCCATTGGTAATTTGGCTTCGCTGATGATCAACCCTGTCATCAACTTGGTGATTGAGGCAATTGGCAAAACGGCTTGGTCGTTTTTGCTGAGCAGTACTTCGTGTGTATCTTGATCAATCACATAAGCTACGCTGGACTTCAAATCCAACATATCGCTGGTGGCATGCAAGCCTGCTTTTTGACCAAATGATGGAACTGCGGGTGCTGCCTTAAACGCTTTGGCGTGACGCACATGCGTTTTCACCACGGATGGCTTTGTTTTTTGGACAGTTGGCTTTTTCTGGTTTGTCGCGGCTTGGGCGTGCATGGTGCACAAAGAAGTCAGCAAACCAAGCGAGGTAACAATCAGCAGTCGTTTCAAGTGGCGTTCCTTAAGCTTGAAAAACACAATTGCCTCGAGTCTAACAAGAAAAGTCACGCAAGATCAAGGACTTGCGTGACTTATTTGACAAAATTGATACGGTATATCGTTTTTTGTAATTTAACCTTGTGCAGCCACTCGGTCTGATTTGCTTTGCAGCTTGTTCAAGGCGCTCAAATAAGCTTTCGCTGAAGCCACCACGATGTCAGGATCAGAGCCCACGCCATTGACGACGCGACCGCTGTTTTGCAAACGCACCGTCACTTCGCCTTGGCTCTCTGTCGAGCCGCTGATGGCATTGACCGAATACAGCACCATTTCAGCGCCACTCTTCACATGTGACTCAATCGCTTTGAGTGAAGCGTCCACCGGGCCGTTGCCGTCTGAATCGCCCTTCACTTCTTTGCCTGCCACAGTGAACACCACGCTCGCATGTGGACGCTCGCCGGTTTCGCTGTGTTGCGACAAAGAAACAAAGGCAAACTGCTCGCTGGCACTGGTCACCGACTCTTCGCTCACCAAAGCCAAGATGTCTTCATCAAAGATTTCGCTCTTGCGATCTGCCAACTCTTTGAACTTGGCAAAGGCTGTATTGATGTCAGCCTCGCTTTCCATCTGCACACCCAAGTCTTCCAAGCGCTGCTTGAAAGCGTTGCGGCCACTGAGCTTGCCCAAGACGATCTTGTTGGCGCTCCAGCCCACATCTTCTGCACGCATGATCTCGTAGGTGTCACGAGCTTTGAGCACGCCATCTTGGTGAATGCCAGACGCATGAGCAAAGGCATTCGCCCCCACTACCGCCTTGTTTGGCTGAACCACAAAACCAGTGGTCTGGCTGACCATTCGACTTGCTGCCAAGATTTGTTTGGCATCGATATTCATGGCGAGGTCAAAGTAATCGCGACGGGTCTTGATAGCCATGACCACCTCTTCCAACGAGCAGTTACCGGCACGTTCGCCCAAACCGTTGATCGTGCACTCGACCTGACGTGCGCCGCCAATCTTCACGCCCGCCAAGGAGTTGGCCACCGCCATGCCCAAGTCGTTGTGGCAGTGCACGGACCAAATGGCTTTGTCAGAGTTAGGCACACGCTCGCGCAAAGTTTTGATGAAGTTGCCGTAGAGTTCTGGAATGGCGTAACCCACGGTGTCTGGAATGTTGATGGTAGTGGCACCTTCAGCAATCACGGCCTCAACGACACGGCACAAGAAATCCATTTCGCTGCGATAGCCGTCTTCCGCGCTGAACTCAATGTCACCCACCAAGTTACGGGCAAAGCGCACCGACTGCTTAGCTTGCTCGAGCACTTGCTCAGGCGACATGCGCAACTTCTTCTCCATGTGCAGCGGTGACGTTGCGATGAAGGTGTGGATGCGCGCACTGTTTGCGCCTTTGAGCGCCTCAGCCGCACGGCTGATATCGCGATCATTCGCACGAGACAACGAACAAATGGTGGAGTCTTTGATGGCGTTGGCAATGCCTTGCACTGCCTCGAAGTCACCGTTCGAGCTGGCAGCAAAACCAGCCTCAATCACGTCGACCTTCAATCGCTCGAGCTGACGGGCAATGCGCAGTTTCTCATCGCGCGTCATTGAGGCGCCGGGCGACTGTTCGCCGTCACGCAAAGTGGTGTCAAAAATGATGAGCTTATCGGTCATGGTCAGGACTCCTGGATTCCTAAAAAACTTGCAACGTTTGGTTTAGCCCCAAAGCAAAAGGCCCGCTGCGAGTGCATACGGGCCTTGTGGGGTTTGCGCGTGCGCTACCAACTCCGCCCGTTTGGGGATGGAAGCAGTAGAACCAGCAAAAAATTTTTCATGCACAGAATTTAGCACAAAGCCAAACCCTTTGCGGCGCAGGGTGTCTCATTTGTGCAAGCCGGCTTCATCGGGCTCATCGGTGGAGGTGCTGATGAGGCTGGTTTGCATGCCTTTGGCACGGCGCCATGCGTACAAGGCATAACCGCTCAAACCGTAGAACATGAACAAAGCAAACAACACAATCGGTGGATGAATGGTGATGACAGCGATGGTCAAGGCCAACAACACAATCACGACAAACGGAACGCTTTGCTTCATCTGCACATCTTTGAAGCTGTAAAACGGCACGTTGGTGACCATCGTCAAACCGGAATACAAACACCATGCAAACATGGGCCAAGCCACCTCAGGACCAGAAACACCCATCTCGGTCATCAGCCACATAAAACCCATCACCAATGCCGCAGCGGCAGGCGAAGGCAAGCCTTGAAAGAAGCGTTTATCCACCACCGCCGTATTCACATTGAAACGCGCCAAGCGCAGTGCAGCACAAGAGATGTAGACGAATGCAGCCACCCAGCCCCAACGGCCCAAACCTTTGAGTGCCCATTCATACGAGATCAAGGCAGGCGCAGCACCAAACGACACCATATCGGCCAAAGAATCCATTTGCTCGCCAAACGCACTTTGCGTGTTGGTCATACGCGCCACACGCCCATCTAGACTGTCGAGCACCAGGGCGCAAAACACGCCAATCGCTGCCAACTCGTAGTTGCCATTCATCGCCATCACGATGGCGTAAAAACCGCCAAACAATGCGGCCAAGGTAAACAGATTGGGCAAAACATAAACGCCCTTGCTAGGCTTGCGTGGCACAAACTCTTCTATTTGATCTGGTTGTTCTGTCATTCGTTTAGCTCCGAAAATTAGACCTAGAGTGTAAGCGTAGCGTCAATCAGGCACAAAAATGACAAAGGCCACCGAAGTGGCCTTTGTCGATGCAATCCACAAAAGCTTAATTGCGGGTTTGGTCAACCAGCTTGTTCTTCGCAATCCAAGGCATCATGGCGCGCAATTGGCCACCCACCACTTCGATCTGGTGATCAGCAGTGTTGCGACGACGTGCGGTCATGCTTGGGTAGTTCAAACGACCTTCCTGGATGAACATCTTGGCGTATTCGCCGTCTTGAATGCGCTTCAAAGCGTTACGCATGGCTTCACGGCTTTGTGCGTTGATCACTTCAGGACCGGTCACGTACTCGCCGTATTCGGCGTTGTTCGAAATCGAGTAGTTCATGTTGGCGATGCCGCCTTCATAGATCAAATCAACGATCAGCTTCAACTCGTGCAAACACTCAAAGTAAGCCATTTCAGGGGCGTAACCGGCTTCCACCAGAGTCTCGTAACCCATCTTGATCAGCTCAACCGCACCACCGCACAGAACGGCTTGCTCGCCGAACAAGTCGGTTTCAGTTTCTTCTTTGAAGTTGGTTTCGATGATGCCGGCCTTGCCGCCACCATTGGCCATGGCATAGCTCAAAGCCAAGTCGCGGGCTTTGCCGCTCTTGTCTTGATGCACAGCGACGAGGTGAGGCACGCCGCCACCTTGGGTGTAGGTGTTACGCACGGTGTGACCTGGGGCCTTTGGCGCCACCATCCACACGTCCAAGTCGGCGCGTGGCACGACTTGGTTGTAGTGCACATTGAAACCGTGAGCAAATGCCAACGAAGCGCCTTGCTTGATGTGCGGAGCCACATTGTTGTTATACACCTCGGCGATCATTTCGTCAGGCAACAAGATCATGACCACGTCAGCAGCTTTCACTGCGTCGTTCACTTCCATGACTGTCAAGCCAGCTTTGCCGACTTTGTCCCAAGATGCGCCACCCTTACGCAGACCAACCACGACCTTGACGCCGCTGTCGTTCAAGTTTTGGGCATGAGCATGGCCTTGTGAGCCGTAGCCGATGATGGCCACAGTTTTGCCTTTGATCAGGGACAGATCACAATCTTTGTCGTAAAAAACTTTCACGGGGTTCTCCTAAAAAATACTTTGAAAGGGTTGAAATTTAAACGCGCAAGATACGTTCGCCGCGGCCAATGCCACATGCGCCCGTGCGAACGGTTTCGAGAATTGCGCTGCGGTCAATCGCTTCCAAGAACGCATCGTTCTTAGACAGGTCGCCCGTCAACTCAATGGTGTAGCTCTTCTCAGTCACATCGATGATGCGGCCACGGAAGATATCGGCCATGCGTTTCATCTCTTCACGCTCTTTGCCAACGGCACGCACCTTCACAAGCATCAGCTCGCGTTCGGTGTAAGCGCCCTCGGTTAGGTCGACCACTTTGACCACTTCAATCAAACGGTTCAAGTGCTTGGTGATTTGTTCAATCACCTCGTCCGAACCATGTGTTTGAATGGTCATGCGTGACAAGCTGGCGTCTTCGGTAGGCGCCACGGTCAGAGATTCAATGTTGTAGCCACGGGCAGAAAACAAACCCACCACGCGCGACAAAGCGCCGGGTTCGTTTTCAAGCATCAGGGAAATGATGTGTTTCATGGTGTCATCCTTCCCGTTCACAGGTCTTCGCTGCCAAGCAGCATTTCGGTGATGCCCTTACCGGCCTTGACCATCGGGAACACGTTCTCGGTGGGGTCGGTACGGAAGTCGATGAACACCGTGCGGTCTTTCAGACGGCGAGCTTCGCGCAAAGCTGGCTCGACGTCCTCAGGACGTTCAATCAGCATGCCCACGTGACCATAGGCTTCCGCCAATTTCACGAAGTCAGGAATCGCGTCCATGTAGCTGCTGCTGTAGCGGCCTTCGTATTCGATTTCTTGCCACTGGCGCACCATCCCGAGGTATCGGTTGTTGAGTGCCAACACCTTGATGGGCGTGTTGTACTGGAAGCAAGTCGAGAGTTCTTGGATACACATTTGCACCGAGCCCTCGCCTGTCACGCAAAACACTTCGCTGTCGGGCTTGGCCAGTTTGATGCCCATGGCGTAAGGAATACCCACGCCCATGGTACCCAAGCCGCCTGAGTTGATCCAGCGGCGCGGCTCGTCAAACCCGTAGTACTGGGCAGCCCACATTTGGTGCTGACCCACGTCAGACGTGATGTAAGTGTCTGTG
Organism: Limnohabitans sp. TS-CS-82; assembly: GCF_002943475.1. Classification (NCBI taxonomy): domain Bacteria; kingdom Pseudomonadati; phylum Pseudomonadota; class Betaproteobacteria; order Burkholderiales; family Comamonadaceae; genus Limnohabitans; species Limnohabitans sp. TS-CS-82. The sequence continues at coordinate 203,522 of NZ_PTQX01000002.1, read as the reverse complement.
CCTTTGGTCATGTTGTGCAGCGTCTCAATGACGTACTGCGGCTTGATGACTGTGGTGTTTTCACGGTCGTATTTCAAACAATCGCGCTTACGCCAAGCTTCGATGGTTTCCCACCAGCCAGCCAATGCGGCCGCGTCGGGCTTCAAGCCAGATTCTTTGATCATGTCGATCATCTCGACCAACACGTCTTTCACATCGCCAACGATTGGGATGTCGACCTTCACACGCTTGGAGATGCTGGAAGGATCAATGTCGATGTGGATGATCTTGCGTTCGTTTTGCGCAAAGTGTTTGGGGTTGCCAATCACGCGGTCATCGAAACGAGCGCCAACAGCCAGCAACACATCGCAGTTTTGCATGGCGTTGTTGGCTTCCATCGTGCCGTGCATGCCCAACATACCCAGGAACTTCGGCTCGCTTGCAGGGTAAGCGCCGAGACCCATCAAGGTGTTGGTCACGGGGTAACCCAGCATGTCGACCAAGGTGCGCAACTCTTGCGAAGCGTTGCCCAGCAATACACCGCCACCGGTATAGATGTAAGGGCGCTTAGCCGCCATCAGCAACTGCAACGCCTTGCGAATTTGACCGCCGTGGCCTTTGCGCACAGGGTTGTAGGAGCGCATTTGTACTTCAGCTGGATAGCCTTCGTACGTGGTCTTCTTGAAAGACACGTCTTTTGGAATGTCCACCACCACAGGACCAGGACGGCCGCTGCGAGCGATGTGGAACGCTTTTTTCAGCGTCAAGGCCAAGTCGCGAACGTCTTTGACCAAGAAATTGTGTTTGACGATGGGGCGCGTGATGCCAATGGTGTCGCACTCTTGGAAGGCATCCAAACCGATCGCGTGCGTGGGCACTTGACCGGTGATGATCACCATGGGAATGCTGTCCATGTAGGCCGTCGCAATGCCGGTCACCGCGTTGGTAGCACCTGGCCCTGAAGTCACGAGGGCCACACCCACATCACCTGTGGCGCGGGCATAGCCATCAGCTGCATGAACCGCCGCTTGCTCGTGACGAACCAACACGTGCTGAATCGTGTTTTGGTTGTACAGCGCGTCGTAGATGTAGAGAACTGAACCGCCGGGATAGCCCCAGATGTGTTTGACGTTTTCAGCTTGCAGGGCCTTGACGAGAATCTCGGCGCCCATCAATTCTTGTGCTTGACCGCCAGTGGCGGCTGCGGAATGCGATTCCGACTTTGAGTTATCCATTTTTTGTACCTTTTAACCTGAGTGAATTTCGTCAACGAAAAACCTTGGGTGCTTCTTGGCGAACCCTTGTGGGGCAGCATCGAAACTTTGGACCTTCAGCCATAGACGCATGGTTCGCGCCGGACCCAGACCCGTTTGCCTTTTTTGTCGAATTGCAGCCCGAGATTATGGCACCTTCCTGAGCCAGATTCAGTCTTAAGCACGCAAAAAGCCTTGGCGGGTGCCATAATCGCGCCCGATTCAAACTTGAACCCATTCGTCAGTGGCCACCGAACAAGAACTGTCAGACTTCCTAAAAAGCGTTGAGAAGCGAGCCTTCAAGCGCTCGGTCTATCACGTTCGCGATGAAGAAGCGGCCCTAGACATCGTGCAAGACAGCATGATGAAGCTCGCCGAGCACTATGGCGACAAGCCTGCCGAAGAGCTACCCATGCTTTTTCATCGCATTCTGTCTAACACCACGCTTGACTGGTTCAGGCGTAACAAAACACGCAAAGCGCTGTTCAGCAATTTCAGTGACTTCGATTCTGACAAAGATGACGGCGAATTTGACCTGTTAGAGGCCTTGGCTGTCGATAACGACAGCCAAACCACGCAAAGCGCCGAAGACAACTTCGCCAGCATCGCCAACGTCCACGAGATCGAAGAAGAAATACAAAATTTGCCAGCGCGTCAACGAGAAGCCTTCCTGCTGCGTTATTGGGAGGATCTTGATGTTTCAGAGACAGCTGCTGCTATGGGTTGCTCTGAAGGAAGCGTCAAAACACATTGCTCTCGGGCTGTACTGGCACTCAGCAAAGCGCTCAAAGAAAAAGGAATTCAACCATGACACATACCGCAAATACCCAAGATGAATTTGGCTTGCGCATTGCTGCTCGCCTGAATTCCGCCAGCCTTGAACTGCCGCACGACATCTCCGAGCGCCTGCGCGCCGCACGCACCCGTGCCGTTGCCGCACGCCTGAAACCCCAAACACGCCTGCAAACCAGCACGGCCGTGGCTCACCAAAATGGTGCAGCTCTATTGAATTTTGGCGGCGATGAAGGCTTGAACATTTGGAGCCGTTTGGCCTCCTTGCTGCCACTGATTGCTTTGATCGCAGGCTTGGCGCTGATCCAAAACATCATGGACGATGACCGTGCCAACGAATTGGCCGAAATTGATTCGGCCTTGCTCGTGGACGACCTCCCCCCAGCTGCCTACGCTGATCCGGGCTTTCTTCAGTTCTTGAAGAACCCCATCACAGCCAGCGAATCGAAAGAATAAACACCCATGACATTCAAGCGTTCGCTCAGTGCCGCACTCGCCGTCCAACTTTTGTTGAGCGGTGCTGTGTTGCTTGTTAGCGGACGGGTCTGCGCACAAACATTTTCAGCCGTAGCTACCACCCCCCCCCCCAGTCTGCCTGGCCGCCCTTTGTGGATGGACTTGACCGAGTCGCAACAACAAGCACTAGCTCCCTTGTCTCAACTGTGGCCCACCATGACTGAGCCACACAAGCGCAAATGGCTGGCGATCTCACAAAACTTTGGACAACTCACGACCGACGAACAATCGACCGTGCAAGGCCGTATGCGTGAATGGGCGGCACTTAGCCCACAACAACGCACAGCGGCACGTTTGAATTACGCCGATGCCAAGCAGCTGCTGCAAGACGATAAGAAAGCCAAGTGGGAAGCGTATCAAGCCCTCTCACCAGAAGCTAAGCAAAAGTTGGCCGCACAGCAACCCACCCAACCCGTCAAGGGCGCGGCACCTGCGGTTAAACCTATGTCACCTGCGAAGTTAACCTCACCGCCTGCAGCAAGTGCCAACAAAGCCCTGCCACGTATCGCAACTGACCAAGCCGCACCAGCTACGCTGCTGCCCACGCCCATCACCAGTTCAGCGCCTGCCAGCGCAACGACTGAAAGCACCACAACACCCCAATGACGTTGGATTTGACAGCCCCTAGCCTGCTGCGTCGTATGGCTTGTTGGCTCTATGAGGGGCTGCTTTTGTTTGGTGTGCTGTTCATTTCGGGCTATTTGTTCAGCACCCTCAGCCAGTCACGCCATGCGCTAGACAACCGCCATGGACTGCAAGCCTTTTTATTTTTGGTCGTCGGCATTTACTTCACCTGGTTTGGCCACAAAGGCCAAACTTTGGCCATGAAAACTTGGCATATCCGTGTGGTTGACACCCAAGGCGAAGCCCTCACCCAAAAACGTGCCTTTGCACGCTACGCCTTGAGTTGGATTTGGTTCATCCCCCCTCTCGCCATCTTGGCCCCTTACGCACTGACTGGCGCAGAGAAGACCGTGTTGTTTGTCGGCTGGGTGGCTGTGTGGGCCTTGCTTAGCCGCTTTCACCCGCAGCGCCAGTTTTGGCACGACGTTTTTGCCGGTACGCGCTTGGTCACGGCACCGCCTATTGCATCAGCCAAACCCAAGGCCTAACGTTAGAGTTCATCGCATGAGTGCAAATCCACAAAAAAACAGAACTGGCCTCAATCGCGTTTGGTATGCCTTTGGCTACTCGCTCAGCGGCCTGAAAGCTGCTTGGTACGAAAAAGCATTTCGCCAAGAAGCCATCGGCGCCTTCGTCTTGGTACCTTTATCTTTTTATGTGGGTAAAACTTGGCAAGAAACAGCACTGCTGGCCGGCACAGTTGTGCTGGTCATGGTGGTTGAACTACTCAACACCGGCATCGAATCTGCCATTGACCGCATTGGCCCTGAATGGCATGAACTGGCTAAACGTGCCAAAGACACAGGCAGCGCAGCCGTGCTATTGAGCTTGTTGCTATGCATCGCTGTTTGGGCGGCCGCCATCCACGCTAACTTTTCCGCTTGAAAGAACCCATGAATACGCCTGCGTTTTCTGTGTGCGTCTACTGCGGTTCACGCAATGGCATCCAGCCCGAATACGCCGATGTGGCACGCCAAGTAGGCACGTGGATTGGCCAACACAACGGTCAATTGGTATACGGCGGTGGCAACAACGGCTTGATGGGGTTGGTAGCCCAGGCCACAGCCGATGCGGGCGGACGCGTGGTAGGCATCATTCCCAAAGCCTTGCAAACCAAAGAAAACACGCGCACAGCCTGCACCGAGCTGCATGTGGTGGACACCATGCACGAGCGCAAACACATGATGGCCGAACGCGCCGATGTGTTCTTGGCCCTGCCCGGCGGCATTGGCACCTTTGAAGAATTTTTTGAAGTGTGGACCTGGCGCCAGCTGGGCTACCACGACAAGCCCATTGGCTTGCTCAACACCCAAGGCTATTACGACGGCTTGCTGCAGTTTGCGCAAAACAGCGTCGCCCAAGGCTTTTTGAACGATTGGCAAATGGACTTGATTCGCAGTGGCACAGAGCCAACAGCATTGCTACAAGAGCTGGTACAAGCCGCAGGCTTTTCACCTGAACCTAAACTAGCAGGCCTGTAACCCGATCAAGAAAAAAGCCGCAGACCTTCACAGGCTGCGGCTTTTGCATTTGCGAGCGACGAATCGGAATCAAATAGCGGTTTCGTCCAACTCACCTGTGCGAATGCGCACCACACGCTCCACAGGCGTGATGAAGATTTTGCCGTCACCAATCTTGCCTGTGCGTGCTGCGCGCACGATGGCGTCCACGCAGTTGTCCACGTCTGCAGCTTTCACGGTGACTTCAATTTTCACTTTGGGCAAAAAATCCACCACGTACTCAGCGCCACGGTACAGCTCGGTGTGACCCTTTTGACGACCAAAGCCCTTGACCTCGGTCACGGTCAAACCCGTCACACCACACTCGGCCAATGCTTCGCGCACTTCTTCGAGTTTGAATGGTTTGATAACGGCTGTGATTTGCTTCATGGTTCGAGTCCTTGGGGTTCAATGAAAAGGCCTATGGTCAGGCGCGAAACTTATTGGTTATAGGATAACGCCAATCCTTGCCAAAACTGCGGTGGGTCACGCGAATCCCCACAGGCGATTGGCGGCGTTTGTATTCGTTGATACGGATCAGTCGAGTCACCTTCTCCACATCGACACGCGCAAAGCCTGCGGCGATGATGTCCTCCGAGCTTTGGTCGTTCTCCATGAAGCGCGACACGATGTCATCCAGCACTTCATACGGTGGCAAGCTGTCTTGGTCGGTTTGGTCTGGACGCAACTCGGCACTGGGCGGGCGTGTGATGATGCGCTCAGGGATGGGCTCGGTACCCGTACCGTATGGGTCGTGGGCATTGCGCCAGCGCGCCAGCTTGAACACCAAGGTCTTGGCCACGTCTTTGATGACGGCAAAGCCACCGGCCATATCTCCGTAAAGCGTGCAGTAGCCAGTGGCCATTTCGCTCTTGTTGCCCGTGGTCAGCACGATGGAACCAAACTTGTTGGACAAGGCCATCAGCAACGTGCCGCGAATGCGGGCTTGAATGTTCTCTTCGGTGGTATCGAGCTGCGTGCCTTCAAAGTCGGCTTTGAGCGAACCCAAGAAAGCCTCAAACTCCGGCACGATGGACACCTCGTCATAGCGCACACCCAAGCGCTTGGCCATGTCGCGGGCATCAACCCAACTAATTTCAGCGGTGTACGGCGACGGCATCATCACGGTACGCACTTTGTCAGCGCCCAGGGCATCCACCGCAATAGCCAACACCAAGGCCGAGTCGATACCGCCAGACAGACCCAACAAAGCACCAGGGAACCCGTTTTTGCCGATGTAGTCACGCACACCCAGCACCAAGGCATGCCACAAGTCGGCTTCGAGTGAGCCGTCTTCAGCTACAGGCGCCGACAAATGCAGACCACCATGCGACCCTGATTTGCCTCGCACCACATCGACCGTGAACGTTGCCACGTCAAAGCTAGGCGCACGCCCAGCCAACGCGCCATCGGCGTTGAACGCAAACGAACGCCCTTCAAACACAACCTCGTCTTGGCCACCCACCAAATGCGCATAAATCAAAGGCAAGCATGTGGCTTGCACACGGCGTCTCATGGCTTGCTCGCGCTCGTCCCCCTTGCCCACATGAAATGGCGACGCGTTGATCACAGCCAACAGCTCAGCACCCGCCGCTTTGGCGTCTGCAGCGGGCACATCAAACCAAGCATCTTCACAAATCAGTAAACCCACTTTTATGCCAGCGACCTCAAACACACAAGGCTTGTCGCCGGCTACGAAATAGCGGCGCTCGTCAAACACTTGGTAGTTGGGTAGCTCGCGTTTGGCGTAAGCGACCACCACTTGGCCCTCACACACCACGCTCGCCATGTTGAAGCGGCGTTGCACCGACACCGAGCGCGTGCGCTCGTCACCACCCGATGGATGACCTACCACCACATGCAAGCCCTTTAACCCGCTCAGAGCGGCGGACACCGTTTTCAGGGCATCATCGCAAGCTTGAATGAATGAGGGGCGGAGGAATAAATCTTCAGCCGCATAGCCGCACAAAGACAGCTCCGGCGTCAGCACCAAACGTGCGCCGTCTTGATAAGCTGCCGTGGCGCAATCTATGATTTTCTGGGCGTTACCCGCCATGTCGCCCACCACGAAATTCAATTGAGCAACACAAATTTTGAGAGTCATGGCAGCAGGCACATCGTCCAAAGTAAAACAGGTCTAAAAACAAAATGGATTATGTCATTCGCGTCCACGCAAACCCGCTAGATATCCCCGCTCAAGCGTGGGATGCTTTACTGGCACAACAAGACGCGCCCTCGCCCTTCATGCGGCACGCCTACCTCGCGGCCTTGCACACCAGCGGCAGTGCCACACCAGACACCGGCTGGACGCCGCAATTTGTCACGCTTTGGCTGGGCGAGGCCTTGGCTGCCGCAGGCGCGCTCTACATCAAAGGTCACTCTTACGGCGAATACGTGTTTGATTGGGCATGGGCCAACGCCTATGCCGACCATGGCCTGAGCTACTTCCCAAAAGCCACCTGTGCTGTGCCCTTCACGCCTGTGCCGGGCTCACGCTTGCTGGCAACCGATGACAAAGCCCGTCAAGCCTTGCTCAAAGCCATGCTGGATGTAGCCCAACAGCACGAGCTATCTTCATTGCACCTCCTCTTCACCAGCCCCGACGACCGCAATGCCTGTGACGCCCTTGGCTTGATGCAACGCCAAACCGTGCAATTCCATTGGCACAACGTCGATCTACAAGGCCAACGCTTTGAAAGCTTCGATGCCTTCTTAGCGAGCCTGTCCCAAGAGAAACGCAAAAAAATCAAACAAGAGCGCCGCCGCGTTGCTGATGCTGGCGTGACGTTTCGCACCTCGGTGGGCGCGGCTATCGGCAGCGAAGACTGGGGCTTTTTTTACCAATGTTACGAACGCACCTACCTCGAACACGGCAATGCGCCCTACCTGAGCCGTGCTTTCTTTGAGCACATGCAACACGACATGCCTCACAACTGGGTACTGTTTGTAGCCGAGCGCGAAGGCCACCCCATCGCCAGCAGCCTGGTCGCAGTGCAAGACCTAGGCAAGCCAACCGCTGTCGCCTACGGCCGCTACTGGGGCGCACTAGAACGCGTGGACTGCCTGCACTTTGAAGCCTGCTACTACCAACCACTCAACTGGTGCATCACAAATGGCGTGCAACGCTTTGAAGGCGGCGCCCAAGGCGAACACAAAATGGCCCGCGCCCTCATGCCCGTGCCTACCTACAGCGCGCATTGGCTCGCACACCCTGCGTTTGCCGATGCGGTGGAGCGATTTCTTGAACGCGAGACGGCGGGGGTCGACAACTACCTCGACCACTTGGCAGAGCGCAGCCCCTTCAAACGTCACGAGCCTCAGTAAAGCGGGAACGTAAAAAAGCCCGCAAAAGCGGGCTTTCGATGGACACAAAGAAGAATTACTTCTTGTAGTTGGCCATACCGTCCAAGATTTCTTTGTGGGCAGACTCAATGCCTTCCCAGCCCTTAACCTTGACCCACTTGCCTTTTTCGAGGTCTTTGTAGTGTTCAAAGAAGTGGGCAATTTGTTGCAACTGCAACTCATGGATATCGTCTAAAGACTTGATGTTGCTGTAACGGGCCAAGATTTTCTCGGTAGGCACAGCCAACACTTTGCCGTCCACGCCGCCTTCGTCTTCCATCAACAAGATGCCCAAGGCACGGCAAGGCACCACCACGCCAGGTGGCAATGGGAAAGGTGTCATCACCAACACGTCCACAGGGTCGCCGTCGCCAGCGATGGTTTGTGGCACATAGCCGTAGTTGGTGGGGTAATGCATGGCCGTACCCATGAAGCGATCCACGAACAGAGCGCCAGACTCTTTGTCGACTTCGTACTTCACTGGATCCGAGTTCATCGGGATTTCGATGATCACGTTGAAGGCTTCAGGAACTTTGCTACCGGGGGTGACTTTATTCAGGGACATGGTGTCTTGTTATAAAAGTTAAAAAAGAAACTCAGAGGATTAACCCCGATTTTACTTTCACGGGGCTTGCGTCTCTGCGTTGCCTGCGAAACCTTTATTCGTGGGTACTTTTGCCTGTTTCGTCCATCAACCCTAGGAAAACGCGCAAAAAGTACACAGCCATGGCCAAGATAAAAACAATCACAGCCACGCTCATCAAGCCGTAGTCGGTCGAAAAAAGGTCAATCCAAGCTTTCATGGGGTTACTCCTATCAATTGCAATGCCCCTACTTTGCACCGTCTCAGCGCTTGTCACACTGATCTACATCAAGGCTTAGGGGATTCGTGGCTCAGGCAAAATCAAGGGTATGTCTGAACGCGTTATCCCCTTGGTCGATCAACGGCTCCTCGCCTTAGCGGCCACTGTCCCCCTGCAACCCATTGCAACCGACGGTTTGCTCAGTGACAGCTTGGGCCGCCCCCTGCACGACTTGCGCATCAGCGTGACCGACCGCTGCAACTTTCGCTGCAACTACTGCATGCCCAAAGAGGTGTTCAACAAAGACTACGCCTACCTGCCGCACAGCGAATTGCTGAACTTCGAAGAAATCACGCGATTAGCCAAAGTGTTTGTAGCCCACGGCGTGCGCAAAATTCGCCTGACTGGCGGCGAGCCGCTACTGCGCAAGAACCTCGAAATCTTGGTGGACCAGTTGGCCAATATCCCCACGCCTGATGGCGCGCCACTAGACCTGACCCTCACCACCAACGGATCGCTCTTGGCCCGCAAAGCGAAGTCACTCAAAGACGCAGGCTTGAACCGCGTGACGGTCAGCCTTGACGGCTTGGACGATGCTGTGTTCCGTGCCATGAACGATGTGGACTTTCCCGTGTCCGATGTGCTCGACGGCATTGCTGCGGCCAAAGACGCGGGCTTGGGGCTAGACGCCAACGGCCAGTTGACCGGGCTCAAAGTCAACATGGTGGTCAAGCGCCGCACCAACGTCGACCAAATCTTGCCGATGGCCCGCCACTTCCGAGGCAGCGGCATCACGCTGCGCTTCATCGAATACATGGATGTGGGTGCGACCAATGGCTGGTGCATGGACGATGTGCTGCCCTCTGCCGATGTCATTCAACACATCCAACAAGAATTCCCACTCGTGCCTTTAGAGGCCAGCGCTTCCGGTGAAACCGCACAACGCTGGGGTTATACCAATGCGGCTGGCGTGTTCGATCCAGCCTTAGGCGAAGTGGGTGTGATCAGCAGCGTCACCCAAGCGTTTTGCCGCGACTGCAACCGCGCCCGACTCTCCACCGAAGGCAAGCTCTACCTGTGCTTGTTTGCCACGCAGGGCTACGACTTGCGCAGCCTCATGCGCGGAGCAGACGCCACAGATGCAGATCTTGCCTCGGCCATCGGCCACATTTGGCACAAGCGTGACGACCGCTATTCCGAGCTGCGTGCTTCCATGCCTGCGGACAGCGCCTCCAACGGTTCATCGACTGCACGCCGCGTAGAGATGAGCTACATCGGCGGCTAAGCCCAACCTTTCCAATTCCCCCATCCCACATGACACACACCATCGCTCCCCAAGACATCACCGGCCTCATCTTGGCAGGAGGCCGAGGCAGTCGCATGGGCGGCGTGGACAAAGGCTTGCAAAACTTCAACGGCATTCCCTTGGCCTTGCACACCCTCATGCGTCTTGGGCCCCAAGTCGAAAGCGTGATGGTCAACGCCAACCGCAACCTCTCGGCCTACGAGTCATTTGGGTCCTCTGTCTGGCCCGATGCCTCCGCAGACTTTGCCGGACCACTGTCGGGCTTTCTGGTAGGTCTTGAACGCGCCGAAACACCCTATGTGCTGACCGTGCCCTGCGACACCCCTCGCCTGCCGCTGGACTTGGCCGAGCGCTTAACCCAAGCCTTGGTGCGCGAAGACGCCGACATCGCCATGGCCGCAGCCCCCGAAACGGATGAACACGGCCAAACCCACATTCGCACACAACCCGTGTTCTGCTTGATAAAGATTGAGCTGTCTGAAAGCTTGGTCAAATTCATCCATGGCGGCGGTCGCAAGATTGACGCGTGGACCGCGCAACATAAAACAGTGGTGGTTCCCTTTGACGCGCAGGGCGATGACCCCTTGGCCTTTGCCAACGTCAACACCTTGAACGAACTGCAAGCCCTAGAAAACGCTGCCCCATGAAAAGCATCGACGACATCGCTGCCGCCCTGCAAGGCTACGACCCACAAGCCTTGAGCGTGGACCAAGTCAACGCGTTCTTGCATGAACTCGCACAGCCCGTGTCAGCAGACGAGTCTCAAGACGTGTATTTGTTTGATGCACTGGGACGCGTGCTGGCGCAAGACGTCATCTCGCCCATCAGCGTGCCTGCGCACAACAACTCGGCCATGGATGGCTTTGCGTTTGATGCAGCTCAGCTACAAGCCGCTCAGCTCCTCACCCTGCGCGTGGTGGGCACCGCACTGGCGGGCAAAGCTTGGCAAGGCAAGGTCAACGCCGGCGAATGCCTAAAGATCATGACGGGCGCCATCCTGCCCGATGGCTTAGACACCGTGGTGCCGCAAGAGTTCTGCCACATCGACAACGCGCACGATGTGACCAACGTCACTATCCCTCCCAACATCTTGAAAGCAGGCGACAACCGCCGCCTGCTAGGCGAAGACCTGATGCAAGGTGAGCCTGCTTTGAAGGCGGGCCAACACCTCACGCCAGCTGCCTTAGGGCTGATCGCGAGCCTTGGTCTCCCCGACGTGCGCGTGCACCGCCGTTTGCGTGTGGCGTATTTCTCCACCGGCGACGAAGTACTGAGCTTGGGCGAAGCGCCTCGCGAAGGCGCTGTTTACGACAGCAACCGTTACACCGTGTTTGGCCTGCTCACACGCTTGGGATGCGAAATGATTGACATGGGTGTGGTGCGTGACGACCCTGCTCTGTTAGAAGCTGCATTTGCCAAAGCCGCACAGACAGCCGACGCCATCATCACCAGTGGTGGCGTGAGCGTGGGCGAAGCCGACTTCACCAAAGCCATGATGAAAAAATTGGGTGACGTGGCATTTTGGAAAATCGCGATGCGCCCAGGCCGCCCCATGGCCGTGGGCCGCATTGGCAAGTCGGTGTTGTTTGGCCTGCCCGGCAACCCAGTGGCCGTGATGGTGACCTTTCTGGCCTTTGTGCGCCCTGCACTCTTGCGCATGATGGGCAGCACCGCACAAGCTGCACCACTGTTGCGCGCCAAATGCTTAGAGCCCCTGCGTAAAAAAGCGGGCCGCACCGAATATCAACGTGGGTTTGTCAGCAACGCACCCGACGGCACGCTACAAGTGCGCACCACTGGCAACCAAGGCTCAGGCGTGCTGAGCTCGATGGTGCAAGGCAATGGCCTCATCGTGCTGCATCACGCGCAAGGCAATGTCGCGGTGGGCGACGAAGTAGATGTGTTGATGTTTGAGGGCGCTATTTAATTACGCACCCACGTCCTCATCTTCATGGCGGATGGTGATGGCGCCCGGCACCTTGTTGCGCGCCAACAAGGTGTACATGGTGGGCACCACAAAGATGGTGAGCAAGGTGCCCAAGCTCATGCCACCCACAATCACCCAACCAATTTGCTTGCGGCTTTCAGCACCTGCGCCACTGGCCAGGGCCAACGGAATTGCACCCAACACCATCGCACCTGTGGTCATCAAAATCGGGCGCAAGCGCAAAGTGGCTGACTGCGTGACAGCGGCGAACAACTCCATGCCTTCTTCACGCAACTGATTGGCAAATTCCACAATCAAAATGCCGTGTTTGGTGATGAGGCCCACCAAGGTGATCAATCCAATTTGGCTGAACACATTGAGCGTGCCGCCACTGAACTGCAGCGCCAACAAAGCGCCCACCATCGACAGCGGCACCGACAGCATGATGACCAGTGGGTCCACAAAGCTTTCAAACTGCGCAGCCAACACCAAGAAGATGAACAGCAAGGCCAGCACAAACACAATCACTAACGAGCCCGATGATTTGACGAACTCACGCGAGGTGCCGTTGAGGTCGGTGGAGTAACCGGGCTTGAGCACCTTTTGCGCCGTGGCATTCATGAAAGTGATCGCCTCACCCAAGGAGTACGTCGGTGCCAAGTTGGCACTGATGGATGCACTGCGGCGCTGGCTGAAGTGGTTCAGCTCACGCGGCACCACCACCTCTTTGATCTTCACCAAAGCGGACAGCGGAATCATGGCCTCGCCTTTGCCGCGAACAAACACGCGTTCGATGTCGTCAGGCGTGTCACGGCCTGTGGGCGCGGTTTGCACAATCACGTCGTATTGGTCGCCCTCGCGCTTGTAACGCGTGACTTGTCGGCCACCCATCATGGTTTCCACCGCGCGGGCAATTTGGTCCACCGGCACACCCATGTCAGCGGCGCGCTCGCGATCCACTTCCATGCTGATTTCGGGTTTATTCAAACGCAGGTCGGTGTCGACGCTGACGATGCCTGGGTTCTTGGCAATTTCTTCTTGGAAACTGCGCACCACTTGCGCGAGGTTTTGGTAACTGTCCGACGTCAAGATCACGAAGTTCAAAGGACGCTCGCGAAACGGCTGGCCCAGCGAAGGTGGTGTGATGGGGAACGCCGTCACACCAGGCAAACCAGCCACAGCGGGTGTCATGTCGCGTGCAATTTCCAGTGTGGTTTTCTTGCGATCTTCCCAAGGTTTGGCGCGGTAAAACACGTTGCCTTGCGCCACCGTAGGGTTACCCACCACGGTGAAGATGCGGTCGAACTCGGTGTATTTGTCGGCCATTTTTTCAAGGGCCATGGTGTAGCGCGTGGTGTAGTCCATCGTCGCGCCATCGGGTCCGTTGATGACAGTCAAGATCACGCCACGGTCTTCCATGGGGGCCAATTCACTCTTGGTGGTTTTGAGCAAGGTCCATGTGCCTATACCGGCCAGCACCATCACACCCACCACCAACCAACGGCGCGACATTGCACGCCCAAAAAACACGCCGGGTGACAGCGTCCACTTCAGCAAACGTCCATACGCATTGGACATGCGTTGCAACTGATGCTCCATCGTGCGGTCAAACCAGCTAGGGTTGTGGTTGTGCTTGAGCATGATGGAACACATCATGGGTGTGAGCGTCAAGGCCACAAAGCCAGACACCACCACCGAGCCGGCCAAGGCCAGCGCAAACTCGGTGAACAACTTGCCCGTGCGTCCCGGCGTGAACGCCAATGGCGCGTAAACCGCGGCCAAGGTCATGGTCATGGCCACTACCGCAAAGCCCACTTCTTTGGCGCCTTTGATGGCCGCATGGAATGGCGACATGCCTTCTTCAATGTGCCGATAAATGTTCTCTAGCACCACGATGGCGTCGTCCACCACCAAACCAATCGCCAACACAAGCGCCAGCATGGTGAGTGTGTTCACGGTGAAGCCAAACATGGCCATCAATGCAAACGTACCGATCAAACACACGGGGATGGTGACCAGCGGAATGATGGACGCACGCAAGGTGCGCAAGAACAGAAAAATCACCAAGGCCACCAGAATGGCGGCTTCCACAATGGTTTGGTACACCGCTTTGATGGAGCGGTCAATGAACACCGAGTTGTCGTTGGCGACTTCAATCGCAACGCCTGGCGGCAAGTTGTCTTGGATCTTCGGGATCATGTTGCGCACGGCGGCACTCAAGTCCAGCGGGTTGGCTGTGGCGTTACGAATCACGCCTAAGGTGATGGCTTCTTTGCCGTTCAGGCGCGTGGCTGTGCGTTCGGCTTGTGGGCCTTGTTCGACACGAGCGACATCACCAATGCGCACCTGAATGCCATTGACTGACTTGATGACCACCGCATTGAACTCTTGTGGCGTACGTAAATCGGTGGAGGTGCTGACGTTGAATTCGCGCAGCTTACTTTCAATGCGGCCAGCAGGCACTTCCACGTTGGAGCGGCGCAGGGCATCTTCCACATCTTGCGTGGTGAGCTTGTAAGCAGCCAAGCGGTCTGGGTCCAACCAAATGCGCATGGCGTATTTGCGCTCGCCGTACACACGCACATCCGACGCACCCGGCGCGGTTTGCAGCATGGGCTTGGCAATGCGGTTGGCGTAGTCGGTGAGCTGCAACACGTTCAAGGTGTCAGCGCTGAATGACAACCAAATGACGGGGAAGGCATCAGCCTCGACCTTGGCAATCACCGGCTCGTCAATGCCTTGCGGCAGACGTTGGCGCACGCGGCTGACTTTGTCACGCACGTCGGCGGCGGCTGAATCGGCATCACGCGACAACACAAAGTTGATGGTGATTTGACTTTGCTCTTGGCGGCTGATGGAGGTAATGACGTCCACCCCCTCGATGCCAGAAAGCGAATCCTCCAACACCTTGGTCACTTGCGACTCCACCACCGCGCTGGACGCGCCGGTGTATTTGGTCTCCACCGTCACCACGGGGTTGTCGATCTTGGGGTACTCGCGCACGTTCAAGCGGGTGAACGACACAACGCCTACCAGCACGATGAGCAGCGACAGCACAGTGGCGAACACCGGGCGGCGAATGGATATCTCAGGCAATTGCATGTGAGCTCTTTGCGTTCGGATTAGCGGCTGGCGGCTTGAGAGGCGGCACTGGCGGCATCAGCCCCCGATGCACCAGAAGCTGCACCTGATGCAGAGGCAGGCGCTGATGCCGGGTTGGCTGGACCACGACCCAACTCCACCACACGCAAGGGAGAGCCGTCTTTTTGCAAACGCTGCTGACCGGCGACCACGATGGTGTCGCCTTCAGCCAAGCCCTCGGTGATCTCCACTTGGCCACCACGGCGCAGACCCAATTTCACTTCTACGCGCTGAGACACCAGTTTGGTATCGGGCGGCAAAACAGGTGCACTTGCCGCAGCACTCGCAGCGCTAGCAGCAGGTGCAGGCAACTCAGAAGGAGCCACAGCTTTGATGACAAACTGTTTACCGCCTTGCGGCACGATGGCCTCTTCCGGCACGATCAAGGCGTTGGGCCGCACAGCAAACACAGCTGTCACACGCGCAAACATGCCCGGGCGCAAGGGGCCGTTTTGCTCACCACCGGCATTTATGCGTGTGCGATCAAACGCATTGCTGGGACAACCCAAGCTCTGAGGCGAAGGCAAAGCAACACCACGCATCGCTCCAGAGGCAACCACGGGTGCAGATGCCGCCGGTTTGGCAGCGACGGCAGGGGTTGAAGCCGAGGCAACGGGCGCGCTGGACGCCTGTGCCGCTGGGCCTTTGCCACCCGCAGCAGCGATGGGCTCACCCGCCGTATTGGCCAACACCGCACGCACGCCGATGGAGCGGCCATTCGCGTCAATCAAAGGGTCCACCGCTTCGACCTTGGCTTTGAACAGTCGGCCGCTGAACGCATCGAGTTTGACCTCAATCGTTTGGCCTGGCATCACCTTGGTTTGGTAGCGTTCGGGTAAGCGGTAGTCCACATACAGGCTGCCAATGTTTTCAAGGTTGATTAAATCTGCGCCGTCTTTGACGTAATCACCCACGTTCACATTGCGGATGCCGACCACGCCATTGAACGGCGCAATCAAACGCATGCGATCCAAGCGTGCGCAGGACAAACCCAGTTGCGCTTCTGACACTTGCAAGGCCGCTGCGCTTTCGTCGAGTGAGCGCTGGGCAATGAAGTTTTGCGCCACCAGTTCTTGGTTGCGTTTGTAGTTGGCCTTGGCAATCGACATCTGAGCCAGCGACTGCTGTACCTCCGCGCGTTGCAAGGTGTCATCCATTTGCACCAGTACTTGGCCAGCGCGCACACGCGCGCCATCGGCAAAACCCAGCGACAGCACACGGCCCGCCACTTCGGGGCGCAGCATCACGTTTTGTGATGAACGCAAAGTACCCACAGCCTCGGCATCGTCACGCAGGGTTTGTTTTTTGACTTGGGTGATTTCAACGCCACTGGGACGCACGCCCATCGCAGCGCCAGCGTCGGACTTGGGTGCTTGCAACCACCAAGCCATGGTCGAGGCCACCCCAATGCCAACGACTGCCACAACGGAATACATCTTTTTGGAGGCCATGAGTGAGATTCTTTTAAGTCGTATTTAAACCAATCGTGCAATGTACCAGCGACGGGTTTCAAAAATGCCAAATTTACCTGGCCTTCACACAGGCTGTCACCGACCCGACAGGGCCAATTCCACACCTCGGTTAGCCAAACCGTCCGCACGTTCGTTGTCCACATGACCCGCGTGGCCTTTGACCCAGTGCCACACGATGTCGTGGTCACCTTGATGGGTCAAAGCATCGAGTTGTTGCCACAGGTCTGCATTCTTCACGGGTTGCTTGGCTGCGGTGCGCCAGTTGCGGGCTTTCCAGCCGTGAATCCACTCGGTGATGCCTTTGCGCACGTATTCGCTGTCCAAATACAAGGCCACAACGCAGGGCCGCTTCAAGGCACGCAGGGCTTCGATAACGGCCATCAACTCCATGCGGTTGTTGGTCGTCTCTAGCTCGCCACCAAACAGTTCTTTTTCTTGACCTGAGGGCGAACGCAACAAGGCGCCCCAGCCCCCAGGGCCAGGGTTGCCCTTGCAGGCCCCATCTGTATATATCTCTACCGTGTTCATGCCATTCCTTTGGAGGCGGTGCTGACCACCGAATGCACCGCCGTGTTGTTTGCCGCACTTGAAGCAGAGGTCACAACGACCGCAGCTCGCGGCACCGCTTTTTTCCATGCGGGTGACATCAGGCGCATGCCCTGCACGCGCTTGACCGCCACCATGCCGTAGACCGAACCCAAGATGGGCCACCAACGTACGCCCGCCTCGTCCATCCAATCCCAGCGATTGAGCCAACGCTCAGTTTTCACCGCCGGGCGGTAGCAACCAAAGCTGGTGGACTCCACCTCAAAACTCAGCAGTTGCAGCCAGTCACGCAAGCGGCGTTGGCCGATGAAATCCCCCACCTGCGAAAAACCACGCTTGCAGCTTTTGCTCAGCCCCCACAGGCTATTGGGGTTGAAGCCACAAATCACCACACGCCCCTCGGGCACCAAGACGCGCTCGACCTCGCGCAAGGTGGCATGTGGGTCGTAGCTCAGCTCCAGCGTGTGGGGCAACACCAGCAAGTCCAAGCTGGCACTGGGAAAAGGCAAGGCTTCGTAATTGGTCAGCACCACATCACGCCCCAAAGGCCAAGGCTCTGGGTGTGTGTCACTGGCCAGCCAGCGGTGCGGCATGCGGTTGGCCTGCAGCGCATCGAGCGCGGGAAATCCGAGTTGCAAGGCGTGAAAGCCAAACACATCCGCCACAGCGCGGTCTAAATAGGTTTGTTCCCAAGCGCACAAATACTGCCCAGCGGGAGACGCCAGCCAGTCAGGCAAACTATCGTTTTTTAAAGGTGTGGATGACATGAAGCTGATTGCACTGCCCGCGTTCTCTGACAACTACCTGTGGTTGTGGCAACAAGACCAAATGGCCGTGGTGGTCGACCCCGGTGACGCGGCGCCTGTGTTGCAAGCGCTGGCTAAAGGAGGTCTGAAACTTGCCGCGATTCTAGTCACCCACCACCATGCAGATCATGTAGGCGGCGTTCGCGAACTGCAGCTTGCCACTGGCGCTCAGGTCTTTGGGCCCGCACGCGAAGAGGTGCCCGTGCCTTTCACCCCCGTCATGCACGGTGATGCACTTGAACTGCTGGGCCAAACCGTGCAAGTGCTGGATGTACCGGGCCACACCGCAGGCCATGTGGCTTACTTTTTACCCCAGGCCCCACAAAGCCCTGTGCTGTTTTGTGGAGACACTTTGTTCTCCGGCGGCTGCGGACGTGTTTTTGAAGGCACGCCCGCACAAATGCTGGCCTCATTAGACCTTTTAGCTTCACTCCCTGCGTCTACACAGGTGTGCTGCGCCCACGAGTACACTCTCTCTAACTTGCGATTTGCGCTCGCCGTAGAACCTAGCAACACCGACTTGCAAACCTACGCAGCACACTGCCAACAACTCAGGGCTCAAGGTGTTTCCACCCTACCCGCCCAGCTTGGCATGGAATTGCAAATCAACCCGTTTTTACGGGCTCGACACCCCCTTGTGCGACACGCTGTTGCACAGCACGCTGGGCTCTCAGCGCTCGAACAAACCGACGACGTGGCTGTGTTTGCAGCCCTTCGCGAATGGAAGAACGATTTCAAATGAGATTTCTACTCGCCGTATTCAGCTTTAGCTTCGTCTTGCTCACGGGCTGCGCCAGTTTGTCTGAACAAAGCAGCACCAACACCGAAGGGCTGAGTCCAATTGCCAAAGGCACAGCCAAACGCGATGGCGTGGCACAACTGAACTTGCCCAACGACCTGTGGGAACGCATCCGCAAGGGCTACCAAATGCCCAACCTCGAAAACGAGTTGGCTAACGACCGAACCCAGTGGTACTCGGCCAAGCCTGACTACTTGCAGCGCATGACCGAGCGCTCGAACAAATACCTGTATCACATCGTTGAAGAGCTCGAAGCGCGCAAGATGCCCACAGAGCTGGCTTTGCTGCCCTTCATCGAAAGCGCCTTCAACCCGCAAGCGGTGTCTAGCGCACGTGCCAGCGGCATGTGGCAGTTCATGCCCGCCACAGGCAAAAGCTTTGACCTCAAACAAAATGCCTTCCGCGATGACCGCCGCGATGTGCAAGCCTCCACCCGCGCCGCACTCGACTACCTTGAGCGCCTGCACAAGATGTTTGGCGACTGGCATTTGGCCTTGGCAGCCTACAACTGGGGCGAAGGCAATGTGGGCAAAGCCATTGCGCGCAACAAACGTGCGGGCTTGCCCACCGGCTACACCGACTTGAACATGCCGATGGAAACACGCATGTACGTGCCCAAGCTGCAAGCCATGAAAAATATTGTGGGCAACCCGCCCCAGTACGGCGTGGTGCTGCCCAGCATTCCTAACCACCCCTACTTCCAAAGCGTGCCCCTGCGCCGCGACATGGACGTGAGCGTGGCCGCCAAACTGGCCGACATCTCTGAACAAGACTTCAAGGCCCTGAACCCATCGGCCCACCGCCCTGTGTTGCTGGCTGCAGGCTCGCCCAACATCTTGCTGCCTTGGGACAACGCGGAAGTGTTCCAACGCAACTACGAGGCATCGACCTTGGGCCGTATGGCCACGTGGACTGCGTGGGTAGCGCCCACCACCATGAAAGTGGCGGATGCCGCCAAGCGCGTGAACATGAACGAAGCAGACTTCCGCGCGGTCAACAACATCCCGCCCCGCATGCTGATCAAAGCAGGGTCCGCCCTGTTGGTGCCACGCAGCGCCAACATGTTGGGCGACGTGACCGCCCAAGTGGCTGACAACGGTAAGCTTGACTTGTCACCCGAAGCTGTTGCGAAACGCAAAGCTGCGGGCAAAGGTGGCAAGAACGCCAAGGGTATAAAACTGGCATCTGCCAAAGAGAGCAAGGGCTCTGGCAAAAAGCAAGCGTCGGCTAAAGGCGACACCAAGGTCGCCAAGAAATAATTTACTTTAAGCGTCGCGCCTGTCCACCAATGCGTGGGCAATGGTCCCCAAGTCCACATACTCCAGCTCGCTGCCCACAGGCACACCACGGGCTAGGCGTGTGACTTGCACACCGCGCTTCTTCAAAGCCTCGCCTAGCACATGGGCTGTGGCCTCGCCCTCGGCAGTGAAGTTGGTGGCCAAAATGACCTCTTTCACCACGCCGTCGCTGGCTCGCTCAATCAGCTTTTGCAGCCCAATGTCTTTGGGACCAAAACCATCCAAGGGGCTGATGCGGCCCATGAGTACAAAGTACTGGCCCTTATAAGCCGCTGTGCGCTCTACGGCTGATTGGTCTGCGGGGGTTTCGACCACGCACAAGCGGGTGGTGTCGCGCCCGTCGTCCAAGCAGGTATCGCACACGGGTTGGGTGGTGAAGGTATGACAACTTTCGCAATGCTGCACTTGGCTTGCTGCTTGGTGCAAGGCCTGAGAAATCATCTCGGCCCCCTCCCGGTCGTGTTGCAGCAGGTGGTATGCCATGCGCGAGGCCGATTTCACCCCCACGCCGGGCAAACGGCGCAGGGCCTGAATCAGGCCTTCAAGCACGGACGTGTCGCTCATCTTTGGGGCGATCAGAACGGCAGTTTCAGGCCAGGTGGCAAGCCAGCGGTGAGCTTGCTCATCTTGGCTTCGCTGGTCTCAGAGGCTTTGCGCACGGCGTCGTTGAAGGCGGCAGCCACCAAGTCTTCGAGCATGTCTTTGTCGTCAGCCAGCAGGCTTGGATCGATGGTGATGCGTTTGACATCGTGCTTGCAAGTCATCAAAACCTTGACCAAACCTGAACCAGATTCGCCCGTGACTTCAACGAACGCCAATTCGTCTTGTGCCTTTTTCAGGTTTTCTTGCATGGCTTGAGCTTGCTTCATGAGGCCCGAGAGTTGTCCTTTGTTGAACATGTGTTTCCCTTTTACAAACTAAAAAATAAAGCGATTGGACTTAAAGCGGCTTGATGCTGCCCGGCACGATTTTGGCGCCGTAATCTCGCATCAAACTTTGAACATACGGGTCGTTCAGGATGATGGCCTCGGCCCCTGCTTGACGCTGCGCGGCGGCGGCGGCGTTGCGCTTGGCAGGACTGTCTTGCACGCGGCCCACTTCCACTGTCAGGCGCACGGGGTAGCCCGCGGTTTCGAGTGCTTTTTGCAAACGTTCGCGGCTGGTGGTGCTGTTGAGCGATTCACGTTCGACGCGCAGCATCCAAGTGTCGGTGTCACGTGCTACAAGTTGTGACTGCAAACCCAGCTCACGCACCAAGGCGTTGATGGTTTCAGCGGCCGACATGTCCATCACCAACTTATGCCAAAACTCACCTTCGGGTGTGGCCTCGATCTGCGGCACTTCGGTGGTGGGCATTTGCTGTTCAAGCGCAGCGCTGGGCTCGGCTTGTTGGCGCACGGGCATGGCCACCACGGCAGCGTCTGAGTCGTGGTCGTAGCTGGAACTGTCTGAACCGTCGGGGTCGTAGCTGGGGTCGTCTTCCCAAGGAGCCACTTCGCGTGGTTGCATGTCACGCACGGGCAAGGCCTGCACGGGGGCTGCGGGCTGGGGCTCGGGGGGGCCAGGCGCAGGCGCAGGCGCAGGCACTTGCGATGCAGCGGGCTGCATGGACGCAGCTGGGGCAGCAGCCGGTGCTGGTGCCGAAGCGGCACGTTGCGGATTAATTAGAGTTTTTTTTTCAGCCGAAGCAGAAGCAGAGTTTGCAGCTTGTGGCTTGAATGCCAACAATCGCAAGAGCACCATCGTCAGTGCAGCGTATTCGTCAGGGGCCAAACCCAACTCTTGTCGGCCATGCAAACTCAGGCTGTACAGCAGCTGTGTTTCGTCGGGTGGCATCACACCCGCCAAACGCGCCATCTCGGCGGCTTCGGGGTCTGCGGCATCGCCCTCACCCATGTCAGGCACAGCTTGCAACACAGCCATGCGTTGCAAAACCATCGACATGTCTTCGAGCGTCGCAGCAGCGCTCAGGCCATGCACGCGCAAAGCTTCAGAAGTTTCGACCACCGATTTGCCATCACCATGTGCCAAGGCCTCAATCAAACGGAACACATGCGAGCGGTCGGCGCTGCCCAACATTTGGCGCACCGCTACTTCTTGCAACTGACCGCCACCGTAGGCAATGGCTTGATCAGTCAAACTCAACGCATCGCGCATGGAGCCACGCGCAGCACGGGCCAACAGGCGCAAGGCTTGGGGCTCAGATTCAATGTTTTCTTGGCCCAACACATGGCCCAAGTGCTCTAACACCGTCTCGGGAGCCATGGGGCGCAGGTTGAACTGCAAGCAGCGCGACAACACAGTGACCGGCACTTTTTGCGGGTCGGTCGTGGCGAGCACGAATTTCAAATACTCAGGCGGCTCTTCGAGTGTCTTCAACATCGCGTTGAACGCGGTGTTGGTGAGCATGTGCACCTCGTCAATCATGAAGACTTTGAAGCGGCCTTGCACAGGTTTGTAAACGGCTTGCTCTAGCAAGCTCTGCACTTCGTCCACACCGCGGTTAGAAGCGGCATCCAACTCGGTGTAGTCGACAAAGCGACCTGCATCAATGTCGGTACAGGCTTGGCACACGCCGCAGGGGTTGGCGGTGATACCGCCTGTGCCGTCCACGCCTTGGCAATTGAGCGATTTGGCCAGCACGCGCGAGACAGTGGTTTTACCCACACCGCGTGTGCCCGTGAACAAATAGGCGTGGTGCAAACGTTGGGTGGTCAGCGCATTGGTCAGCGCCTGCACGACGTGCTCTTGCCCCACCATCTCCGTGAAGGTTTTGGGGCGATATTTGCGGGCGAGCACGAGGTAAGACATAAGCCAAGCATTCTATGTGACCTACAATAGACCTCGACGGGCCTCCTCACATGGTGAAGCGGCCAACTGGGTCAGGCGGGGAACCGAGCAGCCCTAACTGTGGAGCCAGTGCTGAGGGTCGGGCCCGTCACCTTCATTTTTTTTCTTTACCCGCTAAAGAAACCCTCAACTCCTGCCGATACAGGTGTGATGGCCGAAGAAACCTCAGAAGCAACACCCGACGCAACCTCAAGCACGCCCGAAGTGCCCGAGGGCGTTGTCGCGCCTGTTGAAGCCGCGCCCGAGCCTACAACGCCACCTGCTGCCACCCAAGCACCAGAGACCGCAGTGCCTGTGACCGCAGTGCCTGTGACCGCCCCACCCTCTGAACCCGAAACGCCCAAAGAGCCCGATGCGCTTCAGCCTTTCATCGACAAAGCACACGCCACCGTGCAAGATGAAGTGGATGCCAAAGAGCTGAACAAGTTCTTGCGCGCGCACATCAAGACATTCCGTGAAGAGTGGGAATCTTGGTCAGACAGTGCCAAAGACACTTACACCTACATGATGACGGCGCAGTTGCTGCAACGCAAAGCAGCGGCCATTCAAATTGGTTTGGGAAACGTGTTCAAGCTGCCCAATCCTTCTGCTCAGACTGAGCTGATGCAGTCGATTCAGCACTCACAGGTCAAAGCTACCAAGCGCTACCCCGCGATTGATCTTCCGCCCAAACTGCGCGGCATTACTTTTTAAGCGTTTTCGCTGAGAGGTACTCGGCCAAGCTGGCGTTGCCAAGACGCACACCACTGTTGCCACTGTCTTGCGCCACAGCACCGCGTATTTGCTTGATCAATAAGCCCTTCACATCGCCCTGCATGGCTTGTGTACGAAGCTCGACATAACGCACCTGCGCTTTGGCTTGGTCCATCTTGGATTCGGACATGGCTTGCAGCCACAGGCCATCGTCACGTTTGCCCGCTTCGAGCTCGCGCAAGACCAAGGCGCGAACCATGTTGGAAGATGACTGAGACATACAGAGGCTCCGAAAAAACAAAGAGTGCATCAATTCTGCCAGTTGAAGTAGTAAATTCAGCAAATCAACACTCGCCACAACGCTTATGCCCGAACTGTTTGGCTCTGATGCCTATGCCCCCAAAGAAATCGCCGCCAAAGTAGAAACCGTGGGCGTCGCCAAAGCGCACATGGCCACCCTACCTTTGGTCATGCTGGGCTTGTTGGCGGGCGCATTTATTGGCTTGGGCGGCTTGCTTTTCATCATCGTCAAGTCCGATGCCAGCCTCAGCTTTGCAGTGAGCCAGCTGCTGGGCGGCTTTGTGTTTTGCTTAGGCTTGATCTTGGTGGTGATTGCAGGGGCTGAGCTGTTCACAGGCAACAACTTGCTGGCCATGGCGTGGGCGGATGGGCAAATCACCACGCGCGAAGTGCTGCGCAACTGGCTCTGGGTGTGCGCGGCCAACTTTGTGGGTACCACTGGCTTGGCACTGCTGGTGTACCTGAGCGGTCACACGCACATGAATGGCGGAGCCATTGGCACCACCGTTTTGAAAATTGCACTGGCCAAACAAAACTTGGTCTGGCACGAAGCGTTTTTCAGAGGCGTGCTGTGCAACGTGCTGGTGTGCATGGCCGTGTGGATGGCCATGGCGGGGCGCAGCGTGATGGACAAGGTGATTGCCATCGTCTTTCCTATCACCGCCTTTGTGGCTGCGGGGTTTGAGCACAGCATTGCCAATATGTATGTCATGCAGCTTGCGCTCATCATTCAACACTTTGAGCCAGTCACGGCGAGTAACGCCCTTGGCGTGGCGGGCAACGCCTTGAGCGTCGCCGGCATGTTGGGCAACTTGGTGCCCGTGATTTTGGGCAACCTCGTGGGCGGCAGTGTGTTTGTGGGCTTGGTTTACCACCTCATCTACCGCGTAGCGGCAGCGGCTCAGCCCCTTCAAACCCCGTTGATCGAAAAAGATTAATCGTCTGTGGCGGTGGCGTTCATCGCTTCAACCATGCCCTGCAACAAGGTCTCGCTCTCGTGGGCACCAGACAGACCCACTTGGCGGTTGAAGATAAAAAACGGCACCCCGGTGATCCCCATCTCACGCGCAGCTTTGTCGCTGTCGATGGTTTGACTGTGCAACGCCGAATTTTGTAAATGCTGTTCGGCCACCATGCGGTCCATACCCGCTGACTCGGCGATGTCTAGTAACACCGAGGCTTGGGTCAGGTCCAGGCCGTCCAGAAAATAAGCCTTGAAAAAGGCTTCCACCATCGCGTCTTGCACCATGCCGGGCTCTGACACAGCAATCAGGCTGTGTGCCACGACGGTGTTGGGCTGTCGAACAATGCGATCAAACGCAAATGAAATCCCCACCTCTTTGCCCACCCCGGCCACACGCTCATAGATGGCACTGCCTTCGTCGCCAAACTTGTTGCGCACATAGTCCGCGCGGGCCATGCCTTCGGGCGCCATGTCGGGGTTGAGCTGAAAGGTGTGCCAGCGCACCTCTGGGTCCACCTCGGGGTGCTGAACTGCCAAAAGTGCCAAAGCACGTTCTAAGCGACGTTTGCCCACATAGCACCAGGGGCACACAACATCGGAGACAACATCAATGGTGAGAGTTTTCATGGGGGTACTTGGTTTCTGCCACAATGCCCCAACTGTAGCTCTATCGCCAATTGAAAGAGGAAATAAAACCATGGCCAGCGATTTGATCAAACACATCACCGACTCCAGCTTTGAAGCAGACGTTCTGCAAGCTGACAAGCCCGTCTTGGTGGACTATTGGGCCGAATGGTGCGGTCCTTGCAAAATGATTGCCCCCATCTTGGACGAAGTGGCTGTTGCTTATGAGGGCAAGCTGCAAATCGCCAAAATGAATGTGGACGAGAACCGCGACATCCCAGGAAAATTGGGCATCCGTGGTATTCCTACCCTGATGGTGTTCAAAGGCGGCCAATTGGCAGCCACCAAAGTGGGCGCCATGAGCAAAGCCCAGTTGACCGACTTCATCAACCAGCAATTGGCTTAATTCAACGCCAAACGCCTAGTTCTAGAAAGCCCGCAGATCTTTTGATCTACGGGCTTTTTTCCTGCCATAATCCGTTTCGAATTCACCTTGCAGCCCATGAGGCTACTAGGCTCCCCATCAGGGCTTGAATTCCGGTCCAGAGGTATTTCTCTCCTCGCTCCGACCTCCCCACCCCAATTTTTTAACGAACTCCCTACTGGAGTCCCAAGATGCATCTGAACGAACTCAAGGCGCTGCACGTGTCTGAAGTGCTGAAACAAGCCGAAGAACTCGAAATCGAAAACACAGGCCGTATGCGCAAGCAAGAGCTGATGTTTGCCATCATCAAAAAGCGCGCCAAAGCGGGCGAACAAGTGTTTGCCGATGGTGTGCTCGAGATCTTGCCCGACGGCTTTGGCTTCTTGCGTAGCCCCGATACCAGCTACACCGCCTCGACAGACGACATCTACATCAGCCCTAGCCAAGTGCGCCGCTTCAACCTGCACACGGGCGACATGATTGAAGGCGAAGTGCGCATTCCCAAAGACGGCGAGCGCTACTTTGCACTGACCAAGCTCGACAAGGTCAACGACGACCTGCCTGAGAACAACAAACACAAGGTCATGTTCGAAAACTTGACCCCACTGTTTCCACGCGAACAGATGAAGCTTGAGCGCGACATCAAAGGTGAAGAAAACATCACCGGTCGCATCATCGACATCATTGCGCCCATCGGCAAAGGCCAACGCGCCTTGGTCGTCGCCCCGCCCAAGAGCGGTAAAACCGTGATGATGCAGCACATCGCCCACGCGATTGCCGCCAACTACCCCGATGCCCACATGATGGTGTTGCTGGTGGACGAGCGCCCAGAAGAGGTGACTGAAATGCAGCGGTCGGTCAAAGCCGAAGTGATTGCGTCAACGTTTGACGAACCCGCCGCTCGCCACGTGCACGTGGCCGAGATGGTGATCGAACGCGCCAAGCGTTTGGTGGAACTGAAAAAAGATGTGGTCATCTTGCTTGACTCCATCACCCGCCTCGCTCGCGCTTACAACAACGTGGTGCCCTCATCGGGCAAAGTGTTGTCAGGTGGTGTGGACTCCAACGCCTTGCAACGCCCCAAGCGCTTCTTTGGCGCGGCCCGCAAAGTGGAAGAAGGTGGCTCACTCACCATCATCGCCACTGCCTTGGTTGACACCGGCAGCCGCATGGACGAGGTGATCTTTGAAGAATTCAAAGGCACGGGTAACTGCGAAATTCACCTCGACCGCCGCTTGTACGAAAAGCGCGTGTTCCCAGCCATTCAACTCAACCGCAGCGGCACACGCCGCGAAGAGCTCTTGCTCCCGCCCGAGATCTTGTCCAAGACCCGCATCCTGCGCCAGTTCATGTACAACATGGACGAAATCGAATCCATGGAAATGGTTTTGAAGAGCATGAAGGCGACCAAGTCGAACGTCGAGTTCTTCGACATGATGCGTCGCGGCGGTTAATCCGCTTTCGCTACCGCACGATGCCAAAAGGCGTCAGCATCCGCTGACGCCTTTTTTGTTGGGAAATCGCAAAATCCCCAATCGCACGATTGACAGCGTGATCAATCGCACTTATGATGGCACTCATCAGAACTCGCAGCATCTAACCATGACACAACTCACAGCCAACGACCTCAAAGTGCGCGGCATCGCTGCGATTGAATCGGTACTTACTGATCACACAGAGGCCACCATCTCGGTACGCGGCAAAGATCGGTTTGTGGTTATGGACATGGCGCAATACCACTACCTGCGCGAATGTGAACTTGAAGCTGCAATGATGCAAAGTAAAGCCGACATCGCAGCTGGCCGTGCTGTGCAAGAAAACGCGCAAGACCACATGGCACGCCTAGACGCATTGCTCAACGACACAACCGCACATTAAGAACATGTCGTACACGCTGGTTATTACCGACAGCTATGTGCGGCGTGCGGTGCGTTTTCTCAAACGTCACCCGGAATTGCGTAACCCCTATGCAAAAACACTAGGGCTACTTGAGCTCAACCCGCACCACCCTTCGTTGCGTTTGCACGCACTGTCTGGAAGGCTCGATGGTTTGCACTCGGAGTCGATCAACCTGTCCTACCGCATCACCTTAGAACTGATCGTTCAAGACCAGCAACTCATCCTCATCAATGTGGGTGATCACGACACGGTGTATTGACTCAGTGTCAATTCGGCACCAAAAACTCCCGACTGATGCTCGCGCCAATCTCATTCACGCGATCCAAGAACTGGGTGAGATAAGCGTGCAAACCATTCGCCAGAATTTCTTCAATGCGGCTGAACTCCATCTCAGCGCACAGCTTGCCCGCACGGCGATAGCTTTCTAGCGAGCGGTCGTCCGACACCATCGAGATGTTGTTCACCACTTCGTTCAAGCACGCATGTAACGAGCGTGGCATGTCAGCACGAAGAATCAGTAACTCGGCCACGCGCTCGGGGTGAATCACATCGCGGTAGACCTTGCGGTAAATCTCAAAGCCAGACACGCTTCGCAAAATCGCGCTCCAGTGGTAGAAGTCGTGCTGCTGCGTTTTTTCGCTGCCATCGGCAAACAAGTCGCCATGCACGGCGTGGAACTTCACATCCACCAAACGTGCGGTGTTGTCGGCGCGCTCAAGGAAGGTGCCCAAGCGCATGAAGTGCAAGGCTTCGTCCATCAGCATGGTGCCCACGGTCACGCCGCGTGAGAGGTGCGAGCGGAACTTGACCCATTCAAAAAACTCACCCGGGTCGCTCTCGAGCAAACCACTCTTCAAGATACGGTTGAGTTCCAACCACGTTTGGTTTTGCGTTTCCCACACTTCGGTGGTGAGGCTTCCGCGCACAGCGCGTGCATTTTCACGCGCAGCACGCAAGCACGAGATGATGGAAGACGGGTTGCTCTCATCCTTCACCATGAACTCCATCACGCGCAGCGGTGTGATGTCGCCATGGCGGGCCTGATAAGCGGGCAGCAACTCGCTAATAGACAGTAAGCCTTCCCAACCCAGCAGCGCCACTTCGGCAGACTGTGGCAGCAAAGAAGTTTGGTAGTTCACGTCCAGCAGGCGTGCGGTGTTCTCGGCCCGCTCGGTATAGCGGGACATCCAAAACAGGTGGTCAGCGGTACGACTCAGCATTGTTAAACCTCAAGAATCCATGTGTCTTTGGTGCCGCCGCCTTGAGACGAGTTCACCACCAGTGAGCCTTCTTTCAGCGCCACGCGGGTCAAGCCGCCGGGCACCATTTGCACGGTCTTGCCGCTCAACACAAAGGGGCGCAAATCGATGTGACGCGGCGCGATGCCGCTCTCCACATAGGTGGGGCAGCTCGACAAGCTCAACGTGGGTTGCGAGATGTAGCCATCGGGTTTGGCTAGCAACACTTGGCGAAACTCTTCAATCTCGGCCTTGGTCGCGGCTGGCCCCACCAACATGCCATAGCCGCCAGCGCCGTGCACTTCCTTCACCACCAGCTCGCTCAAATGCGCCAGTGTGTAGTCGAGGTCTTCTTTCTTGCGGCATTGGAACGTGGGCACGTTGTTGAGGATGGGCTTCTCGCCCAAATAGAACTCAATCATTTGCGGCACATAGGGGTAGATGGATTTGTCATCGGCAATGCCGGTGCCCACCGCGTTGCAAATGTTCACATGGCCTGCTTTGTAAACATCCATCAAACCGGCACAACCCAATGTCGATGTTGAGCGGAACACGCTGGGGTCTAAAAAATCATCGTCCACACGGCGATAAATCACGTCCACGCGCTTGGGGCCGCGTGTGGTGCGCATGTAAACAAAGTTGTCTTTCACAAACAGGTCTTGGCCTTCGACCAACTCCACGCCCATTTGTTGCGCCAAGAAAGCGTGCTCAAAGTAGGCGCTGTTGTACATGCCGGGCGTCAGCACCACCACGGTGGGGTCGTCGGTGGTGGATGGGCTGCTGGCACGCAAAGTCTCTAGCAACAAGTCTGGGTAATGCGCGACGGGGGCCAC
Source organism: Limnohabitans sp. TS-CS-82 (assembly GCF_002943475.1). Lineage (NCBI taxonomy): Bacteria > Pseudomonadati > Pseudomonadota > Betaproteobacteria > Burkholderiales > Comamonadaceae > Limnohabitans > Limnohabitans sp. TS-CS-82. The sequence continues at coordinate 173,594 of NZ_PTQX01000002.1, read as the reverse complement.
GCGGTGTTGGCTGAACAACTCGGGAAAGAGTCGCATCATCATCTTGCGGTCTTCCAACATGTAGCTCACGCCGCTGGGCACGCGCAAGTTGTCTTCGAGCACGTAGTACTCGCCGTTGCCTTGGGCATCCGGCGCACGCACGATGTCGATGCCGCTGATTTGTGAATACACCTTGTGCGGCACATCGACCCAACGCATCTCGGGGCGGTACTGCGCGTTGTTCAAAATTTGTTCGCTGGGGATGATGCCGGCTTTGAGAATGCCTTGCTCGTGATACACGTCGTGAATGAACATGTTGAGCGCGTTCACACGTTGAACCAAACCCTTTTGCATGCTCGTCCACTCGTGGGCGGGAATGATGCGAGGAATCAAATCAAACGGAATGAGGCGTTCAGTACCTGCGCCGTCTTCGTCTTTGTCGCCGTACACCGCAAAGGTAATGCCGACGCGACGAAATATCATCTCGGCTTCTTCGCGCCTGTCACGCATGGTCTGTGGATCTTGGCGCTTGAGCCAGTCCAAGTAGTTCCTGTAGTGGGGGCGCACCGCGCTGTCCACAAACGGCAGCTGGGCGTACATTTCATCAAACTTGTGCATCTTAGGAACTCCTAGCACCTCTTACGCAAGTTGGATGCCAGCTCTCAGAATACGTGTTGCCAATAGCGTTGTCTTTGATTTCGCTCACATTGCACCAACTTGGGTTGCTCACTGTGCCATGTCGACGCACCACAACGGGGTGTCTGCACCACAAGCACCCCTAAATCTCTGTAGCGCCGCAACACATCCGGCCTTGGATGCCCAAAGCGATTGCGGTAGCCGGCTTGAACGATAGCGACGCTGGGATCAACAGCTTCTAAAAAGGCTTGTGTAGACGACGTAGCACTACCGTGATGCGGCACCAGCAACCAATCCGCTTGCAAGGCTTGGCCGCTTTGCAGCAGGTCTTGCTCTTGTGCGGCTTCGATATCGCCTGCGAGTAGCGCAGATGTGTCGGCAGCCGTCACGAGCAACACACAACTCAGCGCATTGGGCTTGAGCTTGCGTTCATAGTCAGCCGCACTCGGGTGCAGCACCTCAAAATGCACACCATCCCACGTCCACGATTGCCCGCGTTCGCAACGCTGCATCGCGCCCAACGCTTGAAGCGGATGCTCTAGCGCAATCGACGTCAACACCTCCGCCTGCGGCTGCATGGCCATCACCGTGGGTGCGCCGCCGCTGTGGTCACTGTCTTGGTGGCTGATGACGATGCGGTCTAGCCGCTCACCCCACGCACGCAGCAGCGGCACGAGCACGCGCTGACCTGCATCGGTCTCGGCCGAGTAGCGCGGGCCTGTGTCGTACAGCAAGCTGTGTGTGGCCGTTCGCACCAACACGGCATGGCCCTGGCCCATGTCGGCCGCCACCAGTTCAAACGTGCCGTGTGCTGGGCGCGGTGTTTGCCAGCTGAGCACGGGCAACACCAAGGCCACGCCAAAGCACCGCAACCACATGGGCAAGCGCATGGCCCACGTACCCATGCCGACCAGCGCAGCTGCCCCAGCCCACAAAGGTGCAGCAGGTGCCGACCATTGCGCCCACGACACACCCGCGCACGCTTTGAGCAGCCACACCAACCACTGCAAAGCCTCAGCCGCCACGCTCCAAGCGAATGGCAACACCAGCCCCAGCAAACACAGCGGTGTGACCACCAAGGTCACCCACGGCACAGCTAACAAGTTGGCGAACAAACCCACGACGGACACTTGGTGAAACAGCAGCAAAGTCAGCGGAGCCAAACACACACTCATCAGCCACTGCTCGCGCCACATACGCTGCGCTGAAGCCCATGCATTTGCAAGCAAGCGCCCTCGCCTATTTGGCTGACTGTTTTGCTCTGTCGACTCGTCAAAAACATTCAGCGCATCAGAGTGCGCCGACGTCTCCACAGGCGCATGCGAGCCCGAGGCAAACAACACACCCACCGCTACAAAGCTGAGCCAAAAGCCAGCTTGCATCAGCGCCCACGGGTCTAGCGCCAGCACCACCGCGCACACGGTCAGCCACACCTGCATCAAGGGCCAACGCAAGCCATACACACGCAGCAGCGTGACCACACCCAGCATCCATACCGTGCGCTGCGCGGGCACACCCCAGCCGGTGAACACCGCATACGCCAGCGCCACCATGGCGGCACACGCACTGGCGGCGATGGGTGCGGGCAGCCACAAGCTCCAAGGCTTAGCAGGAGACCACACATCGCAGCGTCGCCACAACCAGCCCACACACATAGCCGCCAACCACGCAAGGCCCGTGATGTGCAAACCTGAAATCGCCATGAGGTGCGCCACGCCCGTGGCACGAAACACATCCCAATCCGCACGCTCAATCGCCGCTTGGTCGCCCACCAATAAGGCCGCCACAATGCCGGCAACTGCGCGGTCTGCCACGCGTGCATCGATGGCGCTGCGCACGCGTTGGCGCAGTCGTTCCACTGGGTGATTCAATGTGCTGCCTAGCCACTGCGGCAGCGCGTCTTTGGCCCCGTTGCGCACATAGCCCGTAGCTTGCAGACCCTGCTCCCATAGCCACAGCTCGTAATCAAACCCATGTGGGTTGATGTGGCCGTGTGGGGCTTTGAGGCGCACCGCCAGTTGCCAACGGTCACCGGGGCGCAAGTCTGCGGGCGGCGCTTGCACTTTGTCATCGCTGCCATTCAATCGGTTGCCATACCAACCCAGCAGCAATTGCGGCGGCAACTGCACCAGTGCGCCGTCGCTGTCACGGGCCGACTCCACCTCGAAGCGAAACCGCGCACTGTCTTCCATGCGCTGCGGCAAGTTGGCCACGATGCCCACCACTTGCAAAGTACGGCCTTCGAGCGCGGGGTTCAAATTGCTTTGTGCATAGTGGCTGGCTCGTGTTCCTGCTTGGGCAAAAGCCAACACAGCCGATAACGCAGCCACCAACACAAACCCAACAGCGGCTTGTACTCCTGCGCCAGCCGATGCACGCGAGAAAAAAGCTGAGGCTCTGCGAACCCATGCGAAGCGCGAAACATCGATGCGCGTTGCGATGTATGCCGACATCAGCGCAAAAGCCGCTAATTCCCAATACACCTCACCCGCCCACAACTGCGTCTGCTGCAACTGCAAAGCCGTGCCCGCAATCCAGCCCAAGGCCAAAGGTGTGATGACAGAAAACATGGCCGCATGTTCGACCCAACATTACGGCACGTGGGCGATGCCCACTCACAAGTTAAAAAGCCCCAACCATTCGGCAGGGGCTTTTGCATCCAAGGGGTTGTCAGCTGGGGTTTAGCCCGAAGCAGCTTTAGAGCCGCCGCAGACTTCTTTCTTCAAAGCGGCCAGATAAGTGTTGGGGCGAATCGGGTATTCGCGTGGACGCCATTCGTGCACATCGTCGGATGCCACCTCTTTGCCCTTGCCCATTTGCTTGTCAAAGTAGCTCACAGACAGGCGCACCACCGTGTCGTTCTTGCAATACATGCGCACGCGCAACATCATCGACTTGTAGCTCTCGCCAGTGGGGGTTTTTTCAGCCTTGGGCAAATCGGTCAGCACCCAAGCAAAACGGGACACGTGCACGGGCATGACCGCTTCTTTGTCGAAGTAATACGTGGCTTCGTCTTCCTTGACCAATTCGCTCCACTCGGCCGAAGCCGGCGCAGCCCAAGCCAAGAGGCTGGTCAACACGAAAGCAACAACAGAAAGGTGGCGTGAGCGCATGATGTGTATCAAAGATAAAACTGACTTGCCTAGGGTATCGGCGGGGCTACAGAAAACTTGAGCAAAAAAGCGCACTGCTTTGGCGCGCAAGCCAAACTGCATTATGAAACATGCCTAGAGGCTTGGGGAAATGCCACACATCATTTACGAACATCACTTCGCAATAGCTGATTCATCTGCGCGGTGCTGTCTTTTTGCACTTGGTTTTGAAGTTTGATCGCTGGCTCAGTTGATGGAGCGACTACCACAGGCGGATTACCACACTGCAACAATTCGGGACGCACTTGTTCAGGTGTTGCATGGTTACGATTTGTCCACGCATATTCATCTGATGGCCCAGGAGATCTCAGTCCGCACGCTGCAACCGAACTGGCTACAACCAGTGTCAAATAAAAGGGCTTCATACTCATTGACCGTAGTAGTTGTTACGTGCGCGAATAGGAGCGTTTTGACATGCGGGCAACTCTGCTCGGTAACTTGGATCTGAGCAAGGGCCTCCCCATCCTGATTTGAAATAAAACCCCTTTTGGAACATGCATTCAACGACTCGCGTTCTTGCGTTATCTAATGATTCCCCTTCTTGTCGTTTTATGGGTTGGAGATCACCACATTCATTCAACGCCTGACGCACTTGGGCAACAGCTGGACGATTTTTACTAGTCATTGCTTCCTCATCCGAGGGTGGTGGCCTAAACCCATGAGGCGTACAAGCGCTAGCCATACTGGCGGCGGCCAGCATCAAACAGAGCAATTTCATTTCATTGCTCCTGTTTGAAGTTCTTCAAAGTTTCGAGTTTGTCATTTGACTGCTGCGATGGTGTCATGGGTGTTGCGATTGCGGGCGACGACTGCAACAACTGATTCATCAGCTCATTACTGCTCTGTTGAACTTGCGGTGCAAGTTTGTCAACCTGTTGGTATTGCGGAATCATGACAGGCGCTTTGTAGTCTGGGTTGGTTATCTTGGGTGAATTACTCTCAGGAATATTGCTCCACTGTGATTGGCACTCTTTGCCCGCCGTCCCATAACAATTATGCGGACTAACCGTCCCAAACAATGTGTTGAGTAAATTTGCAATAGGCCCGCGCTCTTCATCGGGCTTCGCTGTCACAACGCTCTTGGTTCCATCTGCGCTCACACTCGCGTAGGCATCATTTGTTTGATTTCCACCCACGATCACTGGCGTTTTTCCAATTAGGTCGCGCGGATGAACCACCGAATTGATCTGCGCATTTTCATTGCCTGTAACTTGCTGCAACGTCTGGTTGCCCGTTTCGTTGTTTTGCGCACCGCCGTAGTTGTTCAGCTCAATCTTGGGCTGGATGGTGTTGGCGGCCGCATCCTTCATACCGCCTTGGTTATTGATGGACTGCAAAGCATTGTCTGTGGTCAATGTCCCTCTGCTATGGCTGTCAATCACTATGGCATTACCTTGCTGCGCGGTTTGTTGCACGATCTTGGCGGTTTGCTCTTCTGCGTTGGTCAACCCGACGTAGGGCGTTGCGCCGCTTTTTTGCACGCCCGCAATGATGAGCTCAGACAAGGCATTATTCGCTACAGGTGCAAAGATGATGTATTGGTTCTCTGGCTTGTTGCTGTAGTTTTTGCTGCCGTCTTCGTTCATGGTGCCGCCGTTTTGTTGCGCGTATTTCACAGCGCCGTCTAGGTCGTTATAAATGCCGTTGTTGCTGATGTGAACTTTGCCGTCTTGTGGCGAAGTTTTAAGCGCCATAGCTTCTTGCTCTGTCAGCGCAACGGCACAACTCTTGTCGCTGCACCCAGGGGGCACTCTGTACATTTGTGCCCCCGCTTTGTACATGGTTCGGTAGGCTTCGTCGGTGAATGCCGTTGCCGCATTAAACGCCAACATATTGCTAGCCTGCTGCTCCTGCGCCGACTTCTGCAACCCCGCCACATCTGCCTTTGCAAGTGCGCGGCTAGTGTTGCTTGTGTCTGTGCCCACCGCTTTGCCGTTGCTATCCGTTAATGCGGTTTTGCTGGTGTCAGTCGACTTGCCACCTACTGTCACAGTTGCCCCACTGATCGCACTGGTCGTTGTACTGGCATCACTTTGGTTGGCACTGCCGTTGTTCAATGCATTGCCAGCTATGGCTTTGGCCATCGCGTATTTGCCATCCATCATGTTCGTGCCCACGCTCACGCCACTGCTGCTGGCACTGGCGCTCATGCTGTTGCTGATGTCGCTTGTTGTCAGCGTGTTGGTGGCCAGAGTGTTTTTACTGGCATCGCTGCCGCCCACAATCGTGGCACCTTTGAGGTCGGTGTTGCCTTGCACGTTGATGGTGAATCCACCTTCCCCCGCCTTAATTCCGCTTTGCTCATTCACGCTTGCGTAGTTGCTGTTGCTGTTTTGTTTGCTCTGGCTGAAGCTCGCACTGCCGCCCGTACCCACGATGGGGATGCTCAGCGCTATGCCTGTGGATTTTTGACTGGCTTGGCTGGTCGCTGTGTCCTGCAAGCTTTCTAGGTTGAGATTACCGCCCACTTCTGCCTTGACTTGGTTTGCCTTGACGTTACCGCCTTTGAGGTTGGTGTTTGCACCGCTGGTGATGTTGACCGTGTTGCCTGCACTCACATGACTGTTGTTGTACGTGGTGCTGTCGCTGTTGGCTTGGCCTTTGCCACGACTGGCAGCAATGTCTAGGCTTAGGCCTGCGCCGCCTGGACCAATGCCTACACTCACGCCCACGCTGGTGCTGCTGCTTTTGTTGCTGTTGCGGTTGCTCTCGGTGTCTGCGCTGGCGAGGATGTTGACGTCTTGGGTGGCGCTTAAGTTCACATCCTTGGCTGCAGACACATTGCTGCCTTGGATGGTCAAGTTGCCTTCGTCTGCTCCTTGGCCTGTGGCTTTGATGTTTACATTGCCACCGGCTTTGACGGTAGAGCCTGCGCCTGTATCGCTGGTGGTGGTGCTGTTGCTTTGGCTGCTAGAGCTGCCAATGCTTACGCTGACTTTGATGCCACTGGCTGCGGCTGCACCGGGTTGAGTTTTGCCATCCTCCCCTGGTTTGCCCATCACCCCATTTTTGTCATACGCGTCCTGCGTGACTTTACCTTGTTCGTAGGCGTCAGAGCCTTTGCCGAACGCGATGAGCGCATTAAGATTTCGGTTGCGATTGCTACTGCTGTCTTTGGCAGCTTGCACGGCTTGCGTGGTGGCTTGGACGCTGTCAATGATGCCGCCTTTTAAACCAACGGAAATGCTGGTTTGTTCAAACTTTTGCTCCGTGCTTTGTTTGCTTGTTTCGCGCGCTTCTTGAATATCTACAGTCTTGGCGGTGATGTTGATATCTCCCGTTGGTGTGAGCACATCGCTGCCCACTTGCTTGTACTGATCGCCTGCGGTGATGTTGAGGTTGCCGCCTACGCTGCCCACGGTGCTGGCCGCTACGGTGGTGCTGGTGCTTTGGCTGTCATCACTTTGTTTGGTTTTGCTGTAGCTCACTCCGATTGGATTAGTCCCAATACTCGAAATACTGAAGCCAGACTTGGTTTCTTGGCTGTAGTTGCTTTGCTGACTGGTGTTCTGCGCTGCTTCAATGTTGACATTGCCACCTGCTGTGAGCGTGGTTCCGCTATCACTCACCACATTAGAGCCTTTGACATTGATGTCCTTGGTCTTGGCCGCTATGTCTACCGTGCCACCACCAAAATTACTACCAACTGCTGAGCTGGTGTTGCTGACATTACGTGTCACCAAGGTTGACCCGCCCAAGAAACCACCGCCGCTCGATGTTTTATGCGCTTCGTCTAAGTTGGTGGTGTTCTCTCCGGCCAAGATGTTGACGCTGCCTGCAGCTTGTACGCCCAGTGCTTTGGTGGCCTGAACGTTGGCGGCTGAAGCTGTGAGGTCATTGCCTGCTTTGAGGTTGACATTGCCACCACCATTGATGGTGCTGCCCACGGTTTGCGTATTGCCGTAGTTCAAGTGGTTGTCCGCATCCCAAGTGATGTTGTTTTGTTCGCCAGTTTGGACAGACGCAAGGGTGAAGTTGTTGTCCGCGCTCAGACTGGTTGCACCGCTGCCTACATTTGCTACTACGCCTGCCACGATATTCAAGTCTCGTCCAGCGCTGGCCACCAATGTGCCGTTTGCTCCCGAGACGTACAAACCCGCCACACGGTCAACACCTGTTCGACTGAAGTTGGCTGAGCCAACTTGTATGTTGGTGCTCTGGGTGGTGGTTTGAATATTCAAGTCTCGCCCTGCGGTCGTACTCAGACTGTTGACTGCACCTATGTTGCCGCCAATGTTGTTGAGGTCTTGTCGTGCGGCCACACTCACATCGTCGCCGCCAATGCGCCCGCCTAAGTTGTTGATGTTTTCAGCAGTGAGGCTAACCACGTTTCGCCCTGCGATGGTGCCGCTGTTGGTCAAATCACCACTCAGGTTGATGTTCACGTCTTTGCCTGCGAGCAATGCGCCGCTGCCGTCTAAATCGCCGGGTTGGACTTTGACATACACCTGCGGGACAAGCACCTTTTGGCTAGAACCATCTGGCAGGCTGACGGTTTGCTCCACAAGCCATACGATATCGCTGGTGAGTTGGGCCACTTGCTGAGCAGTCAATGCAATGCCGGGGCGCAAGTTGTATTTCTGGCCGAACGTGATCGCGCTGGTCATCAGCGCTTTGTACTCTTGTTCGTCACTGGTGTAGTCGGCCAAGAAGCGGCGGCCTGTCAGCTCTGCCACCTGCTCGCGGATGAGCTTTTGTTCGTAGAAACCGTCGCCCAAGCGTTTTTGGGTGACTGTGGGATCAAGGCTTAAGCTCTGCGTCATGTAGTCGCTGCCTAGCCAAAGTTTTCGATCAATGAAACGGGTGTCTGTTTCAATCAAATAAGCAGACGTGAGCGATGGGTTGTTCTTGTACAGACTACTTGTGGGTAGTGTCGTCGGAGACACGGCCCCATTGCGTGCATTGGCAGACCCTGCGCCACTGGTACTACCCGAAACTGCAGCTTGAGTGCGCACGCCCACCTGTACGCCACTATTGCTGGATGCAGTGACTTGCGCCACGGAGACTGTGCTGTTGGCAGTGCTGTCATAAGCGCCTGTTTGCCATTCGTCATGGGCATGAACACAGTTGATTGAGATTTTTCCGCAAATACCAGAGCCTGGCACATGCACCAGGGTGTAAGTCGTTCCAACATCTCGAATGCTCTTGGTGGCCATCACGTCTGTATTTGCAAACGTAGAGGAACCAATATTCAATGCACCACCAACCAGAATGTGACTGGCATAGTTGGTGGCGTTGGATGAATTCAGCTTGATGTCACCGCCTGCCAGAATTTGCGCAGGATCACTGGCAGTTTGATATGGCAAATAAGTGGTGCGTGTAAACACCCGATATAAACCAGAATTGATATCTTCTCGAACGTCTAACTCTGTAGTCGCCACTCTGATTTCGTAAGCAAAGTGGTCATTAGTGTTGTTAACCGTGACGCTAGAAAGGCTTAAGTGACGGCCTGCCTCAATCGTTGCGCTGTTGTTATTTAACGTTGTCGCAGATCCAGTTGCTTGATGATTAGCGTCTAACGCTCCACCAATTGCCATGTCGCCAACGCTGTAAATAAGAGCATGCTCTCGGTTGGTCAATACACCGCTGATGCCAAGGTCTAGACGATCACGCGCTGCAATCGTGCCTGCTTTGGTGACCCCTGCAATGGTTTCGGTGTCGTTAGTGAGGTTAACCGCTGCAATTCTGAGGTGGTCGCCATAGATGCGTCCTGTGCCGATGTTGATCACCGTACCCGCGTTAACTTGCATATCCACACCGTCAATCAAGCCTCGGTTGGTCAAGGTGTTGCTGACATTGACTTGGGTGGTATTGGCCGATATCTCGCCTGTTACTGCGTTGTCAATGTTGTTGGCCGTGAGGTTGAGCGTATTGCCTGCTTGCAGTTTGCCGCTGTTGCTCACATTGCCGCTGGTGGTGAGTGTGGCGTTGCGGTTGGCAATGACTTGCCCACTGTTGCCGAAATCGTTATTGAGCGTGACACTGAGATCGTTTTTAGAGAGCACTTTGCCATCACCGCCCAAGCTACTAGCGACCACTGTAAGGGTTTTGTCGGCAATCAGCATGCCATCTGTGTTGGTGATGGCCAGTGTTCGGCTGGCTTGAGCCTGCACATCTTGCAAGGTCAGCGCGTTGCCTGCACTGATGAGGCCCGAGGTGTTGTCTGCCGTGCCAGCACTGGTAACAGACACGTCATGGTTGGCCCGAATGGCACCGGTGTTGTTGTTGAGCTTGGCGGTAGCAATGCTGACATCTTGACCTTCAAGGCCTTGGTTAGTTCCGCTGGTGCTGCCGTTGTTGACTTCACCCGCATTCAAGCTTGCGGTGGCTGCACTGCGAATGAGGCCACTGGTGTTGTTGATCAACCCTGTGGTGCCGCCGTTACGTGCTGTGAGGGTGAGGTGATCGAGCCCTTGAATTTGGCCGTTTTGGTTACTGATGTTGGCGCTGGTTGCTGTGAGCGCGCCTTTGCTACCGATGTAACCTGCATCGTTGTTAAGGTCACCTGTGTTGAGCGTGGTCGTGCCTTGAGCTGCAATGCCGCCTTTACCGTTGAGAGCCGCATTGCTGCTGGTGTAGTTGGCGGCATTGGTGTTTGTAAATGTTTGGTCGTGGGTGTTGATGACCAAATCACCGCCTACCTGTATCAAGCCAGCATCGTTGTTCAACGCATTAGTTTGCAAATTCGCTGCTTGGCCTGCTGCTAACGTACCTCCCGCATTATTGAAGTCTGCAGAAGATACAGTCAGGGTTTGGCTGGCAACTACTGTGGCATTTGCGGTGTTTAGATTGCCAGATGTTGTAATTTCTGCGTTTTTGGCACTGGTCTGGCTGCCAGACAAGTCAACACTGCTGCCTGTGAGCGTGATATTGCCTGCAGCTATGTTTTGACCATTGGCCGTGAGGCTTTGGGTTGTGGTGACATTCAAATTTCCATTGCTGGCTACTGTTCCATCAGTTTTAATGCCTGCACCCACAACGCTTGCTGAGGTGCTGCTCAGGCTGTTGGCTGTGATGCTGGTGTTGCCTTGTGCTGCGATGACGCCACTGTTAGTGACGCTGCCCGTTGCGCTGAGTGTTTGATCGTTACTTGCGTAGATTGCTCCACTGTTAGTGATGTTGCCTTGTGTGGTGATTTGCAGATTCGCACTGGCTTGCAGTGTGCCTGTCGTTGTCAACCAACCATTGTTTTGCAATACCAAGTCGCCACCCGTGGAGCCAATCGTCCCCGCACTGCGAACGCCCAAGCCTTGCTCGGTGCCGATGAGGTGAATCTTGCCTGCGTACATGCCACCAATTTGGGCCACGTCCAGCGCAAAAGTGGGTAATGCGCCTGTGCCTGCAATGGTGGTTGTGACAGGTGTTGTGTTGGCTCCAAGGCTGGAAGCGTCAATCTGGTTGGCACCTGTGACCAACTTGAGTTCATTCGCCCAAATGCCTGCGTTGACCTGTACAGCACGGGCAAGAATTGCGGAGTAGTCTGTGGTACTGAGGTCTAAACCGTTGTCATTGATGCTGATATTGCCACCTTGCACACGGTAGCCATCTAAGCTGCCGCCATTGACGATAGGTGTACCCGTGGTGAGTGTGGCTTTGCTGGTGTTGATAAAGCCACCTCCATTCACGCTGATGCCCGAGGGGTTGGCAATGATTACCTCGGCACGTTGCCCAGCGACTTCCACGTATCCATTCAGGTAACTGGGATTGGATGAATTCACCTCATTCAAAATGACACGGGCACTGCCCGTTGCTAACCACGGATTACCCTGTACCCAACCACCTTGTTGGGTTTGTACGCTGGTGCGGCTGTTGTTGAGGATGACGCCATTGCTCTGCACATCAAACTGGCTGTATACGTTGCGTGACACGCCTGCGGCACTGGGCGTTTGAATGTCCACTTGAGGGACACCGTTGGCGGTTTGCAGAACAGTCGGTTGTTGATTGCCCGGCGCATTACGGTAAGCCACCACTTGCGCGTGAGCGTTGGTTGTAGGCAATGCCCAAAGTACCGCACCTAGCGCACACAACACAGCAAAGCTGAGAGCACTGATACTGACGGTTGCATTGTCTACTATTGCTGTATGACCTGAGGCAACAGATTCCCCTATAGAACCTTTGCCCTGAGAGGATGAAGTTTCTGCCGCAGCCATGAGCTGCCCACGTCGTTTGTTGAAAATGATTCGGAATAAATTCTTGTTCATGGCGTCAACCCCTTGCTGTCAATATCTCAAACTCAATTCAATGGCGAACACAAATTTCGTTCGCCATTGATAACACCTACAAAATTAGAAGCGCGTACCCACAGAGACGGTGAAGCCTTTGGCTGATAAACCGTCTTGTTTGTAATAGTTCATGTAATCTACTTGGCCGTAGACATCTTTGGTGAATTGAGCTTGCATGCCGATGCCGTAGGACACCTTGGTTTTGGACACACTTGATGCTTCATCTTCATATTTGGAATGAGTCGCGCCAATGCGAGCAAAAGCTTCAACGTCTTTGGCAATTTCAATTTTTGGTTTTAAAGAAACACCGAATGCAGTTGCTTTAGCCGTGTAATTTGTACCTCCAACCACAGACGAATCTTTGGAAACAGTAAATGCATAACTGCCTTCAACTGATAAATTTTTATCAATCTCTTTACCAAAAGTAAATCGTGCCAGCTTAGGTGTGGCGTCAAAACCGTTGTTTTCATTTTTCAGATTTAACGCTAGATAACCTACCTCACCGTAGTAGCCTTGATTAGCCATGGATTGAGCAGAAACGGTAACTGCTGACACTGCTGCCAACAGTGCAACCAATGCGTGTTTAGAATTTTTCATTTTTAGTCTTTCAAGTAAATGTGACATTTGCCACGTTGCAATCACACCGATGTTTTCGATGCGCTCCTAAGACGAAGTTCGATTGACTTCGTCTTCGAGTTGGGTTGCCCTACGGGCTAATATGGGGCGGTTTTTCCACCACTGTTTGGCTTGCACAAGAGAGACGTGGTCACCTCGAAAAAGCATCACACGAAAACCTCTGTCACCACCGCGGTGATACAAGGACTTAAAACAGCAGCCTGTGAGTGCGGCACCTACAGCACGTCGAAATACCTTGCTGTGTCCAAACGGGGTCATCCAGTCGATTACCCACATGCGGTCACCGACAGCCCACTCTTGAGGGCTCAAGCCTTCGTCGGGGTTGTCCACATAGCGACTTTCGATTTCAGCCGTTAGATTCGCCCATGACATGTAGGCCACAGGGCGTATTTGTCCATCTATGTTTTCACTTGCCAGAATGAACTGCTGAGTTCTTAGCGCTGGCAACAACCACTGTGATAACTCTTGGAGGGGCAAGCGATTTTTATTGTTTGCATGCATAGCAAGCCACACGATGGAGCCAAATATTTCGGCCTCACTGTGTCCAGGCGCATTCAGCGCAGGTGCGGTAATGATTAAATTTCCGTACTGCATCGCGCGCTCTTAAAAACTCGCACTCAGGCTAAAACCTGCTGTGCTTCCTGATGTTTTGAAGTTATCGGGTTTATTGACAGGTGCGCCAATGAAAAAATCGTAATTCAGTTTTTGAATTGAGCCACGTAAACCCAATACCGCACCTGTCAGTCTTTTCGCGACGAGCAGTTCGCTACTGGGGCCACCTACTTGCCCTGTATCTAAGCCTAAATAAAACTCTTGGCCGCTGTCGCCCAAGGTAAAGCTCAAGTCGTTGCGCCAGAACCAGCCACGTTCCGCACTCAATACAGATTCACCGTCATAACCACGTACGGTGTAACGACCACCAATGACAAAACGATCTTGTTGCGTCAGTGGGGTTCTGTTTTTTTGAATGCGCCAAGAGCCGTTGTAGCGAATGCGCTGCACTTCATTATTTGGCCCGACCACCTTGAAAGGCAAGGTCAAATTGACATCGGCAATGACCAAGGCAAAACGCGAAGTCCCGTCATTGAAAGCCTCTTCAGGCGCTGGGATTGAACCGAATGCACCTGTACCACGCTTATAAGTTAGGTTGCTTTCAAGCGTCGCATCTTGGATGAAGGCTTTGTGATTGAGTATGCTGTCCCAACCACCCACCACACGGCGTTGCACATTGACTTCTGTGTCATCAATGTAGTTATTGCTTTTGCGCTGGAATGCACGGACTGCCAGATTGAGTTTTTGCTTGCCATCGCGCATCAACAAACGGTTGAGCTTGATCTCATTGTTCTCGCTGGTGCCTCGGTAAACGTAACTTTGGCTCAGTCCGGCCACAGTTTGGTAGTAACTACTGGCGCTAGATGTCGCCCCCAATGTCCAGTACCCCATTGGCATTGAGTAGTGGATGGTGTTGGCATGCGTTCCTCTTGGTCCACTGTCACCGCCGCCCATGCCATTGGTGTTGGTGACATAGAACAAGTCATTGAGGGTGAGTGCGTTGTCGTAGTTGACGGTCACGCTGCCTTGGTATCGACCTGTGGCTTTGGTGCCGCTGTCATCCGCATTGACAGTAAGCCTGAAGGGAAAAGGCTGACGGTACGAAACCACCAAATCACTGTCCCCCAACTGAGCACCGTCACCTTGTGCAGGCTCGATTTGAATATCGGCTTCCGCCGTGGGCACACGCTTAAGATTTTCTAAGGCTTGTTCAATGTCACGCAAGTTGAGGATGTCGCCCGCTTGCATAGGAAGGGCATTGCTCAAATTAACGCGTGGGTCTACAGGATCTGCAAGTCGAATGGCACGTATGCGTCCAGGTATCAGTGTGAGCGCCAAAGTGCCTTGGCTCATGTCTTGCTGACTGGCTAGAACCCGTGAGGTGACAAAACCACGATCTACCAAACCTTTCTGCGCCCGATCAATCAACCAAGCTACACCTTGTGCGCCAACGCATTGCGCGATAAAGACGGGCGCGTCGAGTGCAGTGAGTTGCTCAAGCAGCCAATCGAACTCAGGTAGCGGTACGCCCGAGCTGTTTTGAAGTTGAAGACGCTGAATCGAAAAGCAAGGCGTTTCGATGGGCAGTGTCTGCAAAGTCGATTTTTCTGGGACAGACAGTCGAACATCTGAGGTGCGCTCAAGTTGCTGCCTCAATTGCTGGTCTTGTTGCTGCTGTCTCTGCAACTCTTGCAGGTTACGAATGCCAAGATCACCCTCTTGTGCGGAAGTGATTTGGGCGGAGACATTGATGGACAAACATAAGACAGTCACTAGACTCGCAACTTGTTGTCCACGTCTTAGTACTAAGAGCTGTGCTGAATAATGAAGCATGCAAGTCATTCTTTAAATTAACTATTTATTACCCATAATATCCATCAATAATAAATTAGCAATTACTTTTAATTAAAAATTAGCATGCTGTTTAAAACACAACCAAGCCCTGAGCACGCACAGCAATACAAATCATGCACATGCATCCAAAACATGCACCTCTTTGGCGCATCAGCCTTGGCGCGTGTTTTGCTAGACAAACTACATGTCTATCCATGCCGCACTTCACCACGTCACCCAATACAGCTACGACCGACTGGTTGAGTTAGGCCCACAGGTCATTCGCCTGCGCCCTGCGCCGCACTGCCGCAGCAACGTGATTTCGTATTCGCTCAAGGTCGAGCCCGAGCACTTCATCAACTGGCAGCAAGACCCCTTCGCCAATTACCAAGCCCGCTTGGTGTTTCATGAGAAGACGACCGAGTTCAAAGTCACGGTGGATTTGGTGGTGGAGATGGCGGTGTACAACCCGTTCGACTTCTTCCTCGAACCACACGCCGAAAAGTTCCCCTTCGCCTACGGCGTCACCTCGGCCCAAGAGCTGGCACCCTACTTAGTGACCAACCGCTTCACGCCCAACTTCAAGCACTACTTCCACAGTATCGACTTCAAAGCCTTGAAGCGCGCGCCCATTCGCACCATCGACTTTCTGGTGGAGATCAACCGCAAGCTGCACGAAGACATTGCGTACACCATCCGCATGGAACCAGGCGTGCAAACGCCCGAAGAAACGCTCACCCTGCGCAGCGGCTCGTGCCGCGACACCGCGTGGTTGCTGGTCAACTTGCTGCGCCACTGCGGTTTGGCAGCCCGCTTTGCGTCTGGTTATTTGATTCAACTCGCCCCCGATGTGAAGTCGCTGGACGGCCCCAGCGGCACCGAGGTGGACTTCACCGATTTGCACGCCTGGTGCGAGGTGTATCTGCCCGGCGCAGGCTGGATTGGTCTTGACCCCACATCGGGCTTACTGGCTGGCGAAGGCCACATTCCGCTGGCTTGCACACCACAGCCATCGAGCGCTGCACCGATTGAAGGCTTGGTAGACGAAGCCGAGGTGGAATTTGGCCACGAGATGAAAGTCACCCGCGTGCTTGAATCACCACGCGTGACCAAGCCCTACACCGAAGACGAATGGACAGAAGTGCTGGCCTTGGGCGACGAGGTAGACCGCCGATTGGTGGAAGGCGATGTGCGACTGACCATGGGTGGCGAGCCCACCTTCGTCACCGTGCACGACCGCGACGCACCAGAATGGAACACCGATGCACTAGGGCCGACCAAACGCGGCTTTGCCACCGAATTGGTGCACAAGCTGCGTGCCGAATATGGCGATGGTGGTTTCTTGCATTTCGGCCAAGGCAAGTGGTACCCGGGCGAGCAGTTGCCGCGTTGGGCGCTGGGCATTTACTGGCGCACCGACGGCCACCCTTGCTGGCACAACCCCGATTTGTTTGCCGACGAACGCGTGCCCAGCCAATACACCACCGAAGACGCGCAACGCTTCACCCAAACCCTCGCACACAAGCTGGGGCTGGACGACCAATACATCACCCCCGGCTATGAGGACACGTGGTACTACCTGTGGCGCGAGCGACGCTTGCCCGTCAACGTGGACCCGTTTGACGCCAAGCTCGACGACGAGATGGAGCGCGTGCGCCTTCGCCGCGTGTTTGACCAAGGCTTAGACAAAACCGTGGGCTATGTGTTGCCTCTCAAAGCGGGTGAAGTGGCAGGCGGCCCACGCTGGAGCACCGGCCCTTGGTTCTTGCGCGACGAGCGCATGTACCTCGTCCCCGGCGACTCGCCCATGGGCCTGCGCTTGCCACTCGACTCACTGCCGTGGGTGAGCCAAGCAGACTATCCCTACGCGATTGAGCAAGACCACTTTGCCGAACGCAAACCCCTACCCCACGCAGCGGCCTTGCGTGCGCAGTATTCGCACCATGCACGCCACACGCACTTCGACCACAACATTGGCCACCACATCAACACGCATGTGGCGGGCGGCGGCCTAGCCCAAGGCGGCACAGTGGGTTTGCAAACTGGCATGGGCCAAGACGGCTTTGTGCCCGATACCCCGCATCCTGTACCAGCCAAAGACCAATCGGCGCATTGGATTACCCGCACCGCCATTTGCGTGGAAGTGCGTGACCCATCGCGTGCCAACGGCCCCGCCGTTGAGTTGAAGGCGATGGAAAACCCACAAGGTTTGATTTATGTGTTCATGCCGCCACTCGGCGACTTGGAAGACTACCTAGAGCTGCTCAGCGCCATCGAAGCCACGGCGGAAGAGTTGGGCGTGCGCCTTGTGTTGGAAGGCTATCCGCCCCCACGCGATGTGCGACTGAAAGTACTGCAAGTCACGCCTGACCCCGGTGTGATTGAGGTCAACATCCACCCCGCCCACAACTGGCTGGAAATCGTGGACCACACCGAGTTCTTGTACAAAGCCGCGTTTGAATCGCGCCTGTCTGCCGAGAAGTTCATGACCGATGGCCGACACACCGGCACAGGCGGCGGCAACCACATCGTCATGGGCGGGGCCACGCCTGCGGACAGCCCGTTTTTGCGCAAGCCAGAACTGTTGGCATCGCTCATCTTGTATTGGCACAACCACCCCAGCTTGAGCTACTTGTTCAGCGGCATGTTCATTGGCCCCACCAGCCAAGCACCGCGTGTGGACGAAGCGCGAAATGACCAAATTTACGAGCTGGAAATTGCGCTGGCAGAAATTCAAAAGAACCGCGAAAAGTTTGGCGCTGATATGCCGCCTTGGATCGTGGACCGCACGCTGCGCAACTTGCTGATTGACGTCACAGGCAACACGCATCGCAGCGAGTTTTGTATCGACAAGCTGTACTCGCCCGATTCATCTACCGGACGTTTGGGCTTGCTCGAACTACGCGCTTTTGAGATGCCGCCGCACGAACGCATGAGCATCGTGCAGCAGCTCTTGCTGCGCGCACTGGTGGCTCGCTTTTGGGAAGCACCCTACCAAGCCCATGCGACGCGTTGGGGCACCGAGCTACACGACCGCTTCTTATTGCCACATTTCGTCAAAGCTGACTTTGACGATGTGCTGACCGAGTTGGGCGACTGCGGCTTTCAGTTCGACCCCGCATGGTTTGCCCCACACTTTGAATTCCGCTTCCCACGCGTGGGCGATTTGCAAACACTGGGCATCAACCTCACCCTGCGCAACGCCTTGGAGCCTTGGCACGTCATGGGCGAAGAAGGGTCGAGTGGCGGCACGGTGCGCTATGTGGATTCGTCACTCGAACGCATCGAGGTGCATGTGGCAGGCCTCAATCCCAGCCGCCACACCATCACGGTCAACGGCACGCCACTGCCGTTGCAACCCACGGGCACGGTGGGCGAATACGTGGCCGGTGTGCGCTACCGCGCATGGGCGCCGTCATCAGCCTTGCACCCCACCATTGGCGTGCACGTGCCGCTGACGTTTGACATTGTGGATACCTGGATGAAGCGCTCGGTGGGTGGCTGCCAGTACCACGTGGCGCACCCGGGTGGTCGCAACTACGACAGCTTTCCTGTCAATGCGTATGAGGCCGAGAGCCGCCGCTTGTCGCGCTTCTTCCCGCTGGGCCACACGCCGGGCAAGTTGGATGTGCCGCAAGCCACCGTGGGGCTGCCTGCTAGCAAAGAGTTCCCCTTCACGTTGGATTTGCGACGGGTTTAAAAACATGGCCAAACCCGAAGGCGGTGAGACAATGCAGCCACTGTGCAAAAGCCTTCCTCGCCCCCTTCAGCGTCTGTTGCCTCGTTACGTTTGGTTGACGTGGTGAAGGGCCTTGCGCATTCCGCCGACAGCGGGCACTTTGATGAGCTGCAAGGCAAGTGTTCGCCTGCCGCGGCATCGGCTGCTAAGGCAATTGCAGAAGAGGCAAACGTACAAGCAGCTAACGCAGAAGACCTGTCTTCGCCGTGGTGCACGTTTTTTGAACAGCTTGGTAGCACAGGCCTTGACGACCTAGACCGTCGTACCCAAACCTTGGCGCGCCAAGTGCGCGACAACGGCATCACCTACAACGTGTACGCCAGCCAAGGCGGCCCGCAGCGGCCTTGGGCTTTGGACCTGTTCCCACTCATCGTCACGCCTGAGAGCTGGCAGCACATTGAAGTGGGCGTGAAGCAACGCGCACGTTTGCTCGAGCGCATGATGGCCGATGTGTATGGCCCGCAGCAACTGATTCGCGAAGCCATGATTCCGCCCGCCTTGGTGCAAGGCCACCCTGGCTACTTGCGTGCCATGCATGGCGTCACGCCTGTGGGCGGCACGCATTTGCACATTGCGGCGTTTGACTTGGCGCGTGGACCCGATGGCCACTGGGCCGTGGTGTCGCAGCGCACGCAAGCACCCTCGGGCTTGGGCTATTTGCTTGAAAACCGTTTGCTCATTTCGCGCCAATTTCCGCAAGCGTTTGAGGCCATGAACATTCAGCGCTTGGCGGCCACCTACCGTGTGTGGGTGGAGTCGCTCAAAGCGCACAGCCCCGAAGGTGCCAATGCCCACGTGGCCTTGCTCACGCCGGGCCCGTACAACGAAACGTATTTTGAACACGCCTACCTCGCCCGCTACTTAGGCCTCACCTTGGTCGAAGGCCATGACCTGACCGTGCGCGACGAGCGTGTGTACCTGCGCACCTTGCGCGGCTTAGAGCCCGTGCATGTGTTGCTCAAGCGCATGGACGATGAGTTCTTAGACCCGCTTGAATTGCGCGCTGACTCCACCTTGGGCATTCCCGGTTTGCTGCAAGCCGTGCGCGCTGGCAACGTGGTGGTGGCCAATGCACCGGGTTCGGCATTTTTAGAGTCGCCCGCCTTGTTGGGCTTCTTGCCAGCACTCAGCGAAAAGCTGTTGGGCGAAGAACTGCAACTGCCTGCACTCGACACTTGGTGGTGTGGTGAGCGTGCGGCCTTGGCCTCGGTGTTGCCGCAACTCGAACACATGGCCATCAAGCCCACCTACCCGGGCTCGACCACGCACGGCACGTTTGATGCAACCATTCAGTCTGTTTTAGGTCGCACACTCACCCAAGCACAACGCGACGAGTGGGTGGGCCGCATCACCCGCCAGCCCGACCGCTACACCTTGCAAGCCTACTCACCACTGTCGCAAATGCCCACGTGGAAAAACACCACCGAAGGCGTGGTGCAACGCTCGGTCATGCTGCGTGTGTTTGCCTTGCGCAACAGCGCTGGCGATGGCCCAGATGCGTGGCGTGTGTTGCCCGGCGGTTTGGCACGCATCGCAGCACCTGATGCACAAATTGCCTCCATGCAACGCGGCGGCAGCAGCGCCGATGTGTGGGTGCAAACCCATGCCGACATTGACCGCAGCAGCTTGCTGCCCAAGTACACAACAGCCTCTGGCTTTAAACACCGCGAGCGCATGGTCACCAGCCGCGCCGCCGAAAACTTGTACTGGCTAGGCCGCTACACCGAGCGCAGCGAAAACATGGTGCGTTTGGTGCGCCTGTGCATCGAAGCCTTGAACGGCGAAGACCCCGCTTCACGCAGCTTGTGGGCATGGTTGCAGTTGCTCACCCAGCGCCAAGGTTTGGTGCCTGCGGGTGTGCCATCTGCGCACGCCGCTGCGGGCGAAGACAAAGCCAACAGCACCCCCAGCATGGGCGCACGCCGACGTGTGTTTGAACGCACCCTCATTGCGTGCTTGGACCAAGACGAGCACAGCACAAGCGTGGGCTATAACTTGCGCGCTTTGCAGCAAGCGGCCTCGTCGCTGCGCGAGCGTTTGTCACCCGAACACTGGAACGCCATCGTGCATTGCGTGGACCAGTTCAGCGCTGATTGCGCACAAGCGGGCACACCACGTGCGTTCTCTGCCGTGCAAGCCATGCAGGCACTCGATGCCGCCAGCTCTGCACTGGCCGCCATCACCGGCGCGCAAACCGACCGCATGACGCGCGACGATGGTTGGCAACTGCTGAGCATTGGGCGCCACGTCGAACGTTTGGGATTTTTGTCATCCGCACTCGACTTGGCTGTCGAAGTAGGCGCGTTTGAACACACCGCCGATGACGCTGACAGTGCAGATGAAAACAGCTCGCACTATGCCGCGCTGTTGTCGTTGTTTGACAGCACCATCACCTTCCAAGCGCAGTACCAACAAACCCGCGAACTCGCCCCGCTCATCGAGCTGCTGGTGCAAGACAACGACAACCCACGCTCGCTTGCTTGGGTGGCGCGCACCCTGCGTGGCCGTTTGTCCAAACTGGCCGACACCCCCATGGGCGAGCCGGATGCTTTGGCGCGCTTGGTGCCCGACTTGAAGCACACCGATTTAGAACAACTCTGCACACCCAACGACGTGGGCCACCACCCCAAACTGCGCGCGTGCTTGACCGAATGCATGCAAGCGTCATGGCAAGTGTCAGACGCCATCACGGCGCGTTACTTCAGCCATACCGACGACGCCGACAGCGTGGGGGCCTGAGCCATGTTGCTGTACATCACCCACACCACCACTTACCACTATGTGCCGCAGGTCAACACCGCGCAGCACATGGCGCATTTGCTGCCGCGCAGCGATGCTGCACAAACGGTGCAACACGCCGAGCTGCACATCACACCCACACCAGCAGCGACCAGCACGCATGTGGATGTGTTTGGCAACAACCGCACTTTCTTCTCGCTGCCCGTGGTGCACGACACACTCAGCATCACAGCCAAGAGCACGGTGGACACCCACTTCATCGCCTACCCACCCGAGCAAGCCTTGACCACGCCCGCATGGGAAAACGTGCGCGCGCACTTTGTGTACCACTCGGGCGCCGCGTGGGACGCAGCCACCGAATACGTGTTTGCTTCGCCCTACGTGCAGCCTCACCCAGACTTTGCCGAATACGCGCGCGCCAGTTTCACACCCGCCCGCCCCGTGTTGGCAGCGGCGTGTGATTTGATGACGCGCATCCATCAAGAGTTCACCTACGAGACCGCCAGCACCGACATCAACACGCCTGCGCTTGAGGCCCTCAAAAGTCGCAAAGGCGTGTGCCAAGACTTTGCGCACATCCTCATTGGCTGCTTGCGCACGCAAGGTTTGGCCGCACGTTATGTGAGCGGCTATTTGGTAACCGAAGTACCTGAAGGCCAAACCCGCTTGATAGGCAGCGATGCCTCGCACGCATGGGTGTCGGTTTATGTACCCAACGATTTAGACGACGCAGCTGAAACCGCCAAGACCGGCGCACTCGCGACCCACGGCCAGTGGTTTGACCTGGACCCGACCAACAACCGCTGGGGCTTGAGCTCCCCCGGCATCGACTACGTGACCTTGGCCATTGGCCGCGACTACGCCGATGTGTCGCCCGTACGCGGTGTGATTCATGGTGGGGCTAGCCACACGTTGGAAGTTGCTGTGACGGTGCAACCGGCTTCTGAGTTGATAGCGACATCTGGACAAACACAATCTCAATCACAAGGGCAGTCGCTGACACAGTCTCAAAGTCAATCGCAAGGCCAATCACAAAGTCAGAGTCAAAGCGAATCACTCTGATCGCAAACATACGCCTTGAGCGCTCTTAAAATTGCGTGATTCAAACAAGGAATCCAACATGAGCGTTTACGACAAACTCCAAACCCTGAACATCACCCTGCCCCCCGTGGCTGTGCCCGCTGCAGCCTATGTGCCGTTTGTACAAACAGGCAACTTGGTGTTTTTGAGCGGCCACATCGCAAAACAAGACGGCAAGGTGTGGACTGGTCAGCTGGGTAAAACCATGCAAACTACCGAAGGCGCACAAGCCGCACGCGCTGTGGCTGTGGATTTGTTGGGCACCTTGCACGCTGCCGTGGGCGACCTGAACAAGGTCAAGCGCATCGTCAAAGTAATGAGCTTGGTCAACTCCAGCCCCGACTACACCGAGCACCACTTGGTGACCAATGGTTGCAGCGAACTCATCGGCCAAGTGTTTGGCGACAAAGGCACGCACGCACGCAGCGCGTTTGGCGTGGCGCAACTGCCTTTGGGTGCTTGTGTGGAAATTGAGCTGATTGCGGAACTCGCCTAAGCGGCTTATTCCGTTAACGAATCATTCGTCAAAGTCCCAGATCTGATGCAGATCTAGACGAATCAACGCCAGCAATTCCACCACCTCTAGCTGCATGCGCTCGGCGGCATTGAGGTTGTCGCTGGCGAGGCGCGCAATCAGCAACACGTCCGACAAACTGCCTTCGCCCAAGCTATAGGCCTTGACCGATTTTTCTGCGGCCAAGGCTTGACGTTGGGCGGCAGATTTCAAGTTGTCAGCGGCTGTGCGCTTGTGCTGAAACTGAATGAACATGCTGTCAAACATGGCGCCCAGTTGTTGCTCGGCCAGCAACACTTTGTCGCTGGCTGCTTGTGCATCAGCCACCAGCGCAGTCGCGTGATGAAAGCGCGAGGCACTGGGGAATGGCATCGAAAACATCACACCCGAAATGGTTTCGGCACCAGCTCGCTCGCGTCCGCTGAACACGCCCACCGTCGGATCAGGCAATCGGTCACGCGTCGCGCGGTCAGCAGCGAGGCGCAAGCGTTGAGAGTCCACGCGCATCATGTTGAGCTCGTGGTTTTTATCTAAAAATTCTTGGCGCATGGCAGCCATGGTGTCGGTCAGAGCGGGTAAGTTTTTCGACGCGTCTAAACGCAAGGCTGCAGGCATGTGCGTGGGCAACACCATGCCTGCATAGCGACGCGTGAACGCTGACGCACTGGAGGCCAACTGTGCATCGGCCACCGAACGTGCTGCAGTGATGCGCTCAAACTCGGCATTGGCCAGCTCTGCGTCGAGCTGCGAAATTTCGCCATGCTTGAGCTGCACCTGCGTGAGGCGCTGCATTTTGGCTGCCAAGTCAAACGTGGTCACCGCATTTTTTTGGTCGGCTAAAGCGCGCAGGTAAGCAAACCAAAAACGCATCAACTCACGTGCGCCCTCGTGCATGGCATCGGCGTATTCGATGTCGGCAAAAGCTTGGGTTTGCGTGGCAAGGTCGGCATCCATGCCGCGCTTGCCCCAAAACCGCACAGGGCGTTCGATGCTCACCATCGACTCATGCAACTGCGCGCCTGTGGCCACCTCGCGACGACGCTGCGAAGTGCTGCGCAAGGTGAACTCGGCGGAGCCTGAGTCAATGCCCTGAGCGCGAGCTGTACCTGCTTCCTTTTTGGCGCGCGCAGCTTGCATCAAGGGGCTGCTGAGCAAGGCGTCTTTCACCGCAGCTTCAGCCGGGAGATAAGGCAAAAGCTGTGATATCGCAGTCGACGCTGAGGCCGCGCCAGAAGCTGATGACGTAGCAGCAGACGATGCAACGGTTGCTGAAACGGCAGGCTGTTGTGCATGAGCCACCCCCATCATCAAGGCGCAAGTGCAAGCGGCGACAAAGGCTACAACATCAAATTTCACGAAACGTTTCATGACTTCCTCCAATGCAAGAGGCGCGTGAGCGCATGCCACGGCACGCCATCCAGCCCACCAAAGCGTTCAAACAATTTGGGTAGCAGCAACAAAGTCAGCAAGGTGGAGCTGAGCAAACCACCCGTCACAACAATCGCCAAGGGCCGTTGAATTTCTGAGCCAGGCCCCGTGGCAAACAACAACGGGATCATGCCCAGCGCGGTGATGACCGCTGTCATCAACACAGGGCGTAAACGGCGTTCAGTGCCCAAGCGCACCACCACATCCATCGCTTCGCCGTCGAGCAAGCGTTCGTTGAAGTGCGTCACCATCACCACACCATTGAGCACCGCAATGCCCAACAGCGCAATGAAACCCACCGATGCAGGTACTGACAAATACTCGCCCGAGATCGCGAGAGCGACCACACCACCTACCAAGGCAAACGGAATGTTCAAGAAGATGATGCCCGCCTGAATGGCCGAGCCAAAGGTGAACACCAAGATGGTGAAGATGAGCACCATGGCCGCAGGAATGACCAGCCCCAAACGCGCTGCCGCGCGTTGCTGGTTTTCAAACTGACCGCCCCACACAATGCGTACGTCGCTGGGTAGCTTGAGGGCAGCCACGGCTTTTTGGGCATCGCCCACAAAGCCCGTCAAATCGCGACCATCTACCGACACCTGAATGCTGGTGAAGCGTGCGCTTTGTTCGTGGTCCACACGGATGGGACCATCGACCAAGCGGATGTCAGCCAAGGCACTCGCGGCCCACACTCGGCCATCGGGCGCAGCAAGCTGCAAGTTCTTAAACGCTTCAGGGCTTTGACGTGTGGCCTCATTACCGCGCAAGGTAAGCGGCATGCGCACACCGTCTTGCAACACGTAGCCCAGTGATTCGCCCTCCACTTGGTTTTTCAAGGCTTGCTGCAAGGCCTCCACACTGAAGCCCGCTTGGCCCATGGTGGTGCGGTTCAAACTGACCGACACGTATTGCAAGCCCTCTGCCTTAGGCGCAATCACTTCGGCAGCGCCGGGGATGGTGCGCACGGCATCGGCAACTTGATGAGCAGCTTCGTTCAAGCTACCAAGGTCTGTGCCAAAAATCTTGATGGCCACATCGCCGCGTGTGCCTGTGAGCATTTCAGACACACGCATTTCAATCGGCTGCGTGAAGCCATAGACCAAGCCCGGAAAACCATCCAGCACCACGCGCAGCGCATCAACGATGTCGTCTTTGTTGCCGCGCCATTCACTTTTGGGTTTGAGCACCAAGAAAGTGTCGGTCTCGTTCAGGCCCATCGGGTCTAGCCCCAACTCGTCAGAGCCTGCACGCGCGACGATGGCTTTGACCTCGGGCACGTTTTCCAAAATAGCTTGTTGCACGCGGGTGTCAATCTCTAGCGAAGCCTCCAGCGAAATCGAAGGCAGCTTTTGCAACTGCACCAAGATATCGCCTTCATCCAAGGTGGGCATGAAGGTTTTTCCAATGAAGCTGTAGAGCACGGCAGCCACGACCAACGAGGCCAGAGACACGCCATACAACCACTGCGGCTTGGCCCACACACGTTCACGCAAACGCAGATACCCCGCGTGAATTTTTTGCATCACTACAGGCTCGTGCGCACCCTCTTCTTTCAGCACCATCGATGCCAAAGCAGGAATCACACTGAACGCCAATAGCAGCGACGAAGCCAACGCCATGATGATGGTCACGGCCACAGGTGCAAACAGTTTTCCCTCTAAACCTTCAAGGCTCAGCAGCGGCAAGAACACCACGCAAATAATCAGAACGCCCGAAGCAACAGGTTTGACCACCTGACGCACAGCACTCAGCAAAATTTCGGTTTTCGACAAGGCGTGGCCTTTTGGGTGCGATGCAAATGCGGTTTCGATGTTTTCCACCACCACCACCGCTGCATCCACCAACATACCTAACGCAATGGCCAAGCCGCCCAAGCTCATCAAGTTGGCCGTCAAGCCAAAACTGCGCATGAGCATGAAGGTGCTCAGCAACGACAAGGGCAAAGCCACCGCCACCACCACGGCCGCACGCATGCCACCCAAGAACACATACAAGGTGATGCAGACCAACACGGCGGCTTCAATCAAGGCGTGAATGACCGTGTCTGCGGCACGCGTGACCAACTCGCCTCGGTTGTAAAAAGTTTTCACCGTCATGCCTTTGGGCAAGCGCGGAGCCATCTCGGCCAACTTGGCGTCCACCGCATTCACCAACTGACGGGCATTCACACCGCGCATGCCCAGCACCAGGCCTTCGACCGCTTCGCCTTGGCCATCTTGGGTGACTGCACCGTAGCGTGTGAGTGCGCCGTGCGTGACGGTGGCCACATCGTCAAGCTGCACCTTCGTGTTGCGCGTGGTGGCTAAACGAACGGCACGTAAATCGTCCAGCGTTTTCACAGCGCCTTCTACGCGCACCACCAAGGCCTCTTCGCCAGCGGTTAAACGGCCGGCACCGTCGTTGCTGTTGTTGGCTAGCAAGGCCTGACGCAAGTCGGTCATGCTCACGCCCATCGCCGCCATCTTGGTGGTGTTGGGAATGACTTCGAAGGTTTGCACTTCGCCACCAAGCGAGTTGACTTCGGCCACACCGGGAATGGTGCGCAGCTCGGGGCGAATCACCCAGTCGAGCACACGGCGTTTTTCTGCCAAGCTGAAGTCGCCTTCGAGGGTGAACATGTACACCTCGCTCAGCGGCGTGGTGATGGGGGCCAAGCCACCGCTCACACTGGCTGGCAAATCGCGCATGACCGAGCCCAAACGCTCCGACACTTGTTGGCGTGCCCAATACAAATCCACACCTTCGTCAAAATCGATGGTGATGTCGGCAATGCCGTATTTCGAGATAGAACGCACGATGCGTTTGTTGGGAATGCTCAGCAGCTCTTGCTCTATGGGTTTGACCACGCGCTGCTCGACCTCTTCGGGCGTCATGCCTGGAATTTTGAGAATCACTTTGGCCTGCGTGGGCGAGATATCGGGGAAGGCATCAATCGGCAAATTGAGCCACGCGTACGTGCCTGCAACAAACAGCAAGCCAGCACACGCCAGCGTGAGGCTGCGAAAGCGCAGGCTCAAACGAATGAGGTGTTCAAACATCACTCGTCCTTTTGTAACAAGGCGCGCAAGGAAGCGATGCCTGTGACCGCCACTTTACTGCCTGCAGGCAACGCGGCTTCGACCAGCGACAAATCGTCGGTGGACGACAGCACCGTCACAGTTTGCGCTTCAAAGCCTTTGTCGTTCGCCACAAACAGCCAAGGCTTGCCGCGCCACTGCGTGACGGCGCGTGCAGGCACCAACCATTGCGCATCTGGCTTGGCCGCGCCCGCTTTGCCTTTGGCATGCACGGTGACCGACACCAACTCACCCGCTTGCAAGCTGCCTCGGGTCGTCACAGTAGCGCGGGCACGGGCCGATTGGCTGGCATCCACCGCACGGCTCACACCAATCAGCTTGGCTTTGGCGTTGCGCGAGGCAATGCTCACCTCGTCACCCACTTGCAGCTGCGCAGCTTTGTCGGACGAGAGCTGCACGTCGAGTTGCAACTGCGAACTGTCCGCCAACTTGAACAACATCGCGCCCGCTTCCACGCGTTGGCCGACCGCGACAAAAGCCTCAGACACTGTGCCCGACAGCGGCGCTTTGAGCGTGCCCGTGGCGTAGCCCGTGTTGGCATCAAAGCGCATGCCTGCGGCGACCAGCTCGGCCTCGCGTGCATGCAGCTGCGCTTGTGCGGCTTCTTGCTTGGAACGACTCAGCTGCAAACGCACGGCGGGGATGATGCCTTCGTCAAACATGGCTTGGTCGCGTTGTGCAGCGGCTGAGGCGTTTTTGTAATCCAGCGATGCTTCATTCAACAAACGACGTGCATCGCCCAACATGGGGCTGGTGAAATGCGCCAAGGCGGCACCAGTTTTGACCGTGTCGCCTACGCCCACCAGCAACCGAGACATTTGGCCTGCATACGGTGCAGATACCGTGAACTCTTTGCCCGGCGGCATGACCACCGTGGCACTGGCCAGCAACTGACCGCCTGTAGACGCTTGCACGGCGGCCACTTGCACACCGAGGCTGGCTTGTTGTTTGGCGTTCAGCGGCAGCAACACGGGTGCATTGGCTGCGGATGGCGCCACTTGCGCCAAGGCATTAACCGTCACTGCCAACCACAAGCAGGACACAAAGCCACGAAGAAATAACTTGAAAGAAGTGAACATCACCAACTCCACACATCACAAACCAACAGGCGGTGCACACACCAGGTGTACACGCGTTAAAAGTTAGAAGTGAAATGCAGGAGGTGCGTGCGGCAGCGGCGGAAAGCCGGCAAGAAACGAAGGACGGCCGG
The DNA here is from genome assembly GCF_002943475.1 of Limnohabitans sp. TS-CS-82. NCBI lineage: Bacteria > Pseudomonadati > Pseudomonadota > Betaproteobacteria > Burkholderiales > Comamonadaceae > Limnohabitans > Limnohabitans sp. TS-CS-82. Next base: position 144,794 of record NZ_PTQX01000002.1, on the reverse strand, counting down.
CACGTTGCGTGCCTGGCGCCAGCAAGAAAGACACCACGCGCTGAATCAGCGCAGCCATGACAAAGACGGTGAGGATCAACACGCTTTGCTGCTGCTCCTCCACATCCAACGCGGCTTGGCGTGCATAAGAAGTTTCAACACCCACAGCCGCAGACTCTGGCTCATCGTCTTGGCTGAAGCTGGTCATGGTCAATGCAGGTTCAGCAGACACCGCCACAGAACCTACGCCCGCCACATGCAAACCGGTCACCTGAGACGCACCGTAATGCGCGTGCAAAAACGGGCCAATTGCCAACAAGGCAACCAGCGCCATGGCCATATGAAGGCACATCGTTTTGAAGAGGGAGGTTTGCTGCATTACGCTGGTCATCTTAAACCAGCCAGATGAAGCCTTGATGAAGCAAGGCTTTGATGGAATTAGCGCAAATCAGCGGCGCAGCGCTTAAATTGAGCCAATGGCGTTGTGCCGTCTTGACCCGCCGCAGGAAACTTAGACAAATCGATCACCACAGACGGTTGCTTGGTGACCAAGGGAAATAGCAGGTGAAGGTTCTTTGCGTCATCACCCACCCAAGTTTGCAGTTCGTTCTTTTTGCTGTCTTTGTATTCAGCGCACACGCTGCTTTTTTTGCAACTGCTTTTGTGTCCGGTGAACCGCCGCACGCTGACGTCCTCGACACCTAGCTCTATGCGGGGAATTGGAAACGGTTGGATGCCTTTGCCGCCAGGGGCGAGCTGATGGTTTTGCCCAATGACTGACAGCACCATGGGTTTGCCCACTTCACGTTTGGCCACCACCGAACCCGTGAACGCAAACTGCGTGAACTTCTTGTTGAACTTGCTGGTGTACACGTGCATCAGTGTGAGCTGGCAACTGGGTTCTTTTTTGTTTTTTCTGTTTGCTTTGAACACCATGCGCGAGGCATCACCCGAGACATCCGGCAGCTGTGCCGTACGAGCTGCCTGTGCGGGCATCGACATGACCAAGAACACACCAAGCCAGCCACCAACCACCAGAGACCAAGGCCCCTGCGCCTTTGACAAGAACCCCATCAATCCGCCGTGAAGATGCCGCTGACGCTGTGCAACTGCTCCAACGCCAAACCGCAACCCCTCGCCACACACGTGAGCGGGTCTTCGGCAATCAACACAGGCAAGCCTGTTTCTTCAGAAATCAAACGGTCCAAGTCGCGCAACAAAGCACCGCCCCCCGTGAGCATGATGCCGCGCTCAGCAATGTCTGAGCTCAACTCAGGCGGTGTGCGCTCCAGAGCGATCTTGACGGTCGACACCAAGTTGTTCAAGGTATCGGTCAGCGCTTCCAAGATTTCCGTGGAGCTGATGGTGAAGCTTTGTGGAATGCCTTGGCTCAAGTTGCGGCCCGTGATTTCCATTTCCCTCACCTCGCCGGTGGGGAACGCGGTTGCAATTTCTTTCTTGATGCGCTCAGCCGTTTGCTCGCCAATCAACATGCCAAAGTTGCGGCGGATGTAGTTGACGATGGCTTCGTCAAACTTGTCACCGCCAATGCGTGCGCTGTTTTTGTAAACCATGCCGCCCAGCGACACAATGCCCACCTCCGTGGTACCGCCACCAATGTCCACCACCATCGAGCCGCAGGGTTCGGTCACGGGCAAACCTGCACCAATGGCTGCAGCCATGGGCTCTTCAATCAGATACACCTCAGAGGCCCCAGCACCCAAGGCAGATTCGCGAATGGCACGGCGCTCCACTTGGGTGGAGCCACAAGGCACACAAATCACAATGCGCGGGCTGGGCTTGAACAACATGTGCGGGTGAGCCAGCTTGATGAAGTGCTTGAGCATCACCTCGGTCACGGTGAAGTCGGCAATCACGCCGTCTTTCATCGGGCGAATGGCCTCGATGCCTGCGGGCACGCGCCCCAACATGGCTTTGGCCTCATTACCAACGGCCAGCACCGTGGTTTTGCCATGAACTTTTCCGTCTTTTTTCAACACCACCACAGAAGGCTCATCGAGCACGATGCCGTGTTCTTTGGTGTAAATCAAGGTATTGGCTGTGCCTAAATCGATAGCAATGTCCGTCGAAAAAAACTTCGTAAATTTAGAAAACAAAATAACCTCACGTAGAACAAGCGTCGCGCGAAATTATCGATAAGCCCACCCTCGTCGTCCATACGCTTCAAGGTGTATAAACCCTTGAATTTAAAGAGAAAATAGTCAATTAGTAGCAACAAAAAAGGCGCCATCAAGGCGCCTTTGAAATAGGTGTATCAAATTAAGCTTTGACCGCACGAAATCCTGAATACATCCGTGAAGCAGGACGGCTGCGTTGCTCGGCTTCTTGAGCCAGCTGGGCGCGGATTCGATCAAACGTCGCTTTGATGCCAGTCTTCTCACAAGACACGATTTTGAAGCGGCGCTCCACGGCAACATTAGGCGATTCGATCTGAACTACTGATTTATCCAATTTAGGCTCCAAAGAACTTAGTGAAGAATCAACGCCTCAGCTTTACATTTGGTGTACAAGCTTTCTAAAAAAAAACGACAGAAAACATAAGTCCTTGATTTACTTATAATTTTTCATTAACTTTTGTGACAAAAAACCTTGAATAACGCTGTCCACCCCCGCTTTGATCTAGAAAAAATATCAAAAAACACATGGATTTGGTGGGTGTTGGGCATCCACGTGTTGGCTTGGGTCGTCGCCCATGGCATTGCCGACACCAATTTAGACAGCTACGCCGACATGCTGGAAAACTATGCCTGGGGTCAAAACTGGGCTTGGGGCAGTGCCAAGCACCCGCCCCTGTTTGCCTGGGTCACGGGCGCGTGGTTTGTTGTTTTTCCAACCACAGACACTGCCTACCACCTGCTGTCTTATCTCAACGTCGCCATCGGCCTGCTGGGTGTTTACCGCTTGGCACAAGCCATAGACAGACATGATCTGGCTTTGCCTGCAGTGATTTTGTTAAGCATGGCGTTTCCTTACAGCACCCTGGCCGTCAAATTCAACGCCAATGCGATTTTGCTAAGTGTTTGGCCTTGGGTTGCCGTTGCTTGGGTACACAGCATTCAGAAAACTGGGCGCTCGGGCTTGCTGTGGTCAATGGCGTTGGGCGTGTTAGCCGCCCTGGCCATGCTGGGCAAGTACTACAGCGGCGTGTTCTTGCTCGCGCTTTTCTTGGCAGCCTTTGCCTCAGCACCAGGACGTGCTTGGTTCATGACACCCAAACCATGGTTGACACTGCTTGTCTTTGGTTTGAGTTTGTTGCCCCACATCGAATGGCTGCGGTCCCATGAATTCGTCACCCTACATTACGTGGGCGAACAAAGCAGCACAGGCGGCACCAACTGGCGCCTTTTAAGCAAATTTGCGGTTGCGCCCGTGGCCTATTGGCTGGTGCCTTGGCTGCTTTGCACGGCGCTGAGTGCAGCAAAAGACGTGTCTATTTGGCAGGCGTTGCGCACCTGGCCCACTCGGATGTGGTTGTCATGGCGCCCTCAAGGCTGGGGCGATAGTTTTTTTTGGTTGGCCATGCTGCCTTGGGCCATCACGCTGATATTTGGAATCACCGGTTTTGTGGAGCTCTCTCTGCCTTGGGCCATTCCGATTGGTTACGGCTTTTCCCTGCTTTGGTTGCGCAACCTCAACCAAGATGACAAGGCAAGCGAATACATCACCCAGCGTTTGCTCAAATGCTTGATGGCCTGGTTTGTTGTCGTGGTGTTGGTCAGCCCTTGGTACGCTTGGCACCAAGCCAACGAAGGAAACGACAACCACTACCTGCCAAGGCGCGAAGCTGCCGCGGCTGTGCTTCAAACATGGCAAGAGCGCCACCCCAACGTGCAGCTCCAATGGGTTGGTGGCCAATGGGCAGAAAGTGCTTTGCTGGCCTTTTACGGTGACCAGGACTTGCGCGTGGTGCCCGAGGTGCCAGATCAATTCCCAGCCACCGTCAACCCCTTGCCCGATTGGCAAACACGCGCAGGCGTGTTGCTCTGTCCTCTCGGCCCTGTGAGCACACCTGCCGTCACTGATTGCCCACAACGCATGCAGATGTGGTTAGAAGCACAGGGGCAAAAAGCCGACCCCATCACGATCACCGTGAAGAGTCAAGGCATTCGCTTCCCGCTGGACAAACCTTTCGCATACCTGGTGTTCGAATACCTCCCCAAGCAACCATAAAAAAAGCCACCCGAGGGTGGCTTTTGAGTGGGTGGCATTGCGGCTTTAACGCACCACCGCGATTTGATCGCGCTTGCCAGCCTTAAAGGTGTACAGCGTCAAGGCGCCGTTCTTGATGTCACCTTTGGCATCAAACGAAATAGTGCCTGTCACGCCTTTGAAACCTGTTGTCTTTGCCAGTTCTGGCAAGTACTTGGCTGGATCGCTGGACTTGGCGCGCTGCATGGCATCCACCATGACAAAGACCGCGTCATACACATAAGGTGAATACAGCTTCACGTCGTCATTGAAGCGTTTCTTGAATTTGGCACCGAAGTCGTCCATGCCCTTCTTCAAAGCGCCATCCACACCGCCAGCCTCAGCACACACCACTTGGCCATCGGCCATGGCGTCACCCGCGAGCTTGATCATTTCGTTGGTACAAATGCCATCGCCGCCCATGAACTTGGCTTTGATGCCCAGTGATTTCATTTGCTTCATCATCGGGCCGCCCACGGCGTCCATGCCACCGAAGAAGATGATGTCTGGCTTCTTGCCTTTGAGCGTGGTCAAGATAGGCATGAAATCTGTAGCTTTGTCAGTGGTGAACTCGTGGCCCACCAAATTACCGCCTGCAGCCTTGACAGCTTTTTCAAACTCTTCAGCCACGCCTTGGCCGTAGGCTGTGCGGTCGTCGATCACGGCAATGGATTTGCCTTTGAGTTCGTTCACCGCATAACGGCCCAAAGTGCCACCCAAGTGAACGTCATCCGCCACCACGCGGAAAGCTGTTTTGTAGCCTTGGCGTGTGTATTTGGGGTTGGTGGAGGATGGGGAGATTTGGGGAATGCCTGCGTCGCTGTAAATCTTGGAGGCAGGGATGATTGTGCCTGAGTTCAAGTGGCCAATCACGCCGCTGACTTTGGCGTCCACCAACTTTTGCGCGGCGGCTGTGCCTTGCTTGGGATCAGCCGCATCGTCTTCAGCCACCAACTCCAATTTCACTTTCTTGCCATTGATGCTCACGCCTTTGGCATTGAGTTCTTCAACGGCCAAACGTGCGCCGTATTCGTTGTCTTTGCCCAAATGCGCGATGGCGCCGCTGACGGGGCCGACATGGCCGATCTTGACCACTTGGTCTTGCGCCATGGCCAAACTGCTGATGGCGGCCAACGTTGCAACGGCTGTCAATTTGAAAGAGAAATGCATGCAAGAACTCCTTGGGTTTGAAATAACGGTTTTTAATCGTAACTCCAAAACAAAGAAAGTTTCTCAATCCCTTAATTTCAAATCATGGCGCGTGATGGAATACCCGCGATCGGCATAGTGCTTCCAGCGTTGGCGTGCCAGCTGGCGGTCTTCGTCATCCAACGTGACCACTTCAATCGTGCGCTCAAAGCGCTCGTAGCCCGCCGCTACCTCGTTGCCCAAATTCAACAGCACTTGGTGATGAGGCAACTCAGGGCCACCCTCAATTTGTGCGGCCAAAACCACGGGGGACGACATCAACTGCTCAGCAGGGCTGCCTGCGCGGCAATGCGCAACGAACTCCAGTGGCGAGAACGTCCACAGCAAGGTGTCGAGTGCTTGCAAGGAAGCAGGCGCACCTGTCACCACCACGCGTGCGCCATTGGCCACGGCCTTGCGCAGCAAGCGGCAGGCATAAGCCAGTTTGTCGGGCGCGTTGAAGTGAAAGGCGATTTCGGTCATTTCGCTTTGGCAGTGCTCAACAAGTATTGCAATAACAAGCCCACGGGACGGCCTGTCGCACCTTTGGCCGCGCCGCTCTTCCATGCCGAACCCGCGATGTCCAAATGCGCCCATGGGTAGTCTTTGGCAAAACGCTGCAAGAACTTGGCGGCCGTGATCGAGCCGCCATCACGCCCAGCCACGTTGGCTACATCGGCGAAATTCGACTTGAGGCCTTCGGCATATTCCTCGTCCAAAGGCAAGCGCCAGCAAGGGTCCAGCGCGGCTTCACCTGCGGCAAACAAGGCATTGGCCAAGTCGTCTGACGGCGAGAATAAACCGCTGCGCACATGACCCAACGAAATCACGCAAGCGCCAGTCAGCGTGGCAATGTCAATCACCGCGCGGGGCTTGAAGCGGGTGGCGTAGGTCAAGGCGTCACACAAAATCAGGCGGCCTTCGGCATCGGTGTTGAGCACCTCAATGGTTTGGCCGCTCATGCTGGTGATCACGTCACCGGGCTTCAAGGCGGTGCCATCGGGCATGTTTTCGCAGGTCGGGATCAGGCCCACCACGTTGATGGCGGGCTTCAAGTGCGACAACGCCTCAAACGTGCCCAGCACGCTGGCGGCACCGCACATGTCGAACTTCATCTCGTCCATGCCAGGGCCTGGTTTGAGCGAAATACCGCCCGTGTCAAACGTGATGCCCTTGCCCACCAACACGGTCGGTGCCACAGTTTTAGCTGCACCGCTGTATTGCAACACGATGAAGCGCAAAGGCTCAACCGAGCCACGCGCCACTGCGGCGAAGGAGCCCATGCCGAGCTTCTCGATTTCTTTGGGGCCGAGCACTTGGCAATGGATGCCCGCCTTTTTACCCAAGGCCTTGGCCACATCGGCCAAATGCGTTGGCGTGGCGTGGTTGGCGGGACGATTGCCCCACTCTTTGGCCAAGGCCACACCGGCCACTTGGGCGCGGGCAAGGTCAAATTCGTGTTTGGCTGCTTTGGTTTTTTCGGCAGTGGGCAAAGCCAACACCACACGCTTTAAGCCAGAGGCTTTGGCCGAAGGCTTGGTGGCGGTGTACACATAGCTGGTGTCTGCCACAGCTTGGGCTGCAGCTTGCAAGCGGTGTGAGCTGGCATCGGCCAAACACACGGTGATGTGAGCAGGCTTGGCGGCTTTGAGCGAGGCCACAGCCGCAGTCACGGCTTGACGCACCACGCGCGCACTGCCGTCACCACTGGAGACCAAGACCAAGCGCGTCGCGCTCACGCCTTGTGGGTGCCACACGCTCAGCAGCTTGGCGGGCGACTCGTCCAAATCACCGCTTTTGCGTGCCTCTGAAATAAGTTGGGCCAAAACGCTTTTGGTCGGCTTGTCCTTGGCAGATACCAAGATAATCAACGCATCGGTTTTATGCGTGACTGCAGCGTGTAAATCTAGGGTCTTGAGCTCGAAGTTCATAATTGTGTTTTTCCTCTGTCGCTGATGTTATTCCATTCCTCTATTCGCAATGAGCTGGCTCGCAGCTTTGGTGCCACGCTGGTGGTGCTGGTCACCATCGTGATGACCATCATGCTGATCCGTACACTGGGCCAAGCCTCACAAGGCAGCGTCAACCCCGCAGAGATCAGCTTGGTCATGGGCTACACCATATTGGGTCACTTGCCCACGGTGCTCACCATGAGCTTGTTCATCGCATCTGTGGGCACGTTGTCACGCACTTACCTTGACAGCGAAATGGTCATTTGGCTTGTCAGCGGCAAAGGTCTGCGTGCATTCCTGACGCCCATGTTGCGTTTTGCCTGGCCCATGCTGTTGACCGTCGGCGTACTGGTGCTACTGGTATGGCCATGGTCAAACCAACAGATCAGCGAACTCAAAGAACGCTTCGAGCGCCGGGGTGACCTAGAACGCGTGTCTCCGGGCCAATTCCAAGAATCGGCCAATGGCCTGCGTGTGTTCTTTGTGGACAAAGACAGTGTCGAGAACAAACAAGGTAAAAACGTTTTCATTTCGTCGACAGACCATGGCAAACAAGCCATGACCTCATCCAAGGCGGGCCACATTGAAACCATCGACGAAGATCGTTTTTTGATTTTGGATGTTGGCCAACGGGTGGAACAAACCGTGGGTGAAGCTGAAATCAAAATCAGCGAGTTCAAGGTCTATGGCACGCGCATTGGACAAGACGTCAAGGCAGCCTCTGTCATTCCCGCCAAAGCCACCAGTACCCTCCAACTGATCAAATCGCCGACACCGAACAATTTAGGCGAACTGTCCTGGCGACTAGGCATGGCCATGGCTGCCTGGAACTTTGTGGTCATCGCACTGGCCATCACCAGCGCCAACCACCGTGTTGGACGCAGCGGCAACTTGGCCTTGGCGTTGTTCATTTTTGTGGTCTATTACAACTTCATCAACCTCGGTCAAAGCTGGATCAGCTTGGGCAAAGTGCAATTTGCCCCTTTCTTACTTGCACTGCATGGCGGCGTTTTGTGTGCGGCATTGCTTTGGCTGACGGTGCGCCACAACAACTGGAGCTGGCGCCAATGGCTTCGCACCTCAACACCGCAACCGGAGGTGCGCCCATGAAAACATTGCGACGCCTCATTTACGGTGAAGTGCTCGTGGCTGTGGGCTTTGTCACCCTTGGTTTTTTGGGTTTGTTCTTCTTCTTTGACTTTGTAGACGAGCTTCAAGGTGTAGGCCAAAACGGCGGTGCTTATCAGCTCAAACATGCCCTCACCTATGTCTTGCTTCTGATCCCCAGCCACTTGTACGAATTGCTCCCCATCACGGTGCTGATCGGCACTATTTTTGTGATGGCCCGTTTGGCACAAAGCTCTGAATTCACGATTTTGCGCACCAGCGGATTAGGTCCTTTCATGGCTTTGCGCAACTTACTGGGTTTAGGCTTGGCATTTGTGGTGCTGACGTTTGCAGTGGGAGACTATTTATCACCGCTGTGTGACCGCTATGGCCAATTGCTGAAGTCGCGCTACTTAGGTCAAATCAAAGTGGGCAACACGGGGGCTTGGCTGCGTGAGCGCCAAGGTGACAACAGTTTTGCAGTGAACGTCACCACCCTCACCCCAGAAGGCAACCCCAGCGGTATTCGAATTTTTGAATTCAACAAAGACGGTCAGTGGGTGGCCTTGATCAAAGCGCGCGATGGCCTGCTGACCAACAACGACGCCTGGACCCTTCAACAAGTCGAACGCAACCAGCTGAGCCGCAACAAAACGGGTGAATCTGTCTTGGAACGCACCCACGCCGATTCGCAAACATGGGCCACAGGCATCAACTCAGAAATGGTGTCGGTCGCCCTGCTCAAGCCTGAACGTATGGGCACGATTGATTTGTTTCAATACATCCAGCACTTGAGTGCCAATGGTCAAACCACGCAGCGCTTTGAGATTGAATTCTGGAAAAAAGTGTTCTACCCCTTGAGCTGCCTCGTCATGGTAGTGCTGGCCCTGCCTTTTGCTTATTTGCATTTCCGCAGCGGCAACATTGCGAGCCATGTGTTTGGTGGCGTATTGGCGGGCATCAGCTTCTTTTTGTTGAACAACGTGTTTAGCTACATCGGCAACATCAACAGCTGGGCACCGTGGTTTGCAGCCGCAGCACCCGGCATGCTCTACACCCTTGCTTCGCTGGCCGCTTTTGGCTGGCTGGTCATTCGCCAATAAGGTTTTATGCACGCCATCATTTTGTTTGCCCACGGCTCGCGCGACCCCCTGTGGCACAAGCCCATCCAAGCGGTGGCTGAACGCATCACCCATCGCTCGCCCGACACCGTGGTGCGATGCGCCTACCTGGAGCTGACCGAGCCCGACCTGCCCCATGTGGCCAATGCTTTGGTGGCCGAAGGTGCCACCAGCCTGTGCGTCGTGCCCATGTTTTTGGGCGTGGGTCGACATGCACGCGAGGATTTACCTGAGCTGATCACCGCGCTCAAGGCTGCACACCCGAGCGTTGACATCGGTTGCCAACCAGCTGTGGGGGAGCAACATGCCCTGCTCGACTTGCTGGCCGATATTGCACTAGGCCAAGCCAACAACGCGGCCTGAGCGAGACTGGATTCTGATGGCTAAACGGACGCACACGGCTACCGCGAAAGCATAAAGAATCAATTAGTTAGATGCTCAAGGCATAATGAATGGCCAATTACAAAGCCAAGCCATGAACCTACACCAGTTCCGTTTCGTCCAAGAAGCCGTTCGCCGCAACCTCAACCTCACCGAGGTGGCCAAGTCGCTCCACACCTCCCAGCCCGGCGTATCAAAGGCCATCATTGAGCTGGAAGAAGAACTAGGCATCGAAATCTTCTCGCGCCACGGCAAGCGCCTCAAGCGCGTGACCGAGCCAGGCCAGCATGTGCTGCGCAGCATCGAAGTCATCTTGCGTGAGGTGGGTAACCTCAAACGCATTGGCGAACAGTTCAGCGCCGAAGACAGCGGCACTTTGTCCATCGCCACCACCCACACCCAAGCACGCTACGTGCTGCCCGTGCCCGTGGCCAAACTGCGCGAGGCCTACCCCAATGTGAACATCAGCCTGCACCAAGGCGCGCCTGCACAAGTGGCGCAAATGGTGATGGACGAAGTGGCCGAGATTGGCATTGCCACCGAGTCGCTCTCTGAATACCCAGAGCTAATCACGCTGCCTTGCTACGAGTGGGAACACATGTTGGTCATCCCCAAATCACACCCGCTCGCGGGCAAAGTGCGTATCACGCTCGAAGACTTGGCCGCTGAACCCATCATCACCTACCACCCCTCCTTCACAGGCCGCACCCGCATTGACAAAGCCTTTGCCGCCAAGGGCCTCACGCCACGCATCGCGCTCGAAGCGATTGACTCTGACGTCATCAAGACCTATGTGCGCTTAGGTTTGGGCGTGGGCATCGTGGCCGAGATGGCCGTGAAAGATGGTTTAGACGACGACCTAGTCGCACGCCCCGCATCGCTGCTGTTTGGCAAAAACGTGGCACGTATTGCGTTCAAGCGCAGCGCCTACATTCGCCACTTTGTGTATGACTTTGCCGCGCTCTTGAGCGACCGCCTCGACCGCAACCTCATCATGAAGGCCCTCGACGGCCACCCCACCGACTTCAACATGTGAACCACGCAACATGACCACACCGCACCTCGACACCAAGTTCCCAAAAATCGGCACCACCATCTTCACGGTCATGTCGGCTTTGGCCACTGAGAAAAATGCCGTCAACCTCGGCCAAGGCTTCCCCGACTTTGACTGCGACCCCAAGCTCGTGGCCTGCGTCAACGACGCCATGACCCACGGCCTCAACCAATACCCGCCCATGACCGGCGTGCCCGCGCTGCGCGAAGCCGTGGCTGACAAGATTGAGTCGCTCTACCAATACCGCTACGACGCCACCAGCGAAATCACCATCACGGCGGGCGCCACGCAAGCTATTCTCAGCATCATCTTGGCGGTGGTGCGTGCAGGTGATGAAGTGATCGTGCTCGAACCCTGCTACGACAGCTACATCCCCAACATCGACATGGCGGGCGGCGTGGCGGTGCGCGTGCCGCTCACCCCCGGCACATTCCGCCCTGACTTCGACAAAATCGCAGCGGCCATCACGCCCAAGACACGCGCCATCATCGTCAACAGCCCGCACAACCCCAGCGCCACTGTGTGGACGCGCGAGGAAATGCTCAAGCTTCAAGAGCTGCTCGCGCCTACCAACATCGTGCTTATCAGCGACGAGGTGTACGAGCATATGGTCTACGCACCACTGAAGCACCTCAGTGCGTCTAGCTTCCCCGGCTTAGCCGAACGTGCGTTCATCGTGTCGAGCTTTGGCAAAACATTCCACGTCACGGGATGGAAAATTGGCTACGTCGCAGCACCTGCGGCGTACAGCGCCGAGTTCCGCAAGGTGCACCAGTTCAACGTGTTCACCGTCAACACACCGGTGCAACACGGTTTGGCTGCCTTCCTCAAAGACCCACAGCCCTACTTGCAACTGCCAGCTTTCTACGCCGCCAAGCGCGACTTGTTTCGCCAAGGTTTGGCCCAAACCAAGTTTGAGTTGTTGCCTTCTGAAGGCAGCTACTTTCAGTGCGTGCGCATCGACAAATTGGGTGTGCCTGAGAAAGACCTGAGCGAAGCTGACTTCTGCAAGTGGCTCACCTATGAAATTGGTGTGGCCGCTATTCCTCTGTCGGCCTTTTACGCCGATGGCTTTGACCAACGCGTGGTGCGCTTTTGCTTCGCCAAAAAGGATGAGACCTTGAAGCTCGCCCTCGGTCGTTTGGCGCGTCTGTAAGCCCTGCATGCCTAAACCTACACACACGCCAAAGACCAAAATCTGCCTCGTCACGCCCGCGTTAGCCGATGCCAACAACGGCAACTGGCAAACCGCCCAACGCTGGGCCCGCATGTTGTCTACAACTTTTCAGACGCGCATCAGCCCGGTCTGGCCCGACAGCAAGCCCGCCGACATCACTGCCGATGTGTTGGTGGCCTTGCACGCGCGTCGCTCTGCCCCCTCGGTGGCCGCATGGGCACATGCGCACCCCACGCACCCCTTGGTGTTGGTCCTGACAGGCACAGACTTGTACCAAGACATCCAGCACGATGCCGACGCCCAACGCTCATTGCAGCTAGCCACCCATTTGGTTGTGCTGCAAGAGCAAGGTCTGCAAGCTTTGCCCGAAGCGCTGCGCCACAAAGCGCACGTCATCTATCAATCCAGCACACCCTTGCCCCCCGCCAACAAAACCCAAGCGCATTTGCGTGCGGTCATGGTGGGACATTTGCGCGATGAAAAATCGCCGCAAGTGCTCTGGCAAGCCGCACAAGCGCTGCAAGCGGATGACGCCATTTTTATAGACCACATAGGCCGTTCACTTGACCCCACTTTGGCCACGCAAGCCCAACAAACCGCCAGCCAATGCCCGCACTACCGCTGGCTGAATGAGATGCCCTCTGTGCCAACGCGTCGCAGCATTCAACGTGCCCATGTGTTGGTACACACCAGCCGCATCGAAGGCGGCGCACACGTCATCATGGAAGCGGTGTTAAGTGGCACACCTGTGTTGGCCTCACGCGTGTCGGGCAATGTGGGCATGTTGGGCACTGACTACCCCGGTTACTTTGAACCCGGCAACGCCCAACAACTGGCCGCTCTGCTGCGCGAATGCAGGCAAACCCAAAATCAAACAGATGGTTTGTTGGCCAAACTCACGCACGCCTGCCAAACGCGGGCCGCGCTGTTTCAACCTGAGCGCGAACAAGCCGACTTGTGCGCGCTCATCACATCTGCGCTGAAACCTGTATGAACACCATGCACCGACGTGAGTGGCTGAGCAAACTGGGTCAACTGGCCCTGCTGACCGCCAGCTCTTTGCCCTTGAGCCTTGCTGCACAAACCATCAAAACACAAGGCCGCCTGGTCATCATTGGCGGGGCGGAAGACCGCAAACAAGACCGCATCATCCTGCGCAAGTTTTTGGAACTCAGCGGTGGACCGAACGCCAAAATTCGTGTCATCAATGCCGCCAGCGGCGTGCCCGACATCGTGTGGGCCAGCTACCAAGCTGTGTTTCAAGACCTAGGCGCACTCAACTGCGAGGTGGTGCCCATGCTCACCCGCGACGAAGCCTCAGAACCCAACGTGGTCAACATGTTGGCCGAAGCCGATGGCATCTTCATCACAGGTGGCGACCAAAACCGACTCATGCAATGCCTGTGGGAGTCACCTGCCGCACAAGCCATGCACCGTGCGTTTCACTTGAACGGCACCTGCATTGCAGGCACCAGCGCAGGCGCTGCGGTGATGTCGCGCCACATGCTGGCCGAAGGCGCACCCACACCTTCACCACAAAAAGACGTGGTGTCCATGGACATCGGTCTGAGCTTCATGCCCAACGCCATCGTGGACCAACACTTCTCGCAGCGCCATCGCCTGAGCCGCTTGCTCTCGGCCTTAGCACAACGCCCCGACCTTTTGGGCGTAGGCATTGACGAAGACACGGCCTTGGTCATTGAGCCCAATCAATCGGTAGAAATTGTGGGCCGCGGCGCCGTCACGCTGGTCGACCCGCGCCGCATGCGCAGCAACTTTGACAAAGCCGAAGACGGCGACAAACTCGAAATGCTCGGGCTTCAACTGCACCTGCTACCTGCAGGCAGCCGCTATGTGCTGGCCAATGCCCCCAAGAACCGCAAACCGCCTGTGCCGTTTTGGGATGCTTTGTCGGTGCTAGCCAAGACGGGGGCGATGCGGGGATAAATGTGTAAGCGGAACCAACTCAATTAAGCCGCCAACAAAATAGCCTCTGGCGAACGCAAAGCAATACGCAGCAGCGTGCGTGCTGCACCTGAAGGCTCGCGGCGGCCTTGCTCCCACTCTTGCAAGGTGCGCACAGACACACCCAGCAACTGCGCAAAGGCGGATTGAGACACCCCCAGCTTTAGGCGTGCTTCAGTAGCGGCAGTCACTGCCACCTTGGTAACGCGGCCCTCGCCACGCTTGGCTTGGCGAATGGACTCCAACAAATCTTTTTCAAACTCGGTCATTTCAGAGTCTTTGCTAGATTGAGTTTTAGCCATCGTTTAGTCCTCATAAAGTTGCGCCAAACTGCGCAAAAACGCATTTGATAACGTGTCGTGTTCAGCCTTGGCATACACCGTTAGCAGCACCAGTTCGCCTTGGGCGTTGCGCCACATGTAAATCACTCGCACCCCACCGCGCTTACCCATACCTAGGCGTGACCATCGAACTTTGCGCAAGCCACCAGTGGCTGCAATCACATCACCAGCATCTGGATGCTCTGCCAGCCAAGTGATGAAATCTTCACGCTCAGCGTCATCCCACACCTTGGCTGCGTAGCGCAAGAACACGGGCGTTTCAATGACCGTGAGCATGGCCGCAATTATACGTCATTGACGTATTTCTAAATTTTGAACACATCACAAAAACATAAAGATTCATATCAAGTCTTTGCTTTTGAAATGACCCATTTAAAGCAACAAATACCCAAACGTCGTCAAGTAAAGCTTCTTTTCATCATGAGCTTCTCCTAGCAGGAGGTAGTGAGCATGACGCACCCGCCAAATAGAATGCATACCTATGTTTGAACAAACCTTTAAAAATATCGATGACATCCTGCACAAAGACGCGGGGTGCACCAGCGAGCTGGACTACACCGAACAATCCAGCTGGCTGCTGTTTTTAAAGTACCTCGACGCCCTTGAGGCCGACAAAGCCACCGAGGCGGTGCTGGAGGGTCGTGACTACCAATACATCTTGAGCGAGGCCTACCGCTGGGCCGCATGGGCTGCGCCCAAAGCTGCAGACGGCAAGATCGACCACAACGCCGCCATGACAGGCGACGACCTCAAAGGCTTTGTCAACGGCAAACTGTTTCCGTATCTGGCGGGCTTCAAGCAACGCGCCAGCGGGCCGCAGACCATCGAATACAAAATCGGTGAAGTCTTTGGCGAGATCACCAACAAAATCCAAAGCGGCTACAACCTGCGCGACGTGATCGACCGCATCGACGAACTGCGCTTTGGCAGCCAAGCCCAAAAGCACGAGCTGTCGCATCTGTACGAAGCCAAAATCAAAAACATGGGCAACGCCGGGCGCAACGGTGGCGAGTACTACACACCGCGCCCACTCATCCGCGCCATGATCGAGGTGATGCAGCCCCAAATTGGCGAACGCATTTACGACGCGGCCTGCGGGTCGGCCGGATTTTTGTGCGAAGCCTTTGCGTATCTGAGCCCCAAGGCCACCAAGGCCGACGACCTGGACACACTGCAAAAGCGCACCTTTTACGGCAAAGAGAAAAAGAGCCTCGCCTACGTGATCGGCATCATGAACATGATCCTGCACGGCATCGAAGCGCCCAACATCGTGCACACCAACACGCTGGGCGAAAACATCAACGACATCCAAGAGCGCGACCGCTACGACGTGATCCTGGCCAACCCGCCCTTTGGTGGCAAAGAGCGTAAAGAGGTGCAGCAAAACTTCCCCATCAAAACCGGGGAAACCGCCTTCTTGTTCATGCAGCACTTCATCAAAAGCCTGCGCGCCGGAGGCCGTGCGGCGGTGGTCATCAAAAACACGTTTCTCAGCAACACCGACAACGCCAGCGTGGCCCTGCGCAAACAGCTGCTGACCGACTGCAACCTGCACACCGTGCTCGACTGCCCCGGCGGCACTTTTCAGGGCGCTGGCGTCAAAACCGTGGTGCTGTTCTTCACCAAAGGCGAACCGACAAGCAAGACCTGGTTCTACCAACTGGACCCCGGCCGCAACATGGGCAAAACCAACCCGCTGAACGACGCGGATCTGGTGGAGTTTGTGCAGCTGCAAAAAACCTTTGCCGATTCACCCAAAAGCTGGAGCGTGACCGCCGACAGCGTGAACCTGGACACGTTTGACCTGTCGGTGAAAAACCCGAACGGCGGCGAAGAAGTGGTGCACCGCAGTCCTGCGGACATTCTGGACGAGATCGCCGCGCTGGACGCCGAGGCGGCGGAGGTGTTGGGGAATATTCGGGGGTTGTTGGCGTGATGAGTCACGTAAAACTTGGCGACTTGTTTCGCGTTGGCTCTAGCAAAAGGGTTCTTCAGTCTCAATGGACTACCGAAGGCATACCTTTCTATCGAGGTCGTGAAATAACCAAGCTCTCAGAAAGCGGTTTCGTTGAAAACGATCTGTTCATTACCGAAGAACTCTTTAAGGATCTTTCTCAACGGTCCGGTGTCCCACAAGCTGGCGACCTCATGATCACGGCGATCGGAACAATCGGTAATTCGTACATCGTCTGTCCCGACGATCGCTTTTACTTCAAGGATGCCAGTGTTCTTTGGCTTGCTCGGAATAGTGACGTCTCAAGCGAGTACATCAACCATTGGCTCAAGTCGCCGCTTTTTCTTGACCAACTGGATCGGGGAAACGGCGCTACTGTAGACACGCTCACTATCCAAAAACTTCAAGGTGTTTTGGTACACGTACCTAGCGCCAGCGAACAACGCCGCATCGTCACCCTCCTCGACGAAGCCTTTGCCGACATCGCCACCGCCAAAGCCAACGCCGAAAAGAACCTCCAAAACGCCCGCAAGCTTTTTGAAAGCCACCTTCAAGCCATTTTTTCTACACGCGGGGCCAATTGGGAAGACAAAACACTAGAGCAAATATCAACCACCTTTGGTCGGGGCAAGTCACGCCACAGACCACGCAACGACCCTTCGCTATACGGTGGCAAATATCCATTTATTCAGACCGGGGACGTGCGTAACGCAGAGCACATCATCACGGAGTTTTCACAGACATACAGCGAAGCAGGTCTCGCCCAAAGCAAACTTTGGCCCAAGGGGACCATTTGCATCACCATCGCCGCAAACATCGCAGAAACCGGCATCTTGGGATTTGACGCTTGCTTTCCTGACAGTGTCATTGGCGTGGTGCCCAATCCAAATGAAGCCGAGGTTGGCTACGTCGAGTATGTTCTGCAATCCTTCAAAGCTCGGCTGCAAGCATTGGGGCAAGGCAGTGCCCAAGCCAATATCAACATGGGAACCTTCGAAAACGAGCGGTTTCCTTTTCCGAAAGTAGAAGAGCAAAGGCGCATTGTTACGAAACTGGATGCGCTGAGCGAAGAGTCTCAGCGCCTCGAATCCATCTACCGCCAAAAACTCACCGCCCTCGACGACCTCAAAAAATCCCTGCTACACCAAGCCTTTAGTGGCTTATTGTGAAAAGATACTACCCATGACCTCATCCACCCAGCGCGACATTGCCTTGATTGATGAACTGCGATCTCTACCGGCAGAAACCGCTTGGCTTGAATTCAAAGGCAACAACACTGATCCCGAAATGATCGGCATACGCTGCTCTGCTTTGTCAAATGCAGCTCGGATTGAAGGCTTTGATACGGCCTACATGATTTGGGGCGTCGAAGACGAAACCCACGCCATTACAGGCACTGACTTTCTGCCTGACAACAAGAAAAAGGGCAATCAACCCCTACCCTTGTGGCTGGCCAATAGCCTACAGCCGAGCATTGCTTTCAGTTTCAGAGTGGTTCCCCATCCTGACGGGCAAATTGTTTTGCTTGAAATTCCTGCAGCCACTGGCGCACCAGTGACGTTCAACAGCGTGGCCTACATTCGCATCGGTAGCGCAACGCCCAAGTTGACCGATTACCCACAGCGTTACCAACAGCTGATTGAACGGCTGCAGCCCTACCGCTGGGAACAAGGCATCGCACGTCAGTTTGCAACAGGTGATGAAGTTCTGAACCTGTTGGACTACAGCCAATATTTCCGGCTGACACAACAACCTCTTCCAGACAACCGAGTCGGTATCTTTGATCGCCTTGCTGCAGATCGATTGATTGCTCAGGATGTTGGTGGGCACTGGAACATCACCAACCTTGGGGCAATTTTGCTGGCTAACAACCTCGGAGATTTTGATGCCAGCTTAGCCCGTAAAGGCATTCGTTTCGTGGCCTACGGCGGCAAAAATCGAGCGGCTCAGGTCACTCATCGCATGGATGGTAAAAAAGGTTATGCCGTAGGTTTCGAAGGCCTCGTCAGCTACCTGCACGATCTGTTGCCAAAAAATGAACACATCGGTGCAGCTCTGCGCGAATCCCACCCATTGTTTCCAGTCCTAGCCATTAGGGAATTAGTCGCCAACGCACTGATCCACCAAGATATGACGATCACAGGCGCTGGCCCACAGATTGAATTATTCGAAGACCGACTAGAAATCAGTAATCCGGGTGCGCCTCTGGTCAAACCAGAGCGCATGATTGATCTGCCGCCCCGCTCACGAAACGAAGCTCTTGCAGACCGCATGCGACGCATGAGACTCTGCGAAGAGCAAGGCAGTGGCCTGGATAAAGTGGTCCAAGCTTGTGAGGTCTACCAGCTGCCGCCACCTCTCTTGCGCGCAGAAGAGCATTCATTTCAAGCCGTCCTGTATGGGCCACGAAGCTTTGCAGAGATGACTCCAGAAGAACGAATTCGGGCCTGCTACTTCCACTCCATTCTGAAGTTCTTGAGCGGCGACAAAATGAAAAATGCCTCGTTGTGCCAGCGCTTGGGTATTCCAACCAAAAACGCGGCTCAAGCTACCGCGGTGATTAACAAGGCGCTAGATGCAGAGCTGATCCGAGTTGCAGACCCTGAACACCCCCGCGCAGGCTACGTACCCCACTGGGCCTGATTTCTTGATCGGGTTTTGATTGGATGGCCTCCAAACGGCCTCTGAAATAAAAAATATCTATAAAAATCAATAAGTTAGATCTCTTTCAATCCTCCCAATTTTCTTAACTGGGTTTTGATTCCTTCACCAAAATTACCGCGTTCGAGGATAGGGAGCAAGGTTAAACAGGGTGTGAATCCAAATTAGCTACACTGATTTAACTCAACTTTTGATCACAAACCAAACCTGCAGACATTGCTTTCCAGACCATATGGAGGATGTCCTCCATATGGTCCAAATCAGCTCCGCCCATAGCTAAAAGCCATCCCGACTAAATAGAAACCTGTCAAATGAACGAAGCCGAAACCCGCGCCGAACACATCGACCCAGCCCTGGCAGCCGCAGGCTGGGGCCAGGTGGAAGGCAGCCGCATCCTGCGTGAGCACAACATCACGGCAGGCCGCCTGCAAGGCGCGGGCAAGCGGGCGCGGGCCGACATTGCCGACTACGTGCTGGTGTACCGCAACACCAAGCTGGCCGTGGTCGAGGCCAAGGCTTGGGCCAAGCCGCTGACCGAAGGCGTGGGCCAAGCCAAGAGCTACGCCACTAAGCTGGCCATTCGCCACACCTACGCCACCAACGGCCAAGGCATTTACGGCATCGACATGCACACGGGTGCCGAGAGCGAAGTAGCCCGCTACCCCACACCCGACGAGCTGTGGGAGCTGGCCTTTGGCGAGAGCGAGGCGCAAGCCGCCGCGTGGCGCAAACACTTTGCAGCCGTGCCGCTAGAAGACAAAGGCGGCACATGGACAGGCCGCTATTACCAAGAGACCGCCATTAACCGCGTGCTCGAATCAGTAGCGCAAGGCAACGACCGTGTGTTGCTGACGCTGGCTACAGGCACTGGCAAAACCTTCATCGCGTTTCAACTGGCGTGGAAGCTGTTTCACAGCCGCTGGAATTTAAAAGATTGGCGCGATGGCCTTTCTGCCGATGCCTTGCCCAGCCGCCGCCCACGCATCCTCTTTCTGGCCGACCGCAACATCTTGGCCGATCAAGCGTTCACTGCGTTCTCGCCCTTCCCCGAAGATGCGGTGGTTCGCATCGACCCCAGCGACATCAAAAAGAAAGGCCGCGTGCCCAAGAACGGCAGCGTGTTTTTCACCATCTTCCAAACCTTCATGAGCGGCCCCGAGGGCACGCCCTACTTTGGCGACTACCCTGCCGACTTCTTTGACTTCATCATCATTGACGAGTGCCACCGTGGCGGCGCGAATGACGAAGGCTCTTGGCGCGCCATTCTTGAATATTTCAAACCCGCCGTGCAGCTGGGCCTCACGGCCACGCCCAAGCGCACACTCAACGCCGACACCTACGCCTACTTTGGCGACCCGGTGTACACCTACTCGCTCAAAGACGGCATCAACGATGGCTTCTTAACGCCCTTCCGTGTGAAGCAAATTGCCACCACACTGGACGAATACGTTTACACCGCCGACGACATGGTGCTGCTGGGCGAGGTGCAGCAAGGCAAGCGCTTTGAAGAAAAAGACTTCAACCGCATCATCGAAATCAAAGACCGCGAGGCCTACCGCGTCAAGCTGCTGATGGACAGCATCGACCAGCGTGAAAAAACCATTGTGTTTTGCGCCACCCAAGCACATGCGCTGATGGTGCGCGACCTGATCAACCAAGCCAAAACCAGCACCGCGCCCGACTACTGCGTGCGCGTCACCGCCGACGACGGCAAGCTGGGCGAGCAGCACCTGAGCCAATTTCAAGACAACGAAAAAACGCTGCCCACCATTCTGACCACGTCGCAGAAACTATCCACCGGCGTGGACGCCCGCAACGTGCGCAACATCGTGCTGATGCGGCCTGTCAATTCGATGATTGAGTTCAAACAAATCATCGGGCGCGGCACGCGCCTGTATGACGGCAAGGACTACTTCACCATCTACGACTTCGTCAAAGCGCATTTGAAATTCAACGATGCGGATTGGGACGGCGAACCAGTAGAGCCCGAAACAACGCCTGTGCCCGACAGCTACAAACCCAAAGAGCCGCGCACACCAGGCGAAGCCCAAGAGCCCAAAGGCGGCGACGCACCGCGCCCTGAAAAACTGGTGATCAAACTGGCCGATGGCAAACAGCGCACCATTCAACACATGTCGTCCACGAGCTACTGGGGGCCAGATGGCAAACCGCTCTCGCCCGCACAGTTTTTAGAAAGCTTGTTTGGCGCGCTGCCCGAGTTCTTTAAAAACGAAGACGAGCTGCGCACCCTGTGGGCCGACCCCGCCACACGCAAAGGCCTGCTGAGCGGCTTAGCTGAAAAAGGCTTTGGCCGCGACCCGCTGCGCGAAATGCAACGCATCATCGAAGCCGATAAAAGCGACCTCTTTGACGTGCTGGCCTACGTGGCCTTTGCCCTGCCCACAGAAACACGCGCTGCCCGCGCAGAGCGCGCAAAAGCACACAACGCCCTGACCTACGACCAAAAGCAACAAGCCTTTTTGGAGTTTGTGCTGAACCAATACGTGACCCAAGGCGTAGACGAACTAGACGCCGACAAACTCACCCCACTGCTCAAGCTGCGCTACAACAACGCGCTGAATGACGCGATGGCGGATTTGGGTGATGCTGTTCAGGTTAGGAAGGCGTTTGTGGGGTTTCAGCGATACTTGTACTCTTAATAAACAGCACGTATGAAAGATCGGCGATTTAACCGATGGCAAAACTCTACCCCGATATAGAGAACATTAATAGATTGACCGTTCCGCCAACGGAAGGAGAGCGTCACCTATTAATGGTTCTTCGTGACACGCTCGATGATACTTATGAGATTTATTTCAACTCTTATCTAGATGGCGATCGACCAGATGTCATCGTAATTAAACCTGACTGCGGCGCCTTGATTATCGAAGTCAAAGATTGGAGCCTATCCCACTATCAACTAGATATAAATAATCGGTGGACCTACGAGGGCAAGTTGATTCGATCTCCACAACAACAGGTTTTTCGCTACAAGGAAAACATGTTCAACCTGCACCTACCGATGTTAGGTCTTCAACACCTTGCTAATCGAAACTTTTACAAACTTATCTCTGTTTCTGTCTACTTTCATTGCGCAGATCGAAACCAGCTAAAGAATTTTTATGACACCTCATTGAACGCGATTCGATCGAAAATCCTCGAATTAAATCGTGAGCGTCTAGTAATTGGCCAAGAAAAATATGATCTACAAATGGACTGGTGCGAGCGTGCAAGATACAAGTTGGAACGTGACTTGGGCATATCGTGGGGCTTTGACAATCTAACAAAGAAAATTAGATTGCTGGACAAGATGAACAAGACACCTTTGTTCAGTTCAGATATTCATGAAGACTTCAAACGAAGACTACTCCCTCCTGCGCATACGAAGCAACAAGGAACAATGGTGGCATTCGATGCAAAACAAGCTGCATTGACTTTAAGCTCCAATGGGTTTTCGAAAATCAAAGGTGTCGCAGGCTGCGGTAAAACGACCATACTTGCACAAAAAGCCATCAACGCTCACGCACGTCACTTGGGTCAGGTACTTATTCTGACCTTCAATATCACCTTACGGCATTACATTCGAGACACGATCAACCGACTCTTGGGCTCTGGCAATTGGAATCAGTTTGAAATCATTCATTACCACGCATTCATCAGCAATCAACTAAATAATTACGGAGTTGACCTCAAATCGAAACTGGCACACCTTACGCCTAATCAACGTAACGACATTGACGTAATCTACGGAATGATAAGTTTGTTTGATGGGATTGAAACAGAAAAATATCAAACTATATTGATTGATGAAGTCCAAGACTATGCACCAGACTGGATCAAGCTCATAAGAGATTGCTTCCTTGTTGAGAATGGAGAGATGGTCTTGTTTGGTGATCAATCTCAGAATATCTATTCTCGTCCAAGTGATGAACGGGCCTCACCGATCGTAAAAGGTTTCGGTGAATGGATAAAACTTAAAAAATCCTACCGTACTGATGGGGATGCTCCACTACTAGAACTGTTTAAAAACTTTCAACTGCAACAGTTGGTTTCGAAGTATGCAGACACTGAAATATTTGAAGCCAAAATGAGTCAAGCCAGCATCCACTATGATTTACTAAATTACGAAAATTATGGTGAAAAATATGATGCCGGATTGATTTTTGAAAAAATTCAAAACTACATTCACGAATACAAAATACATCCGAATGACATGGCTATTGTTAGTTCAAAGGTGGATTTCTTGATCCCCTTGAATGAGGCATTCAAACAAATCGAAAAAACGAAAGTTATGTTCGAAGATGCATCTGAAGTTGCAGCTATCACCTCGAGATTCAGACCTGATACGCAACAATTTCAAGAAGAAATCGATAAAATCAGACGACGCAAGAAATGCTTTTTCATGCAAAACTCTGGCCTCATTAAAATCTCCACGATACACAGCTTCAAAGGACTTCAAGCACAAACTGTCTTCTGCATACTTGCAGTAGAAGATGAGGCAGAGATGGTTTACACCGGAATTACTCGAGCTCAAAGAAATCTAGTTATTTTCGATTCTGCAAAAAGTAATTTTGGAAACTTTTTTAAACTGCATATGGCTGAGCAACAACTTCATGCGTAAATCAACTTACAAAGTTTTTTCTATCGTTTTTTGGAGCACATTGGTTTTATATCTAATAACCTTAGCTACGGTTTCCTATGTAGGTGTTTACCTAACTTATGTTGCATTACCAATCATCGTAATTTCTGGAATGGCCGCCTACTTTCTTGAACCAAAAATCACAGCCCAAAAGGAAATGACACCTCAAGATCGAATCGACCAGATAAATGCAAGACTCAAGGATTTGGAAAACTAAGTGATATATCGTTTTTTTAAGAATCTCATCTCACTCATCACTGGGTTCTTCACATTTTTAGCAAATGCTATTGAAATAATGAACTCAGGACTTGATAACCTTAATCGTGAACTAGAAAAAACTAATAAAGAATTAGAGCGTAAACAACTTGAGATGGAGCGCGACCAGCTCCTAAAGAAAATCAATAACTCTGCAGCACAGTCGGATTCTTCATCTAAGAATGAATAAATACCCTGCCGTAGTTGTCACAAGTTTTGAAATTAACGCGAACTCAATAACTGAGCTGCTGCCAAGCCTTATCCAGCCGCTTCACACTCACTGGCTGCGGCGTGCGTAGCTCTTGCGCGAAGAAGCTGACGCGCAGCTCTTCCAGTAGCCACCTGAACTCTTGCATGCGTGCATCGGTCACGCCTTTGCGCTCGGCCACCAAGCGCCAATACTTTTGGTCCAGCGGTTTGAGTTCAGCCAGTTTGGTGGCGTCGCGTGCAGCATCGGCGCGCAGTTTGTCTAGGCGCAGCACCACGGCTTTGAGGTAGCGCGCAAAGTGCTGCAGTTGTGTGTATGGCGTGTCGGCGATGAAGCGTTTGCCCACCAAGCGTTGCAGTTGTTGCGCAGCGTCAGCCACGCTGTCGGGGCTGATTTTGGTGTCTTTCACTTTGCGGCTAGCGGCCGCAAACTCAGTCAGCACAGTGCTCGCCAAGCGGGCTATTTCGTTGGCAATCAGTGTCAGTCGGCCGCGGCCCTCTTCTAGGCGGCGTTTGAAATCAGCCTCACTGGTAGGTAATGGGTCGAGCAAGAAGGCGCGGTCCAAAGCCACATCCAGTATTTGTTGTTTGAGCTCATCCGAAGTGCCCAAGCTCATGTACGCGACCGACATTTTTTGCAGGTCGGGCAAGTTCTTCTCAAGGTACTTGAGCGCGTCTTTGATTTGAATGGAAAACAAACGGCGCAAGCCCGCGCGGTGTTTGGTGGCCGCCACCTCGGGCTCGTCAAACACTTCAATGCACACGGCGTCGCCCACATCGACCAGCGCCGGAAAACCAATGAGGGTCTGCTTGCCTTTGGTGATTTCCATCAGCTCAGGCAGTTCACCAAAAGTCCAACTGGTGTAACGCTGCTCCGCAGGCGAAGAAGCGACAGCGCTAGAGACAGACGTACCACGACCAGAAGGTGTTAGCTGATGGGGAGCAGCGGGTGACGATTTCTGTAAAGCATGAGGAGCCCGCTGCTCTCCATCAGCCGACGCCGCAGCCCCATCAACGCCGACACCAGAGCTTAGTGTGCCCACACCTTTAAGTGCAGCCAACGCCTGAAACGCCCCACGCGCTTGGCTACCCAACTCAGCCTTCAGCGCACCCAAGTTGCGCCCATGACCCAACTGCCGCCCATGCTCATCCACCACACGGAAGTTCATGAACAAATGCGGCGGCAACATGTCCACCTTAAAGTCCGCACGCTTCACATCCACTTGCGTGGCGTCGCGTACCAGCTTGAGCAAAGCATCCACCAAAGGACCAGCGCCAAACACCGTGTCTGCCGACAAAGCCTCGGTCAATCTTGCTGCACTCTCAGGCAGCGGCACTAGGCGCGAGCGAGGCCGCTGGTGCAAGGTTTTGAGCAAGGCATGAATTTTTTGGTTCAGCATGCCCGGCACCAACCACTCAGCGCGTTCTTCGCTGACTTGGTTCAACACAAACAGCGGCACGGTCACGGTCAGGCCGTCTTTGGCGTCACCTGGCTCATGTAAATAGTCAGCTGTGCAGTCCACACCGCCCATGCGCAATGTTTTGGGAAATGCTTGTGTGGTGATGCCCGCAGCTTGATGGCGCATCAGCTCTTCGCGACTCAAGCACAGCAGCTTGGGTTGGCGCTTCACTTCTTCGCGATACCAATGCTCCAGCGTGACCAAGCTGCACACATCGGCGGGCAGCTGCTGGTCATAAAAAGCGTAAATCAACGCGTCATCCACTAACACGTCTTGACGGCGCGATTTGTGTTCTAGCTCTTCCACTTGCGCGATGAGCTTTTGATTGGCCGCAAGGAATTGCAGCTTGGTGTCAAGCTCGCCTGCCACCAATGCTTCGCGAATGAAAATTTCGCGCGCACCCACCATGTCAACTTTGCTGTAGCTCACGCGGCGGCCGTTGTAGACCACCAAGCCATACAGCGTGGCGCGCTCTAGTGCTTTGACCTCGCCTGCTTTCTTTTCCCAATGCGGGTCGAGTAATTGTTTTTTCAGCAGATGACCACCTACCTGCTCTAGCCACTGCGGCTCCATCGCGGCAATGCCTCGGCCAAACAAGCGCGTGGTTTCCACCAACTCGGCCACCACAATCCAGCGGCCCGGTTTCTTGCGCAAGTGTGCGCCGGGATGGCGATAAAACTTGATGCCGCGAGCACCCAAATACGCTTCGTCGTCTTCTAGCTTGCAGCCCACGTTGCCCAACAACCCCGCGAGCATCGACAAGTGGAGTTGGTCGTAGCTGGCGGGCAAGGTGTTGATGCGCCATTTGTGTTCGGTGACTACCGTCAACAGCTGGGTGTGCGTGTCGCGCCACTCGCGCACGCGACGCACGTTGATAAAGTTTTGGCGCAGCAGCGCTTCGTATTGGCGGTTGCTCAGCTTGTGCTCGGTCGGCACGCCCGTCATGCCCACCTTCACTGCGCCTTGTTTGCTTTGCGGCTGTTTCACCGCAATTTGCTGCTTCATGCTGGCGGGCAAATGTGGCTTACCACCGCGCGAATTTTCTAGCCACTTCCACAGGTTGAGGTAGCCGCTGAACTCGCTGCGGTCGTCATCGAACTTTGCATGGGCTTGGTCAGCCGCAGCTTGCGCTTCCATCGGGCGGTCGCGCACGTCTTGCACGCTCAGGGCCGAGGCAATGATGAGCACTTCGTCCAAAGCGTTGCGGTCACGCGCTTCCAAAATCATGCGGCCCACGCGGGGGTCTAGTGGCAAGCGCGACAGCTCGCTACCCATGGGCGTGAGTTCGTTGTCGTCATCCACCGCGCCAAGCTCGCTCAGCAGTTGGTAGCCATCGGCAATCGCTTTGGGGCGCGGCGCTTCGAGAAACGGAAACTGCTCCACGTTACCGAGGTGCAGCGACTTCATGCGCAAGATCACGCCCGCGAGCGAACTGCGCAAAATTTCTGGATCGGTAAATTTGGTTCGACCGTTGAAATCCACCTCGTCATACAAGCGGATGCAGATGCCGTTGGCCACACGGCCGCAACGGCCTGCACGTTGGTTGGCTGCGGCTTGACTGATGGGCTCCACCATCAACTGCTCCACCTTGCTGCGCCAGCTGTAGCGCTTGACGCGAGCGGTGCCTGCATCAATCACATAGCGAATACCGGGCACGGTGAGTGAGGTTTCAGCCACGTTGGTGGCCAGCACAATGCGACGGCCACCACGTGTATCAAACACACGGTCTTGCTCAGCAGTTGAGAGACGCGCAAACAGCGGCAGCACCTCGGCACTGCGCATGACGGGGCTGTGACTCAGGTGGGCACGCAGATGGTCTGCCGCTTCGCGAATTTCACGCTCACCTGGCAAGAACACCAAGATGTCACCCTGCTGCGATGGGTTGCTCCACAGCTCGTCCACGCCGTCGGCAATGGCGTTGTTCAGGTCGTAGTCGCGCTTTTCTTCAAACGGGCGGTAGCGCATCTCGACGGGGAAGGTGCGGCCCGAAACCATCAGTACCGGCGCTGGCCCTTTGGCTGAAGCAAAGTGCTGCGCAAAGCGATCGGCATCAATCGTGGCCGAGGTGACGATGATTTTCAGGTCAGGCCTGCGCGGCAAGATTTCGCGCAAGTAGCCCAGTAGAAAGTCAATGTTCAGGCTGCGCTCGTGAGCCTCGTCAATGATGATGGTGTCGTAGGCTTTGAGCAGCGGGTCGTTTTGCGTCTCGGCCAGCAAAATGCCGTCGGTCATCAGCTTGACCGACGCGTCTTTGCTCAGGCGGTCTTGGAAGCGCACCTTGAAACCCACCACGTCGCCCAGCGGGGTTTTGAGCTCTTCGGCAATGCGCTTGGCCACCGAGCTGGCGGCAATGCGGCGGGGCTGGGTGTGGCCGATGATTTGTTTGCGCTGACCAGGCTTGGAGTTGGGGCCAAGCTCCCTGCCTTGTCCGCGCCCCAGAGCGAGCGCCATTTTGGGCAGTTGCGTGGTTTTGCCCGAGCCAGTTTCGCCGCACACGATGATGACCTGATGCGCCTGCATGGCGGCCATGATTTCCTCGCGCCTGGCCGAGACGGGCAACGATTCTGGAAATTCAATCTTGAACGGGAAAGACTGGGGGCTTAGGGTAGACAAAACAGGCGCTAACTTGGGTGACAATCCGCAATTATCCCCGTCCGGCTCAGACCGAGAACGCTCAACCCTTTACACGCCACAAACCAGCCCACATGTCCGCCGTTTTTGACTTCACCTTTGTGCCTTGGTTCCGTTCGGTCGCGCCCTACATCCACATGCACCGCGGCAAGACCTTTGTCGTGGGCATCGCGGGCGAGGCCATTGCCGCAGGCAAGCTGCCCAACTTGGCGCAAGACTTGGCGCTCATCCAAAGCATGGGCGTGCGCATTGTGTTGGTCCACGGTTTTCGCCCTCAGGTGAACGAACAACTGGCCGCCAAAGGCCATGTGCCCCATTACTCACACGGCATGCGCATCACCGATGGCGTGGCCCTCGACTGCGCGCAAGAGGCGGCAGGCCAACTGCGCTTTGAAATTGAAGCCGCTTTCAGCCAAGCCCTGCCCAACACGCCCATGGCGGGCGCCACGGTGCGCGTGATTTCTGGCAACTTCATCACCGCTCGCCCTGTGGGCATCTTGGACGGCATCGACTTTCAACACTCAGGCTTGGTGCGCAAGGTGGACGTGGCGGGCATCACCCAAACCCTCGCCTCGGGTTCGATGGTGCTCATCTCGCCGTTTGGCTTCTCACCCACGGGCGAAGCGTTCAACCTGACCATGGAAGAAGTGGCCACATCGGTGGCCACCGCTTTGCAAGCGGACAAACTGCTGTTTGTGACCGAGACACCGGGCATTCGCATTCGCCCCATGGAACCCGAAAGCGAAGACAACCCCATCGACACCGAACTGCCGTTGGACGCCGCCAAACAACTGCTGGCCACCCTGCCCCACACCACAGACCCCTCTGACATCGCGTTTTACTTGCAGCATTGCGTGAAGGCTTGCGAGACGGGCGTGGAACGTAGCCACATCTTGCCGTTTGCGGTGGATGGCTCACTGCTGCTGGAGGTGTACATGCATGACGGCATTGGCACCATGGTGGTGGATGAGAAGCTAGAAAGCTTGCGCGAAGCCACGCATGAAGACGTGGGCGGCATCTTGCAACTGATTGAGCCGTTTGAAAAAGACGGCACCTTGGTCAAGCGTGACCGCAACGAGATTGAACGCGATGTGGGCCAATACACCGTCATCGAACATGACGGTGTGATCTTTGCATGCGCGGCGCTCTACCCCTACCCCGAAGCGCAAACAGCTGAAATGGCGGCCCTCACCGTGTCGCCCCAATCGCAAGGCCAAGGCGATGGCGAGAAGGTGCTCAAGCGCATCGAACAACGCGCCCGCAACAAAGGCCTCAAGAGCATTTTTGTGCTGACCACACGCACCAAGCATTGGTTCTTGAAACGCGGCTTTGTACAGGTTGATCCTGATTGGCTGCCCGAAGCACGCAAGCGCAAATACAACACCGACCGCAGGAGTTTGGTCTTGGTGAAGAAGCTGGCATAAAAAAACGGGGCTCACAAGCCCCGTTTTTTATTGCCAGCTCAGGGTGTCACGCCTTCGCTGGAGTCGCTGGCGTCTCTGATGCTCGGCGCAGGCTGAGACAGCAAGCGGATGAAGGCGGCCAAGGCCAACAACCCCAACCCCACAAACGCCACAAACGACCAGTTGGCAATCGAGCCCCCCAAGAAAGTCCAATCCACCTTTGAGCAATCACCACCGCCCTTAAAAATCATGGGGATGGCACGTTGCAGCGGGAAGGTTTCGATCATGCCGTAGAAGTCACGGCCACATGACACCACCTCGGGCGGGTACCACTGCAACCAAGTTTGGCGGGCCGCCACATAAGCACCGCCACCAGCCAACAACACCAACACACTGCCGACCGTCAACGATGCGGTACGGCCCGACAAAACCGCACCCAGCAAAGCCACCAAACCCATCAACACCATCACATAGCGCTGCACGATGCACATGGGGCAAGGCTCCAAGCCCACCACATGCTGCAAATACATGCCGAACGACAACAAACCCAAACAGGTCAGGGCAATACAAAGCCAAACACGGCGAGGGTTATTCAAAAGTTCTACGTGCACATCGGTCTCCAAAAGGACTAGATTCAATTGTCGCTGTGAAACAATGGTGGCATTGGCCCAAACGCCAAAAAACCAGAGACAAGCCATGACTTTACGTACACCACAGCCCGCCGATACACCCCGTTTACACAACTTCGTCACCCAACTCGATGCACTGCTCAAAAGCACCACCGACGAAGCCGCCATTTTGGCGAGTGGCAAACCGCTGTTGGCCGAGTTGGTGGCACACGACGATTGGCTACCTGAAGAATACGCCCAGCCCAACCCCGAGCGTTACCAACAGTTTTTACTCTACGCCGACCCCGATGACCGCTTTTCAGTGGTGAGCTTTGTGTGGGGCCCAGGTCAATCTACGCCGATTCACGACCACACCGTGTGGGGCTTGATTGGCATGTTGCGCGGCGCAGAGCTGTGCCAGCCGTTTGCCAAAAATGCACAAGGCCATTGGCAGCCCAGCGGCGAGCAAATCCGTTTAGAGCAAGGCCATGTCGAAGCCGTGTCACCCACCATTGGCGATGTGCACCGGGTGTGGAATGCATTCGCCGACCAAGCCTCCATCAGCATCCATGTCTACGGCGCCGATATTGGCAAGGTGAGCCGCCACGTGTTCCATGAAGACGGCACGGTGAAAGATTTCATTTCTGGCTACAGCAATGCCAAGGTTGAAGCGCCACTTGAATTTCCCCTCGCTGCTTACGCCCATATTCGCGAAACCCTGCTGCAACGCCAAGAAATCGCCATCCTCGACGTGCGCGAGGAAGACCCATTCGCCCAATGCCACCCCCTGTTTGCAGCCAACTTGCCATTGGGCCGTATCGAAGCCGATGCTTGGACGCGCATCCCTCGCTTGGACACCTTCATCGTGGTGTACGGCACTGCATTCAATGGCGACGACCTCGCCCTGCCCGCAGCCCGCACCTTGAAACGCATGGGCTACACCAACGTGCATCTGCTTGCCGGTGGCCTCCAAGGCTGGCAAGATGCAGGCGGCGAAGTGTTCCGCGATGTCAACGTGCCCAGCAAATCGTTTGGTGAGTTGGTCGAATCCAAGCGTCACACGCCGTCGCTCTCCGCGCAAGAAGTCAAAGCCCTCATCGATGCCAAAGCCAATGTGGTGGTGATGGACGCACGCCGTTTTGACGAGTACCAAACCATGAGCATTCCCAGCGGCATCAGCGTGCCCGGGGCCGAGCTGGTGTTACGTGCCCGCGCACTCGCGCCCAATGCCACCACGCGCATCATCGTGAACTGTGCGGGCCGCACGCGCAGCATCATTGGTACGCAGTCGCTCATCAACTCAGGCATTCCCAACCCCGTGAGCGCCCTGCGCAACGGCACGATTGGTTGGACCTTGGCAGGCCAAGAGCTGGTCAAAGGTGCGAGCGATCATTTCCCCGAGGTGGACGACGCCACCCGAGCCAAAGCCGCTGCCAGCGCATTTGCGGTGGCCATGCGCGCCGGTGTGAAACGCGTGCGTTTGGATGAGCTCAACACATGGTTGGCCGACCCCACACGGACCACGTATTTCTTTGATGTGCGCACACCCGAAGAATACGTAGCGGGCCATGTGGCCGGTGCACGCAGCGCCCCCGGCGGCCAACTGGTGCAAGAGACCGACCACCAAGCTGCCGTGCGTGGCGCACGCATCGTGCTGTGCGACACCGATGGCACACGCGCCCACATGTCGGCCTCGTGGCTAGCCCAAATGGGTTGGGAGGTGTATGTGGTGTCAGGCCTCACGGCCGAAGACTTCACACACACCGACGTGCAAGCTTTGCCATTGCCCGAGACACAAGGCAAGGTCACACCGGTGAAAGTTGAGCAAGTCAAAGCTTGGTTGGCCGACCGCAACAGCCACACCGTGGTGCTCGACTTCAGCACCAGCGCCCAATACATCCACGGCCATATTCACAGCGCGTGGTGGGTCTTGCGCACACAGCTCAAAGACTCGCTCACTGCCGCGCACAAAGGCCACCGCTATGTGCTCACCTGCCAAAACGGCAGCGTGTCACGATTTGCTGTGGCCGATGTACAAGCGGCTGTCAAAGCCGGCATTGAGGTGGTGTGGCTTGAAGGCGGCAACGCCGCTTGGCTGGCCGCGGGAGGCAAGCTGCAAACCGGCGACCACCAAATGGCCGTGGAGCGCGTGGACCGTTACCGCCGTCCCTACGAGGGCACCAACAACCCAGTGGAAGCCATGCAGGGCTACCTCGACTGGGAGTTTGGTTTGGTCGACCAGCTGGCACGCGATGGCACCCACCATTTCAGGGTGATTTAAATATTGCTACAGTCTCGCCTGAAGTTTTTAACCCTGATCACAGAGAAGCACATCACATGTCACGCACCGTTCAATGCATCAAACTCGGCACCGAAGCAGAGGGCCTCGATTTGCCACCGTACCCAGGCGAGTTGGGCAAGCGCATTTGGGAAAGCGTCAGCAAACAAGCTTGGGCCGATTGGATCAAGCAGCAAACCATGTTGGTCAACGAAAACCGTTTGAACTTGGCCGACCTGCGCGCCCGTGAATACCTCAAGCGCCAAATGGAAAAACATTTCTTTGGCGACGGCGCTGACGCCGTGCAAGGCTACGTGCCACCAAGCGCTTAATCGCGCTGCATTCAACGCAACCCTGCGTGGTCAGCGAGAACGCATGGCACGGCTGCAGCAGCTGGTGCCACACACAAGCCAGCTTTGACGAGCTGGCTTTTCTACGTCTGTGGCACAGCTGGGCAACGGATAGCGCACGACCTATGCACTTGCATGTGGTGGCGCATCGTGTTGAGCCTTTGCAAGCAGATGCGTTGCTGCGTGCGGTTGCGGCGCAGGCTCCTGAACTTTTGCCCTACGCCCAACAACTGGCCGAACAATGCTGGGGCTTGTTGCCCGGCATACACCGCTTGCGGTTTGCCCGCCACACACACTCGAAGACACAGCTTGACCCAAGCGTTGGAACAGCACCCGACGACCACACCGCACACGACCGCGATGCTCGCTTGGCGCTCACCCTCTGCATAGGTCCACACGAAGCTTGGCCTGAGTTTGTAGACGTGCTGCATGCACACCCCACAGGCCCATGCATTCCACCTGCTGATGCGCCTGCGTTGGATGAACGTACGGTCACCATCATCGGATCCGGCATTGCAGGTGCTGGCACTGCACGCGCATTGGCTGAACGCGGCTGGCAAGTGACGGTGCTCGATGCAGGCGACGCTCCTGCTGCTGGTGCATCGGGCTTGCCCGTGGGCGTGGTGGCGCCACACACCTCGCACGACGACAGCGGCGTGTCACGCCTCTCGCGCGCCGGCTTGCGGCTGATGGAACAAACCATGCGAAGGTTGCTGACCGAAGGCGTGGATTGGGGCTGCACCGGTGTGCGCGAACGCCGCCTGCCCGGCAAAACCCGACGCGGCGGTGTGCCACTGAGCTGGCTCCACGAACACGCCCACAACGCGAACGACTGGACACACAAAGCACCACTGCCTGCTCCCGATGATGCGTACTGGCACCCACACGGCGCGTGGCTCAGACCTGCGCAATTGGTGCGTGCCTTGCTCGACCACCCGAACATTCGTTGGCAAGGCCACGCCAAAGTGGACGCTTTGCAATGCGTCACGCCAGTTGAAAACACCAACGCATCCAAATGGCAAGTGCTTCAAGACGGCAAGGTACTGGCCGAATCCTCTCGCGTGGTGTTAGCCGCAGGTCCTGGCTCTGCGGCACTCATTGCCACCGCCACTGAAGATGGCAGTGCCCCACGCATCAACCCACTGCGCGGCCAAGTGTCTTGGGGCTTGATGGCCGATGTGCCCGCAGGTTCGTACATGCCCGCCACACCCGTGAACGGCAATGGCAGTTTTGTGCACGACATCACCTCGCCCGATGGCCCCGCTTGGTACACCGGAGCCACGTATGACCGCATCAACGGCGACGCGCGCTTGCTCGATGCCGACCACGCAGAAAACTTAGAACGCTTGCGAGCTTTAGAGCCGGACACCGCGGCCGCACTCGCCCCCTTGTTTGCCACTGTTGGCTCAGAAGCCCCACGCGTGCATGGCTGGGCTGGTATGCGCTGTGGCGTGCATGACCGCTTACCCATGACAGGCCGCGTGCCCAACACACCCGAGGGCTTGTACATGAATGCGGCCATGGGCTCGCGCGGTTTGACGCTGGGCTTGCTGTGCGGCGAATTGCTGGCCGCACAATGGCATGGCGAGCCCTTGCCCGTCGAAGCGCGACTGGCCAAGTTTTTAGATGCCACACGGTTCAAGCCCAAAGCTTGAACTCACCCATGGCACACGCAACCAACGACACACCCTAAGCGCATCTACACAAATGACCCAAGCCTCAAACAAGATATCGACGCCAGAGGATGCAACTCAACAAGTAGCACCAGCTGCCGTGAGCATGGCCGAAGCCTTTTGGTTTTGGCTCAAGCTCGGTTTCATTAGCTTTGGTGGGCCTGCGGGACAAATTGCCATCCTGCATCAAGAGCTGGTGGAGCGCCGCCGTTGGTTGTCTGAGCGACGGTTTTTGCACGCGCTCAACTACTGCATGGTGTTGCCCGGCCCAGAGGCCCAACAGCTGGTCACGTACATCGGCTGGCTCATGCACAAGCGCTGGGGCGGTGTGGTAGCGGGTGCCTTGTTTGTGTTGCCGTCATTGGCCATCTTGATTGCGCTGTCGTGGGTCTACATCGCATTTGGAGAGTTGCCTTGGGTGGCGGGTTTGTTCTTTGGCATCAAGCCTGCGGTCACGGCCATCGTGGTGCAAGCGGCACATCGCATTGGTTCACGTGCGTTGA
Organism: Limnohabitans sp. TS-CS-82; assembly: GCF_002943475.1. NCBI lineage: Bacteria > Pseudomonadati > Pseudomonadota > Betaproteobacteria > Burkholderiales > Comamonadaceae > Limnohabitans > Limnohabitans sp. TS-CS-82. The sequence goes on along the minus strand of NZ_PTQX01000002.1, from coordinate 109,698 downwards.
AAAACAACGTGTTGTGGGCCATCGCCGCGGCATCGTTTGTAGCCATCTTTGCGCTCGATGTGCCCTTCCCCTTCATCGTGGGTGTGGCCGCTGCTATAGGTTATGTGGGCGGCCGCGTGTCGCCACACACATTTCAAACCGGCGGTGTGCATGGCGCTTCCAAGGCTTCTTATGGCCCGGCTTTGATTGACGACCACACGCCACCACCTGCACACGCGCATTTCAGCTTTGCAGGTTTGACCCACGTGTTGTTGGCAGGTGCCGTGTTGTGGGCTCTACCCATGGGCGTGCTGTGTGCGGTGTTCGGTTGGGAACACGGCTTCACGCAAATGGGCTGGTTCTTCACCAAAGCGGCTTTACTCACCTTTGGTGGCGCGTATGCCGTGCTGCCCTATGTGTACCAAGGCGCGGTCAGCCAGTTTGGCTGGGTCACGCCCACGCAAATGATGGACGGCTTGGCCTTGGGCGAAACCACACCGGGTCCACTCATCATGGTGGTGGCCTTTGTGGCGTTCGTCGGTGGCTATGTCAAAGCCTTGCTCGGGCCTGAGAGCCTATTTGCCGCAGGTGCCCTGGCCGCGTGCCTCGTGACGTGGTTCACGTTCTTGCCCTCGTTCATCTTCATCTTGGCAGGCGGTCCCTTGGTGGAGAGCACGCACCGCAACCTCAAGTTCACCGCACCCCTCACCGCCATCACCGCTGCCGTCGTAGGCGTGGTGCTCAACCTCGCACTGTTTTTTGGCTATCACCTGTTGTGGCCAGAAGGTTTTGATGGCGCGTTGGATGTGCGTTCGGCACTCATTGCCGTAGGTGCGGCATGGATGCTGTTCAAATTGAAACGCAGCGTGATGGAAGTCATTGGCCTGTGCGCCTTGGTGGGTTTGGCCGTCAAGCTCATTCCGCTTTGATACTTTGCGCAGAAACATGCACACCCTTGAACAACTGCGAAGCGGCGAACTGGCAGGCATCACACGCCTGCAACTGCGCTGTGGCCTAACCGAATTTCCACGTGAAATTTTTGAGTTGGCCGAATCACTGGAAATCTTAGATTTATCGGGCAACCAGCTGAGTACCCTGCCCGACGATCTGCCACGCCTGCATAAGCTGTGCGTGATTTTTTGCTCGGACAACCCCTTCACCGAATTGCCCGAAGTGCTGGGTCAATGTCAGCAGCTCAGCATGGTGGGCTTCAAAGCCAACCGCATCGCACACGTGTCGCCCAAGGCTTTGCCACCACTGCTGCGTTGGCTCATCCTGACCGACAACGCGCTGACTGAATTGCCTGCTGAGATTGGGCAATGCACGCACATGCAAAAGCTGATGCTGGCAGGCAACCAGCTACGCAGCCTCCCCACCGAACTGGCCCACTGCACACGCCTAGAGTTGCTGCGCATTTCAGCCAATCAACTGACAGAGTTTCCGGATTGGTTGTTGCACATGCCACGTCTCACATGGTTGGCGTTTGCGGGCAACCCATTCACACACGCACTAGAAGCACGCGCTTTGGCCAATGCGCCCACCCCTCACATTGAATGGCCGCGCCTGCGTGTGCAACACCAACTGGGTGAAGGCGCGTCTGGTGTGATTCACCAAGCCACTCTGCGGACTCGCGAAGGTGAACAGTCAGTGGCAGTCAAGCTGTTCAAAGGCGCCGTCACCAGCGATGGCTTGCCTGATTGCGAAATGGCGGCGTGCATGCACGCAGGTGCGCATCCGCATGTGGTGTCGGCCATGGCACGGGTGACCGAGCATCCAGCCAACCAACAAGCCTTGGTCATGCCCCTGATTGCGTCCGAGTTTGGCAACCTCGCAGGACCACCTAGCCTTGAGAGCTGCACACGCGATGTGTACCCGAATGGCAAACGCATGAGCTGGCACGCCACACTGCGCACGGCCATTGGCATGGCATCCGCCACGCAGCACTTGCACACACGTGGCATCTTGCACGGCGACTTGTATGCGCACAACATCTTGCACACCGCAGAAGGTGATGCGCTGCTGAGTGACTTTGGTGCAGCGGCGTTCTTTGATGTGAACGATGCAGCACTCGCACAAGGTTTGGAAAAACTCGAAGTGCGTGCGTTGGGTTGTTTGCTGGAAGAACTGGCTGAGCAATGCGATGTCACGTCCATTCATACGCAGGCAGAAGCCAACGCAGTGACGCCTTCACCACATAGCAAGCAACTTCAAACTTTGAAAAAAATCGCGCAGCAGTGCTTGCACGACACACCCGCCCAGCGCCCTAGCTTGGCACAGGTGTGCGCCGAGCTAGAGGCCTTGAGCCACTGAAACGCGTAAAGCTTTAACCGCCCACCACGCCGCCATCGCGGCGTGAGATGGCAATGATGGATGAACGCGGCACCGCATCGCCACCCTGCGGGAAGTGCGAAGGCACCAACTTTTCACCGGGGTGTTGAATGCCCACAAACATCGTTTTCTGGTCAGGCGTGAACGCAATGCCTGTGATTTCACACGCTACTGGCCCCACCAAGAAACGTTGGATGTCACCCGTCACAGGGTTGGCACACAACATTTGGTTGTTGCCCATGCCCGCAAAGGCTTTGGCGTTGCTGTAGTCGCCATCGGTTTGAATCCACAAACGGCCATCGCGGTCAAAGGCCAAACCGTCCGGGCTGTTGAACATGTTGTCAGGTGTGATGTTGGCCGAGCCTGCATACGCGTCTTTGTGCAGCGTGGGGTTACCTGCCAAGGCAAAGATGTCCCACGTGAATGAGTTGGCCGTGTGGTCGTTGCCCTTGGGCGTCCAACGCACGATTTGGCCGTACACGTTTTTGGCCCGTGGGTTGGGTCCGTTCACCGCTTGGTTGGGCTTGGTGCCTCGGTCGCTGTTGTTGGTGAGGGTCACGTACACCTGCGCTTGTGTGGGATGCACAGCTATCCACTCAGGACGGTCCATGGTGGTGGCGCCCACCACGGTGGCAGCCAAACGCGTGTGGACCAACACCTCGGCTTGGTCTTTGAAACCCGCCTCTGCCGTCAAGCCATTTTTGCCGTGGGTCAACTCTAGCCATTCGCCCTCGCCTTGCGCTTGGCCGTCCACCGTGGTGAAGCGCGCTACGTACAAGGTGCCTTCGTCCAGCAAATCGCGATTGGCTTTTGGATTCTTGGCATCGAACTTTTTGGCCGAGACAAATTTGTAAATGTGTTCGCCCTTCTCATCGTCCCCCATGTAGACCACCACATGGCCGTCGGCATTCACCACCACTTCGGCGTTCTCATGTTTGACGCGGCCCAAGGCCGTGCGCTTGATGGGGGTGCTGGTGGGGTCCATCGGGTCAATCTCAACCACCCAACCAAAACGGTTGGGTTCGTTGGGGTTCTTGGCCAAATCGAATCGACCATCAAAGGAATACCAGTTCAAACCCGCACCTTTGGCGCTGATGCCATAGCGTTTGAAAGCTGCGTTGTCAGGCAGGCTCTCGGCGCTGCCAAAGTAGCCGTTGAAGTTTTCTTCGCAGGTCAAGTACGTGCCCCATGGCGTGCGGCCATTGGCGCAGTTGTTGAACGTGCCCAAGGCCACGGTGCCTGTGGGGTCGGCTTGGGTCTTCAACAAAGCGCTGCCTGCGGCTGGGCCGCTCAAACGCATTTCGGTGTTGGCCGTGATGCGACGGTTCAGACGAGCCTGAGGTTGCAACTTCCACACACCGCCCACGCGACGCACTTCAAACACGCTCACACCGTGGGCAGCTTGGGCCTTGCGTGTGTCTTCGATGCTGCTGCAGCGACCGTTGACAAACAGGTATTCGTAGTTGGCGTATTCGTTGTTGACCGCAATCACGCCATGGTCTGCGCCCAAGCTGAAAAAGCTCATGCCATCGTTGTTGTCGCCGATGGACAAGCCTTGGCTGATGGCTGTGCCGCGCGTGGCTGGGTCAAACGCTGTGCCACCGGGAAGGATGGCGTCACCCCACGACGCCAACACGCGCCATTGGTAGCCTGCAGGCACGGTGATGGTGTCCAAAGAATTGGCAGCAATCGGCGCGAAGCCGATGCGTGGACCTACGTGCTTGCTGACGTTGGCAGCTTGCGCCAAACCTTGGCCGCCCAAGAACAAGCCCATGCCCGCCCCTGCTGCGCCCAGTAGCTGGCGGCGGCTCAACAGCGTGTTCACCATGTGGCTGAAATCTGTGTCATCCGAACGTGGATGGTTGCGTTGGTCGTTTTCGTCAAAGGTATTCATAGCAGCCTCAGTGTAAAAATTGATGCAAACTTTAAGCCCCGTTCGTGACAATGCTGTGACATATTTTCGTCACAAATAAACGGTAATATTGTTTTTATGAAACACGGCACACTCCTCGCAGCGATTGATTTGGGCTCTAACAGCTTTCGCCTTGAAATCGGTCGCTACGACCACGGACAAATTCAACGTGTGGCCTACCTCAAAGAAACCGTGCGACAAGGCAATGGTTTAGACGCTGACCGCAACCTCACCGACGAAGCCATGCAGCGGGGCTGGGATTGCTTGGCTCGGTTCTCCGAACGCTTGTCGGGTTTCAAAAAATCACAGGTGCGCGCCGTGGCGACACAAACCCTGCGCGAAGCCAAAAACCGTGAAGCCTTTTTGAAAAAGGGTTGCGAAATTTTGGGCTTCCCCATCGAGGTGATTGCAGGCACCGAAGAGGCCCGTCTGATTTACCAAGGCGTGGCCCACATGCTGCCCAGCAGCAACGAGCGCCGCCTGGTGGTCGACATTGGCGGACGCTCGACCGAGTTGGTGTTGGGCCAAGGCTTGGAAGCCACCGAAACTGCCTCGTTCCGCGTGGGCAGCGTCGCGTGGTCGATGAAGTATTTCCCCACAGGGGAATTCACCGAGCAAGCATTTAAAAAAGCCGAAATTGCCGCACAAGCCGTGCTGGAAGAAGCCCTCTCCACCTACCCACGCACCCAATGGCAAAAAGCGTATGGTGCATCGGGCACTGTGGGTGCGGTGGCGGACATTTTGGCTTTGGCCGGTTTTCCTGAAAACGAAATCAGCTTAGAGGGTTTGGACTGGCTGGTGAAGTGTTTGGTGCGCGCTGGCCTGGCCCACAAGGTACAACTCGAAGGCCTCAAAGACGACCGTCGCGCAGTGATTGGCGGCGGCGTGAGCGTGCTGCGTGCTTTGATGAACTTGCTGCAAGTGAAGACCTTGCATGTGGCACAAGGCGCTTTGCGACACGGCGTGTTGTTTGACATGGTGGAGCGTGAAGACCACGACACCGACACCCGCGATTTATCTATCCAACGCTTGGCAACGAAGTTCGCGGTAGACAACGCCCAAGGCCTGCGCGTTGGCCGTGTGGCGGTGCATCTGTTGCAACAGATGCACGTCAAACCCAAAGACAACGACGCAGACACACTAGAGCGCTTGTGCCGCAAGCTGAGCTGGGCCGCACAACTGCATGAAGTGGGCGTGGCCATCTCACACAGCGATTACCACAAGCACGGCGCTTACATCTTGGACAACGCTGACTTATTGGGCTTTGGCATGCCAGAACTGCACCGCTTAGGTTTGCTGGTGCTGGGCCAACGCGGCAAATTGAAAAAGCTTGAAGACGAATTGCATGAGGACCAATTCGCCAAGATGCTGATGGCTTTGCGCGTGAGCCTGATTCTGTGCCATGCACGCAAAGACCCAGAGCACTTGGCACTGCGCTTGGACTGTGATGAACACAAGCATCGCATCACACTGACAGCCCCCGCCTCTTGGGCACAAGACTATCCACAGTCGGTGCATTTGCTCAAGCAAGAAAACATATCTTGGGCTAAAGCGCCGTGGACTTTTGAGTTTGTGACGAAACCATGACATATATGACAGTAGGCGTTTTAATTTAAACGATATAAACTGTTTATTCTTTTAATTCACAAGGAATAAACAGTGAGTACCACCGCTCAAAAAACCATCGTTCAAGCCGCCGTGAAGTCACGCGCTGCCACAACACCCGCCACCAAGAAGCCCGCAGTGAAAAAACCCGTGGTGAAAAAAGCGGCTACAAAGCCTGTGCGTAAAACTGCGGTCAAAAAAGCCCCAGTGAAAGTGGCCACACCTCAACCAGCAAAGCCAGTCAAAGCCGTCAAACCTGCCAAAGTCAAAAAGCCAAAGCTGGTGCGCGACAGCTTCACTATTCCTAAAGATGAATACGTGGTGGTTGACAGCCTGAAAGTCCGCGCTGGCAAACTCGGTCAAGCTGTGAAGAAAAGCGAATTGCTGCGTGCTGGCGTCAAAGCCCTCGCCGCCATGAGCGACATTCAGTTCAAAGCTGCTTTGAACAACGTGCCGACCATCAAGACCGGTCGTCCCAAGAACTCGAAGTAAGTTCTGGACAGGCGACGGTCAGCAACACCGTTTGGGGTTGACCGTCGCGTAGGCGGGTGCGCAGCCACCACACACCGCCCTTGCGCACAGGGCATGTGTGCTCGTGCATTCCCAGTAGCTTGGCCACTAGCTCACCCAAATAGGGCTGATGCCCGACCAACAGCACTGGGCCTTTGAGTTGCGGCCCAGTTTCAGGGTGCCACTTCAAAAGGTGCAGCACATCCTCCACGGATGTTTCAGGCACCAATTCATCGCGCAATTTGAATTTACGTCCCAAAGGCGCCACCGTTTGCTGGGTGCGCCGTGAAGGGCTGACCAACACCCGGGTGCCTTCTGGCAAATGACGGTCTAACCACGCAGCCATTCGCATGGCTTGACGCTCGCCTTTTTTGGTGAGTGAGCGCGATAAGTCGTCACCCCCTTCTGGAGCAACTTCTGCTTCTGCGTGACGCCACAAAATCAAATCCATGGTTTGCCCTTCGTTCACGGCCTCACGGCTTAGCCGCATACAGCGCCATCAGTGCGGCTTGCGCCCCGTGCAATGGCACAGATGCTGTAGGTTGAGCCGTTCTGGTCGAGGTGCGTTTCGGTTTAGCCACTTGCACACGCGTGTACTGCCCATCGGCATTCAAGCTCCATGCGTCCACGTTGTCGTGCAGATAAGCCACCAAACACTCGTCAATCACACGTTGGCGCAAGGCCGCATCTTCCACGGGCCATGCCAACTCAACCCTGCGCAGCATGTTGCGATTCATCCAATCGGCGCTCGACAAATACAAAGACTCGTCATTGCCGGTGCGGAAATAAAACACGCGCGAATGTTCTAAGAAGCGACCAATGATGGAGCGCACACGGATGTTGTCCGTCACACCCGGGCGCTGCGCGGGCAACATGCACGCACCACGAATGATCAAATCGATCTGTACCCCGGCCTGTCCGGCATGCACCAGCGCTTCCATCAGCTTTTCATCGGTGAGCGTGTTCATCTTCAAGATGATGCGGCTGGCCACACCTTGCGCAGCGGCTTGCGCTGTTTTCTCGACCTTGTCGATCAAGCTGCGTTGCAACTGGAATGGCGCAATCATCAGCTTGTTCAAGCGCGGAATCTTGCTTTGATTGGCCAGCAGGTTGAACACACTCTCCACGTCTTGCGTGAGCTTGGGGTCGCAGGTGATGTGGCTCAAGTCGGTATAGAGCTTGGCTGTGCGTGGGTTGTAGTTACCCGTAGACAAATGTGCATAGCGGCGAATGCTGCGACCTTCGCGGCGCGTGACCAAGAGCATCTTGGCATGGGTCTTCAAACCCACCACACCGTACACCACTTGTGCACCGATGTATTCCAACTTCTCAGCCCAGTTGATGTTGGCCTCTTCGTCAAAGCGCGCCTTGAGCTCCACCACCACCGTCACCTCTTTGCCGCGCTGCACCGCTTCGCGTAGCAACTCCATCAGGCTTGAATCGGCACCGGTGCGGTAAATGGTTTGCTTGATGGCCAACACATCGGGGTCGCGCACAGCTTCACGCAAAAAGGCCAGCACCCCATCAAAGCTTTCATAGGGCTGGTGAATCATCACATCGCCACTTTGCAAGCGGTCGAAGATAGACCCATTGGTGACCATTTGTTGCGGGTAGCTGGCGTTGTAACGCGGAAACAACCACTTGGGGTTGTCCACCAAATCAATCAACTGATTCAAACGCACCAAGTTCACAGGCCCATGCACACGGTACAGGGCTGAGTGCGGCAACTCAAACTGTTTCAACAAAAATTCAGACAAATGCTCTGAACAACCTGAAGACACCTCCAAGCGCACAGCCTGTCCGTAATTGCGATGTACCAATCCCTTGCGCAGTGCCGTGCGAAGGTTCTTCACATCTTCTTCGTCTACCGACAGATCGGAGTGGCGTGTGACACGGAACTGCGAGAACTGCCCCACATCGCGCCCCGGAAACAGGTCTTTCAAATGCGCACGAATCACGCTGGAAATCGACACAAACAGTTGACGTTTACCCGAAAGTTTTTCTGGCAATGGAATGAGGCGCGGCAAACTGCGTGGCACTTTGACAATCGCAATTTCGTTGTCACGACCAAACGCATCTTTGCCCGACAAACGCACGATGAAGTTGAGCGACTTGTTGGCCACTTGCGGAAAAGGGTGTGCAGGGTCTAAACCCACAGGCAACAGCAAGGGGCGCACTTCACGCTCAAAAAAGGATTTCACCCACTGGTGCTGCGCCAACGTGCGCTCGCCATGCGACAAGATGCGCACCCCTTCTTTGGCAAACGCAGGCATGAGAACATCGTTGTACAGCGTGTATTGCTCTTCCACCAAAGCATGCGCCACTTTGCTCAGCGAGTGCTGTGCATGTGTACCGGCGGCATCTAGAGGGGCTTTGGGATGCTCGACACTGTGGTGCAGCGCGGCGCGCACTTCAAAGAACTCATCGAGGTTGGAGGACACGATGCACAGGTAGCGCAAGCGCTCGAGCAAGGGCACATCGGCTCGCTTGGCCCAATCGAGCACGCGCTCATTGAAGGCGAGCAAACTCAAATCACGGTCTAGCCATTCATATTTGTGAGCGGGTGTAGATTTTTTATCTTTGGCAATCGAAGCAGCAGTCATCTCTATTTAAGCACCTAGGAAGTGTTTGCGGTAACGCGCAGGCATGTCGTTGATCTTCATCAGCATGGGCAAGTCAGCGGTGTTGAAATCTGGGTCCCATGCGGGTGCACCCAATACCTTGGCACCCAAACGCAAATAGCCCTTGATGAGCGCAGGTGGCTCGAAGGCGGTGTTGACCTCCCATTGCTCCACGGGCAAAGCCAAACGTGGAGTGACTTGGTTTTCCACTCCTGCCAAATGCGTTTGCTTGAGTTGATGCCAAATGCTGGCCGCCACTTCGCCACTGACCACACCTTGGTGCAGCATCGGGATACTGGCGCAACCAATCATCACATCGAGTTTGTTGCGCACCATGAATTCAGCCAACGCACCCCACAGGGCCATGATGACCCCACCATGGCGATGCTCGGCATGCACACAGCTGCGTCCCAACTCCACCATGCGTTCACGGTAGGGACGTAGACGTGTCAAATCAAACTCGAGGTCAGAATACGTGCTGCCAATGCGCTTGGCCTGCGCTGGGGTTAGCACACGGTAAGTGCCAATCACGTCACGCGTGATCTCATCGCGAATCAGCAGGTGTTCGCAAAAATCATCAAACAAATCGATGTCATGGCAAGGGATGCTTTCTTTCAAACGCGCGCCCATCTCCGTAGCGAATACATTGAAGCGAAGTTGCTGCGCTTCACGCACCTCATCTTGGTGCTTGGCCCATTCGACAATCAGGCTTGAACGGGCTTCAGTTTTCTGGGACGCGTGAGAAACTTGCTGAGCATCACAATCGCTTCGATGAAGCGACCCCCGTGGCACATCGATGAACGACAGCGGCATGGTTGGGTTAGGCAGTTCTTTCATAGTCGCTCCTTGGTTGGTTGACGCCATGAATTCTTGTCAATGCGTGTGACAACACCAAGGCAATGGTGTGAAATTTTTGTGACACATTGCGTCACCAAGATGTCACACAGCCTGATTAAGCTTGGCAGCCATCTATGCTGATCAAGTACCTACGCTTACTCGTTGCCTTTGCCAAGGCATTTGCAATTTTGTGGTTCAAGTTTCCACGTGCCTCACGTGAGCAAAAACTCGCGCACATCCAAGCCTGGTCACGCCACGTGTTAGAGGTCATGGGAATACGGTTGAACATCGCCCCCTCCTCCACGTTCATCTGGCCCAACAAAATCCAATTACTGGTGGCCAACCATGTGTCGTGGTTAGACGTGTTGGTGATTCAAGCATTGCAGCCTTGTGTGTTTGTGGCGAAGTCAGAGGTACGCCACTGGCCTGTGGTGGGCAGCATGGCACATGCCTGCGGGGTGGTATTTGTAGACCGAAGCGCCGCCAGCTCTGCTCGCAAAATGGTGGACGATGTGGGCAGCGCTTTACACCACGGGTATTGCGTGGCGGGTTTCCCAGAAGGCACCAGCAGTGAGGGGCATGATGTGAGTTTGTTTCATGCCAACTTGTTTGAAGCGGCCATTCACCGCGATGTGGCTGTGCTGCCTTTGGCTTTGCGCTACACCGATGCACGCACAGGCAGTTTGTGTTTGAAAGCGGCGTTTGTGGGCGACATCGGATTCATCGAATCCCTGCACCAAGTGATGGGCACGTCACACCTAGCGGTGGATGTGCAAATTGGTAAAACGCTCTCACCTCAAGGCCATTCACGCCGAACACTGGCACATTTGTCGCACCGCAGCGTGCTGAGCCAATTGCAATCCTTGCAGGCCTAGTTGTTGCTGCCCAAGTAGCGCTTGCGCCAGAAGAACACCATCAGCCCAATACCCAATGCACACATGAAAAACAAGGTCCACCACAACGCGTTTTCATCGTGAAGCGCGGGGAAGTTTTCAAAGTTCATGCCAAAAAAACCTGTGATGAGGTTGAGTGGCAAAAAGATAGCGGTCAACACCGTGAGCGTGCGCATGATGTCGTTGGTGCGGTTGCTTTGCGCATTGAAGTGCATTTGCACTGCCGTCTCAGCGCTTTGTTCTAAGCGACGCACATGGTGCACCACGCGTTCGATGTGTTCCAACACATCGCGGCTGCGTACCTTGAGCAACTCAAACGCACGCGGTGGCGCATGGTGTGATGGCGTGACGGTGTCCAGCGCGTCGATCCAGTCTTGAATGGCGGCACGTTGGTCCTCGCAAATTTCATCCAAATGGTGCAGCGACAAGCGCGCGTCTAACAATGCACTCCAATTTTTGAAACGTGCATGGGGATTGATGAGTTCAGTTTGCCAATGGTCGAGTTGACGGGTCAGTTCGCGCCTCAAATTCAAATAACCATCCACCATTTGACTGATGACACGCAGCATCAAATCCGGCGGGCTCACGGGGATGCGCTGTAGGGTGGCATGCGTCGCACCATTGGCCGAACTGAGCAAGCGAGCAGCAAAGCTGTCTCGCACTGCGCAATCGGTGGGATGCACGGTCAACACCAAGCGGTCAAACACCACAAAAGCCACCGGACTGGTGTCAATGCGGTGCAGCACAGGCGGGCCACCTTTGTCACGCGAGCGGTGCAAAATTTCACCAGGGCGAGACAAGTCAGATTCACTTTGACCTGCGGCCAATCGACGAAACACCATGAGGTTGTAGTCTGAGGTGTAGTCGTAATGCGAGGGCAATTGGTTGTTCAGCACATCGGCCACATGCAAATCCACCAACTGGGTACCACACAGGCGCTCTAAGGCTTGCTGAACATCATGTTGCAAGACCTCAAATTCTCGCCGTGCAAACGACATCCAGACAAAGCCTTGTTCGGGCATGTGCTGAGGCAACTCAGCAGATTCCACCACTGTGTGTGGCGCGATATGAAAGATACGCATGTGTGCAATTATGCGTGCGTACTCATCCACCTTGAAGCGGGAAATACCAGCTTGAAGCAAGAGCCTTGCCCCACTTCACTGGCAATGTGCAAGCTGCCACCGTGGCGCTGCATCACGTGTTTGACAATCGCTAGCCCCAAGCCTGTACCACCCGATTCACGCGAACGGCTGCGGTCAACTCGGTAAAAACGTTCGGTCAAACGCGGCAAGTGTTCAGCCGCAATGCCTGCCCCACTGTCACGCACTTCAATCAACAAACTACCATCAATGCCCTGATCGACCGACACATGCACATCACCACCCGCAGGGGTGTAACGCACGGCATTGCTGACCAAGTTAGACAAAGCGCTTTGCAACTCTCTGCCCTCACCCATCAATACCGCATCTGTCAGCAATGGATTCACAACAAAGTGAATGTGGTGAGACACATCCCCCTGCCCCAGAGAAGCTGACAAACCTTTGGCCTCTTGTTCACAAGAGGCCATCAAGCGCGACAACGGGAAAGACTGCCGCATGCTCGGTACAGGGCTACCTTCTAAGCGAGACAGCGTCAACAAGTCTTCCACCAAACCTTGCATGCGATGCGCTTGCGTGGCCATGAGCGACAGGTAGTGTGTTTTCTCTTCTTCCCTCAGCGGCAGGGTTTGGATGGTTTCGACAAAACCCGACAACACCGTGAGTGGCGTGCGAATTTCGTGGGACACGTTGGCCACAAAGTCTCGGCGCATGGCCTCGGCTTGCTCAACCACTGTGACATCACGGGTGAGCAACAGTTGCTTGCCCTCACCATAGCGATGGCGCTGAACAGAAATGCGCACAGGTCGATCCACACGGTGGCCACGGCCTTCTATCACCACGGGTTCACTGGGCTGCTCTAACGACATGTAAGCGGTGAACACGGGGTCACGCATCAAGTTACCAATGCGTTGCATGACATCACGCTCGGCATGAATGCCCAATTGGGCAGCAGCCGTTTGGTTGCACCATTCAATCTGGGCTTGCTTATCCAGCATCACCACACCGTTGGGCGAGGTTTGAATCGCAGACAAGAAGTCTTTCAAACGCTGTTCGCTTGCATCAATGCTGCGCTCGCGCTCACGCAACAGCTTGCGGGCTCGCTCCGTCAGAACACCCCACCAGCCCGACAGATGCGGCACCATGGCCAAATCACCATGACGCAGCCACGCACGCACACGGTAACCTCGCCACATATCCGACAGCATCCAAACCAAGGCCGCCAACAAAGCACCTGCCAAGGTATAGACCATGGACTGAGGTTTGTCGCCCATGACGCCCCAGGAAAATCCAAGCGCACCACCAAAGGCTAGCAAGGACAAGAAAGAGAGAAAGCGGCCTATCACAGGTGGCCCGTCATGCGATAGCCCACACCACGCACAGTTTCCACCATGCTGCCCGCATCACCCAAAGCCTCGCGCAAACGCTTGACATGCACATCCACCGTGCGCTCTTCGATGAACACATGGTCGCCCCACACGCGGTCTAGCAGCTGACTGCGGCTGTGCACACGCTCGGCGTGGTGCATCAAGTAGTTGAGCAACTTGAACTCCGTGGGACCAAGCTTGATGCCTTGGTCGTTGAAGCTGACACGGTGCGTAGAACCATCCAACTGCAAGCCACCAATGCGCACCACATCACTGGCTTGCTCAGGGGCGCGGCGGCGCAACACGGCACGGATACGGGCCAACAGCTCTTGGGTAGAAAACGGTTTGGTGATGTAGTCATCCGCACCGGCATCCAAGCCTGCAATTTTGTCGGGCTCATCACCGCGTGCAGTGAGCATCAAAATCGGCGTGGTTTTGGTGCGTGGGTCGGCACGCCAGCGACGGGCCAGCTCTAAACCACTTTGTCCTGGCAGCATCCAGTCGAGCAAGATGACGTCGGGCAACACTTCGTCGATGTGCTTTTGCGCAGCCACACCATCACCCGCCAACATCGGCAGCATGCCGTTGTGGCGCAAATTGATTGAAATGAGTTCAGCGATGGCTGACTCATCTTCAACCACCAAAACGCGTGCAATTTTCATTGTCCAGAAACTTTCAATCAGCTCATTGACGATTCGACATCCGCCAAGGGGGTGTGGCGCACGTCTTCACCTTTGACGATGTAGATGATGAATTCAGCAATGTTTTTGGAATGGTCACCAATGCGCTCAATCGCTTTGGCAATGAACAACAAGTCCAAGCTGGCCGAAATGGTGCGTGGGTCTTCCATCATGTAAGTGATGAGCTTGCGCACAAAACCGTCGAACTCTTTGTCGATTTCGTTGTCTTCGCGCAAGATGCTCACCGCCATCGGCACATCCAAGCGGGCAAACGCATCCAGCGCTTTGCGTAACAAACCCGAAGCCAAATCCGCCGACACACGCAAATCGCTGGACGGCAAAGAGCGTGGTGCCGAACCTTCAATGATGGACTTGACCATGCGGGCAATCTTGGCCGCCTCGTCGCCCACACGCTCTAAGTTGGCGGTGGTTTTGGACATGGCCATGAGCAAGCGCAAATCGCGTGCCGTCGGTTGGCGTCGGCCAATGACCGATGCGATTTCGCGGTCAATTTCAACTTCCAAGCTGTTGACTTTGTTTTCAGTCACCAACACATCGTCAGCCGCTTCAGGGCTGAACTGAGACAAAGCGAACACAGCTTGGCGAATTTGTGATTCCACCAAACCACCCAACTCCATCACGTGCGAAGAGATGTTGTTGAGGTCGGAATCAAATTGTGAGGACAGGTGTTTTTCTGGCATGGTGTTCTCCTAATTAGCCGAAGCGGCCAGTGATGTAGTCTTCTGTGGCGGTTTTGTTGGGTTTGAAGAAGATTTGCTCGGTCTCGCCAAACTCCACCAATTCACCCAAATACATATAGGCCGTGTAGTCGCTGCAACGCGCAGCTTGCTGCATGTTGTGGGTCACGATGGCAATGGTGTAGTCGGCCTTGAGTTCGTGCACCAACTCTTCCACCTTGCCAGTCGAAATAGGGTCCAGCGCCGAGGTGGGCTCGTCCAACAACAAGACCGAGGGCTTCACCGCCACGCTGCGCGCAATGCACAAACGCTGCTGCTGACCGCCAGAGAGTGACAAACCGTTTTGGCCGAGTTTGTCTTTGACTTCTGTCCAAAGCGCTGCTTTGGTCAAGGCCCATTCAACGCGCTCATCCATCTCAGTTTTGCTGAGGTTTTCGTACAAACGCACACCGAAGGCGATGTTGTCGTAAATCGTCATGGGAAACGGCGTGGGTTTTTGGAACACCATGCCAATGCGGGCACGCAGCAAGTTCAAATCTTGCTTGGGGTCCAAAATGTTTTGACCGTAAAAGTTGATTTCACCTTCGGCACGTTGGCCTGGGTACAAGCTGTACATGCGGTTCAAGGTGCGCAGCAAGGTGGACTTGCCGCAGCCTGATGGGCCAATGAAGGCGGTCACTTTGCGCTCGGCAATGTCCATGGTGACATTGCGCAAGCCTTGAAACTTGCCATAGAAGAAGTTCAGGTCGCGAACTTCGATGGCGTTTTTGGGTGCTGTTTTGATTTCAGACATGTTTAAATCCAATTGAAATTACGAGCTGACTTTGTCGCGGAAGAACACACGTGCCAAGATGTTGAGCACGAGCACGGTCAATGTGATGAGCAGCGCACCAGCCCACGCCAAGCGCACCCAGTTGTCATAGGGGCTCATGGCGAACTGGAAAATCACCACAGGCAAGTTGGCCATCGGCGCGCCCATGTTGGTGCTGAAGAATTGGTTGTTCAACGCAGTGAACAACAAAGGTGCCGTCTCGCCGCTGATGCGGGCCACAGCCAACAACAAGCCAGTCATCACGCCGCTCTTGGCTGCGCGCAAGGTGATGAAGGTAGACACCTTCCAACGTGGCGCGCCTAAAGCAAATGCGGCTTCGCGCAAACTGCCGGGCACCAAGCGCAACATGTTTTCGGTGGTGCGCATGATGACGGGCACCGCGATGAGTGACAAAGCCAAACTGCCCGCATAACCCGAGAAGTTGCCCACGGTGGCCACCGCAATCGCGTACACAAACAAGCCCAACACGATGGAGGGGGCAGACAACATGATGTCGGTGACAAAGCGGGTCAGCTCGGCCGTTTTGCTTTCGTCACCGTACTCGGTCAGGTACACACCGGCCAAGATGCCCACGGGAGTGGACACCAACACGGTCAAGCCCACGATCATCAAGCTGCCCACAATCGCGTTGCGCAAACCACCGCCTTCGGTGCCAGGTGCTGGTGTATCACTGGTGAGCAAGTTCGCATCCAGTGCAGACAGGCCGTTGGCAAATAAGACATAGAGAATCCAAAGCAACACAGCCAAGCCAATGGCCATCGCTGTCATCGAAAACACCAAGCCCAACAGGCTGGTGATTCGACGCTTTGTATAAAGTTGATTGTTCATTTCCATAAAAACCTCTTAGTTACCTTTGGCTTTTTCGGCGCGCAAGATCATCACCTTCGCCATGGCCAGCACCACAAAGGTGATGACAAACAGCAAGAAGCCCAGTGCAAACAAGGTGGAAAAATGCAAGGCCTCGGCCTCGCCAAACTCATTGGCCAACACGGACGCAATGGACGTGCCGGGCGAGAACAACGAGGTGGGCATGCGGTTGGCATTGCCAATCACAAAGGTCACGGCCATGGTCTCGCCCAAGGCACGACCCAGCCCCAACATGATGCCGCCGATCACACCTTTTTGCGTGTATGGCAACACCACTTTGCGCACCACTTCCCATGTGGTGCAACCCAAGCCATAAGCAGACTCACGCAGAATGGGCGGCGTGATTTCAAACACATCGCGCATCACCGCGGCCACAAACGGCAACACCATAAAGGCCAACACAATGCCAGCCGCCAAGATGCCCATACCGTTGGTGGCACCGCCAAACAAGAAGCCCACCAGAGGCATGCCGCCCAACACTTGTTGCAATGGCACTTGCACGTAATCGGCAAACAACGGGGCAAACACAAACAAGCCAAACATGCCGTAGATGATGGACGGCACAGCGGCCAGCAACTCAATCGACGTGCCCAAGGGGCGACGCAACCACACAGGGCAGGTCTCGGTCAAAAACACGGCTACGCCGAAGGCCAAAGGTACGGCCAATAACAGTGCAATGCCTGCGCTGGCCATGGTGCCGACGATGGCAATGGCAGCACCAAAATCTTCGTTGATGATGTCCCACTCGACATGCCACAAAAAGTGAAAACCAAACTTTTGAAAAGTGGGCCATGCATTCACAAACAAGGAAATGATGATGCCCAACAAGGCCGCCAACACCAGCAACGAAAACGCTTGCGTGATGCGGTGAAAGAAGAAATCTTGCGTGCGTTGCTTCTTGGCAACCGCCACCATGTCAGCACTCACGGCTTGACCTGATTCTTCTTGCAAAAAATTTTGTGAGCTCATGACAGACCCTAGACTCATAGAAATACCCTACTTCTTAAAAGCCAAAATTCCGTCGGCGTGTACAAACCAAGCCGACGGAATTGATTAGCTCAATTCAAATTACTTTTGAATTTGTGTCCACACCTTGGCGCGGATTTGAGTTGTCAAGCTATCTGGCAAAGCCACGTAGTCGAGATCTTGTGCCATCTTCTTGCCATTGGTGAACGCCCAATCAAAGAACTTGACAGCTTCAGCAGCCGCTGCTTTGTCGGTGGGTTGCTTGTGCATCAAGATGAACGAGGCAGTGCTGATGGGCCAGCTGTTGGCACCTTTGGCATTGACCATCGACACACCCATGCCAGGTACTTTGAGCCAGTCAGCGCCTGCTGCTGCGGCTGCAAATGTCAAATCATCAGGTGCCACATATTTGCCGTCGGCGTTTTGCAACTGCATGAAGTTCATGTTGTTCTTTTTAACGTACGCGTATTCCACGTAACCTAAAGAGCCTTTGACGCGGTTCACGTTGGCGGCCACGCCTTCGTTGCCCTTACCGCCCACAGAAGAAGCTGCTGGCCACTTGACCGCAGCGCCCTTGCCCACTGTGCTTGACCAGTCTTTGCTGACCGAGGTCAAGTAGTCGGTGAAGTTGAAGGTAGTGCCCGAGCCGTCAGCGCGGTGCACGATGGTGATGGCTTGGTCTGGCAGTTTTTTGCCTGGGTTCAAGGCCGCGATTTTGGGGTCGTTCCAATTGGCTACTTTGCCCAAGAACATGTCTGCCAACACGGCACCCGTGATGCGCAATTCGCCCGGCTTGAAGCCTTCCAAGTTCACCACAGGCACAGTGCCACCGATGATGGCTGGGAACTGGACCAAACCTTCTTTGTCGAGGTCTTCACCAGACATGGGCGCGTCTGTCGCACCAAAGGTGACGGTCTTGGCTTTGATTTGACGGATACCACCTGAAGAACCAATGGATTGGTAGTTCAAGCCGTTGCCTGTAGCGGCTTTGTAAGCTTCAGCCCACTTGGCGTAGATAGGGAATGGAAAGGTCGCGCCTGCGCCAGTGATGTCGGCAGCGAAGGCTGAACCCATGGCCAAAGTTGCCATTGCTGCGGCAGCCACAGATTTGATGAATGTACGTTTCGTGTTCATGTGATTCCTTCAGTTGGTTAGAACAGCTGTGACTTTAGCTAGCGATTGTGACGGTACTGTGACATATATGACAGCTCATGCCGGGGCCAAAGATTCAATAGTTCAAGTATTATTGAATCATGAAGAAACAAAAAATTCAAGAAACTCACGTGGTCGAGGCCTTGGCAGCTTTGGCGCAAGGCCAGCGTTTGCGCGCCTTTCGGGCTTTGGTGGTGGCAGGTGCCGAGGGCTTGACACCCAGTGCTTTGAGCGCCTTGCTCGACCTCGCCCCCAGCGCTTTGTCGTTTCACCTCAAAGCCCTGAGCCACGCGGGCTTGGTCAGCGCCACGGCCAGCGGGCGCAACCTGATTTACCGCGCCGAGTTTGCACGCATGAACGACTTGCTCACCTACCTCACCCAAGACTGCTGCCAAGGCCAATCGTGCGCCGTGGTGCCAGAGACATCGAAAACCTGTTGTTAATTTTTTCAAAGGAAACACCATGAACGTTGAACAATTTTTAGGCCTCTTGGAAGCCCATCCACAACAAGCCTTGCGCATTGTGTTGCCCAACGGCGAAGCAGTGGCACCGCACTTTCACATCACCGAAGTGGGCCACGTGGCCAAAAGCTTCATGGACTGCGGCGGCACACGCCGCAAGACCGAGAGTTGCCTGCTGCAAACCTGGGTGTACAGCGATGTGGATCACCGTTTAGAAACAGCCAAGCTCGCCAATATTTTGCGCATCGCGGGAGATGTGTTGCCCTCACTTGACCTGCCTGTGGAGATCGAACACGAGACGGGCGTGGTGTCGCAATACCCCGTCACCGCTGGCAGCAGCGATGGACATACCTTGACCTTGACCACGGGGCTCAAACACACCGCCTGCTTGGCGATGGACCTGTGCTGCGCACCCGCCGCTGTGGTTGCGACAACTGCGCCACTGACCACTGCCGACAAACCACGCGTCAAAGCAGGCTCTTGTTGCTCGCCCACCAGTGGCTGCTGTTGAGGCTGACACACGTTTGAAAAACTTCTTCTTTATCTTTCACACCTTTACCCTGTCACATCAATCATGACCACCTTGAACATCCTCTTTCTGTGCACGCACAACTCGGCCCGCAGCATCTTGTCGGAAGCCTTGCTCAACCACATGGTCACCGGTGCCAGTGGCACACGCTTCAAAGCGTATTCGGCTGGCAGCAGCCCGCGCGAGAACCAGCAGCCCAACCCGCTGGGGCTTCAAGTGTTGAAGTCAGCTGGCATTGACACCTCGTACCTCAGCAGCAAAAGCTGGGACGTGTTTGCCAAGCCCGATGCACCGCACATGGACCTGGTCATCACCGTGTGCGACAACGCCGCTGGCGAGATCTGCCCCTACTGGCCCGGTCAACCCGCCACCGCGCACTGGGGCTATGCCGACCCCTCCGCTGTAGAGGGCACAGACGAAGACCGCTTGCAGGCCTTTCGCCACACCATGTACTTGATTCAAAAACGCTTGCAACTATTGGTGGACTTGCCTGCCGACAAACTACAAAAAGCCATGTTGCAACACACGGCCAAAGAACTCAGCCAGGTGCATGCATGAACTTCTTTGAACGCTATCTCACCGCTTGGGTGGCTTTGTGCATCGTGGTCGGTATTGCTTTGGGGCAATGGCAGCCTGAGCTGTTTCAAGCGATTGGCAGTTTGGAATACGCGCAGGTTAATTTGCCCGTCGGTTTGTTGATTTGGATCATGATCATCCCCATGCTCATCAAGGTGGACTTTGGCGCTTTGCACGAAGTGCGTCAGCACATCAAAGGGATTGGTGTAACGCTGTTTGTGAACTGGTTGGTCAAGCCGTTTTCGATGGCGCTGCTGGGTTGGTTTTTCATTCGCTACTTGTTTGCGCCACTGTTGCCTGCAGACCAGATTGACAGCTACATCGCTGGTCTGATTTTGTTAGCCGCAGCACCCTGCACCGCCATGGTTTTTGTTTGGAGCCGCCTGACCAACGGCCACCCTTTGTTCACCTTGTCACAAGTGGCCTTGAATGACGCCATCATGGTGGTGGCGTTTGCACCGCTGGTGGCGTTCTTACTCGGGCTATCAGCCATCATCGTGCCGTGGGACACACTCATCACATCAGTGGTGTTGTACATCGTCATTCCGGTGGTGTTGGCCCAGCTGATGCGCAAAGCGCTGTTGGCACAAGGCACAGACAAGTTCGATGCAGTCATGGCACGCATTGGCCCATGGTCGATTGCTGCGCTGCTCGCCACGCTGGTGTTGTTGTTTGCGTTTCAGGGCGAGGCGATTTTGAAACAACCTTTGGTCATTGCTTTGTTGGCGGTGCCCATCCTCATTCAAGTGTTGTTCAACTCAGCTTTGGCTTATTACCTCAACCGCGCGTTGGGCGAATCGCACAGCGTGGCCTGCCCTTCGGCACTGATTGGTGCGTCTAACTTTTTCGAGCTGGCTGTGGCTGCGGCCATCAGCTTGTTTGGCTTTGAGTCAGGCGCAGCGCTGGCCACGGTGGTGGGCGTGCTGATTGAAGTGCCCGTGATGTTGCTGGTGGTGCATGTGGTGAACCGCAGCAAAGACTGGTACGAGCGAACACCTTGAATGACCACCGCCGCCCCAAGGTCGGTCTGAATTTCTAGAATGCGACATGCGTTTGTTTTTGAATATTCTGGGTTTTCAAACCGCTTGGTGGGCGTGCATCGCGGGGGTTGGACGCGGCTTTGAAATACCCGCCTTGCTGTATGGTTTGGTGCTGGCTGGGCTGCACCTGCGCTTTGCACACCTGCCTCAGCAAGAGGCCAAGCTTGCCGCGATGGCGCTGGTCGTTGGCATGGCAGTGGACACACTGCTGCAAATGGCATCGGTCATTGGTTTTTACGGCTGGGCCCTTGGCCCCTTGAGCCCGTTTTGGTTGTGGCTGTTGTGGGCTTTGTTTGCCATGACCTTGAACACCTCTTTGGTGTTTTTACAAAATCACACCCTCTGGCTGTCAGCAGCGGCGGGGCTGGTGTTTGGCCCGCTCACCTACTATGCTGGGGCACAACTGGGCGCCGCATCATTTGACAACACCCCGGTTCACTTAGGCGCGTTAGCCATCACTTGGGGCCTTGCGCTTCCTGTGTTGGTCTATGCGGCTCAGCGCATGTTCACACCCAGCACAGACACATCTCACATAGACAACCTCAAAGGCACACCATGATGCAACGTCGCACGCTTTTACTCAGTGGCATGGCCACCACCGCTCTCGCCGGCCTCAGCGGCTGCGCCAGCCCCACGGTCGACGATTACGCCAGCCAAAAACCGGTGCTCGATTTGCGCACCTACTTCAACGGCATGGTGGACGCGTGGGGCATCTTCACCGACCGCAATGGCAAGGTGGTCAAGCGTTTCACCGTGGAGATGAAATGCCAATGGCACAACGACCAAGGCATCTTGGACGAAGACTTTGTCTACTCGGACGGCACGAAAGAAAAACGGATTTGGCAACTCACCGACAAAGGCCATGGCGCTTATGTGGGCACCGCTGGCGATGTGGTGGGCGTGGCCGAAGGCCAGACCAAAGGCAACGCTTTCAACTGGCGCTACACCCTGGCCTTGCCCGTGGACGGCACGGTGCTGAATGTGCAAATGGACGACTGGATGTATTTGATGAACGACCGCGTCATGCTCAACAAAGCACGCATGACCAAGCTGGGCATCCATCTGGGCGATGTCACGCTGTCCTTCACGAAGCGGGCTTGACACCGTGGTCTTTCGAAAATTGATGCTTCGCTTGTGGTGTGCATTGAGTCTCGTGGTGGCTTACGCAACAACAAGTACCTCCGCTCAAGCCAGCGATCTGTCAGACAAACTGCAATCCCCAGATTACGTTTTGCTGATGCGCCACACCCGTGCCCCAGGCGTTGGCGACCCTGCCAACTACACCTTGGATGACTGCACAACCCAACGCAACCTCAGCAACGAGGGCCGCAAACAAGCGGTAGCAGCGGGCCACTGGCTCAAAAAACAAGGCGTGCCAACTGCCAACGTACACACCAGTGCCTGGTGCCGATGCAAAGACACGGCAGAGCTGTTGAAGTTGGGGCCTGTGACGGTTGAGCCTGCTTTGGCTTCATTTTTTGATGACATGGCGCGAGCCAAAACCCAAAACCAAAAGCTGGAAAAATTCATTGCCGCCCAACCCAAAACCAAAGGCAAACAAGCGCTGGTTTTGGTGACCCACCATGTGAACATTTATGAGTTCATGGGCGAGAACATTGCCTCTGGCGACATGGTGCTCGCCAAAGTCGACTCACACGGCAAGATGGTGGCCTACAAGCTCATACCCCGGCCTGACTGAAGCCGCCACAGGTTTGGCCAATCCAGCTTGGCATGGGCTGCTGTCGCTGAGGTCAACATAGCGCGGCAAAAAGTAACCGCATCGCTTGATGTTGCGAACGGGCAGCAAATCGTGACTGATTTTTCTGCGCAGTCGGTGGATGTAGACCTCCGCAGCCGTGGTGTTCAAGGCCATGTTGTCTGGCGCGATGTCTTGGAGCAAGCGCTCTTTGGGAATGATTTGCCCTACGCGCTTGAGCAAGATGTCCAACACCTGCGCTTCACGCGGCGTTAAATCCAAGGCCACGCCCGAGACGCATGCTTGCTGCGTCGCGTGGTTGAAACTCAACGCGCCGTAATGACACACCGACGCGGTCATGCCTTGGCGACGCCGCGTCAAAGCCCGAACTTCTGCACAAAAAATGGCCTCATTCAATGACTCGGGAAGACAGCGGTCAAAACCTGCATCTAACAAATCGGGGGCAAACACCATGTGGTGGTCTGGCACCAGCGCGAGAGTCGCAGCGCGCTGTGCACCACACCGATCCGGCATCAAAGTGCTGGCCAAGTCCATCACCGTGGGGGTGGGGTGGACGACCATCAGGTCCAAGTGGCGCGAACGCCAGCGCATTGAATCATTCGACAGCGCACCGTAGCGCGCCACCTTCGCGCCCATGATGTCAAGTGTGTGTCGCAGCTTGTGCGCCAACACATCGTCTTGCACAAAAAGCGCCACATCACACATAGCTTGCACCTCCCTGTACACGTTGGCGTGCAATGGCAGACACACCTTGTTGGTTGAGCATCCACTGCACGGGCTCGGCCGACAGCTGCACCGCCAAGCGCGTGGCGTGTTTATGCACAGCACATGCAGGTGGCTGACGCAACAGCGCCAGCACCCACGGCGGCATGACATCAAAGGCGCTTTGCAAAATCAGCGCCATCCAAGGCTTGTCCCACACGTCCACAGGGTAGGCCTGAATGACTTGCAAAATGTCTTGCGCCCGCGGATGCAAAGACTGCACGATGAGCGACGACAAACCGCCCGTGATGGCGCGCACACGTTCACCGATGGCGTTGAGCGCCAAGGTTTTGAGTGCGTGGGCAACAGACATGGTGGGCACTGGAGGCGGCTCAGGCCTCGTGATCGGCTGAGCCGTTTGTCGCCTCTGGCTCGGGCTGCGCATGCGGCTCTGAGGCATGCACAGCAGTGGCTGCATCTGGCTTTGGAAAACACATTTTTTCGCCGTCCCAGCGCTGACCACACCAACACGTACCGTCAGCGCTGATGATGCAAGTTCCGGTGCCGCAACACCTTGGGTCTTCACTCATACAAGTCCTTCACGGGTTAACAGTTGGCGCGACGGTGGTCGGCAATGGCGTGGTCATCAAACTTCATGTCAGGGCTTCGCAGCGCACGGTGCTTGGTGCTGCGGCCCTTCACGCGCATGCGCCACAAACGAAATGAGCTGGGGTTGAGCTCGGTACGCATCAAGCGAATCACCTCGGGCTCACTCAGGCCCATGCGCTCATGAATGGTTTCAAACGTGGTGCGGTCTTCCCATGCCATTTGAATCACGGCAGACACATCACCTGGGCTCAGGCTGGCAAGACGTTGGCTAGCGCTGAGTTGCATCAGGCCATCATCATGGAGAGCTGAAACACTGAGTTGGGCGCCTTGGGCATGAGCGGCGCCACCATGGGTTTGAACTTGAAGCGGCCCATGGTTTGCACAAACGAGCGGGCTTCTTCGTCACGCGACTCATCCACAAAATCGGCCAGAGTGAAGTTACTGAGTGTCGCTTTGACGATTTGCTCCAAGCCGAACTCGTAGCTGGCGGGCGTTGATTTGTCCTCGGGCAGGTCGTCTGCCGTCTTGGCTGGCACAGAAGACGGCGCATCCAAGGTGCATTCAAACACCGAAGCGATGTCCCAAATCGAAATCAGCGAGGTGTCGCCCAAAATCATGTAGCCGCCGCCCGGGCCCTTCATGGCCCCCACGATGTTGTGTGCCTTGAGCGGCTTGAGGATGTTCTCGAGGTAGGAGATGGACAAATCGAGTCTGGGCGACAACTCGGTGGTCGTGACATAACCTGCGTGACGCTGGCCCGCCAAGTAGACGCACACTTCGATGGCGTTGATGGTTTTCTTTGAAATCATGGTCAAACTCCTATTGCGTAGAATTTTGACGCATTAATCTACGCAAAATCTAATTTAATTTACAAATACTTATAAATCGACACATAATCTACGCAACCTCTACTCAAAAACATCATTTTGAACACCAGCGCCCTTCCCTCAACCGCCCTTTACCGCATTGGTGCGGTGTCTAAAACCACGGGCATCCCCGTGTCCACCTTGCGCATTTGGGAAACCCGCTACGGCGCGTTCAGCCCTGTCAAGACAGAAGGCAAGCAACGCTTGTTTGCCGAACACGATGTGTCCAAGGCCTTGTTGCTCAAACAGTTGTCGCAAAACGGCCATGGCATCAGCACCATTGCCAACCTCGACCTAGAGCAACTGCGCCGCATGAGCAACCTGCCGCACCACACGCCCCAAAGTTTGGCCGTACCGGGCCAGCCCGTGTCTCTGGCGGTGGTGGGTATGAGTATGGCCAACCGCATCGAGTCCAAAAAGTTTGCCGCAGGCTTGAAGCAAAACCAAATCAAAGTCACCGACGTGTTGATCGACTTGGCCACCGCCGCCAACGCCGAATTGGCGCAACGCCCGCAAGTGCTGTTGGTCAAGGTCAACACTTTGCAAACTGCGGTGCACACAGACATCCAAGCGTTGATCAACAAACACCAATTTGCGCAAACCATCGTGGTGTACAACTTTGCGCCCGAGGCCGTGGTGCAAGCCATGAAGTTTTCGGGCCTCATCGTGCGACGCGAACCCATCTCGGACATTGAGCTGGCCGAGTTGCTGCAATCGGTGCTGTTTGTCGACCCTGTGCGTGCGCAGGAATTTGGCACCACAGGCGCGGTCATCGCGGCACGCAAATATTCAGACGCCACCCTCAGCCGCGTGGCCGGCATTTCAACCAATGTGCTGTGCGAGTGCCCGCGCCATGTGGCAGAGCTGATTGCACAACTGGCAAGCTTTGAGGAATACAGCCAAGAGTGTTTGAACCGCAATGCAGAAGACGCCCACTTGCACGCCTACCTGCGTTCAATTTCGGGCTCTGCGCGATCGCTGTTTGAAAACGCCTTAGAGAAAATTGCTGCGCATGAGGGGATTGATCTGCGCGAAGGCGCAGCTTCAAACTAACGCAACGTCTCGGCCTGATCGCTTGCGATGACCTGTAACCACAAGCTGTCAATGTCGCTGAGTTTGGTTTTGTCAAACTCAGCCGTGTGCTCCCAGTAGCGCCCCGACGGCACCATGTAGCCCAAGTCTTGCTCGGCCTGCAAGGCGCGTGCAACGGCTGCTGGGTCGATCAACGCGCTTTGCGCTTGCAGCAGTTGTTGGTGCATGCCCGGCGCGGTCACATCACAGCTCGCCACGCGCGGGAACAACAAGCGCGATTCGGGCAACTCCGACAAATTCACCACCGCGCAGCCGTGCGCCTGTGCCAACGCCATGAAGCGCGCCGACTTGGCCTCGAGCGACTGCAAGGTCACATCCACCCGCAAAGGGTCTGGCGTGCCTTGGCCGTAAAAATGGCTGCTCTCGCCCGAGGTGGCGTCGTACACCATGTCACAACCCAAGAACGCCATCAGGTCAGGCTTCAAAGCGCCCAAGGCCCAATACCCCGCGGTAAACGCCATGGTTCCGCCCGCATACACAAAGCCGCCAAAGTGGTTTTGCTGCGGCACAAATTCGGGGGCGGCAATCAGTTGCTGCGAAGGCTTCAACGGCGTGGGCGGCAAACGCTCGGGCGCGAAGTCTTCGGGGTATACCAAGTAGTCCCAGTCAGGTGTGATTTGCCATGCGTTGTTGATGGCCACACGCTGTGCAAACACCGACAGATCCCAGTCTTTGGCCTGCACGGCGTCGGGTGCACTGCCGATGAGCAGCACCATTTTTAAATCCTCTGCCACGCGATGTCCGTTTCTTGAGCGCTTTGAAAACAGCCGCGATCCTAGAGCCTTGCGATAGCCATTGCCAACCAAAGGTTGGAAGGCATTTCTAAAATCAAAACATGACACAACATACCTCGGCCCCAGGCGTGATTTACTGGTTCAGAAACGACCTGCGCCTGCCACGGAACACACCACAGACCCGCACGCGATCTTGCGCGACCCACGTTCGGCGTTTCCTTGGGCGCAGCCCGAGTTTCACGGCGGTGAACGTACCGCCCTCGCGCATCTGGCTCAGTACTGCAGCCGTGATTTACCGCACACCTACAAGGCCACACGCAACGGACTGGTGGGTGCGGATTACTCCACCAAGTGGTCGCCTTGGTTGGCTACCGGCGCATTGTCTGCACGTCAGGCGTGGGCTGCCATCCGCAGCTTCGAGGCACAACACGGGGCCACCGACAGCACGTATTGGATTGGCTTCGAATTGCTGTGGCGCGACCACTTCCGTTGGCTACACCTCAAATACGGTGAGCGCCTGTATTGGCAACGCGGCCTGTCCGACGCGCCACTGCCCACACGCCCACACAACGCACGCGGCTTTGAGCACTGGCGCACGGGCCGCACCGGCCACGCCTTCATTGACGCGGGCATGCGCGAACTCAACGCCACGGGCTATTCGTCCAACCGCATGCGACAAAACTTGGCGAGCTTTTTGATCCACGATTTGCGCTGCGATTGGCGTGCCGGTGCCGCTTGGTTTGAGTCGCAACTGATTGACTTTGACATCTACAACAACCAAGGCAACTGGCTCTACCTGAGCGGTCGCGGCACCGACCCCAGAGGGTCCAGGCGCTTCAACCCAGACAAGCAAGCCCACGACTACGATGCAGACGGCGCTTACCGCGCACTCTGGCAATGAGTTCCACCACAGAACACCCGAAAGTCCCACCATGACCACCGAAGCACGCAACGTTTTGGGCACTGCCCTGGTGCCCTGCTCTTACGACCCGCTCACGGGCTACTACCGCGACGGCTGCTGCAATACGGACGAACACGATCAGGGCAGCCACGTGGTGTGTGCCAAAGTCACGCAAGCATTTTTAGATTTCTCGCTGCAACGGGGCAACGACCTGATCACCCCGCGCCCCGAACACCGCTTTGTAGGCCTCAAAGCCGGCGACCGCTGGTGCTTGTGTGCCCGCCGCTGGCAAGAAGCCTTGGAAGCCGGCGTGGCCCCGCCTGTGGTGCTGGAATGCACGCACGCCAAAGCCCTTGAATTCGTCACGCTGGAGCAATTGCAGTCATGCGCTTGAACACACACCTTGCTTGCGTCGAACTGCGCGACCTGCACCTGAAGACAAACATTGGTACGTACGGCCCGCACGATGTGGTGCCCGATGCCCACGTGCTTGACCTCACGCTGTGGTTGTCGCCCGCGCTGGTGCTGATCGCCCAAGACGGCATGGCCCATGTGTTTGACTACGACCCCTTGGTGGCCGAGATTGACCGCCTGGCAGCCGATGGCCATTACGAAACACAGGAGCGCCTCATCACACGCATCGTCCAAGCCTGTGCGGCTTACCGTGAAATAGAAGCCCTGGACATTGGCTTGTGCAAGTCACCCGTGCGCCAAGGCTCGGGCGCGCTGGGCGTGCGCGTATCGGTGGATGCCCACACGCTCAACGCCCTGCGTCAGATTGAATCCACCGACGTGCAACAGGCGATGGGCTCTCTCTCGGGGTGGACGCTAGACACGCACCCACAGCACCACACGGCCTGCCTGTTCAAAAGCTGGACACTGCCCAGCTTCGAGGCGGCGGTGGCACGGTTCAACCAAATCGCCCAACTCGCCCAAACCCAAGACCACCACCCCGAAGTGCTGTCGAGCTACACACAGCTGCAAGTGCGCATTTGGACCCATGATGCGGCTGGTCTGACGCACAAAGATTTCACACTCGCCCAAGCCATCGACCAACTGAGCACCGCCCCATGAAGTACCTCCAAAAACTCGATGGTTTTCAACGCTCACCCGCAGGCCTGGAGTGGCAAATTTGGAAAAAGTTACACCTCATTTTGGCCGTCGGCACAGCCCTGCCGCTGCTGGCCAGTGCCGGTGCGTATGTGTTGGATGGGCTGGATTCCGCCACACAAAATGCACGCGCGGTGGAGCAGTTTTTTTATGTGATGCTCGGCGTGGTCATGCTGCACTGGACGCTGGTGCTGACGCTGGCCATTGGCTGCGTGATCGTGATGTTGATGAAAGGCCCCGCCTACGTGGCCGACGCCTACGAGATGGAGGAGCTGCCCCTTGGCTCAGAAAAACACATTCAAAGGTAACAAGCAAAGCCTGCCCAGCAAGCCCTGCAAAACCTGCGGGCGTGACATGACGTGGCGCAAAGCGTGGGCTAAAAATTGGGAGCAAGTGCTGTACTGCTCGGACGCTTGCCGCAAAAACAAATCAGCCACGGCCTCATGAGTTACGAGCTGGTTTGGTTCAAGCGAGACCTGCGCTGGCAAGACCATGCGGCCCTGGCCCAAGCAGCCCTGCGCGGGCCTGTGCGCTGCATTTATGTGGTGGAGCCCGAGCTGTGGCTGCAACCCGATGCCGCCTTGCAGCACTTTGAGTTTGTGCGTGAATCGTTGCAAGCCCTGGATGAGGCGCTGCGTTTGCAAGGCGGGTGCATTGAAGTGCACACGGGTGAGCTGCCCGACGTGCTGAGCCGCATTTGGAACGATGCCCCTTTTCGCCAAATACACGCGCACCAAGAAACCGGCAACGGTTTTACCTACGCACGCGACCTGAGGGTGGGCGCTTGGTGCCAAGCGCACAACGTGGGTTGGCACGAGTACCCGCAGTTTGGCGTGGTGCGCAGACTGAAAAACCGCAACCTGTGGCAACCCGCTTGGGAGCGGCACATGGCCGAGCCTGTGCAAGATGTGGGTGAGTTGAAGTTTTGGCAGCCGTCTGTCAACGCACCAGCGACCACATCGCCACATGCCTTGCCCCATACATCGCGTCACACATGGTGTTCGCTCTCGCACATGCAAGCCCCCGCGCACCTGCAACACAACCCACCGCTACGCCAACGCGGTGGCCGTCACTTGGCGCTAGACACCTTGCACAGTTTTTTGCACGCACGCAGCTTGGGCTATCGCGGCGGTATTTCGTCGCCGTTGTCGGCGCCCGATGCATGCTCGCGTTTGTCCGCTTACTTGGCATGGGGATGCATCAGTATGCGCGAAGTGGTGCAACACACACGGGCACACATCGCGCAGCTTCCCCCCAGCGCCAGCCGTCACCGCGCAGGCTTGACGGGCTTCATCAGCCGTTTGTACTGGCACTGCCACTTCATTCAAAAGTTAGAGAGCGAGCCCGCCATCGAGTGGCGAAACATGCACCGCGGTTACGACGGCCTGCGCGAACACGATTTCAACGAAGCACACTTCGAAGCCCTCAAAGCCGCACGCACAGGCTGGCCCATGGTGGACGCCTGCGTGACCATGTTGCGCGAAACGGGCTGGCTCAACTTTCGCATGCGCGCCATGCTGGTGTCGGTGGCCGCCTACCCGCTGTGGTTGCACTGGCGACCTGTAGGCGAGTGGCTGGCCACGCAGTTTTTAGACTACGAGCCGGGCATCCACTGGAGCCAGTTGCAAATGCAGTCGGGCACCACGGGCATCAACACCACGCGCGTGTACAACCCCATCAAACAAGCGCAAGACCACGACCCCCATGGCTGCTTTGTGCGGCAGTGGCTGCCCGCCATGCGCCAAGTGCCCGACACCTGGCTGTTTGAGCCGTGGCTCATGCCGCACACCATGCAAGCGCACGTCGGTGTGTTTGTGGGCAATGACGCAAACAGCGCTTTGCAACAACCCGTAGTCGACTTGGCGCAAGCCACACGCGAAGCCAAACAGTTGCTGCACAGCCGACGGCAAACCGACGAGGTCAAAGCTGCCAAGAAAGCCGTGGTGGACAAACACGCCTCGCGCAAAAACTGGGGCACACGGACAGGCGCTGGTGCAGATTCAACACCTTCACGCAAAGCCACACGAGCCTCTGCCAACCACACCCAAGCAGCCAAGGCACAACTTGGTTTTGATTTTTAAAAAGCCCACACATGACCACCCCACGCAAACGACTCATCCTCATCTTGGGCGACCAGCTGGACGAAGACGCCTCCGCGCTGCGCGACTTTGACCCCGCGCGCGACACTCTGTGGATGGCCGAGGTGCTGGAAGAGTCCACGCACATCCCCTCGTCTAAGCAACGGACCACCGTTTTTTTGAGTGCCATGCGTCACTTCGCTGCGCACCTGCAAGCCCGCGGCTGGCCCATGGTGTACAGCCAGCTCGACGACGCAGACAACACGGGCACCTTGGCCGGTGAACTGAGCAAAGCCATCGCCAAAGTGAAGCCGCAACAACTGGTGATGACCGCACCCGGCGACTGGCGCGTGTTGCAAAGCCTTCGCGCTGTGGCGCAGCAACATGACTTGCCGCTAGAGATCAAAGACGACACACATTTCTTCAGCACCGTGCGTGACTTTGCTGCGCATGCCAAAGACCGCAAGCAGTTGCGTTTGGAGTACTTCTACCGAGAGCTGCGCCAGAAAAATGGCATCTTGATGGAAGGCAAAAAACCCATTGGCGGCCAATGGAACTTTGATGCCGACAACCGCGGCAGCTTTGGCAAACAAGGGCCGGGCATGTTGCACTTGCCCACTCGCATCGCACCCGACGCCATCACCCAAGACGTGATGCGTTTGGTGAATGACAAGCTGGCTCATCACCCCGGATCGATCGCGCAGTTTGGTTGGCCCGTCACGCGTGCACAAGCGCAGGTGGCATTGGACGAATTCATCACCCACCGACTGCCCAGCTTTGGGCTTTACCAAGACGCCATGTGGGAAGGCGAAGTTTGGCTGTATCACTCGCACCTGTCGTGTGCGCTCAACTTGAAGCTGATCAACCCACGTGAGGTGTTGGCTGCGGCAGAGGCAGCTTTTCACAATGGCCATGCGCCGTTGCAAGCGGTGGAAGGTTTTGTGCGCCAAATTTTGGGCTGGCGTGAATACGTGCGCGGCATTTACTGGACCCACATGCCCGACTACGCCGAGGGCAACGCCCAACAAGCGCACGAACCGTTGCCCGAGTTTTACTGGACCGGCAACACCGAGATGGCCTGCTTGCGCGATGCGATTGGACAAACCCTGCAACACGGCTATGCACACCACATTCAACGGTTGATGGTGACTGGTCTTTACGCTTTGCTGCTGGGCGTGGAGCCCAAACAAGTTCACCAGTGGTACCTCGGCGTGTACGTGGATGCCGTGGAATGGGTGGAGCTGCCCAACACGCTGGGTATGAGCCAATTTGCCGACGGCGGCCTGATGGCCAGCAAGCCCTATGTGGCCAGTGGCAAATACATCGACCGCATGAGCAACCACTGCAAAGGCTGCCGTTTCAACCCCGCCGAATCCACGGGTGACACCGCCTGCCCTTTCACCACTTTGTATTGGGATTACTTGGGTCGCCACACCGACATGCTGGCCAAAAACTCTCGCATGTTGATGCAACTGAAAAACCTCAACCGACTCACGCCTGAGCAGCGCGAGGCCATTGCCGCGCAGGCAGAGGCACACCGCAAACAACTTCGAGCCTAAATTCGCGTCTAACTTTGCGCTTAGCAAAAAGCCCCTCAAGCTTTTGGGCTTGAGGGGCTTAGAGGGATAAGGTAGCCGGGCTACCTTGCAAAGTTTTCCAGAGGCCTGAACCTCTGTGAAGCTTAAACGCTAGCCAAAGCAGCGTTCAGCGTGGCGCTTGGGCGCATCACGGCTTCAAGCTTCTTAGCATCGGGCAGGTAGTAGCCGCCGATGTCAACAGGCTTGCCTTGAACCGCATTGAGCTCGTCAACAATCTTCTTCTCGTTGTCGGTCAGGTTCTTGGCCAAAGGCGCGAACTTGGCAGCCAAGTCTTTGTCTTCAGTTTGCGCTGCCAACTCTTGTGCCCAGTACATGGCCAAGTAGAACTGGCTGCCACGGTTGTCGAGCTGACCTGTTTTGGGCGATGGGTTTTTGTTGGTATCCAACAATTTACCAGTCGCTGCATCCAAAGTCTTGGCCAACACGGTGGCTTTGGCGTTGCCGTTTTTCAGACCCATGTCTTCGAAAGACACGGCCAAGGCCAAGAACTCACCCAGTGAATCCCAACGCAAGTGGTTTTCTTCCACCAACTGTTGCACGTGCTTAGGTGCAGAACCACCCGCGCCTGTTTCGTACATGCCGCCACCGGCCATCAAAGGCACGATGGAAAGCATCTTGGCGGAGGTGCCAAGTTCCATGATGGGGAACAAGTCGGTCAAGTAGTCACGCAAGATGTTGCCGGTCACCGAGATGGTGTCCAAGCCGCGGCTCACGCGCTCCAAGGTGTAGCGCATAGCGCGCACTTGAGACATGTGCTCAATGTGCAAGCCATTGGTGTCGTGGTCTTTCAAGTACAAGTCAACCTTTTTGATCAACTCGTTCTCGTGAGGACGGTATGGGTCCAACCAGAAGATGGCGGGCATGCCAGAGTTGCGTGCGCGGGTCACAGCCAACTTCACCCAGTCACGGATGGCAGCGTCTTTGACTTGGCACATGCGCCAGATGTCGCCCTCTTCGACGTTTTGGCTCAACAAGACTTCGCCTGTGGCCAAGTCGGTGATGTTGGCTACGCCGTCTTCTTGAATCTCGAAGGTCTTGTCGTGTGAACCGTATTCTTCGGCTTGCTGCGCCATCAAGCCCACGTTGGGCACAGTGCCCATGGTCTTGGGGTCGAAGTTGCCGTGCCACTTGCAGAAGTTGATCATCTCTTGGTAGATACGGGCAAAGGTCGACTCTGGCATCACAGCCTTGGCGTCCTTCAAGCGACCATCGGCGCCCCACATCTTGCCGCCATTGCGGATCATGGCGGGCATGGAAGCGTCCACGATGATGTCATTGGGTGAATGGAAGTTGGTGATGCCTTTGGCCGAATCGACCATCGCCAATTCTGGGCGGTGCTCGTGGCACGCGTGCAGGTCACGCTTGATTTCGTCTTGCTGGCTTTGTGGCAAGGTGGCGATCTTGTTGTACAGATCGGCCATGCCGTTGTTCACGTTCACGCCCAGTTCATCAAACAACTTGGCGTGCTTGGCGAAGGCTTCTTTGTAGAAAATCTTCACGCAGTGACCGAACACGATGGGGTGAGACACCTTCATCATGGTGGCTTTCACGTGCAAGGAGAACATCACGCCTGTTTTGTGTGCGTCTTCGATTTCTTTTTCATAAAACTCGACCAGCGCTTTTTTGCTCATGAACATGCTGTCGATGATTTCTTTGTCGAGCAAAGAAACTTTTGGTTTCAACAGAATGGTTTTGCCGCTCTTGGTGATGAGTTCCATCTTCACGTCACGGGCTTTGTCCAAGGTCAAAGACTTTTCACCGTGGTAGAAGTCGCCATGGTGCATGTGTGACACGTGCGAGCGAGAGGCTTGGCTCCAGTCGGCCATGCTGTGTGGGTTCTTGCGAGCGAACTCTTTCACAGCGCGAGGGGCGCGGCGGTCAGAGTTACCTTCACGCAAAACGGGGTTCACCGAGCTACCGATGCACTTGGCGTAGCGAGCCTTGATGGCTTTGTCTTCGTCTGTCGTGGGAGCTTCTGGATAATCAGGCAAGGCATAGCCTTTGGACTGCAACTCTTTGATGGCGGCGGTCAACTGGCCCACAGAGGCGCTGATGTTGGGCAGCTTGATGATGTTGGCTTCTGGCTTCAAAGTCAGCTTGCCCAACTCGGACAAGTTGTGCGACACGCGTTGCGCTTCGGGCAACAGATCAGAGAACTCACCCAAGATACGGGTTGCCACAGAGATGTCACTAGACACCACGTCGATGCCAGCAGGCGCGGCAAAGGTACGAATGATGGGCAAGAACGAAGCGGTCGCCAACAAGGGGGCTTCGTCAGTCAAGGTGTAAACGATTGTGGATTTATCAGCAGCCATTGCTCGGTCTCATTCTTTATTTGGATAGGGTGAAAGAAATACTGTTTTCTTGTGTTTTGCGGCGGTTAACCACGCACAACAAAGCGAACATTATCCACGCGACTTTAGTCCAATCGCCCCTGCGCTTTGCTTACGCCACGACCCGCTGAAAAATCCTTATTCCAATTTGACATATATGTACAACTAAGAAATCGTTGGTTTTGGCATAAAGACCACCTACAGTCCACGCCATGCAAGATTTTGGTTTCGTATTCGCGGGTTTCTTTGTGGGCTTGGTCGTCGGCTTGACCGGGGTGGGCGGCGGCTCGCTGATGACGCCCATCTTGATCTTCTTCTTTGGCGTCAAGCCCTACATGGCCGTGGGCACCGACCTGCTGTTTGCAGCCTTCACCAAGGCGGGCGGCACGTTCAGCTTTGCGCGTCAACGCATCGTGCCTTGGCGCGTGGTGATTTCCTTGTGCGCAGGCAGCATTCCAGCTGCGGGCGCCACGTTGTGGGTACTGCACAACATTGGTCCGTCTGACCCCGCTGTGCAAAAAGTGATGACGCTCACCCTAGGCATCGCCCTGCTGCTGACCGCCAGTGCCATGCTCTACAAAGTGATCCGTGGCAAACAAGCGCCCGTGGTTCTGGCCGAGGAAAACTTGCGCCAAGCCACCCAGCCCCGCCACTGGGCCCTGCCCGTGTTGTTTGGCGCTGCCATTGGCATCTTGGTGACCCTCACTTCGGTAGGCGCAGGCGCCATTGGCGTGACGGTGCTTATGATCCTGTATCCCCAACTGCCTTTGTCACGCATCGTGGCAGCCGACATTGCCTATGCCGTGCCGCTGACTATGGTGGCGGGCTTGGGCCACGCATCTTTGGGTTCGGTGGATTGGTCTTTGTTGGGCCTGCTGCTGACCGGCTCTTTACCCGGTATTTGGTTGGGCTCTCGCCTGATGCACAAAACACCTGAGCGCGTGATTCGTTCGATTCTTTCTGTGTTGCTGGCATGGGCTGGCAGCAAGTTGGTTTTTGCTTAATTTTTTCGTTTGAGTTCTTAGATGTATCAATACACCGCCTTCGATTCAGAGTTTGTCAAAGCACGCGCTGCACAGTACCGCGACCAACTCACCCGCAACTTGGCTGGCAAATTGGCTGACGACGATTTCCGCCCTTTGCGTTTGCAAAACGGCTGGTACGTGCAACGCTACGCCCCCATGCTGCGCGTGGCCGTGCCTTACGGCGAACTCAACAGCGCACAGCTGCGCGTGTTG
Organism: Limnohabitans sp. TS-CS-82; assembly: GCF_002943475.1. NCBI lineage: Bacteria > Pseudomonadati > Pseudomonadota > Betaproteobacteria > Burkholderiales > Comamonadaceae > Limnohabitans > Limnohabitans sp. TS-CS-82. The sequence goes on along the minus strand of NZ_PTQX01000002.1, from coordinate 73,770 downwards.
GCCCAAATCGCCCGCGACTACGACACGCCTTCGGCTGAACTGATCGAACGCGCGCAAAGCACCCAAGACAAGATTGGCGGTATTGACGCGCCCAAGCTGACCACCAACTACGGTCACTTCACCACCCGTCAAAACGTGCAGTTCAACTGGATTCCTTTGGACAAAAGCGCCGATGTGATGGAACTGTTGGCCAGCGTCAACCTGCATGGCATTCAAACCAGCGGCAACTGCATTCGCAACATCACCAGTGACGAGCGTGCCGGCATTGCGGTGGACGAAGACGTCGACCCACGCCCTTACGCCGAAGTGCTGCGCCAGTGGAGCACCTTGCACCCTGAGTTCGCTTACCTGCCCCGCAAATTCAAAATCGCCATCACCGGCGCCACCGAAGACCGCGCTGCGATTGAGTGGCACGACATTGGCCTGCGCCTGCTGCGCGATGAAGAAGGCAATGTGGGTTTCAAAATTTACGTGGGTGGTGGCATGGGCCGCACGCCCATCACAGGCACTGTCATTCGTGAGTTCTTGCCTTGGAACCAAATCATCAACTACCTCGAAGCCGTGGTGCGCGTATACAACGGCTGGGGCCGTCGCGACAACATCTACAAAGCGCGTATCAAAATTTTGGTGAAGGCCGAAGGCCAACGCTACTTTGACGAAGTCAACGAAGAGTTTGACCGCATCTTGGAAAACGGCGCACACCACACCATCCCGCAAGTCGAACTGGACCGCGTGAGCGCCTGCTTTGTGCTGCCGCCCGTGGACGTGGTGTCGGACGAAGCCCAAGAGAAAGCCGAACAAGCGTTACTGACACAGGCCCGTGCAGACAAAGAGTTCACCCGCTGGTTGCAACAAAACGTGACCAGCCACCAGAACCCTGGCCTGCGCGTGGTGACCCTGTCATTCAAACGCTTGGGCCAAGCACCAGGCGATGCGACAGCCGACCAGTTGGCGATTGCAGCTGACTTGGCTGAGAAATACAGCTCCAGCGAAGTGCGCGTGAACCACGACCAAAATTTGGTGCTGCCTTGGGTGCGCATCGACCAATTGGCCGAGTTGTACCAAGCCGCCAAAGCCGCAGGCTTTGCACGCGCCAACGTGCACTTGCTGACCGACATGATTGCTTGCCCCGGTGGCGACTACTGCGCCTTGGCCAACGCCCGTTCGCTCCCCATCGCAGCGGCCATCACCGAGCGTTACCAAGACCTGGACGAATTGTTTGACTTGGGCGAGATTGACTTGCACATCAGCGGCTGCATCAACTCTTGCGGCCACCACCACAGCGGCCACATCGGCATCTTGGGCGTGGATAAAGACGGTCAAGAGTGGTACCAAGTCACCCTCGGTGGCTCGGACGGCTCGTTCTTGAGCGGCCCAGCCAAAGCAGGCAAAGTGGTCGGCCCGTCATTCGCCGCCGCCGAAGTGGTGGATGTGGTGGAAGCCGTGCTGGACACCTACCGCGACAAGCGCGAAGGCCACGAGACCTTTGCACGTACTTTGAACCGTGTGGGCTTTGATGTGTTCAAAGCGGCGGCCAACTCGGCCCGCAACACCACGGCACGCGCCAACTAAATACACGGCCTAAGCCTAAAACAGATACGAGATAAATATGAGCTTGCAAATCATTACCCAACACACCACCGACGGCGTCAATGCACGCGCGTTGGCCAACGACGTGGACGTGCAAACCTTGGACCTCGAAGGCTTGGAGCGCATCGATTTGAACTTCCCCAAGTTCACCGATGGTCGCGCTTTCAGCCAAGCGTTTGTGCTGCGTCGTCGCGGCTTTGGCGGTGACATCCGCGCCCATGGCGATGTGTTGATTGACCAATTGCTGCAAATGCAACGCAGCGGTTTTTCTAGCGCCGTGCTGCGCGACGACCAAGACGCGGCACACGGCGAAAAGCTGTTGACGCACTACAAAGCTTTCTACCAAGGCGATGCCGTTCAGCCCGTGCCTAATTTCGCTCAAGTGGCGTAAACGGCACGAACGGTTTCAATCCTCCCGACACACGCTGCATCTTTTCATGAGCCAATCCTCTTTTCTCTCGTCCGGCGGCACGTCCAAAGCCACCACGCTAAATGCTCGCGCCAGCGACGACTTCGCTGCCAAGCTGGCCGAAACCCAAGCCTTGCTGCAACGCGCAGCGGCTGAGTTTTCTCCTGTCACGCAAGCTTCTAGCCTCGGCGCTGAAGACGTGGTCATCACCCACCTCATCAACAACTTGAAGCTCGACATTCCCGTGTTCGTGCTCGAAACCGGCGCTTTGCACACCGAGACTTTGGCCTTGCTGGAGCGCACAGAAGCCACCTCACGTGCGCCCATCCACGTGTATCGCCCTGTGCATGAATCGGTCATCCAGTTTGTGCGCACAGAGGGCCAAGATGCGATGTACAAAAGCATAGCCCTGCGCAAAGAGTGCTGCGGCATCCGCAAGATGGAACCGCTCGCCCGCGCCCTCAAAGGCCAACGCGCTTGGATCACCGGCTTGCGCCAAGAACAATCCACAGCGCGCGCCGATGTGCCGTTGCAAGACGACAGCGAAGTGACGACCAAGAATTTGACCAAGTTCAACCCCTTGGCCAAATGGACATGGGGCGATGTGTGGCACTACATCGCCACGAACAACGTGGACTACAACCCACTGCACGACCAGTTTTTCCCCAGCGTGGGCTGCGCACCTTGCACACGGGCAATCAGCCTAGGCGAAGAGTTTCGCGCGGGCCGTTGGTGGTGGGAAGACGAAGCCGCCAAAGAGTGCGGCTTGCACGTGAAGAAATAAAAGTTAGATACCGAGAAACGTCATGAACGCTAAAACCCAAAACGAGTTGCACCACTTAAGCAACACCCACCTCGATGCGCTGGAAGAAGAAACCATCTTCATCTTGCGCGAAGTCGCTGCCGCTTTTGAGCGCCCCACCCTCTTGTTCTCAGGCGGCAAAGATTCGCTGGTCATGCTCAAGTGCGCTGAGAAGGCGTTTGGCGCAGGCCGCATCCCTTACCCATTGTTGATGATCGATACGGGTCACAACTTCAAGGAAGTGACGGACTTCCGCGACTCACGTGCCAAAGAACTCGGCGCTGAGCTGATTGTGCGCAGCGTCGAAGACTCGATGAAAAAAGGCACCGTGCGTTTGGCGCATCCTGGTGAGAGCCGCAACGTGCACCAATCGGTCACCTTGCTTGAAGCCATTGAAGAATTCCGCTTTGACGCGCTGATTGGTGGCGCACGCCGTGACGAAGAAAAAGCACGCGCCAAAGAACGCATCTTCAGCCACCGCGACAGCTTTGGCCAATGGCAGCCCAAGGCACAACGCCCTGAGCTGTGGACCCTGTTCAACCACAAGTTGCAGCCCGGCGAACACTTCCGTGTGTTCCCCATCTCCAACTGGACCGAGCTCGACGTGTGGCAATACATCGCCCGCGAAAAAATCGCGCTGCCTTCGATCTACTACACGCACAAGCGTGAAGTGGTGGACCGCCGCGGCCTGTTGGTGCCTGTGACAGAACTCACGCCACCCAAAGACGGTGAGAAGGTAGAGATTCGCGATGTACGTTTCCGCACCGTGGGCGACATCACTTGCACTTGCCCGGTCGAGAGCGACGCGGCTACGCCTGAGCAAATCGTCATCGAGACCTTGGCCGCCGACGTGAGCGAACGCGGTGCCACACGCATGGACGACAAAACATCTGAGGCTTCGATGGAGAAGCGCAAAAAAGACGGGTATTTCTAATGAACGCACTTAAATTCATCACCTGCGGCTCAGTCGACGACGGCAAGAGCACGCTAATTGGCCGCCTGCTGGTGGACACCAAAGCGGTGTTGCAAGACCACTTGGCTGGCGTTCAACGCTCTGGCGAAACCGACCTCGCTTTACTGACTGACGGCTTGAGTGCCGAGCGAGAGCAAGGCATCACGATTGACGTGGCTTACCGCTACTTCAACACCGAAGCACGCAAGTTCATCATTGGCGACGCACCCGGCCACGAGCAATACACCCGCAACATGGTGACCGCCGCCTCTAGCGCTGATGCTGCTGTGGTGTTGGTGGATGCCATCAAGCTCGACTGGAAAAATCCAGCGCTCGAATTGCTGCCGCAAACCCGCCGCCACTCGCTGCTGGTCAACCTGTTGCGCGTACCCTCCATCGTGTTTGCCATCAACAAACTCGATGCAGTGGAAGACCCCGCACTGGCGTACAAAAACATCGAAGCTGCTTTGCGCAAATTTGCCAAAGAAGCGGGCATTTCCATCACGGCCATGGTGCCCGTGTCCGCCCTCAAAGGTTGGAACGTGGTGACCACCGAAAACAATGACCAAGCCGACTGGTGCGGCTACACCGGCCCGAGTTTGCTGAGCATCTTGGAAGAGTTGCCCAACACGCCCGCTGAAACTGAGGTGGCCTTCAGCTTCCCCGTGCAGTGGGTTGAAAAATTCCACGACTCTGGCGTGACCACCCAAGGCCGCCGCGTGTTCTGGGGCCGTGTGGCCACGGGCACCATTGAGCCAGGCCAAACCATCAAAGTGTTCCCAAGTGGCCAAACCGCGGTGGTGTCGCAAGTGTTGTCAGCCACACGTGAGCCACAAAACAAAGCCGCTGGCCACAGCGCTGGCATCGTGTTGGACCGCGAAGTGGATGTGTCACGTGGTGATTGGTTGTTGGCCGCCGAAGGCAGCCCCGAAGGCCAACGCCAGCTCAACACCACCATCGCTTGGATGGACGACGAGCCCTTGGTGGCTGGTCGCGTTTACTGGGCTTTGCACGGCCACCGCTGGGTCAAGGCCAAAGTGCAACGCGTGGTGCACCGCCTGAACGTCAACACCTTGGCCGAAGAAGAAGCCACCGAGCTGGCCCCTAACGCCATTGGCCACGTGACCTTGGCGCTGCAAGAGCCTTTGGTCACCCTGCCTTTCAAGCAGTCGCGCATCTTGGGCGCGCTGGTGTTGGTGGACACCGCCACGCACAAAACCTCGGGCGCCGTGTTGGTGAACTAAGCCAGCTCAAAGCCCTGAATTGAATCCCGTTTAAAATCATAGGCTTGGCGCAACACATGTGTGTTGCGCCGTCTTTTTACCCATCGATTGAATTGTCATGACGCACGTTGTCACCGAAGCCTGTATCCAATGTAAGTACACCGACTGTGTGGACGTTTGTCCCGTCGACTGCTTCCGCGAAGGCCCTAACTTCCTCACCATCGACCCAGACGAGTGCATCGACTGCGCTGTGTGTATCCCTGAGTGCCCTGTGAACGCCATCTACGCCGAAGAAGATGTGCCAGAAGGCCAAGAACACATGACCAAGCTCAACGCTGAGCTGTCGCTCATCGGCTGGCCCAGCATCACCAAGCGCAAAGCGCCAATGGCTGATGCCGACGCATGGAAAGACAAAAACGGCAAACTCGCCGAACTCAAGCGCTAAGCACCTCGTCCTATGACGGCCTCCGCGATTCACACCGATGCCGTCATCGTGGGCGCAGGCCCAGTGGGCCTGTTTCAGGCTTTTCAACTCGGCCTGCAAGACATTCGCAGCCACATCATTGACGCCCTGCCCCATGTGGGCGGCCAGTGCGTGGAGCTGTACGCCGACAAACCGATTTACGACATTCCAGGCATCCCTGTGTGCACAGGCCGTGAGTTGGTGGCGCAGCTGCAAACCCAAATCCAACCTTTTGCGCCGACCTTTCACCTCAACCAAGAGGTGACCGAGGTTGAGCGTTTAGACGATGGCCTCATCTCGGTGCGCACCTCGGCCAAGCAACAGTTTGTTTGCAAGGTGCTGGTCATCGCCGCAGGCGTGGGCGCATTCCAAGCGCGTAAGCTGAGCGTAGAAGGTGCCGCAGAACTCGAAGGCACGCATATGCATTACCGCTTGGGTGATGCCTCACGCTTTGCGGGCCAAGACGTGGTGGTGTTGGGTGGCGAAGAGTCTGCCGTTGCGGCGGCGTTGAAACTCACGCTCGAAACAAAAGCACCACGCAGCATGACCCTGATGCACCGCCGCGATGTGTTCACCGCCGAGCCCTTGCTGCTGCAAGCCATGCGTGATGCGGTGGCCAGCGGCAAGCTGCAACTGCAAATCGGCCAACCCACCGCCTTGCTGAACACATCCAACCAACTGCACGCCGTGCAAGTGGCGACGCCAGATGGTCAAACGATCGAGTGCTCGGCACAGCAAGTGGTGGCGTTCTTGGGCCTCTCGCCCAAGCTCGGCCCCATTGCCAACTGGGGCTTGGCGATGGAGCGCAAGCAACTGGTGGTCAACACCGAAACCTTTGCCACCGATGTGCCGGGCATCTTTGCCGTGGGCGACATCAACACCTACCCTGGCAAGAAAAAGCTCATCCTGTGTGGCTTCCACGAAGCCACTCTCACCGCTTTTGGTGCAGCCGCCATCGTGCACCCCACACGAAAGACCCTGTTGCAATACACGACAACATCGACCGAGCTGCACCGCTTGCTCGGACTCGTTTAAAATTCACACTGCGTTAGCAATAACGCATCCGCTAGGGGTGTTGAAGCCGTCACCGACTTCGACTGAGAAAGTCCCTTTGAACCTGATTGAGGTAATCCTCGCGCAGGGAAGCTTGGTCTTACAACGAGGCTCTTCACTCACCAGAGCACACACTCGTTTCAAAGTCAGCCGACCTGTCATAACGTTTAAGGAAACGTCATGGCAAACCATTCGCCATTCTTGAAAGCAACGCGCGTTCGCGCGGCCGTTGCACTGTGCATTGCATCTTGCGCGTCCGCTTGGGCGCAACAAAACCCGACCGAAATCACCATCACCGACAAACTGCCCGCACGCGTGTCTGGCTTTGGTGATATGCCCGCTCACGAACTCCCGTTCAACACCACCACCATTGACAGTGCCACGCTGAAAGACATTGGCGCGCAACGCGTCTCTGACGCCCTGCGCCTGGACGCATCGGTCACCGACAGCTACAACTCTCCCGCCTATTGGGACATGCTCAGCGTGCGCGGTTACACCCTCAACAACCGCTACAACTACCAGCGCGAAGGCTTACCCATCAGTGCCGAAACAATGATTCCGATGGATGACAAAGAGCGCATCGAGTTGCTCAAAGGCACAAGCGGCATGCAGGCAGGCACCAGCGCACCCGGTGGCTTGGTGAACTATGTGGTCAAGCGCGCGCCAACCAACGCCGAGCAGAAAATTCGCAACATCACCCTCAGCTACGGACAAGGCAACAACCGCTCAGTTGCTGCTGATTTAGGCGGGCGTTTCGGCGAAAACGCTGACTTTGGCTACCGCTTCAACGTGGCTCATGAAGATCTAGATCCGTACATCAAAAATACCAAGGGTCATCGCGACTTGGTAGCTTTGGCTATGGACTGGCGCATCAATGGCAACAGCAAACTGGAATGGGAATTCGAGCAAAGTCATCGCGAGCAAATAGGTGTGAATGGTTATAGCCTGCTTGGCGGCCAGCTCCCGCCCACCGTGGATGGGACAAAAAACTTCACCTACCAGGCTGGATCACAGACTGGCGTGCCTAAATCACAACCTGGCGTATTTGATGCATTCACAGGCAGCGTCCGCTTCAAACACAACTTAGACAATGGTTGGTTGTGGACGACGCAATATGGCACACAGCGATTAAAAACTGATGACCGCTTGTCGTTTGCTTTTGGCGCGGATAACTACGGAATTGCGACCAACTTTAAATCTAATGGAGACTTTGATCTTTACGATTGGCGCAGCGAAAACGAACGACGATTAAATGAGGCCGTCCAAACAGAACTCTCTGGATCGACCGTCATCGGCCAACAAAAACATGATCTAAAAATCAGCTTTATGCGCCAAAGACAATTGGACAGAATGCCTTTGACGCAAACCAATAACTATGTAGGCTCGGCAAACATATATTCAAATCAAGTAGACACAACGTACGCATACACAGACTCCCCCCCCTCAACCAATCGAACCGAATACTCAAACGAGTTCGCCCTCAAAGACCGCGTACACCTCACGCAACAAACCTCCGCTTGGCTTGGCTTGCGCCAGATCCAAATGAACCGACAAAGCGTGAGAACCGATGGCAGTCGCCCTGTTCAAGACGCACGCAACGTGACAACGCCGTGGGTGGCTTTTAGCCATGCCCTCGACCAAAGCGTCACGGTATACGCCAGCTACGGCCAGGGCATAGAAACCGAAGTCACCCCCAACAAAACCGGCACTTACGCCAACGCGGGTCAAGCGCTTCCCGTGCTGCGTAGCTACCAGCGTGAAGTGGGCGTCAAAGGACAAACGACTGCCAGCAACTGGCAGGTCACTTGGTTTGACATCACCCGCCCAACCGCGGGCGATGCGCCGGCAAGCGGTAGCTTAGTCAACCGTCAAATGGATGGGGAAGCTCGCCATCGAGGCCTCGAACTGAGTGGAAGCACTTCAGTGCAAAACTGGAAGCTCGGCAGTGGCTTCACATGGATAAATGCCAAGCGACAAAACGCAGTGATTGACACCTCCGTGAATGGCGAACGTCCTCTGAATGTCCCAGCCTACATCTTGCGTGGCATGGCTGAGTACCGCTATAGCAGCGTCCCAGGCTTACGCACAGGGCTGCGCTTGTCTCACGAAGGAAAACGTGGTGTCACAGAACAAAGCAATGGCGATATCCAGCTTCCCGCTTGGACGACCCTCGACGCGTCGGCCCACTACGATACAAAAGTAAACAACGTGGCATCCACTTGGACATTGGCCATCGATAACGTGGCCGACAAGCGTTACTGGCGGGAATCGCCCAAACAGTTTGGCCACTACTACCTCTACCCCGGAGCCCCACGCACTTTAAGGGCCACCGTCCAATTTCGACTCTAAAGATCAAGTAAAGTCAAAAGGATGAATCGTAAGTCTAGGTTTTTTGGAGTTCCGCGCGTACAAAGTGCTGTTGCACTTTGTATTGCCGCCACCTCATCGGCTTGGGCTCAACAAAATCCAACTGAAATCACCATCACTGCGGAGCCACCCATTTTGGTATCGGGCTTTGATGGTGTGACTCGGCAAGAGTTGCCCATCAGCGTCACCTCCATCAGCAACGCCACCTTGCGCGACATCGGTGCACAGCGGGTGTCAGACGCACTTCGATTAGACGCCTCTGTCAGCGACAGCTACAACCTGCCTGCCTATTGGGACAAGCTCAGCGTACGCGGCTTCGCACTGGACAACCGCTACAACTACCGTCGCGAAGGCCTTCCCATCTCTGCTGAAACCATCATTGCGATGGACAACAAAGAGCGTCTTGAATTGCTCAAAGGCACGAGTGGCGTTCAATCAGGCATCAGTTCACCAGGCGGCTTAGTGAGCTACCTGGTCAAACGCGCCCCCACTAGCTCAGGCAAAAACATTCGTGATGTCACACTGAGCTACGGCCCTGGTGACAACCGTTTGGTCTCGGCTGATTTGGGTGGGCGCTTTGGTGACGGCACTGATTTCGGCTACCGCATCAACCTCGCCCACGAGGACCTCAACCCCTACATTCGCGACACTCGGGGCTATCGCAACTTGTTGGCCTTGGCGATGGACTGGCGCATCAACAGCAGCAATCGCTTGGAATGGGAGTTAGAGCAAAGCCACTACGAACAAATTGGCGTCAACTTTTACAGCGTGCTGGGCTCAGACCCAAACAACGGTCGATTTGTTTTACCAGCGACGGTGGATGGCACACGCAACATCACGCGTCAGCCCACCTCACAACCTGGTGTATTTGATGGTCTCACCGGGACTGTGCGACTGAAACACCAGCTAGATGATGGCTGGATGTGGCGCACGCAGTACGGCACACAGCGTTTGCGCGCAGATGACAGACTCACCTATGCCTCTGGCTGCAGCAGCACTCAAACCAAAAGTTTTTGCCTCGCACCCATGGGGAATTTTCAAATCCATGACTTTCGCAGTGACAACGAACGCCGTCAAACCGAAGCTGTTCACACAGAACTCAGTGGGCAGGCAGACATTGGCGGGTTGAGTCACTACATCAAATTCAGCGTGATGCGACAGCGTTACATCAAGCAAATGCCCTACACCGCGGCAGACACGTTATTGGGCAGCACCAACAGCACCAACGGTGGTTTGACCTCCCCCAGTGGCGCAACCCAATATTGGCCAAACACCAATGCCAGCGACTACAGCACTGAAATTGCCTTCAACGATCACCTGAGCCTAAGCAAAACCACCGCGGCTTGGTTGGGACTGCGCCATACACAACTCAATCGCAGCAGCATCATGACCAACGGTGATGGGATGGTGAAAGACGAACGCGGCGTCACAACACCGTGGCTAGCGCTGAGTCATCAGCTTGATGCGAATTACCTTATTTATACGAGCTACAGCGAAGGCCTAGAAACGCAATCAGCCCCCAGCTCAAACAGCTATACCAACTCAGGTCAACCACTGCCTGCGCTTCGCAGCAAGCAGCGCGAGGTGGGTTTGAAAAACCAGCATGAACGAGCTCAATGGCAAGTGACTTGGTTTGACATCACACGCCCAGCCACAACGGATACCGGCACTTGCGATACGACCGCGAGTAGCTGCACGCGAAAAATAGATGGCCAAGCCCATCACCAAGGCCTAGAACTGAGCGCACAAAACACACTGCAACGCTGGTCTTTCGGCGGCAGCGCCATGTGGCTAGATGCCAAACGTGAAAACGCCACGGTTCAAAGCGCTCTGAACGGTCAGCGACCAATCAACGTACCTCAATACATTTTGCGTGGCATGCTTGAATACCACTTCGCCAGCGTAACGGGCTTGCGATCTGGCTTGCGCCTCTCTCGCGAAGGTGAGCGTCATGTCACCAATAAAAACGACGGCAACCTCATACTCCCCGCCTGGACCACCGTTGATGCCACGACCCATTACGACACCAAGGCCAACAGCGTAGCCTCTACTTGGACACTGGCGATTCACAACCTCGCCAACAAGCACTACTGGCGCGAATCGCCCAAGGAATATGGGCAATATTTCCTCTACCCAGGGGCACCACGAACCGTTCGTGCAACAGTTCAGTTCCACCTCTGAAAATGGCGCAAAAAATGCGCTATAATTTTTGTATTCCTCGATAGCTCAGTTGGTAGAGCGCCGGACTGTTAATCCGTAGGTCCCTGGTTCGAGCCCAGGTCGAGGAGCCATAAAAAAGTAAAGCCTTAGCATTCACGTGCTAAGGCTTTTTCTTTATGCTTTTTTGTATCTTCTACTTATCAAGAACAAGCCGGTTTTAGTATTGTTTAACGATCTCACTCGTGCACAAGTACTTGGTACGTCGGTCTTTCGGTGAATTGCGGCTGGAGAACCGAACTGTGATAAGGCCATAACATCGGTCGTCATCCACGACTGATTGAGTGAATGTTGTATTGAAATAGCCTCTAGAAGTTTCAAGCCACGCCGATCAATCGCGTGTGCACGTATGAACTCTTCCTTCAGAAAATTTGCCAAATTAACGAATTTCAAATAATACGGCATTGTTAGCTCCCAGCTTTAGTAACAAGCGTTCAATTTCCAAGCAAGCAAACCTCAAACCATCTTCTTGCAAAATTGATTTTGTATTTTTTTTACTACCGTCATCCTCGACGCTAGAACCAGTCAGCAATCTCTTTATCCCTTCAAGCAGCAACAATTCAGATAACTTCATAAACGGCAAGACTTCAGCAACACCTACTTTTTTAGCTCGAGCCGCTTGATCAAACTGATCTAGTGTTCTTGGAAGAATCAAACTTGGTTTATTGGCAGCCATCGCCTGCATAAGCGTTGCCACGCCTCCGTGATGCACCACGCATTGACACGCCCTAAAGAGCACTGAGTAATCAGCAAAGCTACACACATGTACAGGCATTGATGGATCAACATTTAATGGAACGCCCTCACGCTTTATGAGCACGGCCCTCACACCAAGCTTGGCAATTACCTTGAGCGCCAACTCATAAAAATCTTGTGGGTCCACCCTAGCAACAGAACCTAATGTAAAAACAACAGGTGCCGGACCAGATGCCAAAAAATTTTCAAGGCCTACATCGTGAGTCTGATGCGCTACGCGGATCGTTTCTTTCACAAAACCACACTGAATCGTCTTCGCAGGCCAATCAGCTTGAGGTCTAGCCAGCAACGGCGAGAACAAAGCCAAGTTCAACCAAGACGAGTAACGCCCAGCAAATAAGGGATGTTCATGTGGCAACCCAAGCTCTTGCTCTATCTGGCGGTAATCCACATAAATCACATCTGACAGTTTTAAGAAAAACCATTGCAAAACAGCTTTCCACCAATTTGGCAGCATCGAGTCTTTGCCTAGCCAGCGCAAGCCATGCAAATATGGTGGATCGATGAATGAGATAAACGCCATCGGCGACACGCCCGAAAAGACCCAGGTCTTACCCAAAGCACGCGCAACCAATGGCGCAGCCAAACTGGTTTGAGAACCAAGAATCAAATCAAAGCTAGGTGCCAACCTTTGAATGCATGCCACTTCTTGCCTAAGGTGCTTGCCAAGCTTGCGGAGCACTTTCAAACTGCCCAAAAGGCTTTGCGTTAAACCTTTGAAATCCTTGCTGTTCTGCTTATCAGCAGCTTGGCCAACATCAAATGCCACGCATTCAATGCCTTGTTTGTTCACAACACCAAAATTCGAAGCGTTCACAACCATCAAGACCTGATGACCGTTTTTTTGCAGCCCATGCGCAAGTGCGATGTATGGCAGAACGTCGCCCAAAGAGCCGCGCGTACAAATCAGAATTTTTGACAATTGCTTGACTAAATTGCTGAGCTTCAAAAAATGGTTTGGCTATCGAGCTTGGATTTGCGAATCAAATCCACCACCGGCTGCTCACGCTTGTTGGCGCGCTGGCAGTGGCCTGGTTGAAACTTATCGGTGAGACGAATCACCACTTTCGCCCAGCGTTTGTCGCGTTCGCGCCATGCATGAGAAGAAATCGACTCCCATGCATAGCCATTAAAAATCGTGGCATTCACAAAGTTATCCAGCGCCCGCACACCTGCTCGGCCACGGGCGTTTGGGCCAAAAAAACCAATCCACACCAACAGCCAGTAACCCAGTACAGCCAGCGGTATCAATGCGCATAACAAAGTAAATCCAACCGCCCGCTCTTTCATACACCCTTCCTTCGTCGATGTAGCTTCAACCGCACCCCATTCGCTGAACGAATCGTCAAACGCCCCACAGGTTGTGGCTCGTGCTCTGGCAAAGCTGAAATAAGGTAGTCACGCACCAAACTTGCCAAAATCAACGTCGCCTCTTGCAACGCAAAGGCCGCGCCCATGCATACCCTCGGCCCCATGCCAAACGGTAAGTAGGCTTGCTTCAATGACTCGCGTGAAGCGTCGTTGTCATAACGATCGGGGTTGAACACATCAGGGTCATCCCAAAACTCACGGTGCCGCTGAATCAGCCATGGCGACACCACCACTGTCGCCCCCTGCTCTATCGTTTTTTTACGCATGGGGCATGCAGAAGCAGATTGCCTAGCCATGAACCCAACTGGCGGAAACAGACGTAAGGTTTCTCTGAATACATTGCGCACCAAGTCGAGGTAGCGCATGTCTGACAGCTCGGGCTGCCTATCGGCCAAATGCATCACCACCTCTTGGTGCATGCGCTCTTGTATATCGGGTGCGTTGGCCATCAAGTAAGCAGCCCAAGTTAAGGCGCTGGCAGAAGTTTCGTGCCCTGCTAAAAACAACATAGCCACTTGGTCTAGCAACTCTTCAAAGCTAAAGCCCTCGCCTGATACTTCATCTTTCGCATCTAAAAACGATTGCAAGATGTCTGTAGTGCCACTCGGCTTACCTGCGCGGTGTGCATCAAAGCGCGGGCGAATCAATTGCCCTAACAACCCGCGAATGGCAGCTGCCGCACGACGACTACGCCAAACATCCCAAGGCCACACCAACCAACGCAACCCGTAGATAGACGGCAACATCAGCCGAGGCGCAATGGCCTGAAACCTTGCAAACTCTGTAAAGATACGCTTGGCATCAGCGCCCTCCATGGGCACCGAAAAAATAGTGCGAAAGATGATGTCTGCCGTCACATGCGTCATCTCTACTTCTAGGTCGTACTCCGCACCGTCGGGCAAAGCAGACAAACGTGTCAGCATGTCGGCAACCGCTGCTTGCATCACTGGAAATGCCACATTAAGGCGCGCCTGTGCAAATGCGGGGTCCATCATGCTCCGCTGCTTGCGCCATTGGTCGCCAGAGGTTGTAAAGATGCTCTCGCCCAACAAAGGCTTCAAGGCTTCACCTAGCAAATTGCTTTTAGGAAAAGCTTCAGCCTGGGTGTCCATCACCTGCTTCACCAAAGCAGGTTCGTTCACCATGTAAAGGTCTAAGCCAGGCAAATGCACCTCGCCCATGCGCATGCGGTAGCTGCGCTCATACAAGGCATCGAGCCACGAACGTCTGGCGCTGAAAAACATCAGCAAGGCTGAAGCCTTGCTTTGGCGAGGCTTGGGGTACACAGGGCAAAAATGACGCATCACGGCTTTCTAGTTAGCATCACTTGTATGCCCTTGGCTGAACGCACAGTCAAACGCCCCACCACCTGTGGCTCAAACCCCGGCACGGGCAGCACGTCATAGGTCTTCATCACAGCACTCAAAATTAAAGCGGCTTCTTGCATGGCAAAACCTGCCCCAATGCAGGCACGTGCTCCCAAACCAAAGGGCAAGTAAGTACCTCGCACGGGGGCGTTGTCTTTGTTCAAGAAACGTTCAGAATTAAACACATCGGGCTCACGCCACCAACGCCTGTGCCGGTGCAACAGCCACGGAAACACTAGCAAGGCGTCCCCCTTCTTGACCTTGGCACCGCGAATTTCTTGGTCTTGCATCGCCTCGCGGGGAAAGTAGCCAACGGGTGGGTACAAACGCAAAACCTCTCGAAACATAGCAGCCACACCACTGAGCTGGCGCATCTCTGTAAAGTTCAGTTCACCCGTGGGTGCGACCTGAAGTAGTTCATCGACCAATTGTTTTTGTAGTTTGGGTGCCTCGCCCAACACATATAAGCACCAGCTCAACGAACTAGCCGATGTTTCGTGTCCTGCCAAAAAGAGCATACAAACTTGGTCTAGCACCTCTTGCTCGGTCAAAGCAGCGCCGTCTTCTGGGTCGATGGCACAACGCAAGCCAGACAAAATGTCAGCACCATTTTGTTCTTCGCGAGTGGTTAAGAACTCAAACCGTCGGCGCACTTTGTCACCCAAAAAGGCTTTGATCACCGCCGCGTATTGGCGACGGCGGTAGTCATACCAAAGCACCGGCAAACGCAGCAGCTTGCACACCATCACCTTTTGCGCAAACTCTTGGTAGCGGGTGAAAGCAGCAAACAAGCTGGCAGCTTCGGCCTCACCCAAAGGCACTGAAAAAATGGTGCGGTACACGATGTCTGCCGTTACATGCGTCATAGCAGCATCGACATCTAGAGGCTTGCCAAGGTCCTGCTGCTCAAACCGCAACAACATATCTTGACACGCCTGCTGCATAAGTGGGAACACCAAACTCAAACGAGCATGGCCAAAGGCCTGGTCTAGCATGCGCCGCTGCCGCTGCCACACTGTGCCATTTGTGGTGAAGGGGCTGGAACCAATCAACGGTTCTAACGACTCGTGCATCAAACGGTGTTTTGGGTAGTTAGCTGGCTCTTTCACCAAAATGCGCTCGACCCACTTGGGGTCGTTGATGATGAACACACGCATGGCTGGCAGCCAAAAGTGGCCCAGCAGCATCTCGTAGCTTTTGTGGCTGAGTGCGTCTATCCACGAATGGGCAACTCGCCAAAAGCCCAACACTCCCACCTTGCTTTTTTGTAGCGGCGCAGGAATGGGTGGTGTGAACTTAGGCACGCGCCCTCTCGATGTGCTGCTCAAACAATTTGGGGCCATACAGCACGTCAAACAAATTAAAGTTGCCTGCCAACTCTGGCGAACGTAAATACAAAAAATGCGCATCCAGTTTGTTTTGCCGAATCACCGCCCAACTTTGAGGGGTGTACATCTTGAAAAAACTGGCACTGTGCAACACGGGCATCGGGGCCTTGCTGTGGTCCACGTCTGTTTTAACCAACGGGTGCGCACGGTAAAAACACAGCGGGTCTATCTTGGCCGTCACATCGCACCACAGCAAATGGGGATGGAAGCTCAAGCGCTGCAATGCTTCTTTGAACAGCCGGGCTTTCGGCCTTGGCACCATGGCAATGAACGGGTAGCACTGCCCCAAAGTCAGTACCTTGGTTTTTCTCCCCTGCTGCAACGCCTGCCAGCGTGGGTCTTGCAGCAAAGCGTCCACAGCGCCCACCATCATCAAGGTGCCAATGCTGTGGCCCACCAGCAGCACCTCATCCACAGGGTCTTCTTGTTGGCGCTGTATCACGTGCTCTACCCATAGCTGGGTGCGCTGCTCTGCACCCTCTATGCCACTGCGCCCCATGCGAATGACATACGTGAAGATGCGAAGCAGCCAAAACAAGCCTCTGCGCTCGCCGTACACGCCCAGTGCCACCACCAACCCCGCACCCATAAGCCAAGCCAACACTTGCCAAGCCCATTGCAGCCATTGGGGGCCAAGCATCAGCGTGCTCAGTGACTGCAAACCCAAAGCCAACAAAACACCTAGCAACAGCGATACAAGCAAATACGCCCCCGGCAAAACGCCAGTCATATAAACACCCTCAAAAATTTGCTTCACCCGCGACAAGTCCACATCAAAAATAATGCCGCGATACGCCAGCCAAAACTCTTTGACTAGTGCCCAAGGTCTTTTACTCCAATGGTTGCGGATGATGTCGTCCCAACTCATAAACACATGCTGGGTTTTAATCGACTGAGCTTCATTGCCGCTACTTTGCCAGTTCACCGTCCAATGGTTGAACAGCTTGCCCATTCGTCTGCGGCGGCCAACATTTAAGGTGCCCCCCTGCACTTGCGGCTTGGCTGCTTCTTCTACACACAAGCGGTGGTAATAGGCTGCACCACGTGGGTCAAAACCGCTGAAGTAGTGCACGCGACGGCGCACTACTTGCTCTTGACTTTCAACAGTCACTTGTCTCCCATATGCTCAAGCGCGCAACAAACTTTGCCACTCAGTCTCAATTGCATCAAACACTTTCGCAGGCACGGTGTCAGCATATTTTTTGCGTCGATTGGCAGATACCTTGCCATTGTTTTGTAAACACGCCAGCACCAAGTTGGTCAAGTCATTGCCGCGCACATCAAAGCGCTCGTCTACAGCCTTGAAAATCACATCAAACTGCGCCAAAAACTCTGCCTCATCTTTTAAATCGACATTCAATGCCTGCTGCGCCATGTCTAAACCAAATGCCACACATGCTGTGGCATCCCAATACCGATAAACCGACGCATCCGACTTGAACCGAAAGTCAAACTCGTCATCTCCCAGCCATGTCACATCCCACGCTTGACGCGCTGGCCTTGAGTAGCTTTGCAAAGCCGCTAGGTACTGGCCTTCATTTCGCTTCATCGCGACCGAAACGGGCAGCAACAAACCGTTGCCCCACAGCCCTGATCTGCACAACGCATGGTGAAACAAAAACCTCGATAAACGCCCATTCCCGTCCATGAACGGGTGAATGAACACAAATGCAAACGACACCACAGCGGCACACACCAACGGGTCGATCTGCTTGGGCGCCTCGTTTGCAAATGCCAGCAAGTCATCCATCAAACTTGGCACCCACTCAGGGGGCGGTGGCACATACGTCACGCCTACAGCCCCCCGCAAAGGCCCACGCAACCAGTTTTGTTGATGTCGATACTCTGCCGCTAGGTCCAGCGGATTGGTCATGCACACATTTTGCAAAGCCACCAAATACGACTCATCCAAAGATTCAGCCTGATTCGCCTGCTTTAAGAGCGCCACAAAAGCCTCGGCCTTGGTGTGTGAGGGCAGTTCTTTTTCTATGGCAAACGAACTTTGCGTTTCATGCAAATATGCCCATGACATGGCACGCTCTGCAGCCATGGGCGCTAACTCCGCCACAAACCGATGGGCATTCCCCAAAATATCGGCCGACAGCAAAGCCTCAATGGCTGGCGTACGTTCGACCGTCACACAATATGACAAGCTTCCCAATCCATTGAAATTTACCCGCCACTTGGCATTGCGTGTGCCCTTGGTGGTGAGGTAACGGCTGGCATCGAATACATCCACCGTTGGCCCAGAAATGTCAGGTAGGCCTTGCAGCTCTGTGCCATTAAAGAATTCCCACAAGAAACACGCCACACGGATATAAAGGCCAGAAGGTGCGGCATGTATACCTGCCACCATCTCGTGTGCTGGCACCTTGGGCAGCGCTTGAGCCAGCACCTGCAAATTGACCCCTTCGTGCTTGAGCGCAAACAACACCTGGTCTAACAGGGTTTGTGTTTTGCCAGCCACCTGAGCAGGCACCAACAGCCCATTGGCCGTCGCAGTCACTCGCGTCACGGCGCCAAGCCTTGCATGCGTAGCAGGTTCAAATGCTGTCAGCTTCAAATGGGCGTGAAGATAAGCGTAACCAAGGAGGCTCATATTTTCTTTCGAAAGATAAGATTTTCTTAAAAATTCATTATCTACCGAATTTTTTCTTAAATCATCCATCAAACTCGCCCAGTCCAACTGTCAAACAACACCTTGGCCTTGCGTAACTGCCGGCGCACAAAACCCACACGCAGTTTGTGCAAGCCGCCATTCGCCTCAAGCGCTGTGCGCTGCTCAACGATGCGGTGCAGCACAGCCTCACACGTGGTGTAGCCCTTTAAATCCCAATCCCAATAAATGGGGTAATGCAGCAAGGCACCCGCCACCAATTCATCCAAGGTCAAACGGCGCTGCCTTCTCTCAAACGCAGTGGCGTTTTCTGCGTGGTCTTCGGTGAGGCCCCAGCCCGCATAAAAAGGCTGGCCATACGTCACCACCTTTTTGCCGCGCAGTAGCGCATCAAAGCCCGTCAACGATGTCATGGTGTGCACCTCGTCACAGGCAGCTATGCAACTCACCACCGACACTCCCGCCTCTACATGGTCTGCATACTCGTGTGCAGCCGCCAAGGCCACGCGCCCTTTGCGGTTTAGGCTCAACACATCGGGGTGAGGCTTATACACAATGAACGCATCAGGCCGAGCCTGGCGAACAGCACGCAGCAAATCTAAGTTGGTCCGCACTGAAGTGCAACCTAGCTTAATAGAGGCATCGTCCTCTACTTGCCCAGGCACCAGCACCACCAAACGCCCATTGCTAGGCCATTGCACAGTTTGTCGTGGCTCTAAGTTGTACTTGGTAATGCCGTGTTCAAAGATGAACGCCCTCACTTGCTGCGCTCGCTGCATGTCCTCTGTCGTGAACTCACGAGTGGCCAGTATGTGTTCTAAATCCGAAGGACGTGTGGCATCAAAGTAAATGCCACGCTCGTCTAGCACCAAAGAATGAGGACGAATGAGATCTGAGCCCAAACCTACTGAGCGAACAAAGCCGTCTTCCAAATAGAGGAGTTTTAGTTGCTTGTCTTGCGCGAACGCACAAAGCTCAGGGGACGGACTAGTCCCCCAACAAACTAAAGTTTCTCCTGGTAGAGGTGAAAGCTTTTCTAGACCACTTGGATTTGGAACAAATTGCACCAGCTCACGATGCAAGCCCAACATGGGTTTGAGGTTGGCAGCCTTCCAGCGCCGAAAACCCACACCCAGAACACGCCCTTGGCGTTGCTTGCCGTGCATGCGATTGGCCATATTTTTCTGGCGAACCAACCAATCAATCACATCCGTAATGCTGCCCCGCTGGTGCGTGACCGGGTTGAGGTAACGGGTGTAGTGGATGTAAGCTGCCGCAAACAACTCGCGCACAGATCGCTGACGCGTACGGCGCGCCCAAGCAGGTGAATCTTTACAACGATCATCAGTCACGCCCCAGCCTGCGTACCAAGGCACACCAAAGCACACCACGGCTTTGCCTGCAAGCAAAGCCTCAAAGCCCATGGTGCTGGTGACCACATACACCTTATCCATGTGGCTGAGCAGACTCATGGGGTTAACCGCATCGCGCAGCAACACGGTACGATCAGCTGGCTGCACTTGCGTCAAATAGCCGCCCTTGCGGCCTGAAAACACCTCGGGGTGCGTCTTTACAAAAATAGTTGCGTCTGGGTTTTCTGCCTTGGCAGCAGCCAACATGTCTGTGAAAGTTTGAGCCGTCGCCTCCCCCAGAGAAACGCTCATGTCGCCTAATGTCTGGTCAACCACCAAAATACGCTGCGCCAGCGTGCGATTGCGAGATCCGAAACAACCAAGCAAACAATCGCCCACATCAGCCGCATGGTTGTACTTGCTCAACCCCTTCTCCAACAACACCTGTAAAGCTTGATCCACCAGAATTTCATGGCCCGCCAACACATCTTGTGAGTTTGCCAGCATACCCTCCAACGCGCTAGGGCGGGTGCTGTCGTAGTAAGCACCTTGTTCATCTACTACAAGAGACAAGCCAGGGAACAAGTTGCCAGTACCAAAAGACCGCAAAAAACCGTCTTCCAGAAACCAACAGCGCAAGCCCATGGATTGAGCGAACTCAATCGAAGCCGTTGAAGTTGTCCTTCTTCCCCAACACGCAGTAGCGACAACATTGGTCGATTGCGATGGACGCCAAATGATCTGATGACCGATTAATGAATCAAGTGCAAAAATTCCACGCACGCCACGAGAAAAAATGGCTACTCTCTTCATCTAAAAAGCCGGCTTACATTTCTTTCCATCCGTTTAAACCACGGCTTTTTCACCAATAGGTGTCTTGGTCGTGCATCGAACAAAGCGTTGAATTTAGTGGGCGCAATGCCCTGTAGCTTGCACTCCCTGTAGAAAGCGGAAACCATTAGCGGCACAGACGAGACCGATGACGATGCGTTCAAATCAACCAGCAACTTGGTCATGCACTCGCGAAAAAGCAGTGCATTCGCTGTTCGCCCTACATAGTAGTCCTCTGTATTGTCACGATCATGAAATAAATGGGTGGCAATATTATCTTGAAGCAGGTTGTGCAAACACAGGGCACCCAATGCCCCTCGAAACCCCTCTGCAAGCAGCGGTGCGCGGTAGGGCCGATCAATCAGTAGGTCAGGAGATGGCTCCAGCAACTGCTTTCTTAGCGCAAAGCGGAGCATGAAGTCGAAATCTTCGTAGCCATGGCCTGTGTAACCCTCGTGAAACCCTCCCAACTCCAAGAAGTCTTCGCGCCTCATCGCCATGACTGAAGAGGGGAGCGCCCAATGTATGACATCGGCAGGGGAAAAATTCAGGCACTCTTGAATGATTTTGTTAAGCGGTGTTCCGGTAGCATGACGCCTTGTGCCCTGTTCTGAAAGGTAAATGCATGGTGCCATCGCCAACGAGCTTCCTTGCATTACCTGCTGGGCAAGCGATTGGAATAAGTCAATATCGGGTGCAATATCTGCATCCAAGAAAAGCAACACTTCGCCACTGGCCGCCTGTGCAGCGATGTTTCGAAGACGAGCGAGATTCGGGAGTTCGGAATCTTCTGGTTCAAATATGACCGTAACCTGCGAATGGTGTCGCATTAACTGCTTGACTGGTTCGTTGGTTGAAATGCCGCGATCTGTGCTTCCAATCACAAGGTCAAAGCCGGCCTTGCTGCTAACTTCGGCAAGGTGCGTCATCCTCTCAGTCAATCCTTTTGCGCGTCGCTTCAGGTCGAGTGGCGTGACGATGGTGACACGAAAGCTGTTCATGGACTTTCATGATCATTCGCCGACTGACCAGCTTGAGCATTTTTGCCCTTTATAAATCCGTTTGGTCCATCAGAAAACCATGTTGCTCGTAATGCTTGCGTGTCGCGGCTGGTCGTGTGTGTGCTTGTGCAATCGGGGTCCTGGTCTATCAATGAGGGGAATGAGTAAACAATACTCAGTTTCTGCCTTGCTAAGGCATGCGAATAGCGGCTATCGTCGTGATTTCCAAGGTGAGTAAGCGATTCTGCATGCTCTATTATTGGGTCAATTTGGTCTGATGGGATTGCGACAGCAATGCCGTATCTTAGGTATTTATCCTTCATGTGGCTTGCGCCATCATGAAAGGCTTTGCGTGCATTTTCATTGAACTTTGCGAAAACTGGCTTCTTCTCGTTCCCTTTTTCTCTAAAAAACATTGAGTACGCATAGTCTTTTTTGGAATTTCCAAGTTCGTCAAATAACTTATGAAGCTGGCAATAAAAATTATTAGCTACCAGTGCATCATCTTGAATTACGAAATGAAAATCAAATGCCTTGTTGTGTTGAAGCCAGCATCTTTTCGAATTCTCCCAAAGCCCCCAGCGACCGTCGTCAAGCGAGACTGCGGCGTCGCCAATCATCCTCCGAATATAGGGGATCCTGTGTGCGCGGGTCTTGTAGGCCATGATGGTTTTCGACATTCGCACACTGCACCAAGAAACCTCGTTGATCTCGAATCCGCAGCGCATCGGGAATATTTGAGTCATGAGCGACTTGTAATCGCTTATGTACTTTTCGTTATTTGAGCTTCCATCGCCATCGTTAAAGCAAAGGAACTTGTATGTATAAATATTTTTTTTATCGAGTTGATTGATGTTTTTGGGTCGAATAATGGCGCTCTTATCTTCTTTTAATATTGCACGTCCGGCTGCAATTGTACAATGATGATACAAGAATGAGGTCACGTTAATATCGTTTGGGGTCCTAATTTTATTGTTTCGCGTGCGATTTATCTCTGTGGAAATTTTTTCTTCAATTTCCTCGAGAATCGTTTTTTTAAAAGCATGCGGGGTATGCTGGTGCAGGCGTGTAGCCATATAAGGTGGATTTATCCTTTGAATAATGTTTTGTGAATTTATTGAGGCGGATAAATAATCTCGGGCAGTATCAAAGTTGTTGTTGGCCAACACCATGCCGTACGGTTCAAGACGCGCGACGCTGCGTCCGGATTCGTCGAAAAAATCATAATAATTGCAGGGCTGTGTTACGAGTACATCGTCATTGAAGTAAATAAAATGCTCGTTGAGTCCAGGAATTTTGTGCAGGCAAGCCTCTATGGCATGGGAGTTAAATGTTGGAAGCGCACTTTTATCGGGAAAAATTTCATAGTGATCAATCCACTTCACTCGGGAGTTCTCTTTAAGCCAGGTTGGGCGTGAGCAGTTGGATACAATATAAATTTTGTGTACCCATGGCATGTTCTTGGATAGTGCTCGTAAAGAGTATCTAAGCTCGTCTTTGGATGCAAATCTATCAAGGTTGATTGACATTTCCGGAAAGGTGCTGCTCCACATTTCGAGCCATTTCGGATCATCCTTATTTACCCAAGTGTAAACGACATCAACCGGCCACGGCGAACCAAAGGCCCAGTTGCCAAATTCGTTAATAATTCGCGGATAAGCTTTTTCAAATGCCTCGGGCAGTAGCTTTTTAACATATGCGCGACTTGATCTGATGACCATCAAGCCGTCGGATTCAATGTCGTAGGGAAAAAATTGGGCTGCAAAGTTGTTATCGAATTCGCCAATAAACTCAACAACAAAATCAGGTTTATTCTGTATTTTCTTGTATGTATCCTCGACTGCTGCCATGCGCCACAATGCTTCGCGAGGTGTTGTGATATTTACACCCCCCCCTAATGTGTATATTCGTACCGCAGTCTTAAGATTGTGGGCTATCCAAAAAATGTAGAGCAGAACATCCAGCAGATCGCGGGCATTAATGAGCATGGATTGGTCGGGATGCCCAGTTGTTGCCCCAGTACGCAGATTGAATTTCGTCGCAACTTGCACCCATGGGTGCACTTTTTCATCAAATTTAAATCCATTTCGATTCCAGATATTCGACTTTTCTTCAAACGGCGGATTAGCCTCGTTTTTCAGGGATCCGCTGTTACCAAGGCGCTTTGCAAAATAGTCAAAGAAGAATCGATTCGGATTTGTAAGTAATTTTTTAATTTTTCGCTTCATAGGTCTATTCAATCAAAGTCCAAAAACAACTTTTGCGCTCACCGCAATTTGATAAATCACTTGAGTCATGTCTTTCCAGAACTGACGGTCTTTCTCATCCACCTTTGGTAGCACCAACACTTGGTCACCCGCGCGAACGTTCACGCTCGACATGTAGCTGCCTGGGTTGGTTTGCTCAAAGCTGCCATCGCGCCTAGCCACTACCACTCGGCTGTTGTCTGCGCTCTGGGTGTAGCCGCCTGCTCTGTTGATGTAGTCAGATAAGCCAAGCTTCTTGTCAAAGGCCACGGCGTTTGGAAACAACACTTCGCCACTAATAAGCACCAAGCCATCTTTACGAGGTATGCGCAGCACATCGCCGTTTTCCAGCAACAGTTGGCCGCGGTCTGCCGCTTGGGCAATTTGCACTTGGCCCAAAGGCTCTATCTTCTTAGCGCGCTCTACCCATTGCAGGGTCAGGTCGGCTTCGTCTTTGCGCAGACGGGCTTCGTCGCTGCTGCCACTGCGTGCTGTTAACAAAGCAGCTTCTAGGCTACGTAGGCTGGTAGCCAGCATTTCTTTTTGGCGTTGCTTCACGCTCTGCCTAAATAGCTGAAGGCTTTCTGCCTCGGCATCGGGGCGTAGCTGAATGTCTTTCATCAGCTGCCCCAGCGGGGTGCCGTATGGCAACACATATTCTTGGGGGCTGGTGTGTTCGCCCTCTACGCGCACGGTGATGGTGCCGGGTAGCTTGTCTGCCGTGAACTCAAGCTCGTCACCATTGCCAAGACTAACATCAGCTGCCTTGGCCAAAGGGTAGTACTCGGTGTTGCGCACAGTGCCTGTGTTGCGCGTGATGCGCACATGGGTGGCTGATGCTTGAGGCTTGGCTTGTGCGGCCAGTGTTTGCACATTGGGTGTTTGGGTGGCTTGAAACTCAAACCGCTTCGCACTTTGCACCAAGCCGCCCACCATGACGGTGTGTTGACGCGGTGGCACAAACACCACATCGCCATCGCTGAGCTGAATGAGGGGCATGGTCCCATTGAGCATGAAGTCATACAAGCTAGCTGTGGCACGCACCTGCCCTGCCCGCTTGACTTGCACATCAATGAACGTGCCACGATCTGGATCGATACCACCCGCTTGGTCAAGGAAGTGCAACAGGCTGTCCATACTGGTACCGTTGTATAGGCCGGGGCGATTGACAAAGCCGCCTACAAATATGCGCACGGGCTGCGCCTCGGCCAAGCTGGCGTAGCTAAAGACGTTGGACTTGAAAGACCTGCCAATGGATGTTTCAAACAAACGCTGCAAGTCTTGATTGCGCACGCCCACCACACGCACGGGGCCTGCGTGGGGCACAAACACGTTGCCTTGAGGGTCAACCACCAACAATGCTTCAAAGTTAAACGCACCCCAAAAGCGCACCTGAATTTTGTCGCCCACGGCCACGGCGTATTCGGGGTTGAACTGGGTGGCACCCTGTCTAGCAAATGCCCCAGTGAACAGGTTGGCACCAAAGGTATCGCTTTGGGTGTTTTTTAAATAGTCAGCTTGTTGAGGTACTTGGGGGCGAATTTCTGTAGGGGCATTTACAAGTTGCGGGGGCAAGGTGGGTGCAACCATATTGGCAGCGGGTGGCTTAGTGGTAAAGCCTAATGCTTGGTTTACACCCAATGGGTCGGTGTAGTCAGCCGCTAGTGCGGATTGCGCTATGCAAACCACACTGCCCAGTAGCAGCCAGCGAAGAGATAAGAAACGATAGAACATGTTTAATCTTTATGGTCTTGCACCACAGCCCACAGCAAATGTGCGATGCCTGCCAGCAAGAAGGCGGTCATCAAGGCAACCAAGGTGTTGTAGATGCGTCGGGGCTCAAGCGGGTATTCGGGCAAGGTGGGGGCTTGGACGACGCTGATTTTTTTGATGGTGCGCGTGGCTTCTATTCGGCCACGCTCTAGGGCGGAGAGTGCCGTTTTATAAACAGCATCCGCAAATGCGGCTTGCATCTCTAAGCGCTGGTACTCTTCCACTGTTTTGTTCAGCGGTTTACCAGTGGGCGAAGCCAACTTGGCTTGCTCTTGCAGCATTTGTTTTTCGACTGCGGAAATTTGCTGGTTGAGTTGAACCACACTGGGGTGGCTGGCGACGAGGTATGACTGCAATGCACTTTTTTGAGTTTGCAGCTCGGTCAAGCTGGCTTGCAGCTTGGCCAAAATGGCAACGGTGCTTTCTGCCGTGGCCATGGGTGATGCGAGGCCTTTTTTGTTTTGGTAATCAAGCAGGGTTTGTCTAGCGCTTAACAAACGGTCGTGCATTTGCACCACTTGTTTTTCTAAGAAATCAACCTGCGTTTGTGCCAAGCTGTTGGCAACGTTGTTCATGAACGCTTCGCCTTCGAGCACAAGTTTTTCTGAAATCGCTTTGGACATCTCGGGCGTGTAGGCTTGGGCATTGACCACCAATACGCCGTCATAGTCGTTCAGCTCTACCGACACGCGGCTGAGGTAGTAGCGGTGCAACCACTCAATGGGCGCATTGGCAAACAAAAATTTAGAGAACGGGTCTCGACGCCAGTTGCTGAAATGGCTTCTCAGGTCGAGCTCTTTATCAAGCTTTTGCAGCAAGCCCACAGATAGCAGGTAGTCGCGCATCATGAGCTGGTCGGCACGGTTTGCACCAGACACACCGCCAATCAAACTGGCTAGGTCACCCGCTGTAGCACCCGTTGACAAATCGGTGCGCTGAATGACGATGTGCGCTGTAGATACATAGCGATCAGAAGCCAGCACCGACCAATAGACAGCCATAGCAACAAAAAACGCAAAGGCTGCGGCCCAAATGGGCTGAGCCATAGCGAGTTGCTTGACTCGCAACTGGTCTGCGGCCCAGTCTCGTTTTTTCAATGCCTGCACAAATTCCTTGGGCTTCATTGCGGCAGGCTTTCTTTGTAAGCAACCAAGGCATCGTCAATGTTTTCAAACCAGTGTGCTTGGCCTTTATTCAGCCAAATGCCAGACTGGCAAAACTGCTTCAGCGTGCCCTCGCCGTGCGACACCATGATGAGCCCGGCTTTGTTAGCCAAGCCCTTGAATGCAGCTGCTGCCTTCTTGGTAAAAGCTGCATCGCCAGCTGCTGTGACTTCGTCTGAAATATAGACATCGAACTCAATGGCAAGAGACAACGCAAATTGCAAACGCGACTTCATGCCTGATGAATAGGTTTTGACAGGTTCGTCAAACGACTCACCCAACTGCGCAAAGTCTTGGATGTATTGCAAGCGGTCTTGCAAGTCGGCATGCGATGTGTGGCCGTGGATGCGACAAACAAACTTAGCGTTTTGCCGACCAGAGAGTGAGCCCTGCAAACCACCGCCATAGCCCATGGGCCAAGAGACACGGCATGTTCGTTGAACACTGCCTTTGTTGGGCTGATCAACCCCACCCATGATTCGAAGCAAGGTAGATTTGCCAGCACCGTTGCCTCCCACCAAGCCTACGTTGACGTTGCGAGGAATAGTGAGGTTGACGCCTTTCAACACCCAAGGCCCTAGGCCATGGTCTGTTTGGTAGCGTTTGTGCACGTCTGTCACCACGATCATGCAGTCACCAACCTAACAGAAAACCTGCGCATGAGTAGCAAGCCCATGAAGAAAAGCAGCATCGCAAACGCAAACAGATACGAAACACTCAGGCTTGGTACCGGGTGGTAGGTGGCCGAAAAACCAGCGCGTGCAGCCTCGACTCCTTGCGCCACTGGGTTGTAAAGCAGCCAATCGCGGTAAGGCAACGGAATGCTTGCCAAGGGAACCATGACACCCGAGATGATGTACATGGGCTTCATGACAAAGTTCAACACAATTTCCAGCTCAGGCACGAGGTCATGCAAAACGGCACGCACCAAGCCCCAACCTAGTGCCAAAAGCCACAAGCCAAAGATGGCGAGAAACAATTCAAACGGGTCATGCGGCAACACATCATGCCCAAGCATGGCGGCTGCACTAAAAATAACGATGGCAACCACACTCAACAGCAGCGCCTCTAAGAAGGCACGGACAAACATGGTGTCAATCGGCTGCACTTGGCGATACGAAAACAGCGATTTATTGGCGTTGATGGCATTGGCCGTTTGACCACTTGCACGCTCAAAGGTGAAATAGGCCAACAAGCCCACCACAATCCAAAGCCCCGTATCAAACCCGCTGACGGAGTGAACGCGAATGACCGTAAAAATAATCACCAAATACGCAATGTGAAAAATGGGCTCCAACAACAACCAAGCCCAAGCACCGCGACTAGAGAACAAACGCGCCAATGCTTCGCGCAAAAACAATGCACTCCACACAGACCACATGACTTGCCAAGGAGAACGGGTAGCCAAGCTGTTACCGCCAATCAATCGGGATGTTGCGCGTGGCATAGCCACACACAGGGACTTGTGTCAGGTTTTTGAGCTGCAACACAAAGTCTTCTGAAAGCTCTGTCTTAGCGGGTATGGACTTGATCCAAAACTCGTCCAGCTCCCCCTCAAACACTAAGCCTGGCCGTTGATAAATGGCAGCCCCCATGACCTTAAGGGGTACTTGCGATTTCAAAGCGCGCACCCCTACCGTGCTGTTGATGGTGATCACGCCAGCCGAATGCTTGACCAATACAGGTGTGTCGCCCTCGACCAAATACACGATGCGCGAATCAACCCCATATGACTTGGCGATTTGACGAATGAATGATCTATAACCGCCCATGCCACGACCGTGGGGATGTTCACGAAAAACAAGCATCGCCGGCTTGGGCGCATGAAGGGAAAAGGAACGAATCAGCTCGGCTAAGAACTCTTCAACCGAGCTATAGCCAGAGAACAATTTCAACTGGGCGTCGCCTTCAAACTGCAAGGGCACAAAATAAAAATAAGCCTTGCTGTCTAGCAACTGCTTTTGCTTGCGCATATCAAGCTTGAAATGGCTCCATTTTCTGAACCACGAATACATCCAATAACCGAAGTAATAAGCAGGCGAACGGTGGCGATGATGCTCGTAGGTAGGAAATTGCCAATGCCCCAACAACATATGCGCGTAATGCTTAGCAGCAAAGTATGTTGAGTTTAGAAATGGATGTTTGTCTGTCGCGCTGGTGATGTGTTCTGGCACGCCATCCCAGCTAAAACGATCGAGCGTGGAGGAATTGCCATTCACGCCGTCTAGCTCCATCGTCACAAAGCCAGGCCTGAAATAGCCCTCTTCCAAAACGACGACTTGAATACCGAGTCTGCTTGCTACCTGAAGCGCTTGTTGGTGGTACGCACGCGACTGGCCAAACAACACCACCGAATCGGCTTTAAGCTGTACGCATTGCGAGGCAAAAAAGGCTCCCCATTCATTCAACAGGCCTGCAAACTTGATGGGCTTAATGACTTGACAGTCATGCAGGTCTCCGCCAGAAAAGACGATGCGGTGTACTTGCTTGTTTTTTGCAGTCAACCATTGAGTCAGTCGGTCAAAAAATGGCCCAACAGGCCCTTGCAACAAAAGCACAGTTTGCGAAGCCTTCAACACAGCCAGTGCTGGGTTCTCGCTCACCTTTTGCTTTGAAATCAAATCTCTCTTCACCACTTGTTCTACTTTTTAGCGCCTGCGACTCTTAACTAAGTCTGAGTTTTTGATTGAGTTCAAAAGCCCAACAAAGGAGTCAATCTGTTCCGGCGTGATCTGCTCAATAGAGCTAATGTCTAAGTACTGCAGTCGGGATGCCTCTACTTTGTTTTTCTCGTGCTGCAACTCATCGACAAATACCTTTGTCATATCTAAGCCGAGCCACCTGATGAGATGCAACAGGTGATCTAAATCTGGAAATGAATCCCCCTTAAACCACTTCCGTACAGTCTCCCTGCTCACCTTGAGACCGTATTTGGATGACAGATACAGGTCGCGTGCGAACTGTTCATTCGACGGAACCGTTTGGTAATGGCTACCGCAGCACCGCCTTAACTCTTCCGAGAAGCGATGTTTGACGAGCTCAGGTGTACTTGTCATATCTGTATGTATTTTTGTTTTTAAATTGGCAACTATTAGTTGCTTCGGTTACGTTTTCGCAACTTTGAATTGCCAAAATCTGTAAAAATGAGAAAGATAGAAATTAATGAGAAAAAGCAGAAAAACTTAAGCCCAGGCAATCCAAAAATACTATATAAAACAATAATTTATAAATTATTAGCATGCATGATTCGGATTTAAAGGACCTACTTTTCTCGTTCAAATAACTGCGCAAGGAGCAATTTTCATTTGTCAATTTCATAAAGTAAATATAACTTCAGTTCCATAGATTAGCAACTATAGTTATTTTTTTGATTTGCTTTTGACGTAAATTAGTTGCTATCAAAAGCACCTATGAACCAAGATCAAAACTCGTTTGCAAAACGGCTACAAAGTCAGCTTCTACTGAGGGGGAAGCCTATTAGCCCAACCCTGCTTGCACGAGAGTTCAACTTACGCTGGAGAGGGTCGCCAGTTAGTACAAATGCAGCAAGAAAATGGTTATATGGCCCCACTCTGCCAAAAATGGAGAAGATTCAAGTCCTTGCAAAAATCCTCGGAACATCCGCTGAATGGCTACGATGGGGACAGGAAACTGTCCATCAAGCCATGCCTACAAACGTGACTCTCACGGACAAGCAATTGGCGGAGTCTGTTTTGCATGATTGGTCGCTGCTGACACACGCTAATAAACAGCTAATTTCGGCGATATTAGATTTACTGCTCAAACAGCAAAGCCTGCAAAAAAGCTTAGCTTAAGAGCGCCGTATTAAACAATCTGAATCGGCACGCTGAGCTGGTAGCCAACATTTCGGATGGACTCAATCACGTTACTGGGTGCGCCCGCTTCCACCATTTTTTTGCGTAAGCGAACAATACGTACTTCTAGGCTAGCTTTGTTCAGACCATCCATCTCAAGCCCCAAGATGTGCGCCAATTGCCATGTTTCTAAACGGCTGGAAGGGGCACGGGCAAAAGCCATCAACATGTCAGCCTCGGCGGACGACAAGCGCACCGAGCCAGTAGCGCCCGTAAGTGTGAACTTACTCAGCGTCAAGGCGCCCTCTGGTGAAGCCTGACGACGCCGCACAAACCCTTGCAAGGCAGCGCACAGCTCCTCAAAGTCAACAGGCTTGGTCATGTACAAGTCGGCGCCACTTTCGTAGCCCTGCACTTTTTCTTTGGATTGCGAACGTGCGGTCAACATGACGATGCCCACCAAGGGATAGGCTTGGCGAATGCGTTTGGCCAAGCTGATGCCATCTTCACCTGGCAAGTTCAAGTCCAAGATGAAGACATCCACTGAACTACCTTTGACGGCATCTTCTAGCTCTTCGGCACAAGACAGGCCCAAGACATGGTGGCCTTTGTTGGCCAAGGCCATGCACGTCAGTTCGCGTAAATCTTGGTGGTCTTCAACGACCACGATGCTCAAATGGGTAGCCACAACACAAACCTCACACGTTTTTCATCGGGCGCATAACGGCAGTACGCACCAATTCGATTGGCCAAGCTTGATACCAAAAACAAACCCAAGCCGGTACCCGATTGGCTTTGCGCACCTGTGCTGCGATAGTATTTTTGAAACACTTTGCTAGGCTCTGGCCATGCGGCCAAGCCTGGACGATTAGAAAAAGTCACCGCAACACCTGGCGCACCATCAGGCCCATCAGATTGCACAACCTGAATATCAACAGGCGTTCGACCATCGCTGTATCGCAAAGCGTTGTCTAACAAATTACCCAGAATGATGCGCAAATACTGGCGGTCTGTCAGCACCTCTGGAACCTCTGGCATTTGTAACGACAACCGCTCAGCTTGAATGTTTTGACTGAAGATCAGCTCATTCACCAAGCGCACCACATCCACACGCTCGACCTTGGCTTCTAGAGCGCCTTCTTCGATTTGATCTGCGTCAATGCATCGCTCCAGAATGGCTTTCATGTCGACGACAGCTCGGCTGGCATAGGCGGCGGATTTTTCGGGGTCGGTGTGCGTGTGCAGCGCCATGTCAATCACGGCCAAGGGGGTTTTCAACTCATGCATCAGCATGTGCAAGAAATGCGTTTGCTCATCACGGCGCTGTCGCTCAAACGCCACTTGTTGCTGCGACAAATACAAAGCATTGGAAACCTCACGCCGACTAAGCTCAAAACGGCGCACCCTCACCTGTAACAAGATGGTCATCAACAAGCCAGAAAAGAAACCATTCAGCACCAAGTTATGCAGGCTGTACTCTGTGGCCACATCAAAACCCAAGCTAGGCCAAACAGCCACCCACAGCGCAAAGGTGAGACTGAGGTAATACACCGTCACGGTACTTCGATTGAAACGAAACGGAACACCAGCGGTCTGCTTGTTTGGTGGATTTCTTAAAAAAACCAAGACCGCTATCAGTAAAAAAGCGGACCCAACACCAATCACCACCATGTTGAATTGAAGCGCCAGACGCGTATAGCCAGAGAACAACAAAGCCATCGCAACGAAGGCCGAAACATAAAAAGATCGCACAACGCGCATCAGCCATGCAGGTAGTTCGTAATCTCGCAAAAAGTGCGTTTCATACCAAAACGCCAACCCTGTCGCAGCGATCACCACGATATTGAAAAGCAAATTGATACCCGTGGGTGACACCGACTCTCCGAAAAACACGCGGAAATAACCAAAGTACCCCACGGTGTAAAGAATGGAAGCAAGTTGCTTGATCACGAACGCACGGTTCACATGGTCGCGGTCATTGAGCCAGCTGACAAAAACCCAAGCCAAGAACATCACGATCAACCCTGTGCTGACGGAATAGATCAATTCCTGCGTATGGTCCAAGCGCGAGGCGTCAAGCTGGGTCAGCACCTCCACATGAATCATCAGGGTACTGGTGCTGCTGACACGCAAATACACATCGCGCGCTTGTGGCAAAGATGCGATCAAAAATCCGTGGTTCAACGACTGGTATTCGCTCTCGGCCCAAGCCGTCATATCCCCGGCATTGACGGGGCCAGTTCGCGTTGTGTCTGCAGGATCAAACAACACAACTTGGTCAAGAAACGAAGGCCGCACACGGAGTACAAGTTTTTCACTTGCTTGCACTGCTGCGACCGGTTCAACCCTCAGCCGCAGCCAAAAAACTGAATCGCTGTAGCCCTTGGCCAAGATGCCGTCATATGAGGTGTATGACTGCGTTTGCGCATCATCAAAGCTGGACTGACCTTGCGCGTCTTCCCAATAGCTGCGCGCGGAGACCAAATCTTTGGCAGCCACATGGGTAGGCAACACGAGCGATAAGAGGCAAAAAGCGCTCAACAAGGTCGCACCAGCGCGTAATATCTTTGAAATCAGTGAATACATATAGGTCTCTGACTTGATGCTAACGCCTTGAATGCATAAAGCCTACAATTACCTACATTCTATTTTTGATAATTGACATGCATCGCATTACGGTGACCCTTTTGTTAACGAATTTCAACCGCATAGTGGCCGCATGCATGTGTGTGGTTTGCACTAGCAGTTTGGCCCAAACATCATTCGTTACAACCTGCCAAGCATTGGTCACTGTGGTGGATGCGCAAGCCAGTCAAAAAATAAGGATTGAGACCTTTCAATTGAATATTCAGCGAACTGAAAACGACGACCTGATCGTGCGCATGCAAGGCGAAACTCACATTGAATTCTTCTATGCGACACAACCCTCTGTGTTGAGCGAGCAAAAAATTCGCCGCATGAGCGCGGACATCACCAATCAGCAATGGCGTTTTCAATACCAACACGTCATGCCGCAAAAGATCGAGCGGGTTCAGCTCTCACTCAACCCCATCACAGGTGCCGTGCAATACAGCCAAGTGAACAACCAGCAACAAACCGTGCACGCCCATGGTTTGTGTGAACTACCGCTACAAGGCAAAGAGGCATTCATCGAGGCTCACTCACGGATCACCTCCCCTTGAGTTGGCCGTGCAGGAGCACGCGGCAAGCCTTGTTTGTCGATCTTCACGGTGTGTGCCTGCCAATGCCTCACCCCCTGCCGATCTAACGTGAGACGCACCACCCAACCTAGATTGTTGACTTTGTCGGGGAAGCCTTCAAACACGAAGTTGCCCAAGCTGTAGAAAATTGGTTTACCCTTGTAGATGTCTGTGTCTTGTAACTGGTGCGGATGCCCACCGATCACCGCATCAGCACCCGCGTCAATCATCAGCCTCGCCAACGCACGTTGGCGTGCATTGGCAATCGACTCTTCCCAGCCCCAGTGCATGACGGGGATGACCACATCGGCCTTCCACACGCGACGTGCGTCTGTGATGTCACGCACCACTTGCTCGTCCTCACTCCACGCCACGCCCGGGCGGTCATGGTCGGCCTCAAAGTTACGTGGCTGAAACTCGTCGTAGCCAAGCACGGCGATACGCACACCTTCTCGATCAAAAATGAGTGGTGTGTGCGCCTCTTTCAAATTGTGGCCACCGCCGTAATAACCCAAGCCTGATTTTTTGAGCAAGCCCAACATCTGCGCAAACGCTTCGGGGCCATAGTCACCCGAATGGTTGTTGGCCAAACCCACCGCATCGAAGTGGCGTTGCACATATTTCAAGCCACGCGGATGCACACGAAACACGTTGGGTTTTTCGGGTTCAACAGAGCCCACGGTGGCCACCACGCACTCTAAATTGCCAAGACGTACATCTGCACCTTTGAACAAGTGCGCCACGCCAGCGAACGGGTCGCGTCCTCGGCGAATGGCACGGTCTGGGCCGCCTTCGAGCATGATGTCACCGGCAAACACCACCGACACCACAGGCTCAGGTGTTTGTGCTGTTGCAGCGCTCATGCACAGCACCGTGCTCATACCGAGTGCTACGGTTTTCAAAATGAGAGGTTGCAAAAACTTCATGGCGCCACCGCATGCAAAGCACAGCCGTACTGCAACTCTTTGCCTAAAAAGGGGGAATACAAGGCCACACGACCGGTCAATGCATCAGGCGTAGGCTGGCGTTGCGCGACTGGTGCCACAAACTTCAGGTGTTGCAACACCATGGGTTGGCGGTCGGTTTGGTAGGACACATACAAGTTGACCAAGTCCACGCGGGTGTCGTTGCCCAACACCACTGCCTTGAAACGAAACCGGTCTGCCAAATTGATGCTCTGCACGATATATGGGTCAGACACCGGCGCGAAGCTGTGTTCAAAGCGCTCAGCATTGACCTCAAAGTGGCAACGCAACTCAGGCGCGGCTTGCACCGCAGTTGGCAACACCGCGGGTAACAACATGGCCAGCAGCCACCAACGAAAACGCATGCCCATCTCCAGACTCTTGATGCTGCACAGCCTACTAGACTGGCAAATCGGCCTTTCTATGGGTTTGCCCTTGTAGCTGGCAAAATCAAAGGCTATTCACGAAAGCCTTGCCATGAGTTCTTCCCTCCCCTCCGCCATCCCTCGCTTGACCAGCCTCTCTCACGGTGGTGGCTGCGGCTGCAAGATTGCGCCGGGCGTGTTGAGCGAGATTCTCAAAAGCACCAGTGCCATGCCCATCCCACCCCAGTTGTTGGTGGGCATCGAGACCGCAGACGATGCCGCTGTGTATCAGCTCAACGACGAGCAAGCCTTGATTGCCACCACGGACTTCTTCATGCCCATCGTGGATGACCCGTTTGACTTTGGCCGCATCGCCGCCACCAACGCCATCAGCGATGTGTATGCCATGGGTGGCACGCCCATCATGGCTTTGGCTTTGGTGGGCATGCCCATCAACGTGCTGCCCCCAGAGACGATTGGAAAAATTTTGGATGGTGGCCAAAGCGTGTGCCGTGAAGCGGGCATTCCCATCGCAGGTGGCCACACGATTGACTCGGTCGAGCCGATTTACGGCTTGGTGGTGTTGGGCCTCGTGCACCCCAAACGCATCAAACGTAATGCTGATGCACGCGTGGGCGACCGTTTGATTTTGGGCAAACCTCTGGGCGTGGGCGTGCTGTCGGCTGCTTTGAAAAAAAACGCACTCAGCCCCGAAGGCTATACCCAAATGATTGCCAACACCACAAAGCTCAACACACCGGGCGCGGCTCTGTCAGCCTTGGCGGGCGTGCACGCCATGACCGATGTGACAGGCTTTGGCTTAGCGGGTCATGCGTTAGAAATGGCACGTGGCAGCCACCACACGGTGCAACTGAATATGAGCCAAGTGCCTTTGTTGCACGGTGTGCGCGAACTGGCCGAGCAAGGCATGCTCACCGGTGCCTCGGGGCGCAACTGGGAGGCCTACGGCGGTGAGATCTCGCTTTCAACTGAATGCAACGCGATTGACCAAGCCTTGTTGAGCGACCCTCAAACCAGCGGCGGATTGCTGGTGGCTTGCGCCCCCGAATCGGTCGCTGAAGTGCTGGCGGTGTTCCAGCAACACGGCTTTGGTGATGCGTGCGAAGTGGGTGAAATCACGGCGGCGTTGGCCAACGGCATCAAGCTGCAAATTCGTTAAGCACCCAGCTTGGCCTCATCAATTTAAACGGCTCTCACTGAAAGAAAACAAACACATGTCAACCATTCCAGCCTGCCCCCAATGCGGCCAAGAAAACACTTACCAAGACAGCGACAACTACGTGTGCGCCGATTGCGCGCATGAGTGGCCCATGGTGGCCGCTGCCGCAGCAGATGACGAAGACGAAGCGGTGGTGAAAGACGCCAACGGCACCGTGCTCAAAGACGGCGACGCCGTGGTGCTTATTAAAGACCTCAAGGTCAAAGGCTCATCGACCACCCTGAAGATGGGCACCAAAGTCAAAAGCATTCGCTTGGTCGGCGGTGACCACGAGGTGGACTGCAAGATGGATGTGGGTAACTACATGTTGAAGGCTTGCTTCCTGCGCAAAGCCTAAACACGCGCAGCGCTTAAAGCACCCGACCTCGGTTCGATTTGATCGCCGAGGTCTTTTTTTTGCTGTCTAAGCGGCGCAGCTTAGAGGCATACGTGGGCTTGGTAGGTTTGCGTTTTTTGGGTGGCTTGGCCACGCTTTGCACCAATTCCAGCAAACGCGCAAAGGCTTCGATGCGGTTCATGTCTTGGCTGCGATGCTCTTGCGACTTGATCACCACCACGCCCTCGTTGGTGATGCGGTGATCTGACAAGCACATCAAACGTTCTTTCACATCCTCGGGCAAAGAAGACGCCATCACGTCAAAGCGGAGGTGAATCGCGCTGGAGACCTTGTTGACGTTTTGCCCGCCCGCGCCCTGGGCACGGATGGCGGTCACCTCAACTTCGGACTCTTTGATGTGCATGGGCGTCTTACACGTGCCAGCCAGGCAGCTCACCCATGGCCCACAAAATCAGGCTGATGGTGAAGAACGATGCAATGGTGGTCACCAACAAAGCGGCAGCACAAAAGCCTTCTTGGCCATGGCGCTGTGCCAACAAAGGATAAATGCCCAGCATGGGCATGCCAGCCAACAACACCGCAGAGATTTTGAGGCTGGGGTCAATTGGCCCGACCACCATCAGCATGAGTCCCACTGCCAAGGGGTGCAGCACCAGTTTGCCCACCGCAATCCAGCGCACCTCTTGAATCAAACCGACCACGCGCATCCCGACCAAAGAACCACCGTTCACAAACAACGCAATCGCCGCGGTAGATGCGGCAAAAAGATTGACGGTTTTCGACAGTACCTCAGGCAAGTGCCAACCCATCATGGAGAACACCAGCCCAAGCAAAATGGCTTGCATCATGGGCAGTTTGATCATGCGCTTCAAACTCTGAAGCACGGTGTGTTGCCAAGACAGGTGCTCGGTTTCGCCGCTCTCCGCAATGGCCAAAGCCAGTGGAATAGTGACCAAGTTTTCAATCAACACCGTCAGTGCCAGCCCCACGCCCGCCGCTGGCCCTAAAAACTGCAACAGGATGGGATAGCCCACGTAGCCACTGTTTGAGCAACTCACCCCCATCGCGACCATGCCGCTTTCGGTCAGTGGTTTTTTACGCCACATGCGCCACACCCAAAAGCCCACTGCGAACGAAAACATCGACCCCGCACCGTACGCCATCAGGTAGTTGGGGTTGAGCACCTCGGCAAAGTTGCGCTGTGACAGCGCGTTGAACAGCATGGCTGGCAACGCGAAGTTCAACACAAAACGCCCCAGCACTTGCCCATCCACTTTGCTGAACATCCCGCGACGGGTGGCCGCAAATCCAAGACCAATAGACAAATAAATCGGGCCGGTGATGGTGAGGATGTTGAGCATGAGCGGCTAACGTTTATTGCTTTTGAATACCCGCGCGTTGAATCACATCGCCCCAACGCTTGATCTCGGTTTGTAACCACTCTTGTGCTTGTGGCACGGTGCTGGGGTGCGGTTCCACATTCAAGTCCAACAGCTTTTGGCGCACGGCTGGATTTTGCAAAGCGGCATTCACCTCTTTGTTCAAGCGGTCCACCACCGCTTGCGGTGTTTTGGCGGGTACGCCCAACCCATTCCATGAGGTGGCGACCAAATTAGGGACGCCGCCCTCTTTGGCAGTGGGCACTTGTGGCAAAGCCGTGTTGCGCTTCTGACCTGTGACGGCCAAGGCGCGCAAAGCGCCGCCTTTGATTTGCGGCAGCACAGGGCTCAGCACTTCCACCGCGACATCAATTTGACCACCACGCAAGGCGGTCATCACAGCAGGTGTGCCATTAAAAGGCACCACTTGGGCATCCAAACCAGCGACCGATTTGAACAACTCAGCCGTCAAGTGCTGGGTGCTGCCGATGTTGATGCTGCCAATGTTGAGCTTGCCAGGGTTGGCTTTGGCCCAAGCCAACAACTCAGGCAGCGTTTGAAAGCGTGATTCAGCGCTCGTGACAATGGCCAAATCAAACGTGCCCATCAACGACACAGGTGTGAAGTCTTTGACAGGGTCAAACGGCAATGTTTTGAACAAACCGGCGCTCACGGCGTTGGCGTTAGACATCAACAACAAGGTGTAGCCATCGGGCTCCGACTTGGCCACCATTTCAGCAGCCACAATGCCGCCAGCGCCAGGGCGGTTGTCAATGACCACAGATTGGCCCAAGCCTTCCGACATTTTTTGCGCGACCGTGCGTGCGGTCAGATCAGCCACACCGCCAGCGCCAAACGGCACCACGATGCGCAAAGGCTTGGTGGGATAGGACTGTGCATGGGCCCCTAAGGCACCACACATCAGCAGACATGAAACCAACACACGAGAAACAAAGCAGCGACGAGCTTGCATAGGAACCTCTCCACAAAATTCAAAAGATTGCATTCTCTTCCATCATGAAAGGCCTGACGCCACCGTCAAGAACCACGGGTCCTTCATCCCCCAAACGTCACTGGGTACACTCTGGGGTTACGTTTTTTGACCCTCAAGGATTTGCCATGAACACGACCCCTTCCGGCCTGCAATACACCGACAACGTGGTGGGCGACGGCGCAACAGCCGCCGCTGGCCAGCACGTGAGCGTGCACTACACCGGCTGGCTCTACAAAGATGGCGAACAAGGCGCCAAATTCGACTCCAGCCGCGACCGCAATGACCCCTTTGAATTTCCATTGGGCGCAGGCATGGTCATCAAGGGCTGGGACGAAGGCGTTCAAGGCATGAAGATTGGCGGCCAACGCACCCTCATCATCCCGCCAGAGCTGGGCTACGGCGCACGTGGCGCGGGCGGCGTGATTCCACCGAACGCCACCTTGAAGTTTGACGTCGAACTGCTCGGCCTCGAATAAATTGGGTTCACGGCAGTTTTTGACTGCCGATGACAAGCGGGGCGCGGCCCCGCTTTGTTTTGCCCCTGCAAATTTTTTACAAAACCCCTCTTGAAATAGGGTCGGATGGCCTCAGCTCTGCTGAATCTCCTTCACACAAGCCCTACAAAGCATGTCAGAACCTACAGAAAACAAAGATTCCGCAGCTGCGCACTCCGCCGCTGACCATTTGGCGTCCCACATGGCCGGCATGGCGCCAGCCGACCAAGCTGCTGCAACTGCTGAACCAGCAGCTCCGCTCGACCCCTTGGCCGCAGCCCAAGCCGAAGTCGCCACTTTGCAAGCCAAAGTGACCGAGCTGCAAGACCAATACATCCGCGGCCAAGCCGAAGTGCAAAACGCACGCCGCCGCGCAGATGACGAAGTGTCCAAAGCCCGCAAATTCGCACTGGAAAGCTTTGCCGACAGCTTGCTGCCTGTGCTCGACAGTCTCGAAGCTGGTTTGGCCGTGCAAACCGCCACGCCTGAACAAATCCGTGAAGGCGCAGAAGCAACGCTGCGTCAGCTCAAAAGCGCCAT
Organism: Limnohabitans sp. TS-CS-82; assembly: GCF_002943475.1. Taxonomy (NCBI): domain Bacteria; kingdom Pseudomonadati; phylum Pseudomonadota; class Betaproteobacteria; order Burkholderiales; family Comamonadaceae; genus Limnohabitans; species Limnohabitans sp. TS-CS-82. The sequence continues at coordinate 33,500 of NZ_PTQX01000002.1, read as the reverse complement.
GGAACGCAACAAGATTGTGGCCATCGACCCTGCGGCCGGTGCCAAATTTGACCCTGCACAGCACCAAGCCATCAGCGTGGTGCCAGCCGAACAAGAAGCCAACACCGTGGTAACTGTTTTGCAAAAAGGCTACTTAATCGCCGAGCGTGTGTTGCGTCCTGCACTGGTCACTGTGGCCGCACCGAAATAAAACACTTGAAATTGGCGAAGTTATCCACAACTAAGCCCTATCTGAATTTTTAAAAGTTACTGGAGTTACAAATGGGAAAAATCATCGGTATTGACTTGGGCACCACCAACTCGTGCGTGGCCATCATGGAAGGCAACACGACCAAAGTGATCGAGAACGCAGAAGGCGCTCGCACCACCCCGTCGATCATTGCGTATCAAGAAGACGGCGAAATCTTGGTCGGCGCATCTGCCAAGCGCCAAGCGGTCACTAACCCACGCAATACTTTGTACGCGGTGAAACGTTTGATCGGTCGCAAGTTTGCGGAAAAAGAAGTTCAAAAAGACATCGACTTGATGCCCTACACCATTGCAAAAGCCGACAACGGCGACGCATGGGTGGAAGTGCGCGGCAACAAGTTGGCCCCCCCTCAAATCAGCGCTGAAATTTTGCGCAAGATGAAGAAAACCGCCGAAGACTACCTCGGCGAAGAAGTGACCGAAGCCGTCATCACGGTGCCTGCTTACTTCAACGATGCACAACGTCAAGCCACCAAAGATGCAGGCCGCATCGCAGGCTTGGATGTCAAGCGCATCATCAACGAACCTACGGCTGCTGCCCTGGCTTTCGGTTTGGACAAAACCGAAAAAGGCGACCGCAAGATTGCGGTGTATGACTTGGGTGGCGGCACATTTGACGTGTCCATCATCGAAATCGCTGACGTTGATGGCGAGAAACAATTCGAAGTGTTGTCCACCAACGGCGACACATTCTTGGGTGGCGAAGACTTCGACCAACGCATCATCGACTTCATCATCACCGAGTTCAAGAAAGAATCTGGCGTTGATTTGTCCAAAGACGTGTTGGCCTTGCAGCGCCTGAAAGAAGCCGCTGAAAAAGCCAAGATTGAATTGTCATCGGCCACATCGACCGACATCAACTTGCCTTACATCACGGCTGACGCTTCTGGTCCTAAGCACTTGAATATCAAGCTCAACCGCGCCAAGTTGGAACAGCTGGTGGACGAGTTGGTCGAGCGCACCATCGCCCCTTGCCGCACCGCCATCAAAGATGCCGGCGTGTCGGTGAGTGACATTGACGATGTGATCTTGGTCGGCGGTATGAGCCGTATGCCCAAGGTGCAGGAAAAGGTCAAAGAGTTCTTCGGTCAAGAGCCACGTCGTGACGTGAACCCTGACGAAGCCGTGGCCGTGGGTGCTGCGATTCAAGGTCAAGTGTTGTCTGGTGACCGCACTGACGTGTTGTTGCTCGACGTCACACCACTGTCCTTGGGTATCGAAACCTTGGGCGGCGTGATGACCAAGATGATCGCCAAGAACACGACCATCCCCACGAAGTTTGCACAAACCTTCTCGACCGCCGACGACAACCAACCTGCCGTGACCATCAAGGTCTACCAAGGCGAGCGCGAAATGGCGTCTGGCAACAAGAGCTTGGGCGAGTTCAACCTCGAAGGCATTGCACCTGCAGCACGTGGCACGCCACAAATTGAAGTGTCGTTTGACATTGACGCCAACGGCATCTTGCACGTGGGCGCCAAAGACAAAGCCACAGGCAAAGAAAACAAGATCACGATCAAAGCCAACTCTGGTTTGAGCGAAGACGAAATTCAACAAATGGTGAAAGACGCCGAGTTGAACGCCGCCGAAGACAAGAAGAAACTCGAAATCGTGCAATCACGCAACCAAGCTGACGCCGCTGTTCACAGCGTGAAGAAGAGCTTGGGCGAGCACGGCGACAAGCTCGACGCTGGCGAAAAAGAAACCATCGAAGCCGCCATCAAAGAAGTGGAAGAAGCATTGACAGGCGAAGACAAAGCCGCCATCGATGCCAAGACCGAAGCCTTGATGACCGCTTCACAGAAGCTGGGCGAAAAAGTCTACGCTGACATGCAAGCAGCGCAAGCCGCTGGTGGCGCAGCAGCCGGCCCTGAAGCCAAACCAGCCGACGACAACGTGGTCGACGCTGAAGTGAAAGAAGTCAAAAAAGGCTAAACCCTTTTCTCACCTTCTGAGCTGACCTCGCCGCGTTTCGCCTGAAAAGGTGAACACGCGGCGAAGTCTTGATCAAGCCCCAACAACGGCAACGCCCCACCATGTCCAAACGCGATTTTTATGAAGTACTCGGCCTTGCCAAAGGCGCGAACGACGACGAGATCAAAAAGGCTTATCGCAAACTCGCGATGAAGCACCACCCCGACCGCAACCAAGGCGACAAAGCCAAGGAAGCTGAGGCGCAGTTCAAAGAGGTCAAAGAGGCCTACGAGATGTTGTCCGACCCCGAAAAACGTGCCGCATACGACCAGTACGGCCATGCGGGCGTGGACCCCAATATGCGCGGCGGCCCTGGTGGTGCGGGCGGCTTTGGCGGTGCGGGTTTTGGTGAAGCCTTTGGCGACATCTTTGGTGACATATTTGGCCAACAACGTCGTGGCCCGGGTGGACGTCAGGTGTACCGTGGCAACGACCTTAGCTACGCCATGGAAATCACGCTGGAAGAAGCGGCCAATGGCAAAGACGCACAGCTCAAAATTCCAGGCTGGGACGAATGCGAAACCTGTGATGGCTCAGGCGCTAAGCCAGGTACCTCGGTCAAGACCTGTACCACTTGCCACGGCAGCGGCCAAGTGCAAATGCGCCAAGGCTTTTTCAGCGTGCAACAAACCTGCCCACATTGCCGAGGTTCAGGCAAGATCATTCCTGACCCGTGCAATATGTGTCACGGCCAAGGCAAGCTCAAAAAGCAAAAAACACTCGAAGTCAAAATCCCAGCCGGCATCGACGACGGCATGCGCATCCGCAGCACCGGCAACGGCGAGCCCGGCACCAACGGCGGCCCGCCTGGCGACTTGTTCATTGAGATTCGCGTCAAGAAGCATGACATCTTTGAGCGCGATGGCGACGACCTGCACTGCTCGGTGCCCATCAGCATCACCACCGCAGCGTTGGGCGGCGAAATTCGCGTGCCCACACTGGCCGGCGAAGCAGCGATTGACATTCCCGAAGGCACGCAAAGCGACAAGCAATTCCGTTTGCGTGGCAAAGGCCTGAAAGGCATTCGCTCCAGCTTCCCAGGCGATTTGTATTGCCACATTTCGGTGGAAACACCGGTCAAGCTCACCGAGCACCAGCGCAAGCTGCTCAAAGAGCTGGATGAGTCGTTGAAAAAAGGTGGTGCGAAGCATTCACCCGCCGAGGGTGGATGGGCTGACAAGCTCAAGCGCTTCTTTAACTAAGACCTGCGCGAAGTTTCGTCACGTAAAGAGGAGATACTTCGCCTATGAGCGTCAACATCACATTCTTGGGCGGAACTGGTACGGTCACCGGTTCTAAATATTTGGTTCAGCACGACGGCAAGAAATTGCTGGTCGACTGCGGTTTGTTTCAGGGCTACAAACAGCTGCGCTTGCGCAACTGGAACCCGATGCCCATCGAGGCTGCCGATGTCGATGCGGTGCTGCTCACCCACGCACACTTAGATCACAGTGGCTATTTGCCGCTGCTACATCGCCAAGGCTTTCGTGGCCGTGTGCATGCCACACCGGCCACCTGCGATTTGTGCGCCATCTTGCTGCCAGACAGCGGCCACATCCAAGAAGAGGATGCTGCGTTTGTGAATCGCCACGGTTACTCCAAACACGCGCCTGCCCTGCCGCTTTACAGCAAGCACGATGCCATTGTGAGCTTGAACCTTTTACACCCAGAAGTCATTGGCAAAACGTTTTCGCCACTCCCTGGTTGGAAAGCCACGTTCTCGTCGGCAGGCCACATCTTGGGTGCAGCCAGCATTCTTTTAGAAGTCGGGGGTCGTCGTATTTTGTTCAGCGGCGATTTGGGACGCCCTGACGACCTCATCATGAAAGCACCTGACTTGCCCCCCGAGGCAGACACCGTGCTGATTGAGTCCACCTACGGCAACCGCAGCCACCCCCAAGAAGATGTGCTGGCCGAGCTGGCACCGGCTTTGAAACGCGTGGCCTCACGTGGCGGTGTTGCCGTGTTGCCTGTGTTTGCGGTGGGGCGTGCGCAAGCACTGCTCTACGCAATCTCCCTTCTCAAAGAACGCGGCGAAATACCGCACAGCTTGCCCATCTTTTTGGACAGCCCGATGGCGGTGCACACCACCGAACTATTGCCACGTCACCCCGATGCGCACCGCCTCGATGCCGAAGCTTTGCACCAAGTGAAGCACATCGCCACCATGGTGGAAACACCCGAGCAGTCCAAAGCGCTCGCCAAACGCCATGGCCCCATGGTGATTTTGTCGGCCAGTGGCATGGCCACGGGTGGGCGCGTGTTGCACCATTTGGCTCACTACCTGCCTGACCATCGCAACATGGTCATCCTCACGGGTTACCAAGCACCTGGCACGCGCGGCGACACGCTGGCCAAAGGCGGGACGACCGTGCGCATCCATGCGCAAGAGGTGGCAGTGAATGCCGAAGTGGTACAGCTTCAATCGTCTTCAGCCCATGCCGATGCCACGCAGCTTTTAGATTGGCTCAAACACATGAAACATGCGCCAGATCAGGTGTATGTCGTGCATGGTGAACTCGAAGCTTCAGACATGCTGCGTCAGCGCATTGAACACGAGCTCAAGTGGCGCGCCGTGGTGCCAGAGCATGGCAGCACGTGGCCGACTTGAAACCCTTGAACACGTCAGACGTATGCGCATCATGTTTCTAAAACCTCCTATCCGCACCGCTCGCACGAGCACCACGTTGGTGGTCGTAGCCAGCCTTTGGCTGGCCGTGGCAGGGAACTTAGCCCTATGGAGAACATTGCTCGCGTTGCCCGATCTCACAGGATGGCACGGGATGGGGTTTGGTGTAGCTTTCGCCTTGATGATTGCTTGCGTGGTCGCCGCCTTGTTGTCACTGCTGGCTTGGCGCTTCACGCTCAAACCCGCCATCACCTTGCTTGTGCTGCTCGCAGCTTTCGCCACACACTACATGTTGATGTATGGCGTCGTGGTTGACACACCGATGCTGGTGAACGTGCTTCAAACCGACACGCGTGAGGCGCGCGATCAGCTGAGTTGGCAATTGCTCGGTACGGTTTTAGTCTTGGCTGTGTTACCGCTCATGTGGCTCTGGCGTCAGCCCATGACCACACGGCCCTTGACGCAACAAATGCTGCGCAATGCTGGGTTGTTTGCCGTGTCATTGGCATTGGCGTTTGGCACGACGCAACTGGTCTTCAAAGACTTCTCGTCGCTCATGCGCAACCACCCCCAGATGCGCTACCAGATCAACCCACTCAACAGCGTCTACGCCGTGCTGGATATGACGGTGATTCCCTCCGATCAGCCCCGCGGTCCTATGCAAAGCTTGGGATTGGATGCACACATTGCATCAAGCACCGGCCGCACGCCACAAAAACCACCGCTGTTGGTGTTTGTGCTGGGAGAAACAGCACGCAGCCAAAACTTCTCGCTCAATGGTTACGAGCGCAACACCAACCCTTTGCTCGCCAAAGAAAACATCACCAGTTTCAGCCAAGTGAGCTCCTGCGGCACGAGCACGGCCGAATCGGTGCCATGCATGTTTTCGCACCTCGGCCGCGCCGAGTTTGCCAAGCGCGGCAGTGAATTTGAAAACATGCTGGATGTGTTGCAACGCGCGGGCTACGCCGTGTTGTGGATAGATAACCAATCGGGCTGCAAAGAGCAATGCGTGCGCGTGCCTCACGTGAACACATCCAACCTCAAACTGCCTGAGCACTGCACAGGTGACGAATGTCGCGATACCGTGATGCTCGCGCGCATCGACGCCGAACTCGCCAAGCTCCCCACTGAGCGCCGCGCACGGGGCACCGTGGTGGTGATGCACCAAATGGGTAGCCATGGCCCCGCCTACTTCAAGCGCACGCCCGCAGAATTCAAAACCTTCACGCCTGAATGCACCGACACCTCACTGTCGCAATGTGACCGAGCCCAAGTGGTCAATGCTTATGACAACACCCTTGTGTTCACTGACTATTTCTTGTCACGTGTGATCACTTGGCTCAAAGCACAAGAAAAAATCAGCACGCCCGCCATGCTTTATGTGTCAGACCACGGCGAATCTTTGGGCGAAAAAAACATGTATTTGCATGGCTTGCCCTACAACATAGCGCCGCCTGAACAAACCACAGTCCCCATGATCACTTGGCTATCGCCTGGCTTTGAACAGTTCCGCCATGTGAGCACGCGCTGCTTGCAAACCCTACGCGACAAACCGCTGTCACACGACCACTTGTTTCATTCGGTGCTGGGTTTGATGGCGGTGAAAACCAGCGTCTACCAGCGCGAGCGTGATTTCTTTGCAGCCTGCGAAGGCCGTTAAACCTCTCGAACCGTTTTACAAGAAACGGTCGAGCAGCTTGCGCGTGTGACGGTCTAGCGACGGCAAGTCGCGAATCAAGAACTGCACACCGTGGGCATCGGCCACGATGAGTCGCGAAGCGCTCAAGCGGCGAATGTCTTCCTCGCCTTTGAGCACCAACTGCGCAGGACCACGGTTAGTTTGCACACGCCAAACGCTGGGCGTGGAAAAGCTGTTCACCCCATCCAAACGCAATATCTCCGGCATGAACTCACGGCCTTGCAGCGCTTGCGCCACGATGTCGCGTTCGTTGGCGGGAAGGTCGTTGAGGTTCTCGACCCAGGCCAGTTCTTTGCCTTCGGCGCTCAAGATAGAAATGCATTGGTCAGGGGTGGCAATCGGAAACGCACGGGCCACCACAGCACCCACGTGTTGTGTGCCATCTGCCATGGTGACCACCAGTTTGCCGAAGGGGTCAAAAGCCAAAGAGAAATTTTGTGTCACGACGGTACTCATTCAGACTCCTTCGTCGAAGCGCGCGCCACGGCATCTTCTGCATTTTTCGCTTGAGCTTCATACAGGCGGTAGTACGCACCTTGACGCGCCATAAGCGTGTCGTGGTCACCCTCTTCCACCACCACGCCCTGCTCCATCACCACCAAACGGTCGGCTTTGTTGAGCGTGGACAAACGGTGGGCAATGGCAATCGTGGTGCGTCCTTGCACCAAGTTGTCCAAGGCCTTTTGAATTTCTTGCTCAGTCTCGGTGTCCACCGACGCCGTGGCTTCGTCCAAGATGAGGATGCGTGGGTTGATCAGCAACGCACGCGCAATCGAGATGCGCTGACGCTCACCACCCGACAGACCTTGACCGCGTTCGCCCACCAAAGAGTCATAGCCTTGCGGCAACCGCAAGATGAACTCATGCGCGTGGGCTGCACGGGCAGCGGCCACGATTTCTTCGCGGCTTGCATCTGGCAAACCATAGGCGATGTTGTCTGCAATCGTGCCGAAGAACAAGAATGGCTCTTGCAACACCATGCCAATGTGGCTGCGGAAGTCCGACAAAGCGATGTTGCGAATGTCGATACCGTCGAGCTTGATGGAGCCTTCGCTCAAGTCGTAGAAACGGCAAATCAGGTTGACCAAGGTGCTCTTGCCCGAACCGCTTTGGCCCACCAAGCCAATCATCTCGCCGGGGCGGATGGTGAGGTTCATGCCGCGAATCACAGCGCGGTTGCCATAACGAAAACCTGCATCCTGAATCTCAATGCGACCTTGCAGTGGCGTTGGTAACTTTTGAGGATTGACAGTCTCTGGCACGCTGGAGACGTGGTCCAAAATTTCAAAAATACGCTTGGCACCCGCCGCCGCTTTTTGGGTGTGAGAGACGATGCGGCTCATCGAATCAAGGCGTGTGTAGAAGCGCCCGATATAGGCCAAGAACGCTGCCAAGACACCCACCGAAATTTGGTTGTGCGACACCAAGTAAATGCCAAAACCCCACACCACCAACAAACCGACTTCGGTCATCAGCGTGACCGTGGGCGAGAACAAAGACCACACAAAGTTGATGCGGTCGTTCACGGCCAAGTTGTGCTTGTTGGCATCGCGAAAGCGGTTGGCTTCACGTGTCTCTTGAGCGAAGGCTTTGACCACACGGATGCCGGGAATGGTGTCGGCCAGCACGTTGGTGAGCTCTGACCACACGCGGTCAATCTTCTCAAAACCCGTGCGCAGTTTGTCTCGCACCGTGTGAATCAACCACACGATGAACGGCAACGGCAACAACGTGGCAGCAGCCAGCTTGGGGTCGATGCTGATGAGGATGGAGGCTGTCATGACAATCATGAGCACGTCGGTCGCAAAATCCAGCAAATGCAGCGACAAAAACACGCAAATGCGGTCGGTCTCGGCGCCAATGCGGTTCATCAAGTCACCCGTGCGACGGCCACCAAAGTATTCGAGCGACAAGCGCATCAAGTGCTCATAGGCCGTGGTGCGCAAATCGGCACCAATGCGCTCAGACACCAAGGCCAAGATGTAGGTTTTGAGCCAACCCAAGCCCCAGGCCAGCAAAGCTGCACCCAGCAAGCCTCCCAGGTACATGTAGACCAAATCGTGGTCAATGTCTTTGCCGTTTTGAAACGGAATCAACACATCGTCCATCAAAGGCATGGTGAGGTAAGGCGGCACCAAAGTTGCAGCGGTAGAAGCCAGCGTCAACAAGAAGCCTGCCAACAGTCGCCATTGATAAGGCTTGGCAAAGCGCCACAGGCGGAACAAGCCCCAGGTCGACAGCGGCGCGTGCTGTTCGCGGCTACAGACGGGGCACTCATCGCCTACGTTTTCTAGCTGCAATTTGCACTGTGGGCAACGCGCTTGGGCGGATGTGGCCAAGGACTTGCCATGGGTCAAAACCTCAAGATGTTCCGCAAACTTTTCTTGCAAGCGCATGGCCGTGACGTTGTGCGTCAAGGTGAATCGCCAGCTGGCAATGCGGTGCGTGGCATCCACCAAACTCAGAGTGCCCACGCCGGCATGGTCAGTGTGGGTCATCTTCATGCCAGCAGCCAGTGGCCAGCTGTCCCAGACGGGGGTAGAGCCCGTCTCTTGGGAGGCAAAAAGCACCCTCTGGTCTGTCACAATTAGCAGCCCTAGCGAAAAATGTAATTGGGCGTTCAGGTCAACCTCTAGCCAGGCTAGAACGTTTTCTTGAGGTGACAGTTGTGCAAACGCTGAAGATTGCCAGCCCTCGGGCAAAACAACTTTGGTCGAAGCCGATAAAGAAGAATTCATTATTGGAATTTTGCTGCTTCAATCGATGCAAATCGATGGACGGCGATAAAAATAAAAAGCAGGAGCCAGGACTTTGTTGTACCCCCACACGTATGCAAATGATTGTATCGCCGCAGCCTCGGAGGTCGCTGTAGTGACCTCGGCTCTCCCCCCTGCTTCAGCCACCCAAACCTCCGCTCAAAACCTCCGCTAATTTATGGCCTTCAAAGACATTCAAATCCTGCGCATGAACTACTTGCGTGGGCCCAATATTTGGACTTACCGCCCGATCATCGAAGCGCTCATCGACTTGGGTGAGATGGAAGACCACCCCTCCAACAAAATTGACGGCTTCAACGACCGCATCAATGGCTGGCTACCCGGCTTGGTCGAGCACCACTGCGGTGTGGGCCATCGCGGCGGTTTCCTCACCCGCTTGGTGGGCGGCACTTGGATGGGCCACATCATGGAGCACGTCTCCATCGAGTTGCAGCTCTTGGCTGGTGCCCGCGCTGAATTTGGCAAGGCGCGTGAAATCAGCAAACGCGGCATTTACAAAGTGGTGTTTCGCACCGAGCACGAAGAGCTGGGCCGCGAAAGCTTCCTCGCCGCCCGTGAGCTCGTGATGGCTGCTGCCAACAACAAACCCTTCGACATCACGGCCACTGTGGACCGTTTGAAAAAGATTGCCGACTTGCGCTGTTTAGGCCCCAGCACCGCGTGCATCGTCGATGCAGCGGTGGAACGCAAAACGCCGTTCATCCGCCTGACCGAAGGCAACTTGGTGCAACTGGGCTACGGCTCTAAGCAACGCCGCATTTGGACGGCCGAGACCGACCGCACCAGTGCCATTGCTGAAAGCATCTCCAGCGACAAAGACTTGACCAAACGCTTGCTCACACAGTGCGGCATTCCTGTGCCAGAAGGCCAGATCGTCAAAACCGCGGATGAAGCTTGGGAAGCCGCCCAAGACATCGGTCTGCCCGTGGTGGTCAAGCCCCTCGACGGTAACCGTGGCTGGGGCGTGTCGCTCGACGTGAACACCGAAGAAGGCGTACGCACAGCATGGACGGCTGCTGAAAAAGAAGGCAGCGAAGTGTTGATCGAGCGCTATGTGCGCGGCGACGAACACCGCGTGCTGGTGGTGGGTGACCGCGTGGTGGCTGCCACACGTGGCGAAACCGCTTGCATCACAGGCGATGGCACTTCAACGGTGGAACAGTTGATCGACAGCCAAATCAACACCGACCCACGTCGCGGCATCGCTGAAGGCTTCCCGCTCGACCTGATTCGCTTGCACACCCCACGCGGCGAAATGTCGCTGCTCGAAATCCAACGCCAAGGCTTGAAGCCCGACAGCGTGCCTGAAAAAGGCCGCATCGTGGTGGTGCAACGCAACGGCAACCTCAACAACGATGTGACCGATTTGGTCCACCCCGAAGTCGCCGCTGTGGCCACCCTCGCCGCACGTGTGATTGGTTTGGACATTGCTGGCATCGACATCGTCACCCAAGACATCTCTCGCCCTTTGGAAGAAACCAAAGGCGCCATCATCGAAGTCAACGCAGGCCCAGGCTTGCTGATGCACGTCAAACCCGCCGTAGGCCAACCCCGCCCTGTGGGCAAAGCAATCGTCGAACATTTGTTTGGCTCCAACGAGTCAGGCCGCATCCCCGTGGTGGGCATTGTGGGCAGCCAACAAACCACCGAGTTATCGCAACTCGTGGCTTGGTTGTTACACCTGTCTGGCAAACGCACCGGCTTGGCTTGCAAAGATGGTTTGTACATGGACCAACAGCACTTGGGCAAAACCGACTCACGTGGCTTTGAAGCCTCGGAGCGTTTGCTCATCAACCGCGCTTTGGATGCCGCCGTGTTTGAAACCACACCCGCACACATCTTGGACGAAGGCTTGGCCTACGACCGTTGCTTGATTGGCGTGGTCACCAACATGCCCGAGACCAACACAGAGCTGATTGAAAAACACGACATCCAAACGCCTGAACAAATGCGCACCGTGGTCCGCACCCAAGTTGACTTGGTGCTACCCGAAGGTGCCGCTGTACTCAATGCCGATGAAGAAGCCGTAGCCTCTTTGGCTGAGTTGAGCGATGGTGAAGTGGTGTACTACGCCAAAGCCCAAGACAACACCACCCTGATGGCCCATTTGCAAAACGGCGGACGTGCTGTGTTCTGCAAAGACGGCCACGTCACGTTGGCACGCGGCGACCAAGAAACACAGCTGTTCCACCTAGACCTCGAATTGATTGCACGCTTGCTCAAAGATGGTTTGCAAATTTCGACACTGCTGGCCGCTGTGGCTGCCGCTTGGGCACTGGACATTGCACCATTGCTGATTCGCGCTGGCTTGAAAAATTTCGGACAACAAAACCAACACGTTGCCAAAGACGTTGCAAGGATGAATGGCTAATGGAAGTCTCTCGTATCCGCGCTCTGCGCGGCCCTAACCTCTGGACCCGTCACACTGCCGTGGAAGCCATGGCCACTTGCGATGCGAATGAAATCGACCTGAGCCAACACCCAGATTTCGAAAATCGCTTGCGCAACTTGTTCCCAGGCGTCGGCAACCTGCAACCCACCGACCACAAGGTCAAACTCAGCATGGCGCACGCCCTCGAAGCAGCCACCTTGCATTTACAAATTGAGGCGGGCTGCCCCGTCACCTTCAGCCGCACCACAGCCACCACAGACCACGGTTTGTTCCAAGTGGCCGTGGAATACACCGAAGAGCAAGTGGGCATCATGGCCATCAAACTCGCTCACGAGCTGTGTCTTGCCGCACTGAACAACACCAGCTTCGATGTCGACGCCGCCATTCACCAACTGCGTGAACTCGACGAAGACATTCGCTTGGGCCCATCCACAGGCTCTATCGTCAACGCGGCCATTGCGCGTGGCATTCCCTACCGTCGCTTGACCGAAGGCAGCTTGGTGCAATTGGGTTGGGGAAGCAAGCAGCGACGCATTCAAGCGGCCGAGATTGACTCCACCAGCGCGATTGCTGAGTCCATCGCACAAGACAAAGAACTCACCAAGAAGTTGCTTCATGCGGCCGGTGTGCCTGTGCCTTTGGGCCGCCCTGTGATTAGCCCCGACGATGCTTGGGCTGCTGCCCAAGAAATCGGCTTGCCCGTGGTCATCAAGCCACGCGACGGCAACCAAGGCAAAGGCATCTCTGTCAACGTGACCACCGAAGAAGGCGTCAAAGCCGCTTATGTGGCTGCACGCGCTTGCCGAGAAGAGGTGCTGGTTGAGCGCTTCTTGCCCGGCAGCGATTACCGCTTGCTGGTGGTGGGCAACAAACTCGTGGCCGCCGCCCGACGCGAACCTCCGCTGGTGATTGGTAACGGCAAAAACACCGTGCGTGAGTTGGTGGACATCGTCAACGCGGACCCGCGTCGTGGTGAAGGCCATGCCACCTCGCTGACCAAAATTCGCTTTGACGACATCGCGATTGCACGCCTCAAAGAACAAGGCTACGAAGCGACCTCCGTGCCCGCCAAAGGCGCACGTGTGATTCTGCGCAACAACGCCAACCTCTCCACAGGCGGTACCGCCACCGACGTGACCGATGACGTTCACCCAGAAGTCGCCTTGCGTGCCATTGCGGCCGCACAAATGGTCGGTCTCGACATTTGTGGCGTGGACGTGGTGTGCGAATCTGTCTTGCGCCCCCTGGAAGAACAAAGCGGTGGCGTGGTGGAAGTCAATGCTGCCCCCGGCTTGCGCATGCACCTGAGCCCTTCGTTCGGCAAAGGCCGTGACGTGGGCGAAGCCGTGATGGCCACCATGTTCCCCGATGGCGGCGATGGCCGTATTCCTGTGATTGCTGTCACCGGCACGAATGGAAAAACCACCACCGTGCGTTTGACCTCTCACCTGCTGCGCGCCAACGGGTTGCGCGTGGGCATGACCAACACCGATGGTGTGTATGTGAACGGCCGTCAAACCGACAGCGGCGACTGCAGCGGCCCACGCAGCGGTCGCAACGTGTTGGCACACCCCGATGTGGATGCAGCCGTGCTCGAAACCGCACGTGGCGGCATGTTGCGCGAAGGCTTGGCCTTTGACCGCTGCCAAGTGGCGGTGGTGACCAACATCGGCATGGGCGACCACTTAGGACTCAACTACATCACCACCGTCGAAGACTTAGCGGTGTTGAAGCGCGTCATCGTGCAAAACGTGGCCGAATCCGGCACAGCGGTGCTCAACGCCACCGACCCCATCGTGGCGGCCATGGCCAACAAGTGCCCAGGCCAAGTGACCTTCTTTGGTTTGGATTCACACCACCCCGTCATTGCCACGCACCGTGCGCAAGGCAAGCGCGTGTTGTTTGTGGAAGACGACCAAATCGTGGCCATGCAAGGCAGCCACTCGGTGCGCATTCCTTTGTCGGAAATTCCTGTCACACGCGGTGGCGCGATCAGCTTCCAAATTGAAAACGCGATGGCCTCCATCGGCGCGGCATGGGCAGTAGGCGTGCCTTGGCAAACCATCTGCAAAGGCTTGGCCACATTTGTAAGCGACAGCAATGCGGTGCCCGGACGCTTCAACGTGTTCGACTACAAAGGCGCCACCGTGATTGCCGATTACGGCCACAACCCAGATGCCATCAAGGCACTTGTGCAAGCCGTGACCAACCTGCCCGCGCAACGCCGCAGCGTGGTGATCAGCGGTGCGGGTGACCGTCGTGACGAAGACATCCGTGAGCAGACGCGCCTGATTGGTGAAGCGTTTGACGATGTGGTGTTGTACCAAGACGCATGCCAACGCGGCCGTGTGGACGGCGAGGTGTTGAAGCTCTTGCGTCAAGGTTTGGACGGCGCGAAGCGCACGACACATATCGACGAAATTCACGGTGAGTTTTTGGCGATTGACCGTGCGATGGAGCGCTTGCAAAAAGGCGATTTGTGCTTGATCTTGATTGACCAAGTGGATGAGGCTTTGGCACACATCACGCAACGGGTGAACTCGGCGGCTTTGGCTGGCTAAGTTTTTCTGCTTCAATTAAAAAGCCACTCTTTTTGGGAGTGGCTTTTTTGTTTGTGCTTCTGTTTTTCTATCGCTGATGCTGACAGGGCTGTGCGGCGGCTGCCTCACAGCCCCATCAGCATCCGAGTGTGGGTAGGCAAATTAAAACAAGCCTTTGTACTGATCGCGCAGCAAATTCTTTTGCACTTTACCCATGGTGTTGCGTGGCAGCTCTGCCACCACAAAACACTTCTTGGGAATTTTGAAGTTCGCCAGTTGTGACTTGAGTGCGGCAACCACCGCGTCTGCATCCACCTTGGCGCCGGGCTTGGCAATGACCACCGCGACCCCCACTTCACCAAAGTCAGGATGCGGCACGCCAATCAACGCGCTTTCAGCCACGCCGGGCATGTCGTTGATGTAGCCCTCAATCTCTGCGGGATAGACGTTGTAGCCGCCGCTGATGATGAGGTCTTTGCTGCGCCCCACGATCACCACGTAGCCACGCTCATCTACTTTGCCCACATCACCGGTTTTGAAATAACCGTCGGCGGTGAACTCTTCTTTGGTTTTCTCGGGCATGCGCCAGTAGCCACCAAACACGTTGGGGCCTTTGACTTGAATGCCGCCAATTTCACCCACGGGTAAGGCATGGCCTTGGTCGTCTTGCACACGCAAGGACACGCCGGGAAGCGGAAAGCCTACGGTACCGCCACGGCGTTCTGTTTGGCCGGGGTAGCGCGCATCAGCGGCATAAGGGTTGGAGGTGAGCATGACGGTTTCGCTCATGCCGTAGCGCTCAAGAATCGGCTGGCCTACACGGTCTTTCCACTCGTTGAAAGTCTCCAATAGCAATGGCGCAGAACCTGCGACAAACAAACGCATCTTCGATGCTTGCGCTTTGGTGAGGCTTGGCTCAGCCAACATGCGTACGTAAAGCGTGGGCACGCCCATGAACACGGTGGCTTCGGGCATTTTGGCGATGACGAGTTTGGGATCGAACTTGGACATCCAAATCATCTTGCTGCCGTTGAGCAAAGCACCGTGGATGGCCACAAACAAACCGTGCACATGGAAGATGGGCAAGGCGTGAATCAGCACATCACCGGGCTTCCAGCCCCAGTAGCTTTTCAAGGTTTGTGCGTTGCTCAGCATGTTGCCGTGCGAGAGCATGGCGCCTTTGCTGCGACCTGTCGTGCCACTGGTGTACAAAATGGCAGCCAAGTCATCGGCTTTGTTTTGCACCACTTGGTGTTGGTCTGGGCAATGCGCAGCGCGCTCTAACAAGCTGCCTGTGCGGTTGTCGTCCAAGGTGAACACGTTTTGCGTGCCCGCCTTGAAGGCAATTTTGCTGACCCAGCCAAAGTTCTTGCTGCTGCACACCACCACGGCGGGTTCGGCGTTGCCAATGAAATATTCAATCTCAGCACTTTGGTACGCCGTGTTCAAAGGCAAAAACACATAGCCTGCACGCAAGGTGGCAAGGTACAGCATGACGGCTTCGACCGATTTCTCCACTTGCACCGCCACGCGTGAGCCTTTGGGAATGTGAAGCGAGTCAAGCAGATTGGCCATCATCGCGCTGGCACGCTCAAGATCAGACCAGCTGTAGTGCAAGCCATCGTCTGTTTCGATAGCAGTTACTTTCAAGTCTTTTGGAAACGCGGCACGCAAAGCCGCATACAGGTTGTGATTCATCGTCTGTCTTCAGTTAATCGAGTTTGGCGCCAGAGGCTTTCACCACAGCAGCCCATTTTTTAATTTCGCCTGTGACAAAGCTACCAAACTGAGTGCCCGTCACGTTTGGAAACTCGGCACCACTGTTCGCCCAGCTGGTTTTGATGTCGTCTGAAACTGCGGCTTTGCGCACTTCTTCGATGATGCGGGCTTGCACATCGGCCGGTGTACCTTTGGGCGCCCATAGGCCATACCAAGTGGTCACGTTGTAGTCGGGCATGCCCAGTTCAGCTGCGCAGGGCACATCGGGGAACGAGGGGTTGCGTTTGTTGCCAGACACCATCAAGGCTTTGATGCGACCGCCTTTGATGTGCTGAGCCGAAGATCCCAAACCGTCGAACATCATGTCCACGTTGCCCGCAATCAGGTCTTGCAAAGCTGGGCCTGCACCACGGTAAGGAATGTGCGTGATGAAAGTTTTGCTTTGCAGCTTGAACAACTCACCCGCCAAATGGTGCGAGGTGCCGCCGCCTGCCGAACCGTAGTTGAACTTGCCTGGGTTGTTGCGCACCATTTGCATGAAGGCTTTGAAGTCACCCGGCACATTCTTGGGGTTGACCACCAGCACGTGTGGCACGCTGGCCACCATAGCGAGAGGCACAAAGTCACGCTCTAAATCGTAGTCGAGCTTGGGATACATCGCGGGTGCGATTGAGTGATGCACCGCGCCCATGAAAAAGGTGTAGCCATCGGGCGCAGCTTTGGCTGCAACGCCTGCGCCTAAGTTGCCACCCGCACCACCACGGTTGTCAATGACCAATGTCTTGCCGCTTTGCTTGGAAAACTGTGCAGAGAAAGGACGTGCGAATGTGTCTGTACCACCGCCTGCTGGAAATGGGACAACCAGCGTCACGGGTTTGGTGGGCCATGTGCTCTGTGCTTGCGCACCAAAGCTGAATGCAGCACATGCAGCAGCAGTCAGCGCTAGCCACTGTCGACGGTTGGATGTTGTTTTGAAATTTTTCATACGTGTCTCCTGATGGTTTTATTGAACTAGCTCACTTGAAATACATGTCTTCTACATCGCCTGAGGCTGGGGCAATGCCTTTTTCCAGCAGTTGGCGGTGTTTGTCTAAACGCTTGAGGTCATAGAGGTAGTTGACCATCAAGCCGTGCGATTGTTTGATGCCTTTGGTCGATGGGTCAGCAAACCAATTGATGCGCTCAATGCGAGCGCCATTGCCCAAATGGAAACGCGCCACAGGGTCAAGCACTTGCTCGCCTTGTTTGGCCTGACCCAAATAATGCGTACCTGCACGTGTGAGGAACTGCCGCAATGGCGATTTGACAGACAAGGCTTCTAAGACTTGGGGTTGTTCAATCGCGGCCAACACATGGCTGGCGGTGGGAGGCTCAAAACTGATTTCACGCCCCAAAGCAGACAGCTCTTTCTCATTGAGTTGGCCTAGTAACTCTGCAGCATTTTTTGACAACCAAGGACGCAAGCCTGGAATGGGCGACAAGGTGGCAAACGTTTTGAGCTTAGGAAATTCTTCTTTGAGTGTTTCCACCACACGCTTGATGAGTGAATCGCCAAAGCTCACGCCTTTCAAACCACCTTGTGTGTTGCTGATGGAATAAAAAATCGCCACCGTCGATTTTTGCAAATCCTCTGGCGCAGCTGATTCATCCAGCAGCGGCATGATGTTGTTAGCCATCTCGTTCAACAATGCGACTTCCACAAAAATCAGAGGCTCATTGGGCAAGCTAGGGTGAAAGAAACCGTAACAGCGGCGGTCACTGTCTAGGCGATTTTTCAAATCGGCCCAGCTGCGAATGTCGTGCACAGCTTCGTACTTGATGAGCTTTTCAATCAAGGAAGCAGGCGAGTCCCAGCTGATGCTGCGCAACTCAAGGAATGCCACATCAAACCAAGTTGAGAACAGGTTTTCCAGCTCGGCGTCCAAAGCTTGCAAACGCTTATTGCCTTTGAGGTGAGGCAACAACTCAGCGCGCAAATCCACCAAGAAACGCATGCCGCCCGCAGAAGCCGCAAAGCGTTGCAGCAAGCGTGTACGCGGTGACACCAAGGCACGGCGCAGGCGAATTTCAGCAGGCCCTTCATCCACGGTGCCCAGAGCAGCGTCGTAGTCATCGCGCGCGGCGCGCACCTTGACGGCATCAGGACCGAACTGTTCGCTGATGAGCAGCCACAAATCTTGTCGCTCCGCGGGCTCGGCTTTGGCATACCAATCGGCCAAGGCTTTGGCGCGGCGACCGCCCTCGACTTCGCTGACACGTGGGTCAACCACAGCTTGTAAGAGCGTGAGGGTGCGACGCAAAGTGCGAGGGGACAAGGCCTCTTTCTTTTGGCGCAAGGTGGCATCCAAACGTTCGCGCGTAGAGCGGTCTTCTGGCTTGGAGGCTTCGGCAGCAGCAGGCGCCGAGTTACGTAGCAAATTGAGTTTGCTGCTGAGCCAAGTTGTCGCGTTCATCCAATTCCTCTTTCTCGGTTTAAGCCGTCAACACACTGCGTTGGGTCGAGGCCAGCTCACGCAAGGCCTCACGTTGCTTCAGCAAATGATCACGCATGGCTGCATCAGCCCCTGCGGCATTCCCCGCTTTGAGTGCATCGAAAACCGCCAAGTGTTCTTTCAAACTTTGCTTCAAACGCCCGGGCGCATGCAACTGCTGCAAGCGTGCGAGCTTCAAAATTTTGCGCAAATCAGCAATGGTTTGCGCCAGCCATTTGTTGTTGGCCAATTGAATGATGGCTTCGTGAATGGCGAAGTTGGCTTCGTAGTAATCGTTGATACGCCCTGCCTCAGCGTGCTGTTTGAGGCGTTGGTGCCAAACCTCTAGCGCTTGCACATCAGCGGGCGTGGCGCGTTGTGTGGCATCGAATGCGCAACGGCCTTCGAGCATGGCGATGACGGGAAAGATGTCATCCAAGTCTTGCTCTGTGACTTCATTCACAAAGCAACCGCGGCGGGGTTCGTGTCGCACCAAGCCTTCGGCCGTGAGCACCTTGAGTGCTTCGCGAAGCGGCGTGCGAGAGATGGACCACAGCTCGCACAAGGTCACTTCGTCGATGAAGCTGCCAGGCCGCAACTGACCATCAAAGATGTAGTTGCGCAGCTGTGTAGCCACATCGTCGTGCAAAGAGCTGGGAAGCGCGCGCATAAAGGTAAGGGTGTCTTTCGATGGCTTTGTAATTACGTGTAATTATGAGAGCCAAAACCAAACAAATAAGCCCTGATGCGCAGGGACTTTCCCTCAAGGGGCTAACCCTTAATACAAAAAATTAAGCAGGTATTGGATGGCGAGCAGCGCGCAGCCACAAGGCCAGGCCCACCAACACCATGGGCACGCACAGCCACTGGCCCATGCTCATGCCCAAGGCCAACAAGCCCAGATGCGCATCGGGCTCACGGAAGTATTCAGCCATGAAGCGCAAGCTGCCATAGCCAATCATGAACACACCAGACACTGCGCCAATGGCGCGTGGCTTGCGCGCATAAAGCCACAACACAATGAACAACACAATGCCTTCGCCCAAGAATTGGTAAATCTGCGAAGGATGGCGAGGAATCAGGCTACCACTTTGCGGAAACACCATAGCCCAAGCTAGCGTTGGGTCAGCCGCCCTGCCCCACAACTCGCCATTGATGAAGTTACCCACACGACCTGCTGCCAAGCCAGTTGGAACACAAGGCGCAATGAAATCGGTCACCCACAGCCATGGGCGGTGACGCTGCCATGCAAACACCGCTGTCGCCACAAACACCCCCAACATGCCGCCATGAAAACTCATGCCGCCTTGCCACACAGCAAACACTTCAAGGGGATGCTCAACGTAGTAGCTGGGGTTGTAAAACACGCAGTAACCAATGCGCCCGCCCAAGACCACACCCATGACACCGTAAAACAAAATGTCTTCGACGTCTTGCTTCGACCACGAACCCAACACCACTTGTGCGGCATAGGGTTCGTGCTTCAATCGTAAGTGACCCAAGCCCACAAACAATGCAAACGCAGCCAAGTAAGTCAGGCCGTACCAATGAATGGCGATGGGCCCCAGCGCGATGGCGACGGGGTCAATTTGCGGGTGAATCAGCATGCGTGTTTGCCCTGTGACTTAGTCGAGCAGCGACAAATCGCGCACCGCACCTTTGTCCGCCGAAGTGGCCAACAAGGCATAGGCTTTGAGCGCAGCCGAAATTTTGCGTGGACGTGGCAACACAGGCTTCCAGCCCAGTTTGTCTTGCTCAACGCGGCGCTTGGCCAACTCGTCATCGCTCACCAACACGTTGATGCTGCGGTTAGGAATGTCAATGCGAATGCGGTCGCCGTTCTTGACCAGGCCAATCGTGCCACCTGCTGCTGCTTCGGGCGAGCAGTGGCCAATCGACAAGCCAGAGGTGCCACCCGAGAAGCGACCATCGGTCAACAAAGCGCAGGCCTTGCCCAAACCTTTGGACTTGATGTAGCTGGTGGGGTACAGCATTTCTTGCATGCCAGGACCACCCTTGGGGCCTTCGTAGCGCACCACGACGATGTCACCGGCTTTGACCTGATCGTTCAAGATGTGTTCCACGGCTTCGTCTTGTGACTCGACCACGTGGGCGGGGCCTTCAAACACCAGCAAGCTGTCGTCCACGCCTGCGGTCTTGACCACACAACCATCCAACGCGATGTTGCCGGTCAACACCGCCAAGCCACCTTGTTGGCTGAAGGCGTGATCGACGGCGCGAATGCACCCCTCGACGCGATCGGTATCCAAACTAGGCCAGCGGGTGTTTTGGCTGAAGGCCACTTGTGTGGGGATACCAGCGGGACCAGCCATGTAAAACTTTTTCACAGCGTCACTTGGGTTGCGTGCAATGTCCCATTCGTCGAGCACCTCCTTCATGGTCTTGCCCAGTACGGTGCCCACATCGGTGTGCAGCTTGCCTGCGCGATCCAGCTCGCCCAAGATGCCCATGATGCCGCCTGCGCGGTGCACGTCTTCAATGTGGTACTTGTTGGTGTTGGGTGCGACCTTGCACAACTGAGGCACGATTTTCGACATGCGGTCGATGTCGGCCATGGTGAATTCAATTTCCGCTTCTTGGGCAATCGCCAAAATGTGCAGGATGGTGTTGGTCGAGCCGCCCATGGCGATGTCCAGCGCAATCGCGTTTTCAAACGCTTTGAAGCCCATAGAACGTGGCAACACAGAGGCGTCTTCTTGCTCGTAATAGCGTTTGCACAGCTCCACGATCGTGCGACCAGCTTGCTTGAACAATTGCTCGCGGTCCGCGTGCGTGGCAACCACAGTGCCGTTACCAGGCAAGGCCAAGCCCAAAGCTTCAGCCAAGCAGTTCATGGAGTTGGCGGTGAACATGCCAGAGCATGAACCGCAGGTCGGGCAAGCGGAGCGTTCAACTTCGGCCAAGTCAGCGTCCGACACTTTGTCGTCTGCCGCCATCACCATCGCATCGATCAAGTCGAGCTTTTTAAATTCCATGACTTGCGTTTGCGGATTGGCCAAACGCACCTTGCCCGCTTCCATCGGGCCGCCCGATACAAAGATGACGGGGATGTTCAGACGCATGGCAGCCATCAACATTCCGGGGGTGATCTTGTCACAGTTGGAGATACACACAATGGCGTCTGCGCAATGCGCGTTGACCATGTATTCCACAGAATCCGCAATGATGTCTCGGCTGGGCAACGAATACAACATACCGTCGTGGCCCATGGCAATGCCGTCGTCTACAGCGATGGTGTTGAACTCTTTGGCCACACCGCCTGCTGCTTCAATTTCGCGTGCGACCAGTTGACCCAAGTCTTTCAAATGCACATGGCCTGGCACAAACTGCGTGAACGAGTTGGCAATGGCGATGATGGGCTTTTGGAAATCGTCATCCTTCATGCCTGTGGCGCGCCACAAAGAGCGGGCACCCGCCATGTTGCGGCCAGCGGTGGATGTCTTGGAACGATAAGCAGGCATGTGTGGGCTCCGGTCAGTAAAACAGCTAAAAAGTCTGCAGATTATGGCCCACAGCCAAACAGCCACATGTCTCACAAGTGCATACCGCGGGGCATATGCATAAAAATAAGTACAGCCAACACGCACGCTAAACTGGTCAGGCACTTCACCAACTTTGACGAGGTATTGCCATGCACAAGTTACTCTTAAAACTCGCAACATTTGCCGCCATTGCGTTGTGTACGCCCGCGTGGGCAGACTTGGCCTTGGCCACCTCTAAAAACTGCATGGCCTGCCACGCCACAGACAAAAAACTGGTGGGCCCAGCGTTCAAAGACGTGGCAGCCAAATACGCCAACGACAAAACAGCGGCTGACAAACTCGCCATCAAAATTCAAAAAGGTGGCGCTGGTGCATGGGGCCCCGTGCCCATGCCAGCCAACACCCAAGTGAACGATGCCGACGCCAAAAAACTGGCCGCTTGGGTGCTGACCATCAAGTAAGCCCACGCTGAAAGCATTCCGACAGCGGCTTTGAGTAAACTCAGTCGCTGTTTTTACCTCTGGCCTTTTTCAGGACTTCATCCATGACCACGATCCGCCAAAACGACCTGATTGAATCGGTCGCTGCCGCTCTGCAATACATCAGCTACTACCACCCTGCTGACTTCATTTCGCACTTGGCCAGCGCCTACGAACGCGAGCAGAGCCCTGCAGCCAAAGACGCCATCGCGCAGATCTTAACCAACAGCAAGATGAGCGCCTTGGGCCACCGACCAATTTGCCAAGACACCGGCATCGTGAACGTGTTCTTGAAAATCGGTATGGATGTGCGCTGGGAAGGCTTCACTGGCAGCTTAGAAGACGCCATCAACGAAGGCGTGCGCCGTGGCTACAACCACCCAGACAACATGCTGCGTGCATCTGTGGTCGATGACCCACAGTTCGCCCGCAAAAACACCAAAGACAACACCCCTGCAGTGATCTTCACGCAAATCGTGGCGGGCGATAAGGTGGACGTGACCGTGGCGGCTAAAGGCGGCGGCAGCGAAAACAAATCCAAGATGTATATGCTCAACCCAAGCGACAACGTGGTGGACTGGGTGCTTAAAACTGTACCCACCATGGGCGCAGGCTGGTGCCCTCCTGGCATGCTCGGCATCGGCATTGGCGGCACCGCTGAAAAAGCCGTGCTGATGGCCAAAGAAAGCTTGATGGACGACCTCGATATGTACCAGTTGCTGGAGAAATCCAGCAAGGGCGAGAAGCTCACTCAAGTCGAAGAACTGCGTTTGGAGCTGTACCACAAGGTCAACGCGTTGGGCATTGGCGCACAAGGCTTGGGCGGCTTGACCACCGTGCTTGATGTGAAGATCAAGATGTACCCCACGCACGCGGCCAGCAAGCCGATTGCGATGATCCCCAACTGCGCTGCCACACGCCACGCCCACTTTGTGATGGACGGCTCTGGCCCTGTGTATTTGGAAGCCCCTTCGCTGGATCTGTGGCCCAACGTCAACTGGACACCCGACACAGAAAAAAGCAAACGTGTGGACCTCAATACCCTCACCAAAGAAGAAGTGGCGAGCTGGAAGCCAGGCCAAACCATTTTGCTCAACGGGAAGATGCTCACTGGCCGCGATGCCGCACACAAGCGCATTCAAGACATGCTGGCCAAAGGCGAGAAGTTGCCAGTGGACTTTACCAACCGCGTGATTTACTACGTGGGCCCCGTTGACCCAGTGGGCGACGAAGTGGTGGGCCCTGCAGGCCCCACCACCGCCACACGCATGGACAAGTTCACCGAGATGATGCTGTCGCAAACTGGCTTGATCTCGATGGTGGGCAAAGCTGAACGCGGCCCAACAGCCATTGAAGCGATCAAGAAGCACAAGTCGGCTTACCTCATGGCGGTAGGCGGCGCGGCTTACCTCGTGTCTAAAGCCATCAAGCACGCCAAAGTGGTGGGCTTTGCCGACCTCGGCATGGAAGCCATTTACGAATTCGACGTGGTCGACATGCCCGTGACGGTGGCTGTGGACTCAGGCGGTACCAGCGCACATATCACCGGCCCAGCCGAGTGGGAAAAGCGCATTGCCACGGGTGAGTTCAAAGGCATTGGTATCAAGTCCAACTGAGTTTCATTGCCCTAATGAAAAAAACCGCGCTGAGCGCGGTTTTTTTATGTCTGGAGCATCAGTGCAAGTGGCGAGGCTTGCGCCCACCATGACCGCCACCACCGTGGCCGCCATTGGGGCCTCGCGGTGGACGGCCCAAATCTAGGGAGTTCACGAGGTTGTCGAAACGCTCTGAGAACAGCTTGTCGATTTCGTTGACCACACCGCCCAACTCAGCGCCATCGAAGTGGCGCTCCATCAGGTGAATCACGTCATTGACCAACATGTCGCGTTGCGCTTGCATGATGTCGGCGGGAGTGGGACCTACAAACAGCATCACAAAGTCATCGCGTGAGTCTTGTCCGCGGGTTTCGTCTTCTTCGTCAAAGTCGTTGTCGTAAAACGTGACTTCGATCGGTGCACCAGCCGCTGTGAGCTCGTTCAAGTTCATGCACATCTCATCCACGCTTTGACGGAAGTCATCGTCACCGGACACAGTCCAGCACATTTGCAATGTGCGTTCTTCGGGGTTAAAACGAATGCCTGGCTCTTCAGGGTATGAGCTGGTCGCACCGTCTTCGAGGGATGAGGCGCCTGCGTATTGCCACAAAGGGCGCAAAGCGTCTTGCAATTGTTCTAAGCCGACTTCGGCTTGTAGAGGAACCAGCCCATGCACATGGATTTCATACGCGGCGTTGTAGCGTGCCATGACGAAACTCCTTCCTTGTGCTTATTCAGTGGTGCCCGAGGCCGGAATCGAACCGGCACGCCCCTTACGGAAGCGAGAGATTTTAAGTCTCTTGTGTCTACCAATTTCACCACTCGGGCAGTGTCGTTGTGTAGACAGATTTTACGCCAGCGGCCTCTGAGACTCGGGCAAGTCATGACTGATTTCTGATATTTTTTCGTCTATATTGACGATGTAAATTTTTAAGCGTCGCTTAAAACATCAAAGTACAAGACCTATTAAGGAAACCGCTCATGACACAACGCACTGCACACCATTTCTTGCTGGCTGTCCTGCTTGGCTTGGGACTGAACATGGCTCACGCCGCAGACCCTGTGGTTAAGAAGTCGGATGCAGGCATTTGCCACGACAAAACCAGCCCCTCTTTCGGTAACACCAAGAAATTCACAGGCTTCGCATCGATGGACGAATGCGTCAAAAGCGGTGGTCGCCCTGCTGCAGGTCAAACCGCTGCAGCAGAACCCGTCGTGAAAAAATCTGACTCAGGCATTTGCCACGACCCAAAGAGCCCCAGCTACGAACGCACCAAAAAATTCACAGAATTCAAAACTGTAGATGAATGCGTGAAGAGTGGCGGCACGTTACCTAAGAAGTAAAGCCAGAATAGAAAAAGCCCTCAAATTTTCATCTGAGGGCTTTTAAATATGGAGCGGGAAACGAGGCTCGAACTCGCGACCTCAACCTTGGCAAGGTTGCGCTCTACCAACTGAGCTATTCCCGCATGGAGTGATTAATTCCGAAGCCGTTATTCTAATCGCAAATTCACAGGTTTTCGAGCGAGGCACGAAGAATTTTTCAATAACCAAGCGCCTTAGCAATCTTGTGGCGAGGCACCGTGCTTTTGGGGCACTGGCCTTTGGGTAATTCAAACCATTGCCGCACGTCCTCCTCCAATCCCACGCCATGCATGTAGTTGTAAATGGCCTTCTTCAAACCGCGACCCAAGGTGTCATGATCGGTCCCTGTCGGGTCGATGAAAGCAATGTCGTTTTTGGCAAAGCTCACCTCAGGTAAAGGGACTACTTGCACGCCATAGTCAGCGGGGTTCTTGCCTACAGGTGAATGCACCGTGCAGGCAAAGCGATGGAAGAAACCGCTTTGAATGCAACCGTTCTCAAATAACTGGCGCACGTACTCCAATGCATCGACCGTGTCTTGCAAGGTCTGAGTTGGAAAGCCATACATCAGGTAGGCGTGAACCAAAATACCAGCCTCTGAAAAACCTTTGGTGACTTGCGCCACTTGCTCGACTGACACGCCTTTTTTCATCAAGCTCAAGAGCCTGTCTGAGGCAACCTCTAAGCCCCCCGACATGGCAATGCAACCGCTCTCAGTGAGCAGCTCGGCCAACTCGGGCGTGAAGGTTTTCTCAAACCGAATATTGCCCCACCAAGAAATGTGCACCTTGCGACGCAACAGTTCTTCAGCCAAGGCTTTCAATGCTTTAGGAGGTGCAGCCTCATCAACAAAGTGAAAGCCCGTCTGCCCTGTCTCAGCCACGATTTGTTCAATGCGGTCAACCAGCGTAATGGCTGAGGCGGTTTCGTAACGAGATATGTAGTCCAAGCTCACATCGCAAAAACTGCATTTCTTCCAATAGCAGCCATGCGCCACCGTCAACTTGTTCCAACGGCCATCACTCCACAAACGGTGCATGGGGTTGAGCATGTCGAGCAACGACAAATAGCGGTCTAGCGGCAAACCATCCCATGTAGGTGTGCCCACGTCTTCAAACGGCACATCGGGCTCGGCCCAGTTCATCAGTTGCACCGCGCCTGCATCGTTGCGCACAAAGGTACGCACCAAGCGCTGCACACTGCGTTTGCCTTGCAAATGCTCTAGCAAAGCCAACAAAGGTCTCTCACCTGCGTCTAGGCTGATGAAATCCACATAGTCAAACACGCGGGGTTCGGTGAGCTCACGCAACTCGGTGTTCACAAAGCCTCCGCCCAAACTAATGCGGATCTGCGGATGATGCGTTTTGATGGTCTGCGCCATGCGAAACGCGGCATACACCGCACCTGGAAACGGCACAGACAACAACACCAACTGCGGCTGGTGTTTGGCAATCACCTCTAAGGTCAGCGCTTCTAGCGTGTCATCGACCAAGGTAGGTGCCGCCGCTAAGGCTTGTGCCAATGGCTCAAACGTGGCTTGGCTACCTGCCAGCTGTTCGGCATAGCGCACAAATTCAAAACGGCTGTCGACGGCATCTCGCAGCACATCCGCCAAATCGTTCAAGTACAAAGTGGCCAGATGGCGTGCACGGTCTTGCTGACCTAAAGCACCGAAGGCCCAAGCCAGGGGGTCACCACTGCCCTCGTCGTCATAAGCATCCAGTGCGGCAAAGCGCGGGCCTTCAGGCAAGAAGCCCCGACCTGCGATGCGATGGCTCAAGGTCGAGTCGCGCCCCTGCAAAAACGCAATCGTGGGAGCAACGGTAGATTGGTAACGCTCGAAATAGTCCAAAAAGTAGTTCACACAAGCGGTGCGTTTGGCCTCGGGTTTGGCAAGCGCGCAGCCACGCACCTGGGCTAACCCCTCGGGCGTGAACAAGGCCAGCACCAAAGCTAAAGCCAAATCTTCTTGCACGGCATCCACGCCTTGAGAACGCAAAAAGCCCGTCAAATACGCCGTCGAGGGATAAGGCGTGTTGAGTTGCGTCATCGGGGGGATGAGGCTCAGAACACGAAAAGATGAGGAGGAGGGAGAAGATTCAGACATGGTGAACAATCATTATCGACGCCCCCTTAGATGGGGAGAGTCAGGGGGTCAAATCAAAGCAGATTCTGTAAAAATCACCAAAATCGCTAAATATCTTCGGCTTGATGCCGAAACCAAAAAGCTAACTTTCTTTTTTAAACACAACAAGGACACCACTGTGAGCCACATGACCCCTACTTGCGCCTGCTGCGGACCCCTTCAATTGGCCGGCAATCACTCGCGCCGAGGCTTCTTGGCCGCCAGCGCTGCCACAGTGGCAGGCGGTTTGATAGGCATGACACCCTTTCAAACCCAAGCTGCCAGCGGCAACTACGAAGCCATGTTGGTCAACTGCATTGACCCACGCTTCACCACCCTAAGCTGGCAATACATGGGCCTGCTGCAAGGCATTGGTCGTGAAAAGCTGAGTGACAACTACAGCCAGTTTGTCATCGCTGGCGGCCCCATCGGCGCGGTGCACCCCAAGTTCTCCGCTTGGCACAAAGCCTACTGGGACAACTTGGACATCACCGTGTCTTTGCACCACATCAAGCGCGTGGTCGGCATCACCCACCGCGATTGCGGCGCTGCCAAGCTGGCATTTGGCGAAGACAAAGTGGCCAACAAAGAAATTGAAACCGAATCACACGCTGAAGCCTTGAACGAATTCCGTCGTCAAGTGCAAAAGCGCCATCCCAAGCTGAGCGTCATCACCGGCGTGATGAGCTTGGACGGTCGTGTCGATTTGATTGGCTAAACCGCTAAAGCCTTGGCACCTTGGGCCGATATAAAGGGCTCAAGGTTGCTTAGGTTTATGACCGCTCTCGCCACCAGCCCGAAGTTTTAGGGCGCGTGTGGACTCCAATTCACCGCCGAGAGCGGTCCCCTTTTTATTTACAAGCGACCTCGTGCATGCGGTAGTGCCGAATGTCGTCAAAGTGCAGTGGCGTCTTAATAAACTGCTTGGCAAATTCTGAATTGCTACCTTGAATAAACGCATCTTTCGTCTGATGCGTGATGAACGGCACCTTACCCACCATGTCGCGGTAAAAGATGCGCTCCATCAACTGAATCGATTGCTCTTGGCAGTTGATCTCATAAGTCGATTGCTCAGATGAATAGTTGTACAACGTCACCTTCACCACGGCTTTAGGCGTGTGGAACGGCACTTTGGCGTCCACCGGCATTTGCGTGAACGTGCGCAACACCTTGACCTTGCCTTTGTCTTCTATCGGTGCGTAGTAGTAATCGTTAGATCCATGGCTGTTGTTGGTGAAGAACACCCAACCTGCCCAACCCAATGGAGACCAAGCAATCGCGCAAAGTATGAGTAAATATTTAGGCATAACGTGGCTCAATTTTATTTGCAAACCTATGACAAAGCGTATCTATGTCAACAAGCACTTAAATCATGGAAAATCAACACATGACTGAAGCAACAACACAACGCCCCGCCCTTCCCGATCATTTGTCTATCGACCCACGTAGCCCGCATTATGCGCCTGCGGTGTTTGAATATGAAATTGGCATCCGTTTCAACGACAAAGAACGCTTTGATGTTGAAGAGTATTGCCTGTCTGAAGGTTGGGTCAAAGTCCCCGCCAACAAAACGCTCGACCGCAAAGGCAAACCTCTGCTGATCAAAATCAAAGGCAAAGTCGAAGCCTTCTACAAGTAAGAACACCAAGTATGAGTAAGGCATATTTGATCGGCCAAATCACGGTCACCAACCCGCAAGCTTATGGGGTGTATTCCGCACAAGTACCGCACACCATTGCGGCATTTGGCGGCAAATATTTGGTCCGTGGTGGCCATGCCACTCAATTGGAAGGGCAAGCCCAAGGCGAACGCAACGTGGTGGTGGAGTTTCCGAGCCGTGAAATTGCTGAAGCTTGGTACAACAGCGAAGCCTACCAAGCCATCCTGCAACACCGCCTGAACAACTCCACAGGAGCACTGGCTTTGGTCGATGGTTACGACCTATGAAGCTGACACGAATTCAAAAAATTGGCCTTACCTTTTTTGTTTGCAGCTTACTGCCAGCCTATTGGATTGCCAACTGGCGCTACGAAGCAAACTTAGCCAACCTCACTGAAACGCTGAACAAAGAGCAGGCACTGCACCTCAGCACAGACAAGCTGCTGAGCAATTGCGAAAAGAATGCCGATGGCAAAGCACATCCATACGATGCAACGCATCAAATCTGCAACCAAGGTTCGGACATCCATGCGCGTACGGATCATGCAATGGATTTGTTAACGCAAGAAAAAGCAAACAATGAAACCAAGTGGTACCGCAACTTTGCACTGTCTATCTTGTTCTTTAACCTGCTCGCTGCGGCCCTTTACCGCTTGAATACTTACCTCAACCGAGACGTTGAATAGGTATTCCGTCAAGTTAGCTAAACAAGAAAAAAGCCGTTACTGCAAGCAGTAACGGCTTTTTGTTTGGAGGCGCGACCCAGAGTCGAACTGGGCTAAACGGATTTGCAACGTATATACGTCTAAATTTACCCATATAAATCAATGCGTTATCAATTAATTCCTGAGCCGTGTAATAAAACGTGTAATTGATACTTAGCCTTCATTCCAAACTTTTAAACGAGCTTTGACCAGAGACTGCGGCAATCGGCATCTGGGGTGAGTATGAATTCTGCTCAATCAAACAACTTCTTCTCAGCGGCCACATGTTGCATTACATCCAATAGTGATTCACGTAGCGTGATTAAGTGTGACCCGCAGATGACGACCGCGCTGCTTGATGAATTGACAAATCACTGTCATATTAAGCATGCTGGCAACGATTTTTTACGTTTGATTTAGGGTAATGCTACTGAATGCTACTTCGCAGTTTGCATCATTTGCGGCAACCACAATGAAATTTCAGGTATGTAGGTAATTGCGATCAACGACAGAAACAAGGGGATCAACCACGGCATGATCGCCACCGTGGTTCTCTCGACCGAAAGCTTGGAGATTCGTGCCAACACGAACAGCACCATGCCGAGCGGAGGATGAAGCAATCCGATCATCAGGTTCAGCACCATGATCAAACCAAAATGAATTGGATCAATGCCTAACTTCAAAACGATCGGCAACAAAATTGGGACCAAGATCGTGATGGCCGCAGTCGTATCAATGAAGCATCCGACAACCAGAATCAGCAGGTTCGCCAAGATCAAAAACACCCACTTGGTTTGGGTAAAGCTTAGGATCCAGTCGGCCAGTATTTGCGCTGCTTGGCTGGTCGTGAGTAACCAAGCAAATATTGATGCGGCGGTCACGATGAACAACACACTAGCAGTGGTTTCAACCGTGTCGAAGGTTGCCTTTGCCAAGCTGCTAAGGGTCATCGACCGATAGCGCACCAGACCTAGAAACAGCGCCCAAACAACCGCCGCCATCGCAGCCTCAGTGGGGGTGAACCAGCCCATGGTCATGCCGCCGATCAGAATGACTGGGGCCATCAGCGCCATCACTGCAGAGAATTTGAAATACCAGTCAGCGAACAGCAGTGCGGCCATGGCGCCACCCACAGCAAAGTTGACCGACACACCGACCAATGTCATAAGCCAAATCGACAATGGGAAAAGTAATACGACCAGAATTTCAACCCCAGCGCTGCCCAAATCTTTCCATGAGAACAGAACGTCGCCGCCCCAGTTGTTGCGGCGCGCAATAAAAGCCACGGTCGCCATCATAAATAGCATCATCACCACGCCCGGCAACACGCCAGCGAGAAAGAGCGCGCCGATTGAGACGTTGGCCATCATGCCGTAAATCACGAAAGGCAGCGATGGCGGGAAAATCGGACCGAGCGTGGCTGATGCAGCCGTCACGCCGACTGCAAATTCTGGACTGTACCCGTGATCTTTCATCGCTTTGATTTCAATCGTGCCAAGCCCAGCTGCATCTGCGATGGCGGTGCCAGACATGCCCGAGAAGATCACTGATCCGACAATATTGACCTGCCCGAGACCGCCCTTCATCCATCCAACCAGGGCCACTGCAAATTTGTAAATGCGTCCGGTAATGCCGGCGATATTCATCAGATTACCGGCAAGTATGAAAAACGGCACAGCCAAAAGTGGAAAGCTTTCAACGCCTGCGATCATTCGCTGGGCCACGATGACATCCGGCACAGACCCGGTGATCAAAATGTACAAGAGCGATGCGATCGCCATGGCCATGGCAACTGGCAACCCAATCAACATCAAGCCAAGAAAAGAACCAATAAGTATTGTCATGAGTTATGCCTCTGAACCGTCGTAAGCTTGGGGCTTCTCAAGTGCTGAAAAACCAAGTTTTGCGTTTCTCCAGGTGATCTGCCCTGCGCGGATCACCATCATTGAAAAACCGAATAAGGTCAGCCAATAGATGATGTTTTTAGGCCATCTCAGGGTGGTCATTTGTTCATCACCGACCAGCTCGATGTACTTCCATACGAGATAAGTCAGGTACGCAAGAAACACGAGTCGAATCAGATCCACCAACGTGGCCAATCCGCGAGAAACTGAAACCGGTAGATACCGATACAGCAGATCAACTTGGATATGTCGGTCCTTGCGGATACACGTGGCCGCACCGATAAAGACAAGGGCAATCAGACAGTTGGTGGCCAACTCCTCGGTCCAAGCCAGAGAGTCGTTGAGCGCGTAACGGGTAAAGAACTGGAGAAAGACGAGTACCACCATCATCCAGAACACACCCAGCGTAATCCAGTCGTCAAAACGATAGTCGGACAAATCCGCGGTATGGTGGTCGGCCTCATCAAAGCTGTGGGCTAGCTCTTCGACACTGGCTGCGGCGTGAGGGAGTGTTTGTTCCATACAGGAAACCTTCATAAAAGAATGCGGGCGCGAGTCAGGGACGGTTGACCCGATCCCTGGCTACTTGTTCTCAACAGTGGCGCGTTTATTTGATGTTTTGGATGAGATCCCAGTCGGCCTTGCGATAGCCGAAGTCTTCAAATTTGACACTCTTGAGTACCGACTCGCGGAAATCATTGCGATCTGTGTCAGTCACAGACAAGCCTTTTTTCTTGAAGAAATCAACCATTTGTTTTTCGCGGGCCACGAGGTCGACCGATGCTTTTTCCGACGCCTCCTGTGCGATGTCGGTCATGATCTTTTTCTCGGCATCGGTCAGCTGTTTCCAAAGCTTTCCTGCCACCACGATGTTCAGGTGTTCAACGATATGCCCAGTGAGGATGATGTTTTTCTGAACTTCATAAAACTTCTTTGCTTCGATGGTGGTAAGAGGGTTCTCTTGCGCCTCTACCGTCCCGTTTTGCAATGCAAGGTATACCTCTGCAAAGGGAATTGGCGTCGCATTGGCACCGCAGGCACGTGGCATGGCCAAGTAAACTGGGGTATCGGGCACACGCATTTTCAAGCCCTTCAGGTCGGCGCACTTTGTAATCAGTTTGTTGGCCGTCGTATGGCGCGTGCCGTAATACATGGAGCCGAGTATCTGGTGGCCGGTTTTCTCGGCATAACCCTTATTCAGGTCCTTGTAGACATCGCTCTTAAAAAATTTAAGCAAATGATCCACATCCCGGAAGGTATAGGGATAGTAGGTTACGCCGATTGGGGCATAGCTCTTTGCCGCAAAACCAGCTCCGGTAACGATGATGTCTGTTGAATTGCATCCAAATCTGACCCAGGATTTGCATCGAATATTGACCCACCCGATTTAAGCTTTTTAGAGCTCCTGTTTTGATTTTCTCTGTTTTCCCTCCTTGTTGCTTTGAGTCGAACTGTTCCTGAACCGGTAGCTTTCGTTTCCCGTCTCAACGATGTGGCAGTGATGCGTTAACCGGTCCAACAGTGCTGTCGTCATCTTCGGGTCACCAAATACCGCTGACCACTCCGAGAAGCTCAAGTTCGTCGTGATGATCACGCTGGTGCGCTCGTACAAACGACTCAGCAAATGAAATAGCAACGCCCCACCAGCTTGGCTGAACGGCAAATACCCCAGCTCATCCAAGATCACCAAATCAACCATCCCTAAACGGTTGG
>NZ_PTQX01000019.1:0-110194 GCF_002943475.1 Limnohabitans sp. TS-CS-82 | reverse complement strand
GGTTAGGTACTTGCGCACGGTGTTGCGCGATAAACCCGTTCGTCGGGATATTTCCCGAATGCTCATTCCATCTCTCAGGTGCCACCGCCTGATCACACTTAATAACGCCACGTTGATCACTCCTGTGCCTCCTGCTCAATGCTGAGCAGGACAGTTTGACTACGTGGGTCAAATTTGGATGCAAATACCTAGGTTTAGTGGCTCACTATTGGATGCAATTCAACAAGCAGAGAATCTTTTGATTAATACGCTTTCATACATTGCTACTTACTATGAGGAAAATGGCTGCAATGATCCAAGCCTAAACGTGCCTACGAGCACTTCAAAAGTTTGGAGTCCCCCTGCTGAATGGCTAAAGAAACACCCAGAAGAAATAGAAAAATAGCGTTGTGCATCAACAAAGAAATGAATTGAGGCAAGCAAGGTGATGAAAAAGAAATTGTCGACTCTTGAAATGAAAGCATTGGTTTTTATTGTTTTGGAGAGTCAAGCTTTTGCAAAGAATCAAAGAACTCACTTTGTAACAACAGATGAAGTCACCAAACACATTAAGCTTGAACACAGCGAAGGAATGAAGGTAATTGATTCTTTGAGA
Source organism: Limnohabitans sp. TS-CS-82 (assembly GCF_002943475.1). NCBI lineage: Bacteria > Pseudomonadati > Pseudomonadota > Betaproteobacteria > Burkholderiales > Comamonadaceae > Limnohabitans > Limnohabitans sp. TS-CS-82. Next base: position 109,599 of record NZ_PTQX01000019.1, on the reverse strand, counting down.
GCAGAGACCTATGTTTGGTTACGAAAAAGACTATCAAGTGGATTAACTGGCAACGGATATGACGGCTCATTGTTCGCTGAGATAAACCCAACTGAAGTAGGCACATCAAGAGCAATGAAATATCTACGTGTTGATAAATGAGGTCGAATATGAATGGACGAGTTGTGCGTGTTGAGCAGTTAGTTAAAGATGTTGACGTAGTGGTGCAACCGTCCTTCATGATTAGGGAAACGTTTAGAGATCCAGAGAGTGTTCATATCGACCAACTTGGGATGGAGCCACTACCTGATGATGTTGTCGATGCGTTGCTTGCAGAGGCGGATCAATTATTTAAAAAGTAGTTCCAGATTCACTCAAGAACAAATAGATACAGTCTGCAACGACCTTAAGGACAACTTCTGGAATGAAGATGCCAGAGTCATCTGTAACAGCTTTGGTGCCTACATATTCCTTCACGCTCAGGCACAACTCGCAGAACCATACATAGGCAATGTCTTGTTGCTATCACCCATAGTTGGTGAGTTTGCCAACAACGATGAAGCCATGCCCATGAATTTCCTGCCGCCACGCTCCACACGATTGATGGAACTGGCTCAAGCAGGTTCCTATCCAACACCAAGACATTGTGAGGTGCACGTTGGTTCTGAAGATTGGCAAGCCAATCCAGACAATGTGACCAAGTTCGGAGAGTTGGTTGGTATCCCAGTTCACGTGGTGCCCAATGGTGGTCATAACTTGCCCCATTCCTATGTGGGAGCAATATTGGACAAGTTTCTTAAGTCTTAACTTGCTATCTATGTGTGTTGTCGCACATCACTAGCCAAGTTGGTATGACTTATTGGGGCAGGTATCGATGCATCTAAGTTATGGCATCAGCCCATGGGAGCATTGATATCAAGCACCAATGACACCGTATCCACTGTCAAAGGCATCAGGGAGTGCTTCCCACAGTTGATTGATATACCAGTGAGTGATGCTATGGGGTTCTCAACGCTGGAAATCGGTCAGGAGCCGTGGAGCAGCGTGTTGATGAATGATGACTTCCACATTGGTATCAGCGTCGAAGCAGTCAAGGGATGTTATGTAGCCATCTGGCGTATCAGCCACATTGGTATCACTGTGGGACACGCTGTTTGTATGTGTTGTATCTGTGCCGGAGCAATCAAACTTCCGGCTTGCCTGTGGTAATTAATGTGGGAATAATTCACATATCTCACGGGAAGCCTTGAAACATAAGGCAGCTGGTGCCCCCGACATGCTTTGTATAGCAACATAACAAGCACACGCTGAAGATAGCAATAGAACCTTAATATCACCTCTTGATGATATTTCTTGGTTGTTGTTACTACTTGAAGCGTAGCCTCTACTGTTGCCCAACAAGCGTCTGAATCAGTTTTCAGAACTTTGTGTCTCGACTAGGTCTTTCTGCGAGGTTTCACCGAGGCAGAAAACCTGCCATTGGTTCATGAGTAAGCGTCGACGTTGAACCATTTTTGCTCGGTTGTAGGCAAGAACTACCGCATCTCCCGCTTGATGAGCCAACGCAGCTTCTGCAAGTTCGGGACTAAATTCAGTTTCATCACTCACCCAAGTTCTAAAGGTCGCACGTGCAGTTCCATGGGTTGTGAGCCCCGACTTATACCGTCGGCACAACATCAACATAGTCATGTTGGAAAGCGGTTGACCACTGATTGAAAACAAATATTCACTGTCTGGGTCAAACAGTTTTGCCTCTTCAAGGATTTCTAATGAACGTGAGCACAGCGGCACTTGATGCTCCTTTCGCATCTTCATTCGAAATTTGGGAATGGTCCACAAGTCATCCACGATTTCTGTTCGTTTGGCATACAAGGTTTCTCCTGTTCGACAAACATTAAGAAGCGTGAATTGCAACGCTAATGAGCCAACTGAACTCTTATGGCGTAAGTAACTCATAAACGCTGGCATCTCTTGATACGGCAAAGCCTCGTGATGTTTTACATCACGACGAACGGACGGAAGAATATTTTCTAAATGGTTCTTTAGGTCAGCGGGGTTGGCTTTTGTCCTTAAACCCCGAGTTATCGCCGCCGAAAAGATGCGTTGCAGACGTGCACGAAGTTTGGATGCTGTCTCATTCTTGGTGATCCAGATTGGGGTCAAAATTTCAACTATGTCGTCTGTAGTGATTTCCTCCAGAGTCATATGCCCAATGGTCGGAAGTGCGTATGTTGCTATTGAATTTACCCAACGCTCATACTGCCTTGGACCACTCCACTCTGGTGAAATCGACTCAATATATTCATCCGAAAAACGTCGAAATGTGATGGAATGCTGAACCTTGCGTTTTGCCTCTTTGGAGGCTTGAGTCCTCGCTTCGATGGGGTTCACTCCATCCATAATCATTGCTCTCGCCTTTAGTGCCTTTTCCTTTGCTGCGGCAAGCGTAACAGTTGGAAATGACCCCATTGAGTAGTCATATCGACGACCATGAAGACTAAATCGAAGCACCCAATACTTCTTTAAATCTGGGCGAACCCAAAGTAACATCCCTCGCTCTCCAGGTATTGAGTAGCGTTGGGGTTTATCGAGACCGTTGAGCGTCCGTGAGTCAGTTGATTTCTTCTTCATCTCTATCCATGTCAAAAACGAGTAATCGTTCCCACAGGAGTCGAGACACAAAGTTCTGAAAACTGATTCAGACGCTTGTTGGGCAACAGTAGAGGCTACGCTTCAAGTAGTAACAACAACCAAGAAATATCATCAAGAGGTGATATTAAGGTTCTATTGCTATCTTCAGCGTGTGCTTGTTATGTTGCTATACAAAGCATGTCGGGGGCACCAAGTTCAAGTTTGTAACTAAACAGAATTCATTTTTGTAGCCTTTGTCTCAGAGTGGTGCACGATCAGGGAATTTCCTAGGCATCGTTTGCACAAAGCAATTGCGACAACCGCGAAAACACTGAGCAAAACTGGCACAATGCACCCGTTTTAATAAGGAAATGACATGAACAAAACTGAATTGATCGAAGCAGTGGCAGCACACACCGAATTGACAAAGGCCGACGCTGGCCGCGCTGTCAATGCCATTCTCGAAGTGATCACACACGCTGTGGCCAAAAAAGACGACGTGCAATTGATCGGCTTCGGCACGTTCAAAGCTGCTGCTCGCGCTGCACGCACTGGCAAAAACCCACGCACTGGCGAAGCTTTGAAAATCGCAGCTGCTGTGGTGCCTCGCTTCACTGCTGGCGCAGCGTTCAAAGCTGCTGTGAACACCAAGAAGAAGTAATTCTTCGCGTTCACGCACAAAAGCGGCATCGGGCAACCGAGCCGCTTTTTTCTTTTTCCAAATGAATCAAAAGACAAACATGTTCACACACGTTTTTTTAGGTGCTCAAGACCTCGAAGCCTCACGCAAGTTTTATGACGCAGCCCTCGGCGCGCTGGGCCACGCGCCAGGCGCAGGTGCAGGCAGCCGTTACGTGTACCGCACACCCACGGGCACCTTTGGCATCACCACCCCCATCAACGGCGAGCCAGCTACCTTTGGCAATGGCAGCACCTTTGGGTTTGCCGCCAAGTCGCAAGCCGAAGTGGATGATTTTCACGCCGCAGGCGTGTCCAACGGCGGCGTGACCTGCGAAGACCCACCAGGCCTGCGCACCAACCCCGCGTTTAGCTACTACATCGCTTACTTGCGTGACCCATCGGGCAACAAGATTTGCGCGATGTGCCGTAGCTAAATCAATCGTATCAAGCCTGACGCATCTCCCGCAGCTCTGCGTTGGCATGGCGCAATCGGTCGGCAATGGCCAAGGCCACCGCACGCATGACGCTGATGCTCATCACCGGATCGCCTGCCGCCACGGTGGCAAAGGCTTTGCGGTCGATGGCAATCAGCTCGGTCTCACGCGTGGCATACACATCGGCCGAGTGGGCGCGGCCATCTAAGAACGACATCTCACCAAAGAACTGACCACGACTGAAGGTGGTCAAGTGAATGGTTTTGCCATTGGCCAATGGCAAGCTCACCTTCACCTCGCCTCGGCTGATCAGCATCAGCTCATGGCCCGTTGAGTCTGCGCCAAAGATCAACTCACCCGCCTCAAACACATGGTGTTGGGCACAACGCTCCAGCGCGGCAATTTCGTCATCGTTTAAGCCATGGAAGAGTTCAAACTTGCCCAAGGGGATGCCCTCTTTAGACACATGGGCGTGGCCGGCCAGCACCAAGGTTTCGTCTTCAATCCATTCCAGCGCTTCGTCAAACTCATCAAAAATCTTGGCTGTACTGTCAGACAACAAACCGATGTGGTCCACATACGAGCGTAAGTCGCGCCCACTGGGCAAACGCTCGGGCACACGGGTCAGCACCAAACGCGCATGACGCTCAGACAGCATGTTACGAATGCGCTCAATCATGTGGCCTGCGGTCATGTCCATGGACTGCACGCGCATGAAGTCGAGCACCACAAACTTGGCCTTGCTCAACTCCGGCTCGATCGCGGTGTAGAGCTGATCGGTGGTACCAAAGAACAAGCTGCCTTGCAATTCAAAAATCACCGTGTGGCTACCCGTCTCGGCCAACACGTCACGCTCACGCTGGCCACGCACGCGTGACGAGAACATGGTGTTGCCAAACGATTTACGGCGAATGGTGGTGGTATGAATTTGCTCACGCAAGAACAACATGATGGCCATGGCCACGCCCACGCCTGAAGCGGCAATCAAACTCACGGTGTTGGCCACGATGACCACAATCAAGATGACCGCGAAGTCGAGCATCGTGTCTTTGGCTTTGAGCAGTTGCAGCGAATGCCAGTCGATCATCTTGAAGCCGATGACGATCAACAAAGCAGCCAAAGCAGCCACCGGCACCCAAGCAATGAGCGAGGTCAATAACAAGATGGCCAACAGCGACCACACGCCTTGGAACACACCCGACAAATAGGTGGTACCACCGCTGGCCTTGTTCACCAAAGTCGCGCCCATGGTGCCAGCACCGGGTGCGCCGCCAATGAGAGAGGAGGCCAAATTGCCCAGGCCTTGGCCAATGAGTTCTTTGTTGGAGTCGTGGCGTGAACCGGTCATGGCATCGAGCACCACACAGGTCTTGAGTGTGTCGATGGACAGCAACACGGCCAGCGTGATGGCAGGAAATGCAATCTGTGTCCAATGTGGGAAACCAGATTCGCTCAAGCTACGGAAGGGGTCGAGCAAGGACTCAAAGAACCCTTCGCCCCCCACCGCCAATGGGCCAATGATGAATGGGTTGTCGTGCAAGTTGCGCAATTCAGGCCAAGCGCTGAACGCCAACAACCAATACGAGGCCATGCCACCCAACAAACCCACAATCACGGCGGGTACCTTGGTGGAAATGCGCGGTGCCAACAGCATGAAGGCCGCCGTTGCCGCCCCCACGATCAAGCTAGGCGCTTGCCATAGCTCCATCGCGTGCAAACCTTGCCACCAGTTCATGCCCTTGGGCAGCGCCATCCACTTGGGCAATTGGCTCATGATGATGATGAGGCCCACACCGCTGAGGTAGCCGCTCACCACGGGAAACGGCATGTACTTGATGAGCTCACCAATGCGCAGCAAACCAAACGAGATTTGCACCAAGCTGCTTACAAACGCCACCAAGAACAAAGTGAGCACCACCGCCCCCACACCGCTGCCCTGCTGCGTCATTTGAATGGTCAGTGCAGAAAGCACTGCAGCTGCTGGTGCACAAGGTGCCGAGATGAGCCGTTGCGTACCACCAAAGGTGGCGGCAATCAAGCCCAGTGCGGTCACACCCAGCATGCCTGCCAACGCCCCCTTGGCACCAAACTCGGCACCCAGCGGCGAGAAGATGGTCACACCAAACGCAATGGCCGATGGCAGCGCCACCAACATGGCAGCAAAGCCGCCCCAAATATCGCCAGATAAATTGGCGCGCGATAGTTTCAATTGAGCGGTAGTCATTCCTCAAGGTTATCACCATCCATCAAGCACTTTTCAGTCGCACAGAAGACTGCTTGCGGGTAATCACGCAAGTCAGTTGTCACAACACAGGCACCATATGCATCACGCCTTTAGGCGCGCAACCCCCTCACTTGAAAGACACGATAGATGGAACGGTTCAAACAAATCACCTATGAAGAGTTGGCACCTGAGGTGCGCCCACTGGCCGACGATATTTTGAAAGTTTCAAGCGCCGCTTTAGGCGGCCCCTACAACGCCTTGCTGCGCAGCCCTGACATGGCGCGTCGTTGTTTTGATTTCTTAGATTACCTGCGCTTTAGAACATCGGTCAGCAAACGCCTCAATGAATTTGCCATCCTGATTCAAGCCCGCATTGCCAACGCACAATACGAATGGTGGGCGCATGACCCCATCGCGCAACGTGCGGGTCTGTCCACACACATCATTGAACAGCTGCGCCAATGCAAACGCCCAGAAGGCATGCAAGAAGACGAAGCTTTGGTGTATGACTTTTGCATCCAGCTCACCCTCAACCACCGCGTGCCCGATGCGCTGTGGCAAAAGGCCGTCGCTGAAATGGGTGAGCAAGCCGTGGTCGATCTCACCGTGCTCTCTGGCACCTATGTGATGGTGTCGATGTTGCTCAACGCCACACAAGTGGGCATCCCCAACGGAGGTGCTGAGCCCTTAGAGGTGTTCTCACCGCTCGACACTCGCCAGCGGTTGTTGGCTTAAATTGGTTTTATCCATCAGGAGATTTCTATGATTTCACGCCGTCACATCGCGGTTGCTGCCAGCATTCTTTTGGCATCCTTCGCCACCTTTGCACAAAACAACACCGTGCGTTTGGTGGTGCCTTTTTCCACCGGCGGCCCCACTGACATTGCCGCACGCGTGATTGCACCCTTGTTGTCAGAAGCCATGGGCAAGACGGTCATCGTGGACAACCGTGTGGGAGCGACCGGGGCAATTGGCGCAGAGTTTGTGGCGCGTGCACCGGCTGACGGCAACACGATTTTGTTTGGCACCAGCAGCATCATGGCGGCCAACCCCGCGCTCATGCAAAAACTCTCGTATGACCCCGTGCGTGACTTCGCAGCGGTCAGCACAGTGGCCACGATTGAAAACATTTTGGTGGTCCACCCGTCGGTGCCAGCCAACAACGTGCAAGAGTTGGTGCGCTATGCCAAAGACAATCCGGGCAAGTTGTTCTACGGCTCATCCGGCATTGGCAGTACCTACCACTTGGGTTCTGAAATGTTTGCCAACATGACCAAGACACAACTGGGTCATGCACCCTACAAAGGACAAGGCCCCGCCGCACAAGACTTGTTAGCTGGCCACATTCAAATCATGTTTGATGCCTTCAATTCGGCTGTGCCCAACATCAAGTCGGGTCGGGTCAAAGCATTGGGCATCGCCAGCGCCAAACGTCACCCCGAGTTACCCGACCTGCCCACCATCAGCGAGCAAGGCGTGCCAGGCTATGCCACCACGATTTGGCTGGCCTTCTTCTTACCAGCTAAAACACCCACTGCCATCGTCGACAAAATGAACCAAGACCTGCGCAGCATCATGCAGCGCCCCGATGTCAAAGAACGCTTCAACAAGCTAGGCATGCAAGCCACTAGCTCGAGCACAGGTGAACTGGATGCATTGCTGAAGCAAGAACTGACGCAATGGACCAAAGTGGTGAAAGACGGCAACATCAAACCTGAGTGATTGCAAAAGACGCGTTGACCTACATCAAGCACGAATAGACGATACGAGTGTCTAATGCATCATCACTTAGGAGAAACATATGACAGCAAACGTTGGCGGCATTGACCGCATTCTGCGCATCGTCGCGGGCTTGGTCCTCATCGCATTGGCCGCCACGGGTGTGGTGGGTGCTTGGGGTTATTTGGGCGTCATCGTGTTGGCCACGGGTGTGTTCCGCTTTTGCGGCGCGTACACCTTGCTAGGGCTGAACACTTGCCCCATGAAGCCTGCACAAGAAGAGCCAGCCAAGTAAAAGGCTATCGCTTCACACCAGCCTCAGCGCCTTCAAGCGGCTGAGGCTTTTTTACGCGCCAACCACAGCAAGCCTGCACCCGTGATGAGGACAGGCACCAACGAACCCCAGTTGAGCCAAGCCCAACCTTGCGTGGTCACCAACGCACCCGAGGCAAACGAGGTGAAAGCCATGGTGGCGAACACGCAAAAGTTAATGGCGGCTTGGGCGCGGTTTTTCTCTTGCGGTGTGTAGGCTTGCATCGACAACGTGGTGCTGCCCGTGAATAAAAAGTTCCAACCCACACCCAACAAAAACAAAGCCACCAAGAACTGGTGCAAGTCCACGCCTGAGAGGGCAATGGCAATACAAGCGATGTTGAGCAACACGCCCACGCCCATGATGGGCAACACGCCAAAGCGTTTGATCAGATGCCCCGTCACAAAGCCCGGTGCAAACATACCAATCACATGCCACTGCAACACCCACGCGGTGTCTTCAAACGGGAAACCACACACTTGCATGGCCAGCGGTGTAGCTGCCATCAACAAGTTCATCACGCCGTAACCCAGAGCAGCCGCCAAGGCCGCTACAAAGAACACAGGCTGACGCATGATTTCGCCCAATGGACGACCACCCGTGTCATCCGCTTTCACAACGGGTGCGGGTGGAAAGTGGATGAAGCTCATCACCGCCATCGACAGCACGGCCACCCCCATCAACGCCACATACGCACCTGCGAACGGCATGCCAAACAAACTCTTGGTTTGAATGGCGAGGTTCGGGCCAATCACAGCGCCAATCAAACCACCCGCCATCACCAACGACACGGCCTTCTCGCGGTAGTCGGGCTTGCACAGCTCAGCAGCCGCAAAGCGATAAAGCTGGCCATTGGCGCTGTAGTAACCGGCCACCACCGTGGCCGTGACCAACAGCCAAAAGGATTGCGACAGCACTGCGAACGCACCCAATGCAGCTGACAGCAAAGCCACCAACAAGCCCAATTGAAACGAACCTTTGCGGCCAAAACGTTGCTGTGATTTGGCGACCAAGCCCGTGCTCAACGCGCCGCCCACCACATAGCCCATCACGGGCAGTGTTGCCATCCACGCCTCGGGCGCCAAACTCAAACCCACCAAACCATTGATGGCAATGAAGGTGACGTTGTTGGTCAGGAACAAACCCTGCGCGATAGACAGCAAAACGAGATGACGGTTCATAACGACCCAAACAATGAAAGAGAAACCAAGCCAGCCGACATGGCCAAACCATGCAACACAGCCGCTGCAATCGTCAAAACAATGGCAGGTGCCAAACGTACAGGTTGCTCTGCATTCTTTAGAAGCATCACAAATGCCGCCAGCGACAGGGGCATAGACACCAAGCCCCACAACGCAGGCTCAGGATGGATGAACAGCCGCACCCCGACCAACAACCATGCATACGCCAAACAGGCAAACGCAAGATACATCCAAGCAACACGGCGTGGACCGAAGCGAACCACCAAAGTCCGCTTACCCACTTGTGCATCAGCCTGTGCATCTGGGAAACCGTTGATGACCAAGATGTTGCCTACCAACAAAGCAAAGCTCAGCGCCACCGCCGCAGGAATGACAAAGAATTGGCCGCGCTGCACATAGTCAGCGCCAACCACCACCAAACCCCACGTCAGGGCCACCGTCAGCTCGCCCAAACCTCGCTTCATCAAAACCAAAGGCGGCGCAGAGTAAGCCCACCCCAAAAACAAACCTGCCAGCCCTAACCACACCAGGCCACCACCCGTCTTCACCGCCAGCAACAAGCCGCAGGGAATCAACACCATGATCAAGGCGCCTGCCAAGTTGTGGGTGTCTTGCGTGGTCACATGTCCGTTTTGAATGAGGCGTGCACCACCCGTGAACGGAAATAAACCGTGACTGTTGGCATCGTCCGCACCATTGAGGGCATCGTGGTAATCGTTCAGCACATTGGCCGCCGCATGCATGAGCACAGCCAACACCAAAGTGGCCAAAGCGGTCCACACGTTGGGGCCGTGTCCGCAAGCCGCAGCCACAGAGGCACCCAACACACACGCCACGGCTGTGATCACCAAGAAGCCGGGGCGCGTCATCTGCACCAGCGTGCGCCAGGGCAAGGACTTCTGATCGGTCATGGCGCCATGGTTTCCCATGCCTTCAACGCCTCCGAGGCATACATCAACGCAGGGCCGCCGCCCATGTAGACACACACGGCCAAAGTTTCTTCCAACTCTTCACGTGTGCAACCCACGCGATGCAAAGCTTTCACATGAAAACCAATGCAGCCCGAGCAGTGCTGTGTGATGCCAATGGCCAAGGCCATCAACTCTTTGTGTTTCTCGCTCACAGCACCGGTGGCCATAGCCGCTTTGGCCAATTGACCAAAGCCTTGCATGGCCTCGGGTTGCGCCTTGCGCAACTCAGTCATCGATTGGCTGATGTTCTTGATGAGGGTGGGATGGTCAAACGTGCTCATGGTGACTCTCGTTGCGTTTATTCAAAGGAAGGCTGTGCGGGCTTGAACACGTCATGGCCTGCAGCCTGCCACGCATCAATGCCACCTGCGATGGATTGGATATGGGTGTAGCCCATCTGCGCCAAAGACTGTGCACACAGAGCAGCACGACCACTGGTTTTGCAATACAACACGATGGTCAAGTCACGCGATTGCAACTTGGGATTACCCGCCATCTTGAACTCCAACATGCCACGTGACATGTGCATGGCACCGGGCAAATGACCGGCAGCGTATTCATCCGCTTCACGTACATCAATCAAAACATCACAAGCTTGAATCGCTTCAACAGCTTGATCCACAGAAATTTCTTCAACTGATTTTTTAGCTTCAATCACCAAATCGTGGGCTGTTTTCATGCGACTCTCCTTGCTGTGGTGGAACGTTTTTTGGCAACCGTGGCCAAAGGCCAGGCTTGCGCTAAATGCTGCTGGGTGATGCGATCACACACCAAATCGCACAAGGCGTAAATGGTGGGATCTGCAATTTGGTAATACACGCTGGTGCCACGGCCTTCACGCTTGACGAAGCCTTGTTGCATCAACACCGCCAAATGGCGCGACATATTGGCTGCGGTGTAGCCGCAGGCCTCGGCCAGTTCGCCTACGTTGTGCTCGGCTTCGCGCAGCAAATTCAAGATGCGCAACCGTGTGGGCTCTGCCAAGGCTTGGAAGTAGCTGGCCACACGGTCAATGGCTTGTTCTGGAAGTTGGTTCATGTTTTCGATTGTAGACATAATTCAGTTATTGATTATTTAATTGTTTGGTTAAATAATTGATGAATTATTTATAGAATGAGCACCATGACTGATTCAAACCTTCGCATCTCTGGCCGTTTGGCCCGTTTGTTCCAAAGCGCGCAAATCACACCGCTGCTGGCTTTGGTGTGTTTTCTGCTCGGCGTCTTTGCCGTCATGGTGACGCCACGTGAAGAGGAACCCCAAATCAACGTGACCATGGCCAATGTGCTGATCCCCTTCCCGGGCGCATCGGTGAAGGATGTGGAGCAAATGGTGTCTGGCCCTGCCGAGCAGGTGCTGTCGCAAATTGCCGGCGTCGAACACGTCATGTCAGTCTCACAGCCCGGCATGTCGGTGGTGACCGTGCAATACAAGGTGGGCGTGCCGCGCACCGAAGCCTTGGTTCGTTTGTATGACACGGTCAACTCACATGCTGATTGGCTACCCAAAGGTTTGGGCGTGTTGCAGCCCCTCATCAAGCCCAAAGGCATTGACGATGTGCCCATCGTGTCGCTCACCTTGCACGGCAAGGACACGGATCTGAGTGCCTTTGAACTTGAGCGCATTGCGCAAAACATTGAGATCGATTTGAAGCGCGTCAAAGGCACACGCGAGGTCACCACCGTGGGCGGCCCATCACGCGCCATTCAAATTGACATCGACCCTGCACGCATGCAAGCCGCTGGCATCACCGTACCTGAGCTGCGCATGGCTTTGCAAGCGGCGCATTTGGGCGCACCGGTGGGTGATTTGTTGGTCGGCCAACAAGCCATTGCGATTGAATCCGGTCCGTTTTTGAGCAGCGCCAAAGATGTGGCCAGCTTGGTGGTGGGCGTGCGTGCGGGTACACCTTTGCACGTGCATGACATTGCCCAAGTGCGCGATGGCGGTGCTCAAGCCAACACCGCCGTGTGGCACGGTGTGGCAGGCGCCAAGCCTAGCGAACGCACCGCAGTGACCATTGCCATCACCAAGAAGCCAGGCGAAAACGCCATTGAGGTGGCTGATGCTGTGTTGGCACAAGTGGCCACACTCAAGCAAAGCAAGATTCCACAAAACGTGGAAGTCACCACCACGCGCAACTACGGCGAAACCGCGAATGACAAAGCCAAGAAGCTGATTCAAAAGCTGCTGTTCGCCACAGCCTCTGTGGTGGCCTTGGTGTTCATTGCCTTGGGTCGTCGCGAAGCTGCCATTGTGGGTACTGCTGTGATCTTGACCTTGACGGTCACTCTGTTTGCCTCGTGGGCTTGGGGCTTCACGCTCAACCGCGTGTCGTTGTTTGCGCTGATTTTCTCGATTGGTATCTTGGTGGACGACGCCATCGTGGTGGTGGAGAACATCCACCGCCACCAAGGTTTGTTCCCTCACAAAACCCTCACACAAATCATCCCTGGTGCGGTGGATGAAGTGGGCGCACCCACCATCCTTGCCACCTTCACCGTCATTGCCGCTTTGTTGCCCATGGCGTTTGTGACTGGTTTGATGGGGCCGTACATGAGCCCGATCCCAATCAACGCGAGCATGGGCATGTTGTTGTCGCTGGCTGTGGCTTTTGTGGTCACACCTTGGTTGGCACGCATTTGGATGAAAGCCACACCCGTGCACGGCGCTGAGGATGACAGTGCATTCAAACAATGGCTCAAGCGTTTTTTCCATGGCGTGTTTAACCCCTTTTTGAACGACGCCTCTGGCCAGCGCAACCGTTGGAGCCTAGGTGCTGCTGTGCTCGGTGCGATCGTGGTATCGGTGGCCTTGCCAGTGGCTGGCTTGGTTGCCTTGAAGATGCTGCCGTTTGACAACAAATCTGAATTCCAAATCGTGGTCGACATGCCTGCGGGCACCCGCGTGGAGGAAACCGAAAAAGTCTTGCGTGCCTTGGGTGCTCACTTAGCCACCGTGCCAGAGGTGACGCACTACCAAGCCTACGCGGGCTTAAGCGCCCCCATCAACTTCAACGGTTTGGTGCGCCAATACTATTTGCGCAGTGGCGGCAACGTAGGTGACATCCAAGTCAACTTGCAAGACAAGCACTTGCGCCAAGCGCAAAGCCACATCATCGCCATGCGCGAGCGCCCTGCCCTGCAAACCATTGGCCAACAGTTCAACGCCAATGTCAAAGTGATTGAAGTGCCACCAGGCCCACCCGTGTTGGCCCCCATCGTGGCCGAGGTGTATGGCCCCACAGACGAAGGCCGTAATCAAGTGGCCAAATCTGTGCGCGCGATGTTCAGCGCACAACAAGGCGTGGTCGATTTGGATGACAGCACCATCAGCGCAGCGCCTCGCCAAGTGCTGTTGATCAATCGCCAAAAGGCCGCGCAAATGGGCGTGTCGCAACAAGCCATCGTCAGCACCTTGCGTGCGGCATTGGCGGGTGAGTCGACCGTGTACGCACACGACCAAAACAAATACGCAGGTGCCATCGTCATTCGCTTGGCCAAGAGCGAGCAAGACTCGTTGGACAAACTGCTCAGCCTTGGCGTGCGTAACTCGCAACGCGAAATCGTTCCCATTCGCCAGCTCGTCACCATCAGCGACACCCAGCGCGAACAGCCTATTTATCACAAAGACTTGCTGCCCGTCACCTACGTGGTGGGCGACATGGCTGGCAAGGTCGACAGCCCGCTGTACGGCATGTTTGGCATGCGCAGTGGCTTGAGCCAAATCCAAGCCCCCAATGGCAAACCTGTGGACGAATACTTCATCCAACAACCGACCGACCCGTATCAACACTACGCCGTGAAGTGGGATGGTGAATGGCAAATGACGTATGAAACCTTCCGCGACATGGGTGCTGCCTATGCCGTGGGTTTGGTGCTCATTTACTTGCTGGTGGTGGCGCAATTTGGCTCTTACCTCGTGCCACTCATCATCATGGCACCTATTCCGCTCACCATCATTGGTGTGATGCCAGGCCACGCTTTGTTGGGTGCCCCGTACACGGCTACCTCGATGATTGGCATGATTGCCTTGGCTGGCATCATCGTGCGTAACTCGATCTTGTTGGTGGACTTCATCCGCTTGCAAGTCTCGCAAGGTGTGGCGCTGAAAGACGCGGTGGTGGCCTCGGCCATCACCCGCGCTCAGCCCATTGTGTTGACCGGTTTGGCCGCGATGATGGGTGCGTTCTTCATCTTGGATGACCCGATCTTCAACGGCTTGGCCATCTCGCTCATCTTCGGTATTTTTGTCTCGACCGCACTCACCTTGTTGGTGATTCCGTTGCTCTATTTCATGGCTTTCAAGAACAAGCCTGCTTCTGTCATTTCTGGAGAACACGCATGAAACGCTTGCCCCTCATTGCCGCACTCGCCTTGGCTGGCATCACCTCTGCTGCACACGCCGCCGACTTGATGGGTGCGTGGCAAGCAGCCCTTGCCCGTGATCCGGAAATCGCAGCCGCACGCGCCTTGCACGAGCAGGCCACGTTCAGACAAGAACAAGCCAAAGCCTTGTGGGCACCCATGGTGTCCGCTGGTGGTGCTGTCGGCATAGGCGGCGCAGACAGCCGCACCAAGGGTGCAGAGGCCATGGGCCAAAGCGATGTGACATTCAAAACAAATGTGAATGCAGGCGCTCTGACACGTGCCAGCATCGGCGCACAAAAAGCATGGATCAGCCCAGAGCGCGAAGCGCAAAGCAAGCAGCTCGAGCTGTCCGCACAAATCGCACAAATCCAATGGCAGCAAGCCCAGCAAGCCCTCATCATGCGCACGGCACAACGCTACTTTGATGTGGTGGGCGCTGAGCAAACCCTCACCGTGCTGCAACGCCAGCAAAAAGCCATGCAGCAAGCTGCGGCTGAAATCAGCAAGCGTCAATCCGTGGGCGACGCCAGTGTGATGGACGTGCAAGAGGCCAACGCCCGTGTGTCTGAAATTCGCGCCCATGTGCTCACACACGAGAACAACTTGGCCAACAAGAAGGTGGCCTACCGCCAATTGACAGGCCAAGAGCCCACTCAATTGCTGCCCATCGGCAATATCAATCTGACACCACCCAACTTGGCTGATGCCAACACCTGGGTGCAACGCGCCAAACAGCAATCCCCCAGCCTCCAAATGATGGGCTTGCAACAGGCCATCCAAGGCCAAGAAGCTAAACGCGTCAAAGCAGGCAACGCAATGACTGTGGATTGGGTGGCACAAGCGCAAATGGACCGACTATCAGGCCAAGGCATGTATGGCAACGCCAGTAACCAAATGGCGCAATACATGGTGGGCATTCAGCTCAATGCCCCACTCAGCACGGGCGGCATGGTGGCATCACGCGAGCGCGAAGCCTTGAAGCAAGTCGAAAAATTGCGCTACGACCAAGATGCGGTTGAGCAACAAGTCGAGCAACAGGTGCGCGACGCGTGGCAAAGCCTGAGCACCGCGCAAGCACGCTTGCAAGCCTTGAGCCAATCCGAGCAAGCCAGCAAAGCGCGCCTCACATCCACCCGTCAAGCACACCGCACCGGTGCGCGCACCACCAATGAACTGTTGGGCGCTGAGCATGATGCGGCACAGGCCGAACTGGCCGTGGTGCAACTGCGCATTCAAACTGCGATGGAGCAGCTGCGCTTGTCTGCCGCGAGTGGTGAATTGGGCGAAGCCCAGCTACGCCAAGTGAATGCTTGGCTGAAATAAATACGCTTGCTGCGTGTTGGGTCACTCACAGCAGGGAAATCCCTTGAGACTCTGACAAGTCGGGGTTGCTAGAATTTATACATAAGCAACTAGTGAATTACCAATTTCAGAGGATAGACATGAAAAAAATAGCCGCCGTCGCGTTCATCGCTTTTGCCTCAACAGGCGCCTGGGCCAACGCTGACTTAGCCAAAAAAAATAACTGTCTGGCTTGCCATGCAGTCGATAAAAAAATTGTCGGCCCAGCCTACCAAGACGTGGCCAAGAAATACGCGGGTCAAGCAGATGCCGAGGCCACATTGGCTAAATCCATCAAAGCTGGCGGCAGCGGCAAATGGGGCCCCATCCCAATGCCCGCACAAGCTCAGCTGAGCGATGCGGACGCAAAGGCCCTTGCTGCATGGGTCTTGGCCGGCGCTAAGTAATACGACAGATACACGTACCTTGATGAGCTTCCCTCGGGAAGCTCTTTTTTTAGCACCTTGCATAGAAAGAAGAAGATGAAACTCAATATCACCCACCTCCTTGCCGCCCTCGGCTTGGCCGCCTTGAGCCTCAACAGCGTAGCCGCTGAGCCTGAATACCTGCGCATCATTGGCACTGACACCAAGTTCGTTGTCAAAAACGCCAAAGGCGAAGAGCGCGAGATCCGTCGTGTGATGACGCCATGCGCCAAAAACAAAGGCTGGTTACAGCCCTTGGTCCCAGTGCCAGGCGTGAACCCTGTGACTGAGATTGAAATGCTCAACGCCATGAATGACCGCGATGCCATGTTGGTCGACATGCGTGAACCCGAAGACCGTGCCAATGGCACCATCCCCGGCTCACACCACATCGTCTACACCGAAGTGGCCGCACGCATGGACGAGCTGGGCTGCAAGAAAACAGCCAAGGGCTGGGACTGCGCAGGCGCCAAGAAAGTGTTTGCTTTCTGCAATGGCCCCGTGTGCCCACAAAGCCCTAGCGCCATTCTGGCTATGACACGCGATGGCTTCCCAGCCTCCAAAATTTATTACTATCGCGGTGGTATGTTGGACTGGTCAGCATTGGGCTTCCCAGTTCTTAAAGGCGATTTCTAAAGAGGCACTTCATGCACACCAATTGGATCCAAGACACACAGGCCCTGCTCAACAGCAAGGATGAATCAGCCCCCACACGCCGCTTGGCGCTGCAAACCGCATTGGGTTTGGGTTATGCCGCATCGGCCGCACCGTTGATGGCACAAACCGCCGTCAAAACATCCAGCGAAGGCTTGATCGAAGGCGAAGTGGTGATTGATGTCAACGGTTTCAAAATGCCAGCCTACCGCTCGGCCCCCAAAGGCAAAACCAATTTGCCCGTGGTCTTGGTGATTTCTGAAATTTTTGGTGTGCATGAATACATTGCCGACGTGACGCGTCGCTTTGCCAAAGCAGGCTACTTGGCCATTGCACCTGAGTTGTTTGTTCGCCAAGGCGACCCCAGCTCGTATGGCGAAATGGGCAAGCTGATCGCTGAGGTCATCTCTAAAGTGCCAGACGCCCAAGTCATGGGCGATCTGGACGCCACTTTGCAGTGGGCCAGCAAAAACGGTGGCAACGCCAACCGCGCAGCCATCACCGGTTTTTGCTGGGGTGGACGCATCACATGGCTCTACGCCGCGCACAACCCCAAGCTCAAAGCTGGCGTGGCTTGGTACGGTCGCGTAGAAGGCCAAACCAATGCCAACAACCCCAAGCATGCGGTGGACTTGGCCGTCCAATTGAAAGCCCCTGTGCTGGGCTTGTACGGTGGTGATGATGCCGGCATTCCTGTGACATCCGTCAACAACATGAAAGAAGTGTTGGCCCTGTCTGCCAGCCGTGGCAACAAAGCAGCCAAAGCCTCAGAGTTTGTGCTGTACCCCGATGCACCGCACGCCTTCCATGCAGACTATCGCCCCAGCTACCGCGCCGCACCTGCGACGGATGGCTGGAACCGAGCGCTTGCTTGGTTCAAGCAATACGTCTAAGTCCAAGGCTTAGGCGACAAACACCCGCGCTTTGCGCGGTGTGAGCACCAAGGTCTCACCCTCTGTAAATCCCTGCTCGTAAAACTGCGATGCAGGGATTTGCGCTTCAATGATCTGCTGATCTGAGGGCCCGTCGCCCTCTGCGGCCACCAGCTCTAAGCGCGCAATCGGCCCCACGACGATGGCACGGGTCAGTTGGGCCACGATGCCTTCATCACCGGATGTGTAGCGGCGCACATCCAAGTCATGCGGACGCACATACGCAAATGCTTTGGCATCTTGTGTGTCATGGTGCTCAGGGCTAGCCACGCGCACGGTTTGGTCTTCCACACCGATGTGCATTTCGCCTTCGTGGGCACGACCATGAAACAAGTTCACATCGCCCAAGAAGCCATACACAAATGGGCTGGCAGGGTGCTCCCACACCTCTTGCGGGCTGCCCACTTGCTCGACATTGCCCTTGTTCATCACCACCACACGGTCGGCCAACCAATCGGGTTTCACGAGACTCAGCAAGTCGTGCACTTTTAAATTAACTGTGGCTCACCATAAGTTCGCCACTGTCTACACCGTTGATCGGTGAACTCATTCTGGTAGGTACTGAACATACGCCCTGGCATTCCCCCAAGTACTTTAGGCATAGGTTAATGTTGAAGATTTTCAGCTCAACTTTGCCAAGCTTTAACGATTGAATTCTTAAAGAAGCACATAAACCAAATACGTGTTAAAGTAATTCATCAATTACTTAACTAATGAGGGGTGACTTTTGCGACCCAAGCTCAAAACTGAAGATCGGCAAGCCGAGTTAGTAGCCGCTGCTTTGCTTTTGGCTGCAACTAAGAGTCCCAGTGAAATTACTACGGGTGACTTGGCAAATGTCATTGGAATCACTCAAGGCGGTGTGTTTAAGCACTTTGACAGTAAAGAGGCTATCTGGCTTGCTGCTATCAAGTGGGCGCATCAAGATCTAATGAAAAAAATGATGCTGGAAGCCAAAGTAAGAAATCAAACGGCCCTCAGCTCCCTAAGAGCTGTGTTCATGGCTCATATCAGCTTTGTTCAGCAATATCCAGGCGTTCCTAGGTTGATCTTTCAGGAGCTTCAGCATCCCGAGCAGACCCTTCTTAAAAAGCGGGTTCAGCTGCTTATGACTGACTATCATCAATTGATTTCTGGCCTCCTTGCACAAGCTCGCAAGGATGCTGAGATTTCACCTGAAGCTGATTTGCAAGCAGCTGTGGTTCTGTTTATTGGCGCAATTCAAGGCTTGGTGATTCAGTCACTAATTACTGGCAGTCTCGAAAAGATAAAACAGCAAGCAAAAACAGTATTCAGCATTTATGAGGCGGGACTTCTTGCTTCTTCCGCGAAAAAAGCAGGGACGTCCAAATGAAAATTCCAAAATTAAGCAAGCAACAGGTCGTAATGGTTGCAGCAGCTGGTCTGGTGCTGATCACGATTGGTTTCGTGGCTTTTCGCATGGGACCGTTAGCACCAACAAAAATTACTGTCATCCAAGTTAAAAAAGAGAGCCTAACCCCCTCTGTATTTGGAATCGGCAGTGTGGAGGCTCGTCAAAGTTGGCTTATGGGGCCAACCGTAGCTGGTCGTGTGTTGCGAGTACACGTGGATGTGGGGCAGGCGGTAAAAGCAGGTCAGTTGCTGGCAGAAATGGACCCAGTCGATCTAGACCAACGCTTGAATGCACAAGAAGCTGCTTTGTCGAAAGCATCTAGCGTAGAGATGGCCGGTAAAGCTCAAGTCGCTGACACCAAGGCAAGACGAGAACTTGCTAACGCAAATTTGAAGCGTTATGAAGAATTAGCAAAACAAAATTTCATTAGTCCTGCGGCTTTAGAGGGACGAGATCAAGAGTTGCAATCTGCGGATGCGGCGTATCAAGCTGCTCAAGCTAACCTGCAAGCCGCTAAGCAAGAAACCTTGCGTTTGCAGGCTGAACGAACAGCGGTTGCTTTGCAAAAGCAAAACACCAAATTGTTAGCACCAGCTGATGCCGTCGTAATTAGCAGAGATGCTGAATCGGGTAGCACGGTTGTCGCTGGGCAACCTGTTCTTAGGTTGGCTAATCCATCCAGTTTGTGGATCAAGTTGCGTGTAGACCAAGGGCGATCATCTGGTCTTGAAGTTGGGTTGCCTGCGCAGATCGTACTGAGATCTAGTCCTCAGAACTCGCTCTTAGGCAAGGTTGAACGGGTGGAACTACAAGCGGACGCTGTAACTGAAGAGCGAATTGCTCAGGTCGCCTTTGAGCAAATGCCGCCATCTTTATCTATTGGTGAAATGGCTGAAGTCACACTTAACTTAAAGGAAGCAACGGACGCAATAGCTATACCGCAAGCCAGTGTGCAAACTTATCAAGGTCGTTCAGGTGTCTGGCGAGTCATTGATGGCCGACTTGAGTTTGTGCAAGTGCAATGGGGCGCTGCCAGCCTTGATGGTCGAGTTCAGGCAATTCAAGGGCTGGCTTCAGGTGACACCGTGGTCGTTTATAGCGAAAAGGCACTGTCTGAAGGTGCTAACTTTCGTGTGGTGGATGCTTTAGTTAAAAAGATTAAGCCATGATTAATCTCGCTGCACGCGACATTCAACACAGCTGGGCTAAGTTCGTTTTAACAGGCCTAGGTCTAGGCTTGCTGATTGGCGTCACGCTAACAATGGCTGGTGTATTTCGCGGCATGGTTGATGATGCGCAGGCGTTGCTCAACAACAGCGGCGCTGATTTATGGGTAGTTCAAAAAGACACCCAAGGCCCTTATGCAGAAGCCTCTAGTCTCAAAGACGATGTGGTTCGAAGCATTACGGGAATGCCGGGTGTCGACATGGCATCCAACATCACTTACTTCACCATGCAGGTTAAAACTGTTGGGGGTAAAGAAGCGAGAGCCATGGTTGTTGGTATCGAGCCAGGAGCCAAGGGGTTACCGGGGCAACCCAGCTATTTGTTAGCAGGGCGTCACCTCATGCTTAGTCACTACGAGGCGGTTGCTGATATTAAAAGTGGGTTGTCTATAGGTGACAAAGTTGAGATCCGACGCCACACCTACGAAGTAGTAGGACTGACACGTCGCATGGTGTCATCGGGCGGGGACCCTATGGTCTTCATTCCACTCAAGGATGCGCAAGAAGCGCAGTTCCTCAAAGACAACGAGGCAATCGTGAACGACCGTGTGCGAACTGCCGTAAATGGTGCGTTCAATAGACCAGCAGTGCCCGGTTTGCTAGAAGCTGTACAAAACTTACAAACCAGTAGTCGTAATGTCAATGCGGTCTTAGTGCGAGTGTCAGATGGGTGGTCTGCCGATCATGTGGCTGAACCTATTCGCCGCTGGAAGCATCTGACCGTATTCACTCGCGCAGACATGGAAGAAATCCTGATTGAAAAATTGATTGCAACATCAGCCAAACAAATTGGTATGTTTCTAGTCATTCTTGCTGTCGTGAGTGCAGCAATCGTGGCTTTCATCATCTACACGATGACACTTGGGAAAATTCGAGAGATTGCTGTTCTGAAATTGATTGGTACACATAACGTCACCATCGCGGCCATGATCTTGCAGCAAGCATTGGGTTTAGGTGTGATCGGGTTTGTGGTGGGCAAAGTTGCTGCCACGATTTGGGCACCGGTATTTCCTAAGTTTGTTTTGCTTCTGACGCAAGATGCGATTGTGGGTTTTGGGGCCACGATGCTTATCTGCGCATTGGCTAGCACGATGGCTATTCGTGTTGCCTTACTTGTTGATCCGGCTCAGGCCATCAGTTGAGGTGTACGAAATGACATACAAAACAGGTGGCATCCATATTGAAAACCTACGCAAAGTCTACGGGCATGGAGACACTGCGGTCGAGGCTTTGAAGAACGTCAACATGCAAGTTTCTGCGGGTGAGGTGGTTGGACTTGTTGGCCCTTCTGGCTCAGGTAAAAGTACGCTTCTCAAATGCTTGGGGGCCATCATTGAGCCCACGTCGGGGCGAATGACTTTGGGCGATGAAGTTATCTATGACAACGGATGGAAGATTCCAGATTTACGAACCTTGCGACGGGATCGTATTGGTTTTGTGTTCCAAGCGCCTTATCTGATTCCTTTTTTGGACGTGACAGATAACGTTGCTTTATTGCCAATGCTGGCTGGTGTTCCCAATGAACTTGCAAGACAACGGGCGCTTGAGTTGTTGACATCTTTAGATGTGTTGCACCGCGCAAAGGCTGAACCATCTCAGCTATCTGGAGGTGAGCAGCAACGAGTGTCCATTGCTCGCGCGTTGGCCAACAAGCCGCCTGTAATTTTGGCTGATGAGCCTACAGCCCCTCTTGATAGCGAGCGTGCTCTTTCTGTGATTCGAATTCTGAATGACATGGCCCGTCTTGCACAGACAGCCATCATCGTCGTAACACACGATGAAAAGATCATCCCAACCTTCAAACGCATCTATCACATTCGTGATGGACAGACGGTTGAGGAAAAAGGTGAGGGACGCTCTCTTGAATAATTTATGAGAGCACAGTTTTATTTTTAATTGGAGTGAAAAATGACCGTCAATAAACTAATCAGCATCATGGCAGGCTTCATGGTGACACTGGGTTTAGCCCTTGCTCATTTAAATGGACAAGTTGATCTGAGTTCGCCTGGCTGGCTGTGGCTTTGCGCATTTGTTGGATTGAATTTGTTTCAATCTGGATTTACAGGATTTTGTCCAGCTGGGAAGATATTTAAGGCACTAGGAATTAAAGAGGATGGAAATTCCTGCTGCGTTTAATCAGTACACCATAGGCCAGTTTTGCTGCTACCTAAATGGTCCATATTCCGTTAATCGCTAGTCATCTCAGCTTTCAACATGTCGTTGGGTAACTGACGCAGGCACTCCTCCATGACTTGCTGAAAAAGCTTGAGCGTGGTGGAATGTTCCTTGCGCGTTTGCGCAGAAGGGCCATCCCATAAAAGGGATTACTCATGGCTGGCGTATCAGGCAAGCAATCGACTTTATAGCTGGGTGAGTTGTCGTTGGCGCGGGGTGTGAAAACCGTTTCTCAAAAACAGCTAATTATTAGAATGTGTTTACGTTGAATCATTGTGTTCCCTTTGAATCCATCTAAATTTGCGATGGCTGGATTCTTGGCGCAGCTACGCCAAAAGGAAACGACAGAGTTATTGGTAGTTAATTACCGAAACATCTAAGCCAGTGTCAAAGCGCGTTCAAAGGGATTTTGAGGTACGACACGCCGTTGTCGTCTTTGGGCGGAAACTCACCCGCACGGATGTTGATTTGCACCGCAGGCAAGATCAGCACGGGCATGGCCAAGGTGGCGTCACGCGCGGTGCGCATGCGCACAAACTCAGCCTCGTCGATGCCGTCGTGCAAATGGATGTTGTGGGCCCGTTGTTCAGCCACCGTGGTTTCAAAGCGCACGGCACGGCCTTCAGGCGGGTAGTCGTGGCACATGAACAAGCGGGTGTTGTCTGGCAAGCTCAAAATTTTTCGCGTGGAGGCGTAAAGCGTTTTGGCGCAGCCACCGGGAAAGTCACAACGTGCCGAGCCCACATCGGGCATGAACAAGGTATCGCCCACAAACACTGCATCGCCCACTTGGTAGGCCACGCACGCGGGCGTGTGTCCCGGCACATACAAAACTTTGGCGCTTAAGTTGCCAATGGCAAATGCTTCATCCACTTGCAGCAAATGGTCAAACTGTGTGCCGTCTTCTTTGAAA
Source organism: Limnohabitans sp. TS-CS-82 (assembly GCF_002943475.1). NCBI lineage: Bacteria > Pseudomonadati > Pseudomonadota > Betaproteobacteria > Burkholderiales > Comamonadaceae > Limnohabitans > Limnohabitans sp. TS-CS-82. Next base: position 86,034 of record NZ_PTQX01000019.1, on the reverse strand, counting down.
TTGGCTTCTAAGTTGAAGACACCTTTGAACACACGTTGCACCGCGGTGATGTGGTCGCCAATGGCTGTTTGTCCGCCCAACTGCGCTTTGAGATAAGGCGCTGCGGTGAGGTGATCTGCATGGGCATGTGTTTCTAGTATCCATTGCACTTGCAGATTTTTCTCACGCACAAATGCAATTGCTTTGTCAGCCGACTCGGTGCTGGTGCGGCCAGACTTTGGGTCGTAGTCGAGCACCGAGTCAATGATGGCGCACGCGCTGCCTTCTTTCTCGTACACCACATAGGTCACGGTCCAAGTGGCGGCATCAAAGATGCCGTGGACGATGGGGTTAAAAGCTGCAGGCATAGAAAGGCTCTGGTTCATAAGGGCACAATAATATAGGTAACTTTAGATATACGAATAAACCATGCACATCGACTGGCTTCATTTCACACCTGGGTCGTCCCTGCTGGGCGGCATTCTGTTGGGTATCGCGGCAGGTGCGCTGTTTTTAAACAGCGGACGCATCTTGGGCATCACCGGTATTTTGGAAGGCGTGCTCAAGCCAAGGTCTGACGACGCGCCATGGCGTTTTGCTTTTCTGCTCGGCCTGCTTGCAGCGCCTTTGGCAGCCAAGCTCATCTTGCCTGCCGACTTCTTGCATGCCCCTCGCATCGATGCCAACTGGGCCATGGTGATCGTGGCGGGCTTGTTGGTCGGTTTTGGCACACGTTGGGGAGCGGGTTGCACCAGCGGCCATGGCATTTGCGGCTTGAGCCGTTTGTCTGTGCGCTCATTGGTGGCAACCTTGTCGTTCATGGGCACAGGCTTTGTGACCGTGTTCGTCATTCGCCATGTGTTGTGAGGAGCCAGCGATGCAACGCGTGATTGAATTTGTGTTGGGCCTCACCTTTGGCCTCGGCTTGTTAATTTCAGGCATGACCGACCCCGGCAAAGTGCAAGGCTTTTTAGACTTGGCGGGCGCGTGGGACCCCTCGCTGGCGTTTGTGATGGGCGGCGGCGTACTGGTGGGTTTGCTTGGGTTTGGCTTGGCCAAGAAAAAGAGCATCAGCCTCTCGGGCGCATCTTTTCAATGGCCTGAAATGACGCAAATCGACCGTCCCTTGGTGTTGGGCAGCTTGATGTTTGGCATTGGCTGGGGCTTGGCAGGCTTTTGCCCAGGTCCGGCGCTGGTGGCTATGGCTGCGGGCAACGACAAAGCCTTGGTGTTTGTGCTGGCCATGATGGCTGGCATGGCATTGTTTGAACGTTTCAAAAAAAGAGACAATTGAAGGCTTTTACCGCCACTGACCACTGGGGATTTTTGTGAATTTGACCGACTTGATTGAAACCTTCGGAGACCACTCGGTCTTGGCCATGGGTGGCGCGCTCATTGGTTTGATGTTTGGTTTTTTTGCCCAACGCTCCAAGTTTTGCGCACGGGCGGCTGTCATTGAATGTTGCGAAGGCGCTTTGGGCTCGCGTTTGGCCGTTTGGTTATTGGGTTTTGCAGTGGCCATTTTGGCGGTGCAAACCATCGTGGTGGTGGGCTTCTTGAAACCGGAAAGCTCTCGCCATTTGGGCGCACCAGGGAGCATCTCAGGCGCAGTGGTGGGTGGCCTGATGTTTGGCATGGGCATGATCATGACGCGCGGCTGTGCCAGCCGTTTGCTGATTCTGTCGGCCAACGGTAATTTGCGCGCCCTGCTCTCGGGCTTGGTGTTTGCTGTGACGGTGCAAGCCTCGATCTCGGGCTTATTGGCACCAGCGCGTCAGTGGATCACGTCGTTGTGGATGGTGGAAGGCGGTCCTGATCGCAACCTGCTGAACCTGACCACATCATGGATGGGCTTGGTTGTCGGTGTTGCGATGGGAGCCACAGCACTTTGGCGCTTGCGCGTCAACGACGACAAGAACGGCCACACATGGAACTGGGCCGGTGCGTTGGTGGGCTTGGCCATTGCTTTGGGCTGGGGCTTCACACAGCTGGTGGCCAGTGTGTCGTTTGAACCTATTGCCGTGCAAAGCCTGAGCTTCAGCTCACCCTCTGCGGAATGGCTGATGCGCAGCTTGTCTACCGCGACTGCGCCGAGCTTTGGCTTCGATGCAGGTTTGTTGCCAGGTGTGTTTATTGGTTCGTTGGTGGCCAGCGTGATGTTTGGTGAATTCAAGTTTGAAGGCTTTCAAACTGAGAACAAACTGGGTCACTATTTGACAGGCGCCGTATTGATGGGCTTTGGCGCTGTCATGGCGGGCGGTTGCACTGTGGGCTCAGGCATGAGCGGGGGTGCTATCTTCTCGAACACCGCGTGGCTCACACTGGTGTCCATCATCTTGGGGGCTGGATTGACTTACAAAGCGCTCAAGTCAATCAACAGCCCCATTTAAAAATCGTTTACTGCGCGGGGCAGCAAGCCTCGCCATCTTTGGCACCGAGCTTGCGCAAGATGATGGCCATGGGGCAGAAATTGGTGAAACCAAACTGAAACAAATTCAGCCCCACAAAGGCTGTGAAGGCCAGGGCCCAACGGCTCACAAACACGGGGCTTTCCTCAATCCCCAAAGCCAGCGACACCATGATGAACAAGCCAGCGATGACTCGGATGTAACGTTCGACTGTCATTTCATTAACTCCAATTTTCAAAAATTTTTAGACCGCAGCAAAGCCGGGGTTAGGTAACACGCCTTCAAGCTTGGGCGTGTTGAGCTTGCGCTTAGACACTTTGCCGCCGCTGGCTTTGAGCCATTGCTCAGCCACTTCCCACACTTGCTTGAGGTTTTGGTTTTTCGCGTCTTCAGACACGGGTGCCCAGCCTGCCACTTTGTATTTCTTGTTGGCATCGATGAGCTTGCCCTTGAGGCGCATCTCACCGATGCGGCTGCCCATTTTTTCATTGGGTTTGCACACGTATTCGAGGCCACCCACGCGCACCATGTCACCACCTTGTTGGTAGTAAGGATCGGGGTTGAACAAGTTGTCGCACACGTCTTCGAGCACGGTCTTGATGGTCTCGCCCGTCATCTCAGTCACAGTGGCGTACGAGTAGGTGGTCGCAGTCATGTCCATCAGCCATTCACGCGTGATGGCTTGGCCTGGCAAGAGTGATGTGCCCCAACGGAAGCCTGGCGAGAACGCCATGTCTGCGCCTTGCACATCCATCAATGCATCGAGCAACAGTTGATCGCCCGTGCCGTTGAAGTTGCCACGGCGGTACAGCGTACCTTCTGTGATGGCCAAGGTCTCGTTCAACTTAGCCTCGTAGGGTGCGCGGATCTTGTTGATGAGCGCATCCATCTCTTTGTCGGCGGGCAACATGTTGGAGAAGATGGGCAACAGCTTGTAGCGGAAGTCCGTGATTTTTTTGTTCTTCACTTCAAAGTCGAGCACGCCCAAGAACTTGCCGTTAGAGCCTGCGTTGGTGACGATGGTCTTGCCGCCTTTGTTGTTCACCAAAGTCGCGACTGGCATGCCGTCGTGGGTGTGACCACCCATGATGGCGTCGATGCCGCTCACGCGGCTGGCCATCTTCAAGTCCACGTCCATGCCGTTATGCGACAGCACAACCACCACCTGCGCACCTTTGGCACGGGCTTCGTCAACCATCTTTTGCATGTTTTCGTCTTGAATGCCAAACGCCCAATCGGCCACCATGTAGCGTGGGTTAGCAATCGGTGTGTATGGGAAAGCTTGACCGATGATGGCGCAAGGCACGCCATTCATTTCGCGGATGACATAAGGCTTGAACACTTGGTCGCCAAAGTCATTGGTCTTGACGTTTTGCGCCACGAAGTCGACCTTGCCAGCAAAGTCTTTGTTCACAATTTCTTGCACGCGTTCCATGCCGTAGGTGAATTCCCAGTGGCCGGTCATCACGTCTACGCCCAGTAATTTACAGGCGTCAACCATGTCTTGCCCGTTGGTCCACAACGAGGTAGCTGAACCTTGCCATGTGTCGCCACCGTCGAGCAACAACGCGCCGGGGCGGCTGGCTTTGAGTCGCTTCACCAAAGTGGCCAAATGCGCGAAACCACCCACTTTGCCGTAGCGCTTGGCGGCCACTTCAAAGTTCAAATAGCTCATGCCATAGGCTTCGGCGCTACCAGGGCGAACGCCAGCAGTTTTGAACAAATGCTCGCCCACCAAATGGGGCAACTGGCCTTTCATACTGCCAATGCCAAGGTTGACACTGGGCTCGCGGAAATAAATGGGCTTGAGCTGCGCGTGGCAGTCGGTCATGTGCAGGAATGAAACCTGACCAAACTTAGGAATGTCATACAGACCCCGAGCGGCCACGCCTGCATCGGCCTGCGCAAAGGCATTCATGTTGAGGCCAGCCATGGAGCCAGCACCCATGACTTGCATGAATTCACGTTTGGTTAAGTTCATATCAGTACCTACTTATTTAACTTGTGTAAAAAAGCCGCAGATGAAAAGCTCATGCTGCGGCCATTTAGAGATTACTTGTTGACAGGCGACGCGGGGTCGAGCAACAACGCCATCACGTGTTTGATTTGCACTTCGGTCAAGATGCCTTTATGCGCAAAGCGTGGCATGTTGGAACACGCGTTGTAAGCACGCGCGTTTTGCAGCTTGCCCCAGGTGTATTCCACGATCGGCTTAGCCGCTGCGCTGTTGGGATCTGTCACACCACGGATCTTGCCGTAGTTGTACAAGCTTGGGCCCAAGGTGCCGTAGGACAACTCAGTCTTGCTGATTTGGTGGCAGTTGTAGCAATTGCCGCCATTGACCGAGTCGGCCTTGTCAGTCCAAGTTTTACCAGCACCGCTTTGTGCCACTTTTTCGCCTTCTTTGAAGTCGCCCAAGTATTTGCCATCGGCAGGTGCCTTGATGGTTTTCATGTTGCGGGCTTCAATCTCGGCAGACACTTTGGCATCCAAAGCTACGCCGGTACGGTCGGCTTCGGCGCACAAGCGGTTGTCTTCGTCGAGGTTCAAACGGTCGAGTTTGGCTTGGCCTTGATCGCGGAATGAGCGACCCAAGACGTCTTGAGTCAATTTATCGAGATCGGCGCTCGAAGGCATGGGCGTGGTGCATGCAGTCAGCAAGGCCACAGCGGCAGCGCCCAAAGCGATTTGATATTTGCGGTTCATTTTTCGTTGTCCTTATCGTTTGATCGCGGGCGCGATGGCTTCGCCACCTTTGCCGTTCACACCCATGTACACGCCCAAGGCGATGGTGGCGTCGCTGCCAAACAAGGGGTAAGGGAAACGTTGTTGACGGTAACAGTCGTTCAAGCGCAACTGAGCGCCCCACATTTGACCGTTGGACACTCGGTAAGCGGGCCAGGCACCGAAACCGTTGCCAGCGCCTGGGTTCTTGGTCAGGTTGGGCAAGTCTTGCAAGCGGATGCGTTTGTCATCTTGGCTGTGGCATGTGGCACACGCAAAGTCATGCGTGCCGCCACGCATGAAGAACAGGCGTTGGCCCACTTCATACATCTTGCGTTCTTCCACATGGCTTTGTGAGAGGTTGAACTTCATGCCTTTGGATTCGCCAGCAATCCAAGTCGCCAATGCGGTGACATTGCTTTGCTCGCCTCGGCCAAAAGGTGTCTTGGCAATTTCTTCACCGTTGAAGCCTTGCAACTCTTGCATGCACGTCACCAAACGTGACTCAAGGTCTTGCACTCGGCCGGTGTCCGAGAAGTAACGGGGCAACTCGACCCACGCACCTTTGACCACGCCTGCGCCTTTACCCAAATCACATTTTTCAAGCGATGCTTTTTTGGGGCCGCGTTTTTGCTTCCACAGGTCTTCACCTTTGGCTTCAAACAACTCAGCAGGGTTGCCGTCTTGCAACATGGCGCGGTATTCCGCGATGCTGTCGGTCGACGACTTTTGGGCGAACGCAGCGGCCGACAAGCCGATGAGCCCTAAAGCGATTACTAGATTCTTCATTCGTGTCTCCACTGCGTTCTTGTTGATTACGAAACGGTTGCTTCGTCAGAGCGTGTGTCGCCCTTGTTGTCTTTCCAAGTGATGCCCACTTTGTCGCCGGCTTTGGCGCCTTTGATGGTGAACTGCAAGAAAGGGTTCTTAGACACAGCGGGGCCCCACTCGGCGGTCATCACAACTTTGCCGTTCAAAGTCGCGGTCACGTCTTGGATGTGCCATGCGGGAATGATTTTTCCGGTGCCGTCTTTGCGTTGACCGGATTCCATTTCGTGGCTCATCAAGACACGGATGGTTGCTTTATCGCCAGCTGCTTGGGCGCGAATGCGCATTGGATCTGCCATGGTGTTTCTCCTGAAATTTCTAAATTAGCCGCCGCAGCCGCCGAGTGTCACTTTGACTTCCTTCTTGGCGAAGAAAGCTTTGCCGTCGTTGGTAATCGCAATGGCGTACACGTCAGACGATTGGCCCATCTTGGCACGTGTAGAGAAGTTGGCTTCCACTTCAGGCGACACGTTGAACATAGCGATCAAAGCAGATGGGTTTTTCTCAACCAACAACAAGACGCGCTTGACGTTGCCCAAGCTGGTGCTCACACCCAATGGCACCACAGCGCCGTTTTCGGCGATGTCTGGACCCGTGATGGTGACGTCTTTGCTTTCCACGGGGGCTGCGCCACCCATGGCTTTGACGGCTTCGGCCACGCTTTTGGCGTCGAAGGCTGCTTTGTCAAACGCTTGCGCGTAGTGTGGGAACAGGCCTGTAGAGGCCAAGAGGCCTGCCACAGCGGCGCTGTGCTTGAGGGTCTCGCGACGAGTTTGCATGTAGTGCTCCTAAAAATACTTAGATGTTATTTTGCCGCACCGGCAGCGAGCCAGTTGGCAATCAGTTTGATGTCTGCCTCGGGGGCAGATTGTGCAGGCATGGGGATAGGCCCCCACACGCCTGCGCCGCCTGCCTTGATTTTGCCTGTCAAGTACTCAGCCTTGCCTGGATACTTTTTGGCTATGTCGGAAAAGCTGGGACCCACCACTTTGGTGTTCTGTGCGTGACAGGCCGTGCAGTTGTGTTTACCTAACAAAGCCAACGCGGGATCAGCCACTTTGACTGCGGGTTTAGGCGCAGCAGGGGCCGCGGCTGAGGAACCCGTAGCGGCTGATTTATTTTCAGGCACTGCTGTGTTCGCACCATGTTGTTGTCCCACCAAACGATTTTGGTCAGCCAAGTTGCCGTGTGCGTTACGTGCGTAATCGGGCAGCATCGACGCCACTTTGGCTTCGGGAATGCAGTCTTTCATGCACGCCACGTTAGCGGTGTCGGGTTTGGTAGTGCCGTTGAACTCTTTGCCTGACCACATCGCATGCTGGGTGGTCATGCCGTTTCGGTTAGGCATACGCTTTTGCACTTCAGCGATGTTTTTGTCTGACAACACAAAGTTTTCAGGCACCACATCGGCCAAGCTCAACAGGTAAGCGGTGACCGCATACACCTCGTCAGGCTTGAGTGACTTAGGCGCTGTCCAAGGCATGGCACGGTTGATGTAGTCCCACAGTGTGGATACCGTGGCCACTTTCATCAGCGTGGTGCGGCCTGGGAAATCGGAGCGCTTCAAGTTGGCCACATTGCCGGTTTTGATGTCGTCTTTGGTTGTGCCGCCAATCAAAGGGCTGAACACTTCGTTGGACTCACCAAACACACCGTGACAGTGGGCGCACTTGGCTTCCCACAAGTCTTGGCCTTGAGCGACCGAACCTGAGCCCGCTGGCAAACCTTTGAAGTCAGGGCGCACATCGATGTCCCATGCCGCGACTTCTTTGGTTGTCGCTGGACGACCCACGCCTGGGTAGGCTGTGCTTTGTGCGCTGGCAAAACCAGCAGCAGCCAGCAAAGCTGTGGTCAAGATGACTTTACGAAACTTGGACATTCTTGACCTCGCCGTTTTCTTGCACCAACCAAGATTGGATGGCGTTGTTGTGATAAATCGAACGTGTGCCACGCGCAGCACGGAGGTGCTTGTATGTGGGTTGCACGAAACCCGTGTCGTCCGTAGCACGGCTTTGGATGATGGCGGGTTTGCCGTCCCACACCCAATCGATGTTGAAGCGTGTCAGCGCTTTGCTGAGCACTGGCGTTTCCAAACGGGCTTGACGCCAGTTGCGACCACCGTCCACAGACACGTCGACTTTTTGAATCTTGCCGCGGCCCGACCAAGCCAAGCCAGTGATGTTGTAGAAGCCTTTGTCCAGCAACACTTGGCCGCCAGAAGGCGTGGTCACCACGCTCTTGCATTCTTGGATGTTGGTGTACTGACGGTGCTGACCATCGGGCATCAAGTCCATGTAATGCACAGCTTCGTCTTTGGCAGCGTAAGGCTTGTCACCCACTTCAATGCGGCGCAGGTACTTGACCCAGCTCACACCTTGGATACCAGGCACGATCAAGCGCAATGGGTAGCCGTTTTCTGGACGCAGCATTTCGCCGTTTTGTCCATAAGCCACCAGCACTTCACCTGACAAGATCAGGCTCATGGGGATGGTGCGGGTCATGGATGAACCGTCGCCACCTTCGGCCAACACGAACTTGCCGTTCTTCAGATCTGCGCCAGCAATTTGGAGCAATGTGATGAGCGGCACACCTGTGAACTCGCTGCACGACACCATGCCGTGCGTGTATTGCACCGTGGGCACCGCCACGTTGCCCCACTCGACCGCGGTGTTCGCACCGCACTCGATGAAGTGGAAACGCGACACAGAAGGTAAACGCATGATTTCGTCCATGGTGAACACTTTGGGTGTTTTCACCATGCCGTTGATCATGAAGCGGTGCTTGGATGGGTCGATGTCCCACCAACCTTGGTGGTGACGCTCAAAGTGCAAACCGCTTGGCGTGACGATGCCGAACAACGACTGCAACGGTGCAAATGACACCGAAGCTTGCGTGGTTTGTGTCAAGCCTGGGCTTTGACGACGTTGCACGTTGGACTCGAACTTTGAAGGTACGCCGTAGCCGTTGTTGGCGGCCACGCCTTGGCCCAAGCCTGTGGCGTGCTCGGGCAGGTTCAAGATGTTTAGGTCACCGCCCTCTGTTGGCACAGGGTTGCCCTGAGCCAACGCCATCGGTGCCGCTGCACCTGCAGCCGCAGCAGCAAATGCGCTGCGAATGAAGTTGCGCCGGCCCGTCTTGCTCTCGGCAATGACGGTACGAATGCCGTCACGGTCTAAAAAATTTTCGGGCGCTTTTTGAATGCGACCCGATTGAGTGCCATCTGGTGTTTTCACAGACAGTCCTTCCACATCAGTTGTATATCAATACCCGCTAATATAAATCATCTCTGATAGGGCATCCATCGGGTTTACGCCATAAACCGAATTAGCTCAACGAAATTTGTAATGCTGTTTGTTCAGGACGGCTGCCACCGCATTGGTATCTTCAGGGAAAAATCCCAAGTTGAGCTCGGTGTTGCAGTACTCGACCATGCCACGCAAGGCACCCGCCGTGTTGATGCGGCCTTTGGGGTTATAGATGGCACTGCCATTGCCGCCCACGCGTCGAATGTGGCATTCGTTGCATTGGTTTTCGGCAATCAGCTTTTCGCCCGCTTTGAGGTCTGCATCTTTGAAGATTGGGTGCTGCTGTGCGTTGGCCGTACCTGCAGCTGTCAAAAAAATCAAGAACAAAAACTTTCTCATGACATCTCTCCTCGTTACTTTTCTTGCAAAAGCTCAGGTTGCAACACTTGGTAATGTCGGCCCAGTTTGTCGAGCGGCGTCATCACGCCGGCACGCACCAAGGCGGTCACTTCGCGGCTGACGGTTTCAAGCTTGAGATCCATCATGGCACCCATGTCGTCTCGACCAAACAAGGTGGCTGAGCCATCTTCTGACACTTCATGCATTTTGCGAATGAAGTGCAACACGCGTTGGCGCGCGCTGCCAAAATTAAGCTCGGCCAACCAATCATCCGCCAACTTCAGAGCACTTTGCCATTTCTCCATCAATTTGCGATGCAAGCGCGGACTGTTAGCGCCCAATTGATGCACCACCTCCAATGGGATACGACACAGCGACACCTCGCTCAATGCAACAGCTTGGCTGTCATAACGACCCGTCGCCAAAGCTTCAAGGCCCACCACATCACCCGGAAACAACACACGCACCACGCGCTCTCGGCCATCTGCCGTGACGCGTACCAGCTTGATCAGCCCCTTGCGCAACGTGAACACACCAAGCGCTTGGTCTGATGCTTCATATAAAGCTTGACCCGGTTGATACACCAAGTCGTCAATGGGCGCGTGGATGAGGTTGAAGTCTTGTTCGTTCAAATCAGCGAACAACACCATATCGCGGATACCGCAATTACGGCAATCCGAGGTGCCCCGCCAAGCTGATTCGGTTTGAATGGGGATCATCTACCAGTCACCACACGACGAGCCACAGCCAACTGCTCATCCAAGTAAGCGCCGTAGAAATCGGGCAGGTATGCGCCCTTCAAACGCGTCGCCACCTCACGCCCTTGAGCACCAAAGAACAACACCGTAGGCGCCAGCTTGATGCCTTGCTTGCGCACCCACGCATCCTGCGTGAGTGGCGTGCCGTCGAAATCAATCAAAGCGCGGTTGTCACGCATGTCCACTTGCACGACCTGCAAACCTGATGCGAGCAAAGGGTGCAAATAGTTTTCACGCACCACTTTGCAAAACGGACAGCCGTGCAAACTGACCATCACCACCAAAGGCTGTTTGGCCTGCAGCGCTTGTGGCAACGAAGCCTGCAATGAATCAGTCGTGGGCAAAGCAACTGGTGCCGCCATCGCATCCCACGTGGTCATGCCCGCCATACACAAGGCCAGACCTTGCAAGACCTGGCGACGAGGAAAATGTGTGGCGCGCATCACTTGGCTTCTTGTTCCATCAACAAATACGTGTTGTAAGCGTTCATGCGGTTGGCCGATTTGAAAAGAGGCATTTTCTCGAACTTCGACCAATCCGTGTTCGCGTAGGCACTTTCGAAGGGTTCCATGTCCTTGGCAGCGCGCCCCATGACCTCACGCAAGTACAACAAGTAGTCGCGCGTGAGGGTCATATCGCCCTTGGGATCGTTAGAGATCGGGCCATGGCCTGGCACCACCCAACGCGCGTCAAACTTGAGCAAACTCTGCATGGCCTCTATCCAGTGGCGGCTGTCGGCTTGGCCCACAAATGGAATGCGGTTACGAAACACCAAGTCGCCAGCAAACAAAACTTTTTGCTGCGGCAAATACACCACCAAGTCTTCGGCGGTGTGTGAAGGGCCAACGGGCTGGATGTCAAAGCGCACACCACCCACGGTCAAAACTTGAGGGCCGCTCAGCCACTCATCCGCAGGCACCAAGCGTGTCTTCTCATCCACCCAAGGCCAGAGCTCTTGACGCGAACTCTCCAAACGCAAACGCGCTGTGTCTGATGTGAGGTACTCACGCGCGGCACCGTGCGCCACGATGCGAGCCCCCAAATCTTTGAACACTTGTAAACCATAAATATGGTCAGCGTGGTAGTGGGTCAACACCACGGTGTGAATCGGCTTGCGTGTGACTTTGGCAATTTCAGCCACCAAGCGACGTGCCAACTCAGGCGAACCCAAGGCATCGATCACCACCACGCCTGCGGGCGTGACCACGAAGCCCGCATTGGAGATGAAGTTTTGATTCGCCGACGACCCCATCTCTGACACGCCTTGGACGTAATAGACGTTGGGCACGACTTGCTTGGCTTGCATCAAAGGTTTGGCCACCGCAACAGCAGGCGCAGATGTTTGCGCTTGCACCGACATGGCAAGACTTAAGCAGCCACAAAACCAACTCACGCAAAGTTGGCGCACAAAAGCCAGTTTCACAATCACTTCTCCTCAAACAGCAAGCCAGTCTAGGGTTTGACATACGTCAAGCATCGCCTCAACCAGAGCACTTAGCATAGTCCAAATATAAGCGTAGACTAAATCATATGAATCTCACTGCACTGAATGAAACTTATGGTGAATCCGTTGTCTTAGCCGTTGGCGGCTGGGTCATTGGCCTGTTGTTTGGTTTTTTTGCCCAGCGCTCTAAGTTTTGCCTGCGTGCGGCGGTTGTGGAGTTTTGGCACCATCAATTTGGCGAAAAACTCTCGGTTTGGTTGCTCACTTTTTCTGCCGCAGTCATTGCCATTCAAAGCCTGATTGTTTTAGGCAACCTGGATGTCAGCACAGCACGTCAGCTGGCCACACGGGGCAGCTTGTCCGGCGCACTGGTTGGCGGCTTGTTGTTTGGTGCAGGCATGATCATGACGCGTGGGTGTGCCAGCCGTTTGCTCATCTTGTCAGCCAACGGCAACTTGCGTGCTTTGCTATCGGGCTTGGTATTTGCCGTCACGGCGCAGTCAGCGCTGTCAGGCGCACTTTCGCCCTTGCGTCAAGAGATCACCAACCTTTGGACGGTGGAGGGCGGCAGCAGTCGTGACCTGCTAGCCATGCTCGGTCTGAGCCACACCGCAGGCTTGGTCATCGGGTGCGTTTGGTTGTTGGCGGCGCTGTACTTCACCACACGCACCACGCAGCGGGCATGGATGTGGATAGGCGGCATTGGCACCGGCTTGAGCGTGGCCATGGCTTGGTGGTTTTCGTACAGCGTGTCTAAAGCCTCGTTTGAAGTGGTACACATTCAAGGCATCACCTTCAGCGGCCCATCTGCCGAGTGGCTCATGCGCGTGCTGGCCCCCAATCCCCCGGCAATTGGCTTTGACTTTGGTTTGTTACCGGGTGTTTTCTTGGGCTCATTCTTTGCGGCGTGGTTGGGCAAAGAGCTCAAACTCGAAGGATTCAAAGACGGCTATGCCATGCGCCGCTACATCGTGGGTGCCATCTTCATGGGTTTTGGTGCCATGCTGGCTGGCGGTTGCGCGGTCGGTGCTGGCGTGACGGGTGGCGCCATTTTTGCGCTGACCGCTTGGCTAGCCTTGATGGGCATGTGGATGGGCGCAGGCTTGGTTGACCGATGGATGGATCCGCCGCCAGCGAGCGCACCCACGTTGGTGCAACCTTGAGTGGTGACTGATTGATTCGAATTCTTACGTTATAGTTTTCAGCGTACTGGCCAAACGCCATCACTGGGTTAACCCCGTGATGGCGTTTTGCCATTCTGGATATATTACCGATCACTGATTAATTTAATTCGCTCAACGAGGTTTCGATGAAAACAACATCTCCCCACTTGCTGCGTCTGCTGGCTGCCACAGCCTTGATGCTGGCTACAAGCGTCGCATCACACGCCCAAGACAAAGCCACGCAGCTGCACAACCGCGCCACCGCTGCCATGTGTGCCAACTGCCATGGCACCGAAGGCCGCACCATCGAAGGCTCAGCCATTCCCTCGTTGGCTGGCATGCCCAAAGACTACATGGTGTTGCAAATGAAAGCCTTCAAAGAAGGTACACGTCCTGCCACAGTGATGCACCAAATCACCAAAGGCCTGACCGATGCCCAAATCGACACCATCGCCAATTACTACGCTGCTACCAAGCGCTGATCAAGGATTCATCATGAAACGTCGCAGTTTTGTTCAAGCCTCTATGGCTCTTGGTTCTTTTGGCGCACTGGGCAGCATGGTCGGTTGCGCATCGGTGGGCCGCGTGCCCGAAAAAGCACGCGTGGTTGTGGTGGGCGGCGGCTACGGTGGCGCAACAGCTGCCAAATACGTACGCATGCTGTCGAACTACCAAATCGATGTCACCATGATTGAACCCAGTGGTGCGTTTGTGTCCTGCCCCATCTCCAACTTGGTGATTGGTGGCAGCAAGACCATGGCTGACATCACCACGCCCTACGACAAGCTCTCTGGCAAACACGGTGTCAACATCGTGCGTGACTATGTGGCCAGTGTGGATCCCCTCAAAAAGACAGTCACCTTGGCCAGTGGCCCCAGCATTCGTTACGACAAACTCGTCATGTCTCCTGGCATTGACTTGATGTTCAACACCATCGAAGGGCTGAAAGAAGCGCAAGCCTCAGGCCAAATTTTGCAAGCTTGGAAAGGTGGCCCAGAAACCTTGGCCCTGCGCAAGCAACTGGAGTCAATGGACGACGGCGGCGTGTATGCCATCACCATTCCTGAAGCGCCCTACCGCTGCCCACCCGGCCCGTACGAACGAGCCAGCCAAGTGGCCCATTACTTCAAACAACACAAACCAAAATCCAAAGTGCTGATCTTGGATGCCAACCAAGACGTCACATCCAAAGGTCCGCTGTTCAAGAAGTTCTGGGCTGACAACTACAAGGGCATCTTGGAATACATGCCACAGCACAAAGTCGTGGCGGTGGATGCCAAGACCAACACCTTGAAGTTTGATGTGCAAAACGATGTCAAAGCCAATGTGCTCAACGTGTTGCCTGCCATGCGCGCCGGTGGTATTGCCGTGCAATCAAGCCTGGCCAACGTCAACGCACGCTGGTGCGGTGTGCACTACCAAACCTTTGAGTCCACGCAAGCCAAAGACATTCACGTCATCGGCGACTCCATCATGCTGGCCCCGCTCATGCCCAAGTCGGGTCACATGGCCAACTCGCATGGCAAGGTCACAGCCGCGGCCATCGTGGCGCAGTTGTCCGATATGCCTGTCAACCCAGCACCATTCCTCAGCAACACTTGCTACAGCTTTGTGAACGACAAGTTGGTGGTGCACGTGGCATCGGTTCACCAATACGACGCCAAAGACAAGACCTACAAAACCGTGCCAGGTTCGGGCGGTGTGTCCTCAGCACCTAACGAGCTGGAAGGTATTTACGCGTGGAACTGGGCGCAAAACATTTGGGCCGACAGCTTGATGTGAGAAATTTCATGAACATCTTTAAATACCTCTCCCACACTTTCGCTACTTTGTTGCTGGCATTGAGCTTTGGCTCGGTGCTAGCACAAGACATCAAAGTGGTCTACCACGTCAACACCGGCGTGGACACCGCTGCTGCCATCTTGGGCAATGTGCGCAACCACTTGAACGCAGACGCCACAGCCAAAATTGTGGTGGTCACACATGGCCCGGGCATCGACTTTTTGTTGGATGGCGCCAAAGACAACAAAGGCCGCGAGTTCAGCGGCATGGTGTCTGACTTGTCTGGCAAAGGTGTGCAATTTCGCGTGTGTAACAACACGTTGACCTCACGCAACATTGACGCCAACAAAGTGTCGATGGATGCCAAGATTGTTCCCTCGGGCGTGGCTGAAGTCGCCCGCTTGCAAGCCAAAGAAGGTCACGTGTATCTCAAGCCTTAAGGCCCTGATGCGTCCATCCAAAGAGCCGCATTCGCGGCTCTTTTCATTTCAAGCTCAGATATACGGTGTTGCCCGTACGTGAGTCATCGAATTTTCAAATGCTGTGATTTTTTCTACAGTGAGGCATGTGCAAACTCGTGCATTTGTTCCACACCAAAGAAAGCCTTACATGACACCCGTTGTGACACAAGTTCTCGTGAAGAAAAAGAAGCAACAAGCGCTTGCACGCCCAACAAGAACTCAAGAAGACCCCATCAACGAGCAGCAGATGTACTACAAAGATGTGGCTGGATTTTTCATCTTCTTATTGGTCGTTTTCACCGTGCTGATGATTTCGCTTTATACCTGAGGCGAGGTGAATCAACCCACGGTAGATAGAGGCATCAATGTTCCCAAATATTCAAAATGTGCCAGCGCTTTCTCTGCTGGCTCAATGAATTTCACACGGCGGTCGACCGTGTCGACAACCACACGGATCAATTCAGCATCTCGCAAGTTGTCAATTTTTCGGCTCACCGCAGACGGGCTGAGGAACAGTTCGTCTCGCAATTCCAGGGCTTGCATCATGGATAAAGGCTGATGCATCGCATATCGAACCGCAATGATTTCAAGCAACCTTTGCTCATCGGGTGGAATCAACAAAGGTTTTTGATCCGATAACCGAGCCTTGTGCACGGCCAATAAAAAATCTAAATATTTGAGTTTGACAGGTGCAAGCTTTGCACCTTGTTGCGGATCAGTCATAGAGATGACTGTAGAAACAATTCGCAATTTTGAAAATTCGATAAGCCACGTACGGGCTAGGCCGTACACCCAAAAGAATTAATGGGCACGCTCGATGTTCATGCGAACCAGCTCGGCCAATGTCTTGGCACCTAGTTTCTCCATCACGCGTCCTTTGTGCACTTCCACCGTGCGTGGGCTGATACCCAGCAAAGCACCCGCCTCGCGATGTGTCATGCCTTGGGCAATCGCCGTCATCACTTCACGCTCACGAGGCGTCAGCGTTTCAAACGACTGGATTCGAACGGTCGCCACCGCATTAGATTTGAGCCGCTCAAACGCACGTTCAATGGCGTCAAGCAACACCGGCATGACGACCGGTTTTTCAAGAAAGTCCACCGCTTGATTCAAAAAGGCGCGGCGCATCACATCCACATCAGCAAAGGCCGTGAGGAAAATCACCTCGACAGAGTGAGGCAGACCGCCTAACTTCTCCTGCAAATCCAGCCCACTCATGCCAGCCATATTCAAATCCAAAACCAAGCAGCAAGGCTTATCAGGCGCAGCGCTGAGAAAAGCCTCACTGCTTTCGTAGGTACGGCAATCAAACTCTTTGAGCCCGAGCATGATGGACAAGGAATCGCGCACAGACGCATCGTCGTCCACGATACAAACCAAACGGCTCTCATTCATCGACGCAATCTCCAAGGGGAAGAAGGATTTGAAAACATTTCTCAGGGTGCGCTTGGTAACGCAACACACCCCCGTTATTTTCAACCAATGAGCGACTCACCGACAAACCCAAACCCAAGCCATCTTTTTTCTTTGAATAAAAGGGCCTGAACACTTGGTCAGCCGCATCGGCATCTAACAAGGCACCGTGGTCGATCACACGGATGCTCAGCATCTGCTTTTCATCTGCACTGATGTGTACCGTGACTTGCCCCCCAGAGGGCGAGGCATCAATGGCATTCTTCAGCAAATTACCCAAAGCGGTGCTGATCTGTACACGGTCTACCAACACATGGTCTTCACGGTGTGTGTAGGCCGTCACCAAAGCAACCTCTGCCTTGGCCGCTTTTTGGGCGAAACGCGCCACGCACTCATCCACCAAGTGCCTGACTGAGGTGTCTTGCAAAGACGATGCGCCCGAAATGAAATAACTGCGCAAGCCCCGCACAATGTCTGTCGCACGCAAGGCCTCATTCACCACATTGCGCAGCATGGTGACAAGTTGCGTTTGCTGTGCATCTGTCATTTTTTCTTTTTGCAACTCGGTCAGCATGAGCGCCGATTCCGCATAAGCACTCAAAGCACTCATGGGTTGGTGCAGCTCATGCGCCAAGGACCCAGCCAACTCACCCGCCGCCACCAGTTGCAAACTGTCACGCAAGCGCTCTTCTGTGCGCAAGCGTTCATCCACCACTGTGCCAATGATGAGCCCCGTCAATGACAAACTGAGCATGACAATTTGCATGTCCATCAAATCAGCCGGTTGCACACCCACGCGCGTGGCAGAGAACACCAAAGGCAACTGAATGAGCGCTGCGACCAACGTGGCACCCGGCAGCGAATACGTCGCAGCAATCAAACCCAACACAAAGAACAGCGAGAAGAAATACTTCATCTGGTCTTCAATGGGCAATGTAAAAATCAGCCACAAACAAATGGCCAAGCCCAGCATGAGCGCCCAAAACAAAACACTGCGAAACATGTGCAGGTATTGCGCATGACGTCGCTTGTCAGCCGCGACAAAAAATAACGGCAACAACACCATCAAGCCCAACAAATCACCAATGAAGAAGCGGTGCACCGCGCCTAAGAAATCATGCGGTGACAACACACCAATCCAAGTCTGCGTGCCCACATACGCCATGGCAGTGAGCAAGGCGCCACCAAGAATCACACTGCCCAACACGAAAGCATCATGCCGATTGCGCAGCGCCGTGCGCTCTGCCAACGCCCATCGCAACGTGAAAGCGATCGCCGCGTAGCAGGTCACCAACACCGCATTGCCCAGCACCATGGCAGGTGACAAAAACAAAGTGCCACGAACCAAACTGTCAGACAGGCACAACGTGAGATAAACCCATGTCATCCATGAATTGCCAGCCCAAAAAAGAAACAACACCTCCAGCGCCGCAGGAGGGTTCCACGGCGTGATGTTCAGGTCACCAATGGGGTGGATGTAGCTGAGCTTGTCAACCGCAAAAAACAAGCACGAAAAAACCAGCGCGATGGCGATTTTTTTGAGGTTCAGCATCCCATGTTCAATGTGACAAATCGCTGTCAATGGCGATTTGCGTACACACCGCACGGCACAGCGTGACGACGCGCTCATTGATGATGCGGTAATAAATTTGCACCCCTTCGCGGCGACGTCCCAAAATTTTGGCTTTGAACAAGGTGTTCAAGTGCTGCGACATATTGGGTTGCGTGGTGTCGATTTCTTCAAGCAACTGCCCCACGTTTTTTTCTTCGTTGCACAAGCAGTTGATGATTTTCAAACGCATAGGCGCTGACATGACACGAAAGGTCTCGGCAGCCAAATCAAACATCACATCCAAATCTGCGCCTTCGGTGACAGCTTTTTTCGACGCCTTCGCAGAGGTCTTCACTGTTTTGGCGGCCACAGCTTGGGTGATCGTTTTTGCTTTGACGGGGGATGGGGTGGTCTTTTTGGTTGCCATAGGTTTAAAAGGATATCACTTGCACAAATCAGCGACTGAAGTTTGCAAGCTTTGCGCCCACTCGCGGCGGTTGCGACCATCGGCGTTTTGCTTGTCACCATAGCGCACTTGCGCAACCAAAGGTGGCGCACACAGCGTGCGCCACAACGAGCTGATCAAGGTGTCATGGTCGTGGTAGCAAGGGGCCAAGCTGCGTTCTTGCGTGTGTGCATCCATGAACTGCAGCGCCACGGGTTGAATCGGTGCTTCGGCAGAAATGGCGGCTTGCAACAAATTGGCATGAAACGGCAACACCGTGATGCCGTCGCCCGTTACGCCCTCTGGGAAAACCGCTAACACTTGGCCTTCACACAAAGCACGAGCCATTTGGTGCACCACGCGCATGGCATCGTTACGTGAGCCACGCTCGATGTAGAGCGAGCCACCGCCTGTGGTGAGCGCGCCCACCAAAGGCCAATCGCGGATTTCAGACTTCGCCACAAAGCGGCAATGGCAAGCGGCGTGCATCACCAAGATGTCGAGCCACGAAATATGGTTGGCCGCCATCAACACAGGGCCCTGCGCTGGATGACCTTTGACACGCACTTCAATGCCAATGATGGCCAACATGCCACGCGCCCACACCTCGACCGCGCGGGCTTGTTGCTCGTCGCTGAGTTTGGGGAATGCGGTGCGCACCATCCAATAGCCACACAAGACCTGCACGATGACACGCAGGAACTTGGCACTGGCGTGCAAGCTGCGCATCAAGCCGCTTGGTAAGCCACGCGGCCCGCCACCAAGGTTGCTTTGACGCGCGCGGGCAAAGACATGCCCGTCATGTCAAACGCAAACGGTGTGTGCTTGCCTTGGCTGTGCAGTGCATCGGGTGTGACGTGCCATTCGACCGTGGGGTCAAACACCACGAGGTCGGCCACGCCGCCCACATGCAACTGGCCCAAGCTGGTGCTTTGACCTTGCACTTTGCCCAACACTTTGGCGGGCTGTGCGGTCAGCACATCGAGCGCACGCAACACGCTGACCTTGCTGTCTTGCGCCCACTTGAGTGAGAGGCTGAGCAACAGCTCCAAGCCCGTCGCGCCAGACTCGGCTTCGGCAAATGGCAGGGCCTTGCCATCGTTGTCGACCGGTGTGTGGTCAGACACCAAGGCATCCAGGGTGCCATCGGCCAATGCGGCACGCAAAGCTTCGCGGTCGCGCTGTTGGCGCAGCACAGGCGTCACGCGTGCGCGGCTGTCGAAGTAGCCAATGTCGTGGTCGCTCAGGTGCAGTGAGTTGATGCTCACGTCAGCTGTGACTGCCAAGCCTTCTTTCTTAGCAGCACGCACCAACTCGACGCCTTCAGCGCTAGAGATGCGACACAGGTGCACACGGGCTTTGGTACTGCGCATCAGCGCAAAGATGGTGTGCAAGGCAATAGTCTCTGCGGCCACTGGCACGCCGCCCAAACCCAAACGGGTGGCGAGCGGGCCGCTGGCTGCAACGCCTTTGCCCAAATGCACTTCTTGCGGGCGCAGCCACACGGTGTAGCCAAAGGTAGCCGCGTATTGCAAAGCGCGTTGCAACACTTGGGTGTTTTCCAACGGCACTTCGGCTTGGCTAAAGCCCACGCAGCCTGCATCGGTGAGGTCTGACATTTCGGTCAGCACTTCGCCCTTCAAACCGCGGGTGAGCGCGCCCAGCGGGAACACGCGTGCGCGGTGCAGTTTCTCGGCGCGGAACTTGAGCATTTCAATCAAGCCTGGCTCGTCCAACACGGGGTCGGTGTCGGGTGGGCACACGAGGCTGGTCACACCACCGGCCACAGCGGCCATGAGCTCGGAAGCCAGCATGCCTTCGTGTTCGTAGCCGGGTTCGCGCAAACGCACTTGCAAGTCCACCAAGCCGGGGGCGACGATGCAGCCCTTGGCATCGATGGTTTGTTCAGCTTTGAAGTTCGTGGGCAATTTCTCGCCCGTCTTAGCGATGGCTACGATGTGGCCATCGGCCACCGCGACATCGGCAGTGTGGTCAAAGCCAGAGGCTGGGTCGATCACGCGACCGTTTTGAATCAGGATGTTCATGCTTCATTCCCCGCCACGATCGACATCACGGCCATACGTACAGCAATACCAAACGTCACCTGCGACAAGATGACACTTTGCGGGCCATCGACCACGGCAGATTCAATCTCCACACCTCTGTTGATGGGGCCCGGGTGCATCACGATGGCGTCGGGTTTGGCCAGTTGCAACTTTTCTTGCGTGAGGCCAAACGATTTGAAATACTCTTGGCTCGAGGGCAACAATGCGCCGCTCATGCGTTCGTTTTGTAAGCGCAGCATGATGATCACATCGCAGCCCTTGATGCCTTCTTCAAGGTTGTTAAACACCCGCACACCCATGGCGGACAAGTCGCTAGGCACCAAGGTCTTGGGGCCGACCACGCGCACTTCGGCACAGCCGAGTGTGGTGAGCGCGTGAATGTCAGAGCGCGCCACACGTGAGTGCAACACGTCGCCCACGATGGCCACCGTGAGGTTGGCAAAGTCGCCTTTGTAATGACGGATGGTGTACATGTCCAGCAAACCCTGTGTGGGGTGTGCGTGACGACCGTCACCAGCGTTGACCACGTGCACATGGGGCGCGACGTGTTCGGCAATCAGGTAAGGCGCACCCGACTCGCTGTGGCGCACCACAAAAATGTCGGCAGCCATCGCGCTCAGGTTGGCGATGGTGTCGAGCAACGACTCGCCTTTGGCTGCGGATGAACGCGCGATGTCCAGGTTGAACACGTCTGCCGACAAACGCGTGGCTGCGATCTCGAACGTGGTGCGTGTGCGTGTGCTGTTCTCGAAGAACAAGTTGAACACGCTCTTGCCACGCAAGAGTGGCACCTTCTTCACTTCGCGGTCGTTGACCGAGACGAAGTTGGCTGCGGTGTCGAGGATGTGCGTCAAGATATTGCGCGACAAACCTTCAGTGGAAAGCAGGTGAATCAGCTCGCCGTTTTTATTGAGTTGGGGGTTGCGTTTGTAAAGCACTTTGAATTAGCCCTTCACTGAGAAATTAAATTGGCCGTTGTCATCTTTGGTCAGCGCCAGCGATTGGGTGGCGGGCAGCGCCACGCGGGCTGCCGCGTAGTCGGCCTGAATGGGCAGCTCGCGGCCACCCCGGTCGACCAGCACAGCCAGCTGCACATGGGCAGGACGGCCGTAGTCAAACAACTCATTGAGCACGGCTCGAATGGTGCGGCCGGTGTACAGAACGTCGTCGAGCACGATGAGGTGTGCGCCGTTCACTTCAAACGGCAACTTGGTTTGGCCGCCATCGGCTAGGCCGCGTTGTGCAAAGTCGTCACGGTGCATGGCGGATGAAATGCTGCCGGCCTCGCCTTCGAGCTTCAAGTCCTTTTGCAAACGTGCAGCCAACCAAGCACCACCCGAGGTGATGCCCACCAAACGCGTATTTGCTGTGAGCATGCTGCGCACACCTTTGAGCAGCTCTTTGTACAAGCTCTCCGCATCCAGCATGAGGTTTCCGTGGGTACTCATAAGTTCTCTCGAAAAAATTGATTGAGGATGATGCAAGCCGATGCAGCGTCTGCATCTTTGGCGCCTTGGGCTTTTGCTTCGGTGGTGCTGTAACGCTCGTCCACTTCAAACACAGGCAGGTTGAAGCGGCCGTTGAGTTGGCGTGCAAATTTTTTGGCCTTGGCCGTGTTCTCGTGCGCCGCACCGTCAGGGTGATATGGCACACCCACCACCAGTGCGTCGGGCTGCCACTCGGCAATGCGTTTGGTGATAAGGGCCCAGCGTGCATCGCCTTCGGCATTGACCGTGGCTTGCGGTTGGGCTTCGCGCAGCATGCGGCTGCCATAGGCCACGCCGGTGCGTTTGACACCGAAGTCAAACGCGAGGAAAGATTGAAAGTGCGCTGGTACAGCTGGCTTTGGTGCAGAGACCAAAGGTGCTGCCGCTTGTGTGGTCACATCCAGCGCTGCGGTCATGAGTGCCCCACTTCGTTGGACAACATCCAAGGCTCGAGGCCCAGCAGCTTCATGGCACGTGCGTAGCGCTGCTCCACGGGTGTGTCAAAAATCACCGCCATGTCGGCGCCCACAGTCAGCCAACTGTTTTCAGCCAACTCCGACTCCAGCTGACCTTCACCCCAAGCTGAATAGCCCAGAGAAATCAGCACGCGTTTGGGGCCAGCGCCAATCGACAAAGCTTCGAGCACGTCTTTGGAAGTGGTCATCTCCAGGCCATCGAGGATGGTCATGGTGGAGGCGTAGACAGATGCTTTGTCGCTCACGGCGCTCAAAGCTGCGGCTTCTTGGGCGGCTTCGGTGGCAGCTTTATTTGCCTCTTGTTGCGCAGCCTCTGGAGCGGTGGCCGGTGGCGTCACTGCTACAGCCTCGCCTACATGCTGCACCTCATGACTCCACAAGGCATCGTGCAACACAAAGCCGCGCTCGGTGTGCACGGGGCCACCTTGCAACACAGGGGCATTCATCAGGTCTTGGCGATGCAAAGGCAGGTCGACTTTTTCAAACAACTCTTTCATCGACAACTCGCCAGGTTTGTTGATGACCAATCCCATCGCCCCGCGTTCGCTGTGCTCGCACACATAGACCACACTTTTGGCAAAAATCTCATCCTCCAAACTGGGCATTGCAATCAAAAAATGATGCGTCAGGTTGATGGAGAGAGAATCAGCGGTCATATGCCAATTTTAAAGGGTGAACATGCCTAAGCTCTCGCCTCATTCACCTCACGTCGACAAAGGTCTGATGTGGTTTCGACGCGACCTGCGCGCCTTTGACAACGCAGCGCTGTTTCACGCGCTCAAAAGCTGCAAGCAAGTCCATTGCGTGTTCGTGTTTGACAAGGCCATTTTGGACAGCCTGCCCCGCGCGGACCGCCGCGTGGAGTTCATCCGCGAGTCGCTGGTGGCGCTGGACGCCGAGCTGCATGCTGTGGCAGGCCAAGCCGGTGCGGGCCTGATCGTGCGCCACGCCGTAGCGGCTGACGAAGTGCCACGCCTCGCCCACGAACTGGGCGTGCAAGAGGTGTTTGCCAACCACGACGACGAGCCAGATGCATTGACCCGCGATGCCCAAGTGCGTGGCGGCTTAGCCAACTTTGGTATTGGTTTTCAAACCTTCAAAGACCATGTGATTTTTGAGCGCAGCGAGGTGCTGACCCAAATGGGCAAGCCCTACGGCGTGTTCACGCCCTACAAAAACGCATGGCTGCAAAAGGTGAACGACTTTTATTTGAAGTCCTACCCCGTGGGCAAATACATCAAAGCCTTGGCAGCGCGGCCCAAGGCCTACCAAGTGCCCGTGCCTAGCTTGGCCGACATTGGCTTTGAAGCCACCAACCTCAGCAGCCTCCACGTGCCCACCGGCAGTCCCGGCGGCTTGGCCCTGTTTGAAGATTTCTTTGACCGCATGGACAAGTACGACGAAACCCGTAACTTCCCCGCCATCAAAGGCCCCAGCTACTTGGGCGTGCATTTGCGCTTTGGCACCGTGTCGATTCGCCAACTGGCATCCACCGCCTACAAGCGCATGTTGGTGGGCTCAACCGGTGCAGAGATTTGGCTATCCGAGCTGGTGTGGCGCGATTTTTATCACCAAATCTTGCACCACCACCCGCGTGTGGTGACGGGGGCGTTCAAGCCCGAATACAACGACATCAAGTGGGATCACCACAAACATGCCAAAGAGCTGTTTGCCGCCTGGTGCGAAGGCCGCACCGGTTACCCGTTGGTGGACGCAGCGATGGCGCAAATCAACCAAACCGGCTACATGCACAACCGCCTGCGCATGGTGGTGGCGAGCTTCTTGACCAAAGACCTTGGCATTGATTGGCGCTGGGGCGAGCGCTACTTTGCCGAGCACCTGAATGACTTTGACCTCGCTGCCAACAACGGCGGCTGGCAGTGGGCCAGCTCCAGCGGCTGCGATGCACAGCCCTACTTCCGCATCTTCAACCCCACCAACCAAAGCGAAAAGTTTGACCCCGAAGGTAAGTTCATTCGCCGCTATGTGCCCGCGCTGGCGAAGCTCAACAACAAAGCCATCCACGCGCCGTGGTTGGCCAAACCTTTGGAATTAGAAGAAGCGGGGTTGGTGCTGGGGCGCGATTACCCAAGGCCCATCGTCGATCACGCCGAGGCGCGTGCGCACACGCTGGAGCGGTATGCAGTCGTGAAAAAGGTGAAATAAGGAGCGAAGCAGGAGATCAAAGGCTAATCGCCCCGACAGCGCGTAAGCGCTGTCACTCTCTTTAGTCGCAGTAGATCAAAGCCTATTCGCCTTTGAGGGCTGCCAATACTTGCGCCTGCGGCTCGCGCATGCTGCCCACTGCAAAGTGCTGCAGCAAGCGACTCACCTCTTGGGCGCCGCTCAGGCTGGTTTTGATGTCGTCGGCCACGCGCTTGGCGCGCAGGCGGGCCAGTTGCACCGCCAATGAATCGGCCACTTGTTGCACCGCAGTCAGCTGCACATCTAGCGCGAGCTGAGCCATGGTTTGCACATCCAGTTGCACCTCGACGGGCATGTCGGACTCAGGAGACTCTGACCAATCGTTGAGGATGCTGACCAAGCGCTGCGAAATCACATCGGCCTGCTCTAAAAACAGCAGATGGTTAATGACTTGCAAGCTGTCGTCGATGGGTTTGTCATGCTCGTTGAACTGCTCGCGCAGCTGCAAACCACTCAGCACCTGCGAGGCGGCACTGGCCTCGGACTCTTCAATGCTGCGGTTGGGGGCCAAGCGCAGGCCTTCAAAAAAATGGGTGGCCAGCGACCAAAAAGTGCGCCAGCCGGGCATGGTCTCAGCGTCTAGCTGACGCTGACACAGCAGCTCCAACTGTCTGGCCGCATGCGTATCCACCGCTGGGCGCTGGCGCAGCAAGGCCAACACATGGCTTTCAAACTGCGCACGAACGTCCATGGTGATTAGATTTGCACCATTTCAAAATCTTCTTTGCGTGCGCCGCATTCTGGACAGGTCCAGTTCATGGGCACATCGGCCCACGCGGTGCCAGCAGCAATGCCGTGTTCGGGTGCACCAGCCTCTTCGTCGTAAATCCATCCACAAATCAGACACATCCAGGTATTAGCCACAGTATTTCTTTCGTCAACGCATAGAATGAAAAGCATTGTATCGACCCACTCATGGCGCCAGAAAACACCCCTCTCTCCACCGAAATTGCCTTGTCTGACGAGACCAGTGGCGCGCCCCCGTGCGTGCTGGTGTTCAACGCCAACGACCCCAGCGGTGCGGGTGGCTTGTCAGCTGACGTTTTGGCTGCCGGTTCTGTGGGCGCCCACGCGCTGCCCGTGGTGACGGGCGCCTACATGCGCGACACGGCTGAAATTTTTGACCACATCGCCTTTGACGACGACGCCGTGGCCGAACAAGCCCGCAGCGTGCTGGAAGACATGAGCGTGCAAATCATCAAAGTAGGTTTTTGCGGCAACCCAGACAACCTGAGCGTGATTGCCGCAATCAGCACCGACTATGCCGAAGTGCCCGTCATCGCATACATGCCCAACCTCTCGTGGTGGGAAGACGAAAAGATTGACGCTTACTTAGACGCCTTTCGCGAACTCATACTGCCCCAAACCACCGTGCTGGTGGGCAACCACAACACCTTGTGGCGCTGGCTGTTGCCCGACTGGAGCAACGAGAAAAGCCCCAGCCCACGGGACATTGCACGCGCCGCCGCCGAAGTGGGCGTGCCCTATGTGTTGGTGACGGGCATCAACCACCCCGACCAACACATTGAAAACGCCTTGGCCACCGCCCACACCGTGATGGTGAGCGAACGCTTTGAACGCTTTGACGCCGTGTTCTCGGGCGCGGGCGACACCCTCAGCATCACGCTGGCGGCCGTGTTGGCCGCAGGCACCGACCTAGAGCTGGCCACCCGCGAAGCGCTGAACTACCTCGACCAAAGCCTCAACAACGGCTTTCGGCCTGGCATGGGCCGCATCGTGCCTGACCGCATGTTTTGGGCCGAAGAAGATGAAGAAGGCGAAGAAACAGATGGTCTGCCAGCTACCGCAGAAGACTTCTCGCTGCCACGCCACGAAACCAAACATTGATACCAAAGACCATGACCGATTTGAACCAAACCCTGTTTGACCGCGCTGCCAAAGTCATCCCCGGTGGCGTGAACTCGCCTGTGCGCGCGTTTCGCGCCGTGGGCGGCACACCCCGCTTTGTGCAACGCGCACAAGGCGCTTACTTTTGGGATGCCAATGGCCAAAAGTACATCGACTACATCGGCTCTTGGGGCCCCATGATTTTGGGCCACGGCAACGCGACGGTGCTGGAGGCTGTTCAAAAGGCTGCCTTAGATGGTTTCTCATTTGGCGCCCCCACCGAGCGCGAGATTGAACTGGCTGAAGAAATTTTGAAGCATGTGCCTTCTATGGAAATGGTGCGCTTGGTCAGCTCGGGCACCGAAGCGGGCATGAGCGCCTTGCGCTTGGCACGCGGCGCAACGGGCCGCAACAAGTTCATCAAGTTTGAAGGCTGCTACCACGGCCACGCTGATGCGCTGTTGGTCAAAGCAGGCTCTGGTCTCGCCACCTTTGGCAACCCCACCAGCGCAGGCGTGCCACCAGAAGTTGTGCGCGACACCTTGGTGCTGGAGTACAACAACATCCCCCAACTCGAAGAAGCATTTGCCCTGCACGGCAAAGAACTGGCCTGCGTGATGATTGAACCCATCGCCGGCAATATGAACTTTGTGCGTGCATCAGTCCCATTCATGAAACGCTGCCGCGAGCTGTGCACCGAGTACGGCGCACTGTTTGTGTTTGACGAAGTGATGACCGGTTTCCGCGTCGCGTTGGGCAGCGCCCAAAGCGTGTACGCCAAACTCATTCCTGGCTTCAAGCCCGACGTGACCGTGCTGGGCAAAGTCATTGGCGGCGGTATGCCGTTGGCCGCGTTTGGTGGCCCGCGCGCCATCATGCAGCAGCTGGCACCTGCTGGCCCTGTGTACCAAGCAGGCACCCTCAGCGGCAACCCGGTGGCCACCGCTTGCGGCTTGGCCACCTTGCGCGAAATTGCCAAGCCTGGTTTTTACGAAGCATTGGGTGCGCGCACACAAAGCTTGGTTGATGGCCTTACCGCAGCCGCGGCGAAAGCAGGCGTGCCATTCAGTGGCGACTGCCAAGGTGGCATGTTTGGTTTCTTCTTGTTGCCCGAATTGCCACAAAACTACGCCAAGGTCATGACCAGCGACAGCCCCAAGTTCAACAAGCTCTTCCATGGCTTGCTCGACCGTGGTGTGTACATCGCACCTGCGTTGTACGAAGCAGGCTTTGTGAGCGCAGCACACACTGAAGCTGATATTGCACAAACTGTGGCCGTAGCCGCTGAAGTGTTTGCACAGCTATGAAAAAACTTTTGCTCGCCTTAGCCGTTGTGGCCGCTGCGCCTGCAGCGCTGGCTGACATTTGGATCAACCCAGGTTTTTATTCGCACCATTTCGACAAATCAAAAAACCTGAACAACAGCAACACGGGCTTTGGCGTAGAGGCCACCATCAGCAGCACTTACTCACTCACAGCGGGTGTGTTTGAAAACAGCAACCGCGCCACCTCGCATTACGTGGGTGCGTATGTCATGCCATTCAAAGTCGGTGCGCTCAAAGCAGGCGCTGCAGTAGGAGCCTTTGATGGCTATCCCAAAATGCGCAACGGTGGCTGGTTTCCAGCAGTGGTGCCCACCATGGCCATCGAAGGTCGACGCGTCGGCTTGAACATCAGCTTGATTCCCAAAGTCAGCGACAACGTCAACAGCGCTATTGCCTTTCAACTCAAATTCAACATCGCGCCGTAAGGCGTTTTCTTCTCTCGTCCTTCCCGGGCGCATTTCCCCACAAGGACTTTCATGAAAAAAACATTCCAGCTCCAAGTCGAAGGCAAACACCCAGAGCGTTTGCTTGAAGCCATCAAGCACGACATTCGCAAATACCTCAAGCGAGAGCGCCGTCGCGATGTACCCGAAGGCGCAGACTTCTGGGACTTCGATTGCAAATTTGGCTTGACCGAAGAAGCCGCCGAAGTGGTGCACTTGGCCAACGTCATCACCTGCATCGACAACGCTGTGGCGAATCAAGCCACACAGTTTTATGTGGAGCTGCTGGCCAAGCCCGGCGTGCGCACCAAGCGCCCTGCCAGCGAAGCGCTGGAACATCAAGAGCGCCACGCCTTTGACGGCTTGGATGATGACAACAACGATTGATCATGGATGGATGCTTGCGTTGATTGGCAAGCCACCACAAAAAAGCCACCTTCTCAGGTGGCTTTTTTTCGCTCGTTCAAAAGCTCCATGCTTATTCGTTTGATGAGTCAGCTTGCGCTGCCGCTGCAGCCGCACGCAGCTTGTCTTTCTTACTAGGCCGTGAACCTTTGATGCCGCCCGTGCCGTCATTCAGTGGTGATGCCGGTGGCGGTACTTCGATCGGCTCAAAGCCTTCCAGCACTTCAACGGGTAGTTGCACTTGGGCACGCTTTTGAATCAGCTGCCAATGCGCGAACGTGACCGCCGTCACAAAGCTCACGGCTTCGCCACTGGCACCCGCACGGCCTGTGCGACCAATGCGGTGGGTGTAGTCAGTGGCTGAGCGTGGCAGGTCGTAGTTGACCACCACGGGCAGCTGCGCAATGTCGATGCCGCGTGCCGCGAGGTCGGTGGTGACCACCACTTCCCAGCGCTCTTCCTTGAACTCGGCCAGCACATCTTGGCGTGCGCCTTGGCTCATCTCGCCATGAAACGCAGTGGCAAACACGCCCGCTTTGTAGAGCTTATTGGCCACATGCTCACACGCGTAACGCGTGGCAACAAACACCAACACACGCTTCCACGCATGGGTTTTGATGAGGTGACGAAGCAAGGCGGTGCGGCTTTTTTCGTCCACTTGAATTGCGCGTTGCGCGATGTCGGGCGCATGCGCTTCGGTGTGGGCAATGGTGACGCGCTCGGGGTTGTGCAGCAGCGCTTCGGCCAAGGTTTGCACCGCGGGCTCGAAGGTGGCGCTGAACAACAAGTTTTGTCGCTTGGCAGGCAGCAGCGCCAAGATGCGTTGCAACTCTTCGGCAAAGCCGAGATCGAGCAAGCGGTCGGCTTCGTCCAACACGAGGTGCTGCACTTGGCCGAGGTTCAGAGCGTTGTGGTCGACGATGTCGAGCAAACGGCCGGGGGTAGCAACCACCACATCAGCACCGCTGCGCAGGCTCATCATTTGGGGGTTGATCGACACGCCACCAAACAACGTGCCCACTTTGATGGACTGTGCGAGGGGCCGCGCCAAGTCGCGCAGCACATCGCTCACCTGTGTGGCGAGCTCGCGTGTGGGGACGAGCACCAGCACTTGGGTGGTGCGCTTCTTAGGTGCTTCGTCACGCGAGGCGGCTGTGGCCATGAGCAGCTGCAACACAGGCAGCACGTAGGCCGCCGTTTTGCCAGAGCCGGTTTGGGCTTGGGCCAATACATCGCGACCATTGAGCACGGGACCAATGGCTTGCGCCTGCACGGGCGTGGGAACCGTAAAGCCCGCTTGGGCGGCTGAGCTTTGCAGTTCGGCATTGAGGCCAAGTTGCGCGAAGCTAATGCCACCTTGTTCGTGGACTGACTCAAGCGTTGAGACTTGAGCCGAATTTGTAGTTAACGCTGCAGCCGTGGTGTTGGCCGCTTCGGATTGCGCCGCATCAAGCGGCGCGTTGGTGTGGTCAATGTTCAATGTGAGCGATCAATGACGGAAGTGACGCACACCGGTGAACACCATCGCTACGCCACGCTCGTTGGCCGCGTCGATAACTTCTTGGTCGCGCATCGAGCCACCGGGCTGGGCGACGCAAGTAGCGCCCGCATCCACCACCACGTCGAGGCCGTCGCGGAAAGGGAAGAAGGCGTCGCTGGCGACCACGGTGTGTTGCAGGCTCAGCTTCGCAGCTTCGGCCTTGATGCTGGCGATGCGTGCTGAATCGAGGCGGCTCATTTGGCCTGCACCCACGCCCATGGTCATGCCGTTTTTGCAGAACACGATGGCGTTGGACTTGACGAACTTGGCCACTTTCCAGGCGAACAGCAGGTCATGAAGTTCTTCAGGTGTGGGTTGTTTGACGGTGACGATTTTCAAATCAGCCAAAGCCAACTCGTGGTTGTCGGCGCTTTGCAGCAACAGGCCTGAGCCCACACGCTTGGTTTCGAGCGCGTTGCGCACGGCGCCGTAGTTGGCAGGCAAGACGATTTTCATCAAGCGCACATTCACTTTGCTCTTGAACACTTCCAGCGCTTCAGCGCTGAAGTCAGGGGCCATCAGCACTTCGACGAACTGCTTGCTCACCGCTTCGGCAGCGGCTTTGTCCACGGGACGGTTGAAAGCGATGATGCCGCCAAACGCGCTGGTAGGGTCGGTTTGGAAAGCCTTGCTGTAGGCCTCGAGCGGGTTCGCACCCACGGCCACGCCGCAGGGGTTGGCGTGTTTGACAATCACACAAGCTGAGCTATCGAAGCTCTTCACACATTCCCAAGCAGCATCGGCGTCGGCGATGTTGTTGTAGCTGAGTTCTTTGCCTTGCAGCTGCACGCCGGTGGCGAGCGAACCTGCTGCGGGGGCCAAGTCACGATACCAAGCAGCTTGCTGGTGGCTGTTTTCGCCGTAGCGCAGGTCTTGCACTTTGACGTATTGCTCGTTGAACTGGCCGCTGAATTGGGCGCGCTCGGGCACGTATTCTTCGCTCAGTTTTTCTGCTTCAAAGTTCACGCTCGAGAGGTAGTTGCTGATCGCGCCGTCGTATTGACTGATGCGGTTGAACGCAGCTACAGACAAAGCAAAGCGCAGTTTGTCGCTCAGTTTGCCATTGGCTTTGAGTTCAGCAATTACGTCGGCGTATTGGCTGGCGTCGGTGACGATGCCCACGTCTTTCCAGTTCTTGGCGGCAGAGCGCACCATGGCGGGGCCGCCGATGTCGATGTTCTCGATCGCGTCAGCCAGTGTGCAACCGGGCTTGGCCACGGTGGCTTCAAACGGATACAGGTTGACGATGAGCAAATCAATCGTGTCGATGTTGTGTGCCTTCAAAGCAGCCATGTGCTCGGGCGTGTCGCGACGCGCCAGCAAGCCGCCGTGCACTTTGGGGTGCAAGGTTTTCACACGGCCATCGAGCATTTCGGGGAAACCGGTGACTTCGGCCACTTCGGTCACGGGCAAGCCTTGTTCGGCCAAGAGCTTGGCAGTGCCGCCAGTGGAGATGAGGCCCACGCCCAAGGCGTGCAAGTCACGCGCGAGTTCGACGATACCGGTTTTGTCAGAGACGGAGATGAGTGCTTTCATTTGGGGCGCAGTCTTATTTGATGAGTTTGTGATCGAGAAGTTTTTTACGCAGCGTGTTGCGGTTGAGGCCCAGCCATTCGGCGGCGCGTGACTGGTTGTGGTCGGCGTGCTGCATCACCACTTCGAGCAGCGGTTTTTCAACGACGCGCACCATCATGTCGTGCATGTTGTCGGGCTCTGTGCCTTTGAGGTCGCGGAAATAGGTTTCGAGGCTGGCACGTACCACCTCTTCAATGTGTTTTTTACTCATGCAAAGCTAAGGGTTCTACTAATAAAACAGGTTCGGGCAAGCGCTCGTGCGCCTGCGCGAGGTCATCGAAGAAGGCAGCCACGGCGCGGTGTTGCGACGCGCTGTCTTCTAGGGTGTTCATGTGTTGGCGAAACGCCTCGCCACCAGGCAAGCTGCGGATGTACCAAGCAATGTGTTTGCGGGCGCTGCGCACGCCGGTGCTCTCGCCATACAGGGCGTAGTGCTCATCTAAGTGCGCCAGCAACAAGCGGCTCACCTCCTCCACCAAAGGCTGAGCCAAGTGCTCGCCCGTGGCCAAGTAGTGCGCGATCTCGCGGAATATCCAAGGGCGGCCTTGCGCGGCGCGGCCAATCATCAGCGCGTCTGCGCCGGTGAGCTTTAAAACTTCTTTGGCCTTTTCGGGCGAATCAATGTCGCCATTGGCCACCACGGGCACGCGCACGGCTTGCTTGACTGCTGTGATGGTGTCGTACTCGGCCAAGCCTTTGTAGCCCTGCTCGCGGGTGCGGCCATGCACGGTGATCATTTGCACGCCTGCGGCTTCGGCGGCGCGGGCCAAGGCCACGGCGTTTTTGTGCTCGTCGCACCAGCCGGTGCGCATCTTCAGCGTCACGGGCACGTTGTGAGGCTGCGCCGCATCGACCACGGCTTGCACGATGGACATGGCCAGTGGTTCGTCTTGCATCAAGGCCGAGCCCGCCCATTTGTTGCACACCTTCTTGGCGGGGCAACCCATGTTGATGTCGATGATTTGCGCACCGCGCTCAATGTTGTACACCGCCGCCTCAGCCATCATGGCCGCATCAGTACCGGCAATTTGCACGGCGATGGGGCCGCTCTCGCCCGTGTGGTCGGCTCGACGCGAGGTTTTGAGGCTGGTCCACAAGTCTTTGCGGGAGGTGACCATCTCACTCACCGCATAGCCCGCGCCCAACTGTTTGCACAACATGCGAAACGGGCGGTCGGTCACGCCAGCCATCGGCGCGACAAACAGGTTGTTTGCCAGTGTGTATGGACCGATGTGCATGGGGTGGGAAGAAGTGAGGGGTGCTTAAAAAGGAGGCGTCATTGTACCTGCCCAAAATTTCAGCATGTGGTCTAAAAATGACCATTTTGTAAGGCTTGGCGAAGAATGCGCACTTGTCGTCACTACACTGGCGGGCATGGAAATTTGGATGCAATCTGTGTTGGCCGCCTTGGCCCTGCCCGAATACGGCCTGAGCACCGTGTTTGTGGTGTCGCTGGTGTCAGCCACCTTGCTGCCCATGGGTTCGGAGCCCGTGGTGTTTGGCTTGGTCAAACTCAACCCCGAATTGTTTTGGCCCGCTGTTCTTGTGGCCACCGCTGGCAACACCATTGGCGGCGCTATCAGTTGGTGGATGGGCCACGGCGCGCACAAGGTGCGCGACAAACTGCGCCACCAAGAAACATCCGCCCAAGACGCCCGCGCTCTGCGCTGGCTGCACGCCTTAGGTCCCAAAGCGTGCTTACTCAGTTGGTTGCCTGGCGTGGGCGACCCGTTGTGCGCCGTGGCCGGCTGGCTGCGCCTGCCCTTTTGGCCCTGTGTGGCGTACATGGCGGTGGGCAAGTTTGCGCGGTACTTGGTGATGACAGGTGGGTTGCTTTGGGTGTTTCCGCAGCATTGGGGAATTGGTTAGTTCAACGCTTATTTCAGAAAAAATTTACATCTCTGGGTTAATCTTAAAATCCATGGTTTGCTGCATCCTTCCTTCGAAGGCAGCCCTTCTCCTACTCACGCCTCTTTAAATGTCTAACAACAACACCCCCGCCACGCCAGAAGCCGCTCCCGTCGACGAAAACCAACTCATTGCCGAGCGTCGTGAGAAGCTCAAGGCCATGCGCGAGCGTCAAGCTGCGGGCCAAGGCGTTGCCTTCCCGAACGATTTCAAACCCGCGCACCACGCCGCCACCTTGCATGAGCTGCATGGCGACAAGACCGCCGAGGTGTTGACCGAAGAAGGCCAGTTCGCCAAAGTGGCGGGCCGCATGATGCTCAAGCGCGTGATGGGCAAAGCCAGCTTTGCCACGCTGCAAGACAGCACAGGCCGCATTCAGATTTACGTCACACGCGATGACGTGAGCGAAGATCTCTACACCGATTTCAAACACTGGGATTTGGGTGACATCGTGGCTTGCGAAGGCAAGTTGTTCAAAACTCGCACCGGCGAGTTGTCGATTCACGCCACCAGCATCCGCATGCTGACCAAGAGCCTGCGCCCCATGCCCGACAAGTTCCACGGCGTGGCTGACCAAGAGATCAAATACCGCCAACGCTACGTCGATTTGATGACGGACGAAACCGCACGCAAGCGCTTTGTGGCGCGTAGCCGCGCGGTCAGCGGCATTCGCGACTTCATGGTGCAACACAACTTCCTCGAAGTTGAAACGCCCATGCTGCACCCCATCCCCGGCGGCGCAAATGCCAAGCCTTTCACCACGCACCACAACGCGCTGGACCAAGAAATGTTCTTGCGCATCGCGCCTGAGTTGTATTTGAAGCGCTTGATCGTGGGCGGCTTTGAGCGCGTGTTTGAGATCAACCGTAACTTCCGAAACGAAGGTATCTCGGTGCGCCACAACCCCGAGTTCACCATGATGGAGTTCTACGCTGCGTACTGGAACTACCAAGACCTGATGCACTTCACAGAAGAGCTGGTGCGTGACGCCGCCATGAAGGCCGCTGGCACATTGCTGCTGACCTACGGCGGCAAAGCGGTGGACCTGAGCCAACCTTTCGAGCGCCTCACGATTCGTGAAGCCATCCTCAAGCACACCGAAGCTGGCGACAACGTGGACAACGCCACATGGTTGATCAACGCTTTGCAAAAACTCGGTTTCAAAGAAGAGAAAGACAAACTCAGCACCCGTAGCTTGGCCAGCTTGCAAGTGATGTACTTTGAAGAGACGGTGGAAGACAAGCTGTGGCAGCCCACCTTCATCTGCGAGCACCCTGTCGAGATTTCACCCTTGGCCCGCGCCAGCGACAGCAAGCCCGATGTAACCGAGCGCTTTGAGCTCTACATCACAGGCCGCGAGTTTGGCAACGGCTTTAGCGAGTTGAACGACGCTGAGACCCAAGCCGCCCGCTTCCACGCCCAAGTGGCCGCCAAAGACAGCGGCGACGAC
This sequence comes from Limnohabitans sp. TS-CS-82, assembly GCF_002943475.1. Classification (NCBI taxonomy): domain Bacteria; kingdom Pseudomonadati; phylum Pseudomonadota; class Betaproteobacteria; order Burkholderiales; family Comamonadaceae; genus Limnohabitans; species Limnohabitans sp. TS-CS-82. The sequence goes on along the minus strand of NZ_PTQX01000019.1, from coordinate 50,705 downwards.
GAAGCCATGTTTTACGACCACGACTTTGTGCGCGCCCTAGAGTACGGCATGCCCCCCACCGGCGGCTGCGGCATTGGCATTGACCGCTTGATGATGTTGTTGACCGACAGCCCAAGCATCCGCGACGTCATTCTGTTCCCTGCCTTGCGCCGCGAAGCATAAACACGCTGCGCAAAACAAAACGTCTCTTAGCGATTCGCTTAGAGGCGTTTTTTATTGGGCGTATTCAATTTAGAAAAACTGTTTGTACGCGATCGCGCCTAGGCCCACAAAAGCCAGCGCCAGCCCAACCACCATGAAGCGCAGTGTTTGACGCAAGCCACTCACGGCTGACACCAAGCCAGCGTTTTGCTCGGCCAGTTCGCTCACGGTTTGGGTGAGTTGTATTTGGCGCTGTTGCAGCGCGTCGATTTGCACAGCAGCCGCAAGCAAGCGGTTTTTCAACTCGCCCAAGCTCGGCACGTCATCGTGCATGTTGGGTGTGGCCATCGACGATGGCGCTACATCTGCAGGTTTTCGCGCCATCAAATCGCGCGCTTTTTCAAGCACACCGGGCGCGTGAGAAATCACATCCCCCCAAGGGATGACTTTGAGTGCAGAGAGCCAAGGGATTGCCATGCTTATTGGGGCTGAAAGCCGCTGTTCTTAATCAGCTTGGTCCACACCTGTGTGTAGGCGCGTTCGCGTTGCTCCAACTGGTGTGAGTTCATGTAGCCCACGGTCAAACCCATTTTGGTGAGCTGGTCGTGCACATCAGGCATGGCCAACACTTTGGACAAAGCAACGCCAAAGTGATTGATGGTGGCTTGCGGTGTGCCTGCGGGCGCGAAGATGCCGTAGTAAGGCATGTCGTCCAAACCGCTCAAGCCCAGTTCGCCAAAGGTGGGCACATCGGGCAACGCGGCTTGGCGCTTGGCACCCAACACGGCCACCACACGCACTTTGCCGGCCTTGTGGTTTTCAATAAAGTCAGGCACCGAGCCCACGCCTGCAGCAATTTGGTTGCCCAGCATGTCGGCCATCATGGGTGCGCTGCCGCGATATGGCGCAGAGACCAAATCGAGCTTGAACTTGTCGCCCACCACTTTCACCAAAAACTCAGGCGTTGAAGCAGGCGCTGGAATGCCCACTGCGCCTTTGCCGCCTTGGGTTTTGACCCAAGCGACGTATTCGTTGAATGACTTGGCAGGTGTGCCGCCCGACACGGCATAGGCGTTCACAAATGTGGCAAAACCAGCCACAGGTGCGAAGTCTTTCGATGGCTCATAGCCTGGGTTCTTGACCACCAAGGGCAAGATAGAAATGGTGTGGTCATGCGAGAGGAACAGCACTGTGCCATCCGCAGGTGCAGCCTTCAAAGCTTGTGCTGCCAACTGGCCACCCGCGCCGGGTTTGTTCTCCACCACCACAGTGGTGCCCAACTCGTCTTTGAGTTTGTCAGCCAAGATGCGGGCCACCGCATCGGTGCCGCCGCCGGGTGGGAAGCCCACCATCAGCTTGATGGGTTTGGCGTTTTGTGCAGCAGCCAAGCCGCAGCTCAAGGCCAAGGCTAGGACGGCAAAGTGACGACGTGAAGGAAACATGGCGGAACTCCTTTGAGAAAACAAATAGATCAAACTTGATCGGGATTATCAGCAGGTGCTACGCCGTCTGGATTTTGGCTGTGGTCTGGCTCTGCATCCATGTCTGGGTTCTGGCCAAACTCACCGTCGGGTGAGGTTTTACGCGCATCACGCTCGCGCAGCTTTTCTTCTTTTTTCTTCTTCTTGGCTAACTCGCGTTGGCGTTTTTCGTAGTTGTAATTAGGCGTTGCCATGTGAGCTTTCGTGAGTAGTGGTGAACGTGCGTGCGAATTAAGGCAACAGGTCCAAAGCCCGCAAGTATGCGGGGTGAGTCATCAGCGCGTCCCAAGCTAGCGGCGAAGTTTTAGGCAGCAGTGTGCGACGGCGTTGTTCGCTGGCGTCACTGGCGTGCCATTGGTTTTTAACGAGGCGTTCGGTTAAGCCTTCCAGCATCTCGTCCACCGCATGACCGTCGCCAATGCTTTGGTTGCACAAGAGCACAAGGTCGCAGCCTGCGTTGAGTGCAGTTACCGCGGCTTCGGCAAAGCTGACCGAGCGGCCTTCGATGCGGCGCGCGCCTTCCATCGACAAATCGTCGCTGAAGATCGCGCCATTGAAATGCAACTGACCGCGCAAGATGTCTTGCAACCAACGGGGCGAAAAGCCTGCGGGCAAGGCATCGACTTTGGGATAGATGACGTGTGCGGGCATCACGCTGGTGAGCGTGGTGGTGAGCCATTGGTAAGGCAAAGCACAGTCGCCCAAGATGGCTTTGAGGCTGCGCTTGTCCACGGGAATGTCCACATGCGAATCAGCCTTCACATAGCCGTGGCCTGGAAAGTGTTTGCCGCAGTTGGCCATGCCGGCCAGCAACAAACCGTGCATGACGTTCTTAGCCAGCGTGGTGGCCACGCGTGGGTCGCGGTGGAAGGAGCGGTCGCCAATCACGCCGCTCTCGCCGTGGTCGAGGTCGAGCACGGGGGTGAAGCTGAAGTCCACACCACAGGCACGCAGCTCGCTGGCCAGCACGTAGCCGCTGGCGGTGGCGGCGTCCATCGCTGCCATTGCGCCGCTGCCGTTCTTAAATTCCCCAGTGACGCCTTTTTGGTCTTTCATCCACAGCTCGCCCAAGGCGCGCATGGGCGGGATGTGCGTGAAGCCATCGTTGCGAAAGCGTTGCACGCGGCCGCCTTCGTGGTCTACACAAATGAGCAAGTCATCGCGCACGGCCTTGATGTCGGCGCACAGCTGGGTGAGCTGCTGGCGGTTGGCCCAATTGCGGCCAAACAAAATGACGCCGCCTGTGAGCGGGTGCAGCAAGCGCTTGCGGTCAGCCGCGGTGAGCTGCGTGCCAGCGATGTCAAGAATGAGGGGTGCGTGGTGAGACATAAATCGAATGTTCTTAGGCGGTGTGTGTTTCAACCACCACGTAGCTGGTGGCGTAGTCGGACTCGTCGCTCACGCTGACGTGGGCACTCAGACCTTTGGCTTCAAACCATTCTTTGAGCACGCCGTGCAGCACGATGGTGGGCTGGCCGCTGGGCAGCTTGGCCACTTCGCACAAGCGCCAGGTCATGGGCATGCGCATGCCCAACCCAATGGCTTTGCTGAAGGCTTCTTTGGCCGAGAAGCGCGTGGCCACATAACGCACACCGCGCTCGGGCCAACGCTCGCTGCGGGCGCGGTAGGTTTGCATTTCGTTGTCGCTCAGCACTTTTTGCGCAAAGCGTTCGCCGTGCTTGTCCAAAGACGCACGGATACGGCGAATGTCGCAAATGTCAGTGCCGATGCCGTAAATCATTTCTCGTCTCAAGCCTGCGGCATGCACGCGTTGTACGCGCGAATAGTTTCTGTGTAACCAATCTCTAACGCATCGGCAATCAGGGCGTGGCCAATCGATACCTCTTGCACACCAGGCACGGTAGTCAGAAAGGTGTGCAGGTTGTCGCGGTTCAGGTCGTGGCCGGCGTTGATGCCAAGGCCCACAGCCAAAGCAGCTTCGGCAGTGGCTTTGAATGCAGCCAAAGCTGAAGCTTGTTTAGGCGTGCCGTAGGTCGAGGCATAGGTCTCGGTGTAAAGCTCCACACGGTCAGCACCCACCGCTTTGGCTGCGGCCATGGCTTCGGGAATCGGGTCCATGAACAAGCTCACGCGCACGCCAAGCGCTTTGGCCTCATCAATCAGGGGCTTCAAGCGTTCAGCGTCTTGCGGAAAGGTCCAGCCGTGGTCGCTGGTGAATTGGCCTTCGCTGTCGGGCACAAAGGTCACTTGATGGGGACGCACCTCGCGCACAAAGTCCATCAGGTTGTGAAACGGGTTGCCTTCGATGTTGAACTCGCGGTCGGGCCAAGCTTTGAGCAAGGCAGCCAAGTCGTGCACATCGCCAGCGCGGATGTGGCGCTCGTCAGGCCTTGGATGCACGGTGATGCCCGCAGCGCCCGCCTCTAGGCACAGCGTGGCTGCGCGTGTGACGCTGGGAATACCCAAATGGCGCGTGTTGCGCACCAAAGCCACTTTGTTGAGGTTGACCGATAGCGCTGTTTTTGTGTGTTTGGACATTGAGTAAATCAAAGGGATTGCAGGTCAATCATCATCTGCCGTGTGCGCAGTGTTTTGACCCCGCAATGGTAGTGCAGCAAGGCCCGTAGCTGGCCCTGCAAGGCGTTGCGTTGCTCGGGTGGCATCTCGGCACACAAACGCAGCGTGGCGGTGAATGGCGCGTCTGTCGACAGGCTGTCGTGCAGCTGTAGCCACACGCTGCCCGCCAAGCCTGTGCGGTCTTGCGCGTTGTGCGTGCGTAGGCCGCCTTCGGCCACCAGCACATACAAGGCGTCGGGCTGCAAAGGGCTCAGGGTCAAGGTTTGCGCGTTGAGCTCGGGCAAGAAGCCAATGTCGCGCAACAGCAGCAGCTCAAAGGCGCGCAGCGCGGGGGCAATCGTGCCCTCGTGGCCCGAGGCAAGCACTTGCACCACTTGGCGGTATAGGTCAAACAAACTGGGGTGCGGGTCGTCACGCGCCAGCAGGCGAAGCAACAACTCGTTGATGTAGTAGCCAGACAGCAGCGCCTCGCCCGTGGGCATGATGTGGCCACCCACCCATTCAGCGCCCTTCAAGGTACGAATTTCGGCATCGCCCGAATAGCTGACGTATAGCGGCTGCAAAGGCAGCAACACGGGGCGAAAGTTGGAGGTCGGTTTTTTAGCGCCTTTGGCCACCAAAGCCACCCGACCAAAGTGGCGGGTGAAGGTTTCCAAAATCAAACTGGACTCACTCCAGTCGTAGCGGTGCACCACGAACGCGGGCTCGTCCTGAATGCGGGGAATGCCCCGCGACATCGTGAAGGTGCTGGATTTACTCGTAGCCAAAGCTACGCACCCGCGCTGCATCGTCGGCCCAACCCGAGCGCACTTTGACCCAGAGCTCTAAGAACACTTTGGCATCGTAGAGTTTTTCTAGCTCGGTACGGGCTTCCATGCCCATGCGCTTCAAGCGCTCGCCTTTGTCGCCAATGACCATGGCTTTGTGGCCATCGCGCTCGACCACGATGGTAGCGGCAATGCGCACCAAGCGCTTGACACCTTTGGTTTTGCCCTTTTCTTCTTCGAATTTGTCAATGATGACGGTCGAGGTATAGGGCAATTCGTCGCCGGTCAAGCGGAACAATTTTTCGCGCACCATTTCGGCGGCCATGAATTTTTCACTGCGGTCGGTCAGCTCGTCGGCGGCGTACATCCACGCTTGCTCGGGCAGGTACTTTTCGCAAATGCCAAGGAGGCGCTGCACATCTTTTTCGTTTTTGGCCGACATGGGCACGATTTCGGCAAAGGGGTGACGCTCTTGCATGGCTTGCAGCCACAGCATGATGTCGGCACGGTTTTTCATCGTGTCGAGTTTGTTGGCAATCAACAGTGTGGGAATGCCTTTGGCCAACAACGACAGAACGCGCTCGTCGGCGGGTGTGAAGCTACCTGCCTCGACCACCAAGACCACCAAGTCCACATCGCCCACCGCACCTTGGACGGTTTTGTTGAGCGACTTGTTCAGGGCGTTGCCGTGAATGGTTTGAAAACCAGGCGTGTCCACAAACACAAACTGCGACGCGCCTTCGGTGTGCATGCCCGTGATGCGGTGGCGCGTGGTTTGTGCCTTGCGTGAGGTGATGCTGATTTTTTGACCGACCAAGGCGTTGAGCAAGGTCGACTTGCCCACGTTGGGTTTGCCCACGATGGCGATCAGGCCACAGCGTTGGTCAGCCGGAGCCACCGCCGCTTGGCTGGCCACCACACGGTTGCCTTTGCTGGCGGCCAGCATGGCGTCGATGTCTTGGAGGGATTGTTCGTTGTTTGGAGTGGTCGCCATTATTTGAGCCCGTTGTCTTTAATCACTTGGAGCATGGCTGCTGCGGCGGCTTGCTCTCCTGCGCGGCGCGAGCCGCCAATGCCACGCTCGCAGCGGGCTAGTTCTGGAACTTCACATTCCACATCAAACGTTTGTTTGTGCGCGGCGCCTAAGGTGCCGACCACACGGTAAATGGGCAACTTGAACTTGCGTGCTTGCAGCCATTCTTGTAATTCAGTTTTGGCGTCTTTGCCCACGGCTTGCATGTCGGGGTTGATTTCCACCTTGGCAAAGATGCGTTGCACCAAAGCGTCTGCGGCTACGTAGCCTGCATCGAGGTACACCGCACCTAGCACAGCCTCTAGGGCGTCAGCCAAGATGGAGGGGCGCTTTTGGCCGCCTGAGTTCATCTCGCCCTCGCCCAAACGCAAGATGCCAGACAAACCCAGCTCAACCGCCAAGTGGTGGAGCGTGTCTTGCTTGACCAAGTTGGCACGCACGCGCGACAGGTCGCCCTCGGGCAAGGTGTTGAGCTGCTTGTAAAGCATGTTGGCCACAGCCAAGTTGAGCACCGAGTCGCCCAAGAACTCCAAGCGTTCATAGTGGTCAGAGCTGAAGCTGCGGTGCGTCAACGCCTGCGTGAGTAACGCAGGGTTTTGAAAGGTGTATTCCAAGCGCGCTTGGAGCGTCTCAAGGATTTGATGTTGAGACGGGCTGGGTCGGTCTGAACGTGCGCGTGATGTCATTGAAATGCGCCGATGCGCGAGAGGCTGCCGAAGTTCATCCAAACAAAGAAAGCTTTGCCCACGATGTTTTTCTCTGGCACAAAGCCCCAGTAGCGCGAGTCGAGTGAGTTGTCGCGGTTGTCACCCATCATGAAATAGTGTCCTGCAGGTACTGTGCAGGTCACGCCTTCGACGGTGTAGTGACAGTTGTCTTTGAAAGCAAAGTCGTCAGCGCCCGGCACGAATGAGGGGCGGTCTTTGTCGTTCAGCAAGTTGTGGGTGCGCACGCCAGTCATCTCGGAAGACTTGGTGCCCACAGGCAGCTTTTCTTCAAACTGGGTGATGTAACGCATGCTGTCTTGCTCAAAGAAGTCAGCACGCGGTGCTTTGGTGACGGGCTGGCCATTGATGGTGAGTTGCTTGTTCAGGTAAGCCACTTCGTCACCAGGCACGCCAATGACACGCTTGATGTAGTCCAAGCTTGGCTTGGGTGGGTAGCGAAACACCATCACGTCGCCACGCTGCACAGGGTTGCCATCGGTCAGCTTGGTGTTGAGTACAGGCAAGCGCACGCCGTAATGGAATTTGTTGACCAAAATCAGGTCGCCCACATGCAAGGTAGGAATCATGGAGCCGGATGGAATTTTGAAGGGCTCAAACAAGAACGAACGCAACACAAACACCACAGCGATGACGGGGAACAACCCCGCGGTCCAGTCCAGCCACCAAGGCTGCATGTACAGACGCTCTTTGGCCTCGGTCACGTTCACATCGGTCTGGGTGATGCCTTGGGCATGCAACTCGGCGGTGCGTTTGTCGGCTTGGGCTTGCAGGGCTTCAGCTGCAGCTTTGCGCTGGGGCAAGAAGTAGAACTGCTCGGCCAACCAGTAAATACCGGTGACGACGGTGGCCATGAACATGAGCAAGGCAAAGTTGCCTTCGATCATGCCCAGATACCAAGAACCGGCGTAGCCCACAAAGGCTGCCAGTACGAATGCGGTCAACGTAGCCATTAATCCTCCACCTGCAAGATGGCCAAGAAGGCTTCTTGCGGAACTTCCACCGAACCAATTTGCTTCATGCGCTTCTTACCTGCTTTTTGCTTCTCAAGCAGCTTGCGTTTGCGGCTGATGTCGCCGCCGTAGCATTTTGCCAGCACGTTTTTGCGCAAAGCCTTGATACTTTCACGCGCAATGATGTTGGAGCCAATGGCGGCTTGAATCGCCACGTCAAACATTTGACGGCTGATGATCTCGCGCATCTTGGCCACCACAGCACGGCCACGGTAAGTGGCTTGTGTGCGGTGCACGATGATGGACAAGGCATCGACCTTCTCGCCGTTGAGCAAGATGTCGACCTTCACCACGTCAGAGGCGCGGTACTCTTTGAATTCATAGTCCATCGAGGCATAGCCGCGCGAGACTGATTTGAGCTTGTCAAAGAAGTCGAGAACGATTTCGCCCAAAGGCATCTCGTACGTCAACATCACTTGGCGACCGTGGTACGCCATGTTCATTTGCACGCCGCGCTTTTGGTTGGCCAGTGTCATCACTGCGCCCACATAGTCTTGCGGCATGTACAAATGCACCGTCACGATGGGCTCACGAATTTCGTGCAACTTGCCTTGATCCGGCATCTTGGCGGGGTTCTCCACCATGACCACTTCGCCGTCAGGCATCTTCACTTCATACACCACGCTGGGTGCGGTGGTGATCAGGTCTTGGTCAAACTCACGCTCTAAGCGCTCTTGCACGATTTCCATGTGCAACAGGCCCAAGAAACCGCAGCGGAAACCAAAGCCCAGCGCTTGCGACACTTCTGGCTCGTATTGCAATGAGGCATCGTTGAGCTTGAGCTTTTCCAGCGCGTCGCGCAGGCCGTCGTATTGGTTGGCTTCGGTGGGGTACAGACCCGCGAACACCTGAGGTTGAATTTCTTTAAAACCAGGCAAGGCTTGCTCGGCAGGGCCTAAGTTATTTGGCAACTTCTTTTCCAAGGTGATGGTGTCACCCACCTTGGCGGCTTGTAGCTCTTTGATACCCGCAATGATGTAGCCCACTTGGCCGGCTTCGAGCGACTGACGTGGCTCGTTGGCGGGGGTGAACACACCGAGGTTGTCGGCGTTGTAGACGGCCTCGGTGGCCATCATCTTGAAACGTTCGCCCTTGCCCAAACGGCCATCGACCACACGCACCAACATCACCACGCCCACGTAACTGTCAAACCAGCTGTCGATGATCATGGCGCGCAGTGGCGCGTCTTTGTTACCTTGCGGTGGCGGCATTTTGGCGACCACGGCTTCTAAGATTTCATCAATGCCCAAACCTGTTTTGGCTGAGCATGGAATGGCGTCCGTGGCATCAATGCCAATGACGTCTTCAATTTCTGCTTTGGCGTTCTCAGGATCTGCGTTGGGCAAATCCATTTTGTTGAGCACGGGGACCACCTCCACACCGAGGTCGAGTGCGGTGTAGCAGTTGGCCACCGTTTGTGCTTCCACACCTTGTGAAGCATCGACAACAAGCAGAGCACCTTCGCATGCAGAGAGTGAACGCGACACTTCATAAGAGAAGTCAACGTGACCCGGTGTGTCGATCAAATTCAGGTTGTAAATCTGACCGTCTTTCGCTTTGTATTGCAGAGCAGCGGTTTGTGCTTTGATAGTTATCCCACGCTCTTTTTCGATGTCCATCGAGTCAAGAACTTGCGAGGACATGTCGCGTTCTTCAAGCCCACCGCAACGCTGAATCAAACGATCTGCCAGCGTAGATTTGCCATGATCGATGTGGGCAATGATTGAGAAGTTTCTGATGTTATTCATCAACGGGAACACTTAAGTGATTGAATTCAAAGGGAAGAGCGCCAAGAAAAAAGGGCGCGTCATTCGTTGACGCGCCCAGAACCAACAAGCAATGGCAACTGCATAAGTTGGAAGTTCATTGTAGGCAAAAACCCCAAATTGCACAGCGGTCTCAACACGACCGTGGCCTCGTTGCGGGTTCGCAACATAAATTTATCCACAACTTATTAACATTTTGACAAAGGGGTTTTGGGACAACTTGTGGGTGATCTGTGGAGCACCTGTGGAGTTGGTCTACCAATCCCGTATCGTGGAGTTTTTGGCTTGCGATATATCGCAAAAACGCATTCAACCCCTCGATTCTATACAAAAAGGGCTTGAACACATTATTTAAGTTAGCAAGCACCAACTTAAAAACTATTTTTCACGACCTCAAAAATAGTTTGTGACTCTCACCATTCCCGACTTCAGTCTAGGGGTTTAACGCCCAAGTCGAATGACTGTGTATTGCGCCCATTCGCCTCGACGAATCAACAGACTCACGGGCTTGTTGCGGTCCAGCTTAGCTGTCAGGGCTTCAAGGGTTTGCACATTGAGTGTTTCGATGTTAGCCAGCGCCAAAATCACATCGCCCTCTTGAATGCCTGCACGTGAAGCAGGCTCAGCCACAGCATCCACACGCACACCGCCACGCAGTTTGAGTTCTTTCTTCTGCGCGTCCGTCAGCTCGCCCACTGTCAGACCCAACACCTTGGTGACGTTACCTGTTTGAGGCTTCTCTGTGGCTGCCGCCTTCTTCAAAGGCTTGTCGGCTTCGAACTCACCCACGGTGATGTACATGTCTTTCACACTGCCACGGCGCCACACCTGTATGGCGCTGCGCGTACCTGGCTTGGTGTTGCCCACCATGCGCGGCAAGTCGGTGGACTTTTCGATGGCTTTGCCCTCGAACTTCAAGATGATGTCGCCGGGCTCTAAGCTCGCTTTCTCCGCAGGCGAGCCCTGCTCTACGCCGCGCACCAAAGCACCTTGGGCTTTGGATAAGCCCAGTGACTCGGCCACTTCTTTGTTCACTTGGTCAATCTGCACACCCAAACGACCGCGCTGCACTTTGCCAGTGGCACGCAGCTGCTCGCTCACGCGCACAGCTTCGTCAATCGGAATGGCAAACGAGATGCCCATGAAGCCACCCGAGCGCGAATAAATTTGGCTGTTGATGCCCACCACCTCGCCACGCATATTGATGAGCGGTCCGCCTGAGTTGCCTGGGTTGATAGCCACATCGGTTTGAATGAAAGGCAAGTAGTCACCGGTGTCGCGTTGCTTGGCACTCACGATGCCTGCGGTGACTGAGTTGTCCAAGCCAAAGGGCGAACCAATGGCCATCACCCACTCGCCCACTCTGAGACGGCTCACATCGCCAATCTTCACCGCTGGCAAGCCTGTGGCTTCAATCTTGACGACCGCCACATCGGTGCGCTTGTCGGAGCCCACGATACGGGCTTTGAACTCGCGTTTGTCGGGCAGCGTGACCATCACTTGGTCTGCACTATCCACCACGTGTGCATTGGTCATCACAAAGCCATCGGCCGACAAGATGAAGCCCGAGCCCACCCCTTTGGGCTGCGCGTCTTCGGGCTGGCCACGGTTGGGGCGTTGCTGACGCGGTGCGTTAGGAGTGTTGGGTGTAGGCATAGGCACACCAAAGAAGCGGCGGAAAAACTCTTGCATCTCAGCATCAGGCTCATTGCCTTGCGCATCTCGCACCGCCGCTTTTTCAAGCGTACGAATGTTCACCACTGAGGGGCCGACTTGTTCGACCAACTCGGTGAAGTCAGGCAAGCCTTTCACAATCTGCGCAGCAGCAGGCTGCACCATGGCTACTTGCAAGCCTGTGGCCCATAAAGAGGCACACAACAAGCCAAGAGACAGCGAACGTTTCAATACCAATGGACGTGCCATGTTTGTTTCCTTCATCACTTATTCGTGCGCTGGTACACAGCGCGACGTAAATCTTGCCAACGGTTGTCAGCGCTTTGCGAACCCAGCCATAACCACTGCGGCTTGGCCTGCAGTGTGTCAGATGCGGGTAGCCAACGTAAAAGCAAGGCTTTTTGCACATCTAGCGCCACATGCACGTCGCCCAAAGCATCTTCAAGACCTAAGCCTTGGTCATGCAAACACCAGACCTGACCATCCCATGTGAGCGTGCCTACTTGACCCAGCGCACGCCATCCCAAAAGTAAGCCGAGCGCTGCGGCGGCGACTGCCACATACCAAGTTGCAGTCAAACCTTGGTTGAACGCCCAAACCAACAACATCGCCGACGTCAGCACAACAAAAAACGCATAAAGCCAACGCTGAAAAGCACAACGCCCCACCGGATATGAAACCGATGGGGCGCTGTGCATGGCGAAAGCCTTAGACGCGTTTGAAAACTAACGCGCCGTTGGTGCCGCCAAATCCGAAGTTATTTTTGAGGGCCACATCGATCTTCATGTCGCGTGCCGTGTTGGCACAGTAGTCCAAGTCACACTCGGGGTCTTGGTTAAAGATGTTGATGGTGGGTGGGCTCTTTTGGTGATAAATCGCCAAAGCCGTGAACACACTCTCAATGCCGCCAGCGCCGCCCAACAAGTGGCCGGTCATCGACTTGGTCGAGTTAACCACCGTCTTCTTGGCGTGATCGCCCAAAGCTGCCTTGATGGCGTTGGTTTCGTTGATGTCACCCAGCGGTGTGGATGTGCCGTGTGCGTTCAAGTAGTCCACTTGGTCAGCATTCACGCCTGCGTTACGCAAAGCGCTGAGCATGGCTCGGCGTGGACCGTCCATATTAGGTGCAGTCATGTGACCCGCATCTGCACTCAGGCCATAGCCACCGAGTTCAGCGTAAATTTTGGCGCCACGCTTTTTGGCGTGTTCGTACTCTTCGAGCACCATAACGCCAGCACCTTCGCCCAACACGAAGCCATCACGGTCGCGGTCCCAAGGGCGCGAAGCAGTGGCGGGGTCGTCGTTGCGGGTTGACAGTGCGCGCATGGAGGCAAAGCCACCCACGCCCAAGGGAGACATGCAGCCCTCAGAGCCGCCTGCGATCATCACGTCGGCATCGCCGTACTCAATGTGACGACCGGCTTCGCCGATGCTGTGCAAGCCTGTGGTACAGGCTGTGACCACGGCCAAGTTAGGGCCCTTGAAGCCGTAACGCATGGACACGTGACCAGAAATCATGTTGATGATGGAAGCTGGCACAAAGAAAGGCGAAATACGACGTGGGCCTTTGGCCAACATTTCGTCATGCATGCTTTCAATCAGCGGCAAGCCGCCAATGCCAGAGCCGATCACGACGCCAATGCGCGTCGCTTCTTCTTCGCTCAGGGCTTCGCCGGTGGCGAGGCCTGAGTCTTGAACCGCTTGCACCGCCGCAGCAATGCCGTAATGAATGAACTTGTCCATAGCACGCGCCTCTTTGGGAGGGATGTATTGGTCAAGGTCTAGATCTTTCACTTCACCAGCAAAGTGGCAATTGATGCCAGACGCGTCGAAACGCGTGATGTTGGCAATGCCAGATTTACCAGCTAAAAGATTGGCCCAAGCGTCTGCCACCGTGTTACCCACGGGGCTGATACAACCTAGGCCGGTCACGACGACGCGACGACGGCTCATGCGGTGCTTCCTAGTAGTTAGGCTTTTTTGTGGGTCAACGCGTAGTCAATCGCGTTTTGCACGGTGTTGATTTTTTCGGCATCTTCGTCTGGGATTTCAATACCAAACTCATCTTCCAATGCCATCACCAATTCCACTGTGTCCAGGGAGTCAGCACCCAAATCGGCCACGAAGGCTTTTTCGTTGGTAACTTGAGACTCTTCAACGCCGAGTTGTTCGGCAATGATTTTTTTGACACGCAGTTCGATATCGCTCATGGATTCCCTCTAAGGGTTGTGAATAAGACCGCTATTTTAACCGGACGGACTGACCGTATTGATTCTGTTTGGCTTCTTTGTCAATTCATGGCTTTAAGCCATGAACATGCCGCCGTTGACGTGCAACTCTTGACCCGTCACATAACTGGCGTGTGCGCCAGCCAAATAGGCCACGGCGTGTGCAATGTCAGCAGGTTTGCCGAGGTGTCCCAGCGGGATTTGGCCCAGCAAGGCTTTTTGTTGTTCTTCAGGCAACGAAGCCGTCATGTCGGTTTCGATGAAGCCTGGGGCCACGCAGTTGACCGTGATGCCACGGCTGCCCAACTCGCGCGCCAAGGCGCGGGTCATGCCTGCCACACCGGCCTTGGCCGCTGCATAGTTGGCTTGACCGGGGTTGCCCGATGCGCCCACCACGCTGGTGATGCTGATGATGCGGCCATAGCGCTGCTTCATCATGGGGCGAATCACAGCGCGTGACACGCGGAACACGGCCTTGAGGTTGGTGTCGAGCACGGCATCCCAATCGTCATCCTTCATGCGCATGGCCAAGGTGTCGCGGGTGATACCGGCGTTGTTCACCAACACGTGCAAAGCGCCGTGGTCTTTGGTGATTTGATCAATCAAAGCTTCGACAGCAACGCCGTCGTTCACATTCAAATTCGCACCGCGGCAGCCTGCGTGGGCAGACAAAGCTTGGGTGATTTTGGCTGCGCCGTCATCTGACGTGGCTGTACCGATGACCAAATAGCCTTGTTGGGCCAACTCTTGGGCAATGGAAGCACCGATGCCGCGCGAAGCGCCCGTCACCAAGGCAATGTGTTGTTTGTTGTCGCTCATGTTCTTCTCTTGTGATTAAGCCAGCGCAGTTTTGACTTCAGCCAAGCTGGCGGGGTCAAACAAAGGCAAGCCTGTTAAATCTGCATCAATGCGTTTGACCATGCCAGCCAAGACCTTGCCTGGGCCGCACTCGACCAAGGTGGTCACGCCACGCGCCTTGATGGCGGCCACGCACTCGACCCAACGCACGGGGCCAAAGGCTTGGCGGTAGAGGGCGTCACGCATGCGGTCGGCGTCGGTCTCTACCGTCACGTCGATGTTGTTCACCACCGGAATTTGCGCTGCGGCAAAGCTGGTGGCAGCTAATTTTTCTTTCAGGCGATCCGCCGCAGGCTTCATCAGGCTGGAGTGAAAAGGTGCAGACACAGGCAAAGACAAGGCGCGCTTCGCGCCATTGGCTTTGAGGACTTCACACGCTTTTTCAACGGCGGCTTTGCTGCCTGCAATCACGGTTTGGCCTGGGTCGTTGAAGTTCACAGCCTCCACCACTTCGGCAGAACCTGCACCAAAAGTAGCTTGCGCTTCGGCGCAACCTGCAATCACTTGCGCAGCCGTCATACCCAAAATGGCAGCCATGGCGCCTGTACCCACGGGCACGGCTTCTTGCATGGCTTGTGCGCGGAAACGCACCAGCGGTGCAGCTTGCGCCAGTGTCAACACACCAGAAGCGACCAAAGCAGAGTACTCACCCAAAGAGTGGCCAGCCACTACAGATGGCACAGCGCCACCTTCAGCCAACCAAGCACGGTAAGCCGCCACGGCGGACACCAACATCACAGGCTGTGTGTTGGTTGTCAAGCCCAAAGCTTCTTTGGGACCTTCGTGGATGAGCTTGGCAATGTCTTCGCCCATGGCATCAGACGCCTCAACCAAAGTTTGAGCAACCACAGGGTTATCGCCCCAAGCGTCGAGCATGCCGACCGATTGAGAGCCCTGACCTGGAAATACAAAAGCAAATGAAGTCATAAGGTATTTGAAAAGTTTGTCACACCAAGTCTTGCGCAGACTTACAGCTTGACGAGCACGGCGCCCCACGTGAAGCCACCACCCACGCCTTCGAGCATGAGGGTTTGACCAGGCTTCACCTGGCCGCTGCGCACCGCTTTGTCCAACGCCAGCGGAATCGATGCCGCCGAGGTGTTGCCATGATCGTGAACGGTCAAAACGACCTTTTCCATAGGTAGTTTCAGCTTCTTAGCTGTACTTTGAATGATGCGGATGTTGGCTTGATGCGGTACCAGCCAATCGATGTCAGCCTCTGTCAAGCCAGCTTTGTCCAGCACGGTGCGGGCCGCACCTTCAAGCAAGCCGACAGCCAGCTTGAACACAGCTTGGCCGTCCATCTTGAGCACAGGGTCGCCCAAGATGTTGCCGTTGCGCACATGGCCTGGCACACACAAAATACCCACATGCTTGCCATCAGCATGAATGTCGGTCGCCAAGATGCCAGGCGTCTCAGAGGCTTCAAGCACAACTGCACCAGCGCCGTCACCAAACAACACACACGTGGTGCGGTCTTGGAAATCGAGCAAGCGCGAGAAAATTTCAGAACCCACCACCAAAGCGCGTTTGGCGTTGCCCGCGCGAATCATGGCGTCGGCCACGGTCAGCGCATAAATAAACCCGCTGCACACCGCTTGCACGTCAAACGCAGGAGCGCCAGCAATACCGGCTGCGTCTTCGTCCAACTGGGCCAGCTTGTGTTGCAAGATAGCGGCGGTGGATGGGAACACCATGTCCGGCGTGGACGTGGCAACAATGATGAGGTCAATGTCTTGGGGACGGCGACCCGCGGCGTCGAGTGCTTGCTTGCAAGCTTCAAAGGCCAAGTCGCTACTGCTCACCTCAGGGGAGGCAAAGTGGCGGGCACGGATGCCTGTGCGCTCAACAATCCATTCGTCAGAGCTCTCCACACCTTGTGTGGCCAGTTCCGCGACCAAGTCTGCGTTGGTCAACCGGCGAGGTGGGAGAAAACTTCCGGTGCCAGTGATTCGGGAGAAAAGGGTCATTAATCAGGTGGCTCAGGCCGAGGCGTCTGATTGTCCTAGGGCTAACAAAGGAGCCGCATGGGCAATGCGTGAACGCACACGTTCGAGCAAGTTATGGTGGGCTGCATCATACGCGCGGTTCAAAGCAGTACCAAAGGCTACATCATCAGCCGAGCCGTGGCTCTTAAAAACGATGCCATTGAGGCCCAACAGCGCTGCACCGTTATAGCGGCGGTGATCGACCTTATCTTTAAAATCTGACAAAACAGGATAGGCAAAAATAGCTGCAATTTTTGTGAAGATGTTGTGTGTAAACGAATTTTTCAGCGTTTCACTGATCTTATGCGCCAAGCCTTCGCTGGCTTTCAGAGCCACATTACCCACAAAACCGTCGCACACGATCAAGTTGACCGTGCCTTGGTAAATGTCTGTGCCTTCGACATTGCCATAAAAGTTCAAATCACCAGAGTTAGCCGCAGTTCGCAACAGTTCGCCTGTTTTTTTGATGACTTCATTGCCTTTGATGTCTTCTTCGCCGATGTTCAACAAGCCCACCGTGGGGCTTTCAATGTTGTCGAGCACCGACACCAAGGCCGAACCCATGACCGCAAACTGCAACAAATGCTGAGGCGTGCAATCGACGTTGGCGCCCAAATCAAGCATCGTCGTGCCGCCACCTTTGAAATCGGGCATGCGACCCGCAATGGCCGGGCGATCGATACCGTCGATGGTTTTAAGCAGATAGCGTGAGATCGCCATCAATGCCCCCGTGTTACCAGCAGATACCACCGCTTGGGCGGCACCACTCTTCACCTGCTCAATCGCCACGCGCATGGACGAATCTTTTTTGCGGCGCAAGGCCACTTCGACGGGGTCATCCATGCCCACCACTTCGGAGGCTGGAATCACTTGAGCGCGAGGATGAGAAAAAGACGATAGCGCCTCAGGCAGACCGACCAACAAGAGTTTCGCGTCTGGGTGCGTATCCAAGAAACGGCGACAGGCTACCAGCGTGACACGCGGGCCATGGTCGCCACCCATGCAATCAACAGCAAGAGTGGTCATGCAGGTTTCTTCTCGTCAAAAAAACAAAAGCCCGAGGCGCCAAAGACAGCCACGGGCCAATGAAGAATGAAGTAATTAAGCTTCAGACTTGGTCTTCAACACTTTGCGACCACGGTAGAAACCGGTGGGGCTGATGTGATGACGCAAGTGGATTTCACCAGTCGTTGGCTCAACGGCTGTGCCGGGAGCTGTCAACGCTGTGTGCGAGTTGTGCATGCCGCGCTTGGAAGGAGATTTTTTGTTTTGTTGAACAGCCATGATCGGCTCCTGGAACTAAATGTGGGTTAACCGTTGGGCCACAAACCAACCATGGGTCAGCGTGACACGAAGCCTACGATTATAGCCCAACTCCTACGATTTCAGTGCTTGCGCGTTTTGAGCGACGCCAGCACGGCAAATGGGTTGGGTTTGACCTCAGCCAAGATGGCCTCTTCTTCTTGCGAAGTTGGTGCCTGCTCACTCAAACACGCTGGATGCATGGGCACCAAAGGCAAGCTCATCAGCAGCTCGTCCTCAATCAAGGCCATCAAATCGAAGCTATCTTCCATGACCAACAGGTCTTCATCTGACTCATCGTCTTCGGCCAATGCGGTGGCTTCGTCAGCCACAAAGCGGAAATCTTGCTCAATCAGCAACTCCACTGGCACAGGGTGCAGGCAGCGCTGGCAAGTCAAGGGCACGGTGGCTTTGGCTTCCAAGTGCAACCAAGCGTCGTCTTTGCCACGTTGCTCGGGGTCAATGGCGCCTTGCGCTGACCATGACACATGGCCCGTCACCTCGCCGCTGCAGTCTGCGGCCAAGCGCTCAAACTCTGCCACGGGTGTGTCACCCTCAAGGTGCATTTGCGCTTTGGCAAAGGCTTTGACATCGAGGGCATGAAGGTTCTTTGGTGTTTGCATGCGCGCCAGTGTAAGAGAATCCACCCATGTCTATTGCACAACGCGCCCTGATTTTGGGCTCTACCTCACGATACCGCCGCGAACTACTTGAGCGTTTGCGTGTACCTTTTGACGTGGTCAACCCCGATGTGGACGAAACGCCACTGGCAGGCGAAGCCCCACACGCCCTTGCAACCCGTTTGGCTTTGGCCAAAGCCAAAGCTGTGGCCACTCTGCACCCCCAAGCGGTGGTGATTGGCTCAGACCAAGTGGCTGACCTGAACGGCGAACCCTTGGGCAAGCCCGGCACACATGAACGTGCGGTGGTCCAACTGCAACGCATGCGCGGCCAAACCGTGGTGTTTCAAACCGCGGTGTCCGTGGTCTGCATGGACAGCCAGTTTGAACAAACCGAACTCGCCCAAATCAAGGTGCGCTTTCGTGAGCTGAGCGATGCCGAAATTGAAGCCTACTTGCGCGCCGAAGAACCCTACGACTGCGCCGGCAGCGCCAAAAGCGAAGGCCTAGGCATTGCCTTGCTCGACGCCATCGACAACGACGACCCCACTGCCCTCATTGGCCTACCCATGATCCGCACCGCCCGACTGCTGCGCGCCGCTGGCATTGACTTGTTAGGAGCCATGAAACCATGACCGCCGCAACCACCAAAGGCACGCTTTACCTCGTGCCCACACCACTGGACTTTGGCTGTGACACCCAAGCCCCCATCACCGATGTGCTGCCACAAGAAACCTTACGCATCGCTGCGGGTGTAACGCACTGGATTACCGAGAACGCCAAAAGCACCCGCGCCTTTTTAAAGCGCGTCGATGCCCATGTACCGTTAGCTAAAACCATTCAAGAAAACACCATCACCGAACTGCCCCGCGAGGTGCACAAAAAAGGCGACCACACGGGCGAGTTTGATGCCAAGCCCATGCTCAAAGCCGCTTTGGCAGGCCACGATGTGGGATTGGTCAGCGAAGCGGGCATGCCTGCGGTGGCTGACCCCGGCTCGTCGGTGGTGCGCGCCGCGCACGAACTGGGCATTCGTGTGGTGCCGCTGGTGGGCCCTGTGTCATTGCTGCTGGCCTTGGCCGCCAGTGGTTTGAACGGTCAAAACTTTGCGTTTGTGGGCTACTTGCCACAAGACGCTGCGGCCCGCACGCAGCGCTTGCGCGAGCTAGAAAACCTCGCTGCCAAACACGGCCAAACCCAAATGTTTATCGAGACTCCCTATCGCAACCAAGCCCTATGGGATGCACTGGTGAATGGTCTGCAAGGCAACACCCGCTTAGCCCGCGCTAGCGGCTTGACCATGGCCAGCATGCAAGTGCACTGCAAAACTGTGCAAGCTTGGCGCAGTGCGGGCAAGGCCCAAATTTCGGGTGAACCCACTGTGTTTTTGATTGGTAAATAACGCAGCACATGCAGCATCAAAAAAAGGCTCCTCGCGGAGCCTTTTTGCTTTGAGCTGAAGCGACCAAGTCGCTCGCAACTTTTTAAATATCAGCGCGGATCAAAGCAAATCAACGCACCGCAGGCATGGTCTGCAACGCACGCACCGCACCTTCGCCAATGGCAGCGCCAAAGCGCTTGGCCAAACGCTCGGCCACGTTTTCGTGACGGGTGTAGTCGATGATGTCTTCGGCTTTCACAATTTCGCGAGCCACGTAGTCAAGGTTACCCAAGCCATCAGCAAGACCGAGCTCTACCGCTTGCTCACCGCTCCAGAACAAACCACTGAACAGTTCTGGCGTTTCTTTCAAACGCTTGCCGCGACCATCACGCACCACTTGGATGAACTGTTGGTGAATTTGGTCCAGCAAGGTTTGTGCGTGCGTGCGTTGTTGCTTGGTTTGTGGGCTGAACGGGTCTAAGAAACCTTTGTTCACGCCAGCCGTCATCAGGCGGCGCTCCACGCCGAGTTTGTCCATCAAACCAGTGAAGCCAAAACCATCCATCAACACACCAATGCTGCCCACGATGCTGGCTTTGTCCACATAAATTTCGTCAGCGGCCACCGCGATGTAATACGCGGCAGATGCGCATGACTCTTCCACGACGGCGTACACCGGCTTTTTGTGTTTTTCTTTCAAGCGACGAATTTCGTCGTTGATGATGCCTGCTTGCACGGGGCTGCCGCCGGGCGAATTGATTTGCAAGACCACCGCTTGCGAGCCTTCGTCTTCAAACGCAGCGCGTAATGCCGTCACCACCCACTCGGCGCTGGCATCGGCACCATCGGCGATTTCGCCTTTGATAGCAACCACAGCCGTGTGTGGCTGGCTGGGGTTGGCACCCGTCACACCGCCTTTGTGCATACCCGTCCAAAGCAATGCAGCCACCAATGCCAACCAAGCAAAGCGGAAAAAGATGCGCCAGCGACGGCTGGCACGTTGCTCGGCAAGCGTGGCAAATGCCAAGCGCTCCAAGGTGTCGCGCTCCCAGACCGTTTTGTGGCTAGGTTTTTCTTGGTTTTCGTGGTGCTCAGACATGTCAGTAAGTTTTTGCAAATTAATCTAAAAATTCGAAAGGTTTCAAGTTGTACGCAGTATGCCAGTGGACGACGCCATCGGCTTCTAAAAGCTCAATTTTCACCAAGCCACCGCGGCAAGGCCCACCGGCGCATTCACCCGTGTCAGGTGCGTACTCGGCCCCGTGGGTGGCGCACATCAGCCAGCGGCCTGACGCGTCAAAAAACTGGTCCGGCTGAAAGTCCATCTCCATCGCGACATGGGTACAGCGGTTGAGGTAGGCATGCGGCTGGCCTTCAAAGCGAATGGCAAAGGCGCGGCAGGTTTGGCCCGCAAACACCACATCAAACGGCACAGCGCGGCCACCATCGGCCAAGTCGGCGCTGTTGCACAAGGGCATCACTTGAGAAGCAAAGTCAGTCATGGCTTTTACGCATTCGCCAACAACCAATCGTGCAACTCCTTCACAGAGTGCGCGATGAATCGTGGGTTCAAGGGTTCAAACTGGCCATGGTCGTGCGCGCCGTAGCTCACGCCCACACTGGCACAGCCTGCGTTCACGGCCATTTGCAGGTCGTGTGTGGTGTCGCCAATCATCAAGGTGCGCTCGGGCTCCACGCCAAACTCGCGCATCAGCTCGTGCAGCATGCGCGGGTGGGGCTTGCCAGCGGTTTCGTCTGCCGTGCGCGAGCCATCAAACACGCCTTTGAGTTCGGCCGTGTGCAAGGCATCGTCCAAACCACGGCGGCTTTTGCCTGTGGCAACCGTCAGCCAATGGTGGCGTTCGCGCAAAGCGGCAAGCAGCGGCAAAACACCTTCAAACAAAGCAATGTCGTTGGCGTGCTTCATGTAATGGAAACGGTAGCGCTCACCCAACAGCGGGTATTTGTCTTGCGGCACATCAGGCGCGGCATGTGCCAGTGCCTGCATGAGCGCCATGCCAATCACATAAGAAGCAGCCTCGTCCGTGGGCTTGGCCCCACCCACATCCACCACGGCAGCTTGAATGCAACGGGTGATGATTTGCGTGGAGTCAAACAGCGTGCCGTCCCAATCGAAGGCAATCAAATCAAACTGGCGCGGGCGTGTGGTCATACGTCGAGGTGCGGTTGAATGATGGGCGGCTGAATGCCGTCCACAAAGTTTTTCAGCTCCGGCGGCAGCGGCGCTTGCAAGCTGACGGGGCGGTGGCTTTGCGGATGCTGAAACTTGAGCTGCCAGGCATGCAAGAACATGCGCTTGAGGCCCATTTTGTGCAGCAGTTTGTTGTGTTCAAAGTCGCCGTATTTGTCGTCACCCGCAATCGGGTGGCCTTGGCTGGCCAAGTGAACGCGAATTTGGTGGGTACGTCCGGTCTTGATGGTCACTTCCAGCAAGGTGTAAGGGCCGACCGTACGCGCTACACGCACCAAGGTGATGGAACGCATGCCATTCGGATCGTCCTTGTCCACCACTTTGACACGGCGTTCACCCTCGCCCACACCAGTTTCGACGGTGTACTTGAACAAGGGCGAGTCAATCACCTTTTTGTTGGACGGCCACAGGCCCAGCACCAAGGCCAAATAGGTTTTACCCGTTTCACGGTCGCGGAACTGGTCTTGCAGGTTTTTGAGGGCGCTGCGCTTTTTGGCCACCAGCAGCACGCCCGAAGTTTCGCGGTCTAGTCGGTGCACCAGCTCTAGGTTGGTCGAGGCTGGGCGGGCGCGGCGCAGTTGTTCGATCACGCCAAAGCTCACGCCGCTGCCACCGTGCACAGCCACGCCTGCCGGTTTGTCGATGGCCATCATGGCCTCGTCTTCCATCAGGACAGGAAATTCACGCGCTGGAGCGGGTGCATCGGCCTTGGCCTGCACTTGAGCCGAGATGCGCACAGGCGGCAAGCGCACCAAATCGCCCGCCTCCACCCGTTGCTCGGCCGAGGCGCGGCCCTTGTTCACCCGCACTTCGCCGGAGCGAATGATGCGGTAGACGTGGGTTTTCGGCACACCTTTGAGGTGGCGCATGAGGAAGTTGTCTAAACGCTGACCAGCCGAGTCTTCGTCGACAGTCAGTGTTTTTACCGAGGGGGCGGGGGTTGGGGCCGAAGCCCCTATAATGTGATTCACCAGCGTTTTGCTCTAAGTGCTTGATTTAACAGAGATTAGACCATGTACTGACGAACGCGGTAAGGTCGATGCCCCTTTTGTGCCCGAGACGCAGACCCAGTACCCAAGAGACTGAGTGGCCCTCGCCCCAAAAGTTGAGCCGACGATCAGAAAACACCGAAATGGAATACCCCAAGTTGTGGAGGCTCTTTTTGAAAAGCCTCCATGACGGATGACTGCGAGAAGCAAAAACGATGGTTGTGGCAATGTTGATGTTGATGGAACTCTGCACAGAGTGGCTTTTGCCACCGACTGTGTGCAGCGTTGCGCGTCGCACCAATGCCCGCTGGACCAGCCCTGTCTCCCCTGCAACGGCTCATCAAGCCACGCACTCGACAACAGGACAACCGCGACTTCTTGCCCTTATCCACGCGCCCACCCACCGTCCCCTGCGCTGATCTCACATTGATTAGCGTGGAGGTGACGGTCTCAGCGGCAATTCCCTTCGTTCTCTGACGTCCCTCAGGCATCGTTGGCCCGTCATGGGCCTGTGATGATTTGACACGTGAAGGAACCGCATCATGAAACGGATGCTCATTAATGCAACCCAGTCGGAAGAACGCCGCCTGGCCATCGTCGACGGCCAAAAACTGCTCGACTATGAAATTGAAATCGAAGGCCGCGAACAGCGCAAAGGCAACATCTACAAAGCTGTAGTCACCCGCGTTGAACCATCGCTCGAAGCTTGCTTTGTGGACTACGGCGAAGACCGCCACGGCTTCTTGCCATTCAAAGAAATCTCCAAGCAGTACTTCGCCGAAGGCGTGACTGCGAGCCAAGCACGCATCCAAGACGCCATCAAAGAAGGCCAAGAACTCTTGGTCCAAGTGGAAAAAGAAGAACGTGGCAACAAGGGCGCAGCCCTGACCACCTTCATCAGCTTGGCCGGTCGCTATGTGGTGCTCATGCCCAACAACCCACGTGGTGGTGGCGTCAGCCGCCGCATCGAGGGCGACGACCGCGCCGAACTCAAAGAAGCGATGGACCAATTGGAATACCCGAAGGGGATGTCCATCATCGCGCGCACCGCTGGCATTGGCCGCAGCGCCCCTGAGTTGCAATGGGACTTGAACTACTTGCTCAAGTTGTGGACCGCCATCGACGGCGCCAAGGGTGCCAAAGGCGCGTTCTTGATTTATCAAGAATCCAGCTTGGTCATCCGCGCCATCCGCGACTACTTCAACCATGACATCGGCGACATCTTGATCGACACCGATGACATCTATGAGCAAGCGCACCAGTTCATGGCCCACGTCATGCCTGAGCACGCCGCTCGCGTGAAGCGCTACAGCGACGAAACCCCGCTGTTCAGCCGCTTCCAAATCGAACACCAAATCGAATCGGCCTATGCCCGCACCGTCAACCTGCCATCAGGCGGCGCGATTGTGATTGACCACACCGAAGCCTTGGTTTCTGTGGACGTTAACTCGGCACGCGCCATCAAAGGCGGCGACATCGAAGAAACTGCGACACGCACCAACCTTGAAGCTGCCGACGAAGTGGCCCGCCAAATGCGCTTGCGCGACTTGGGCGGCCTGATCGTCATCGACTTCATTGACATGGACGAAAGCCGCAACCGCCGTGATGTGGAAAACCGCTTGCGCGAAGCATTGCGCCACGACCGTGCCCGCGTGCAATTTGGCACCATCAGCAAATTCGGCTTGATGGAAATGAGCCGCCAACGCCTGCGCCCTGCGCTGAGCGAAGGTGCTTCGATTCCTTGCCCACGCTGCGGCGGCTCTGGCCACGTGCGTGACACCGAGAGCTCGGCGCTGCAAATCTTGCGCATCATCCAAGAAGAGTCCATGAAGGACAACACGGCTGCCGTGTACGCCCAAGTGCCGGTGGAAGTGGCCTCGTTCTTGTTGAACGAGAAGCGCACTGAAATTGCCAAGATTGAAATTCAACAACGCTTGAACGTGTTGCTCGTGCCTAACAAGACACTGGAAACACCGAACTACAAGTTGGAGCGTCTCAAGCACGACGACCCACGCCTCGACCGCGTGGAAGCCAGCTACAAAATGGCCGAGGAGTTTGAAGACCCGACCGCCGTGACACGCCGCTCACAAGAGCCTACAAATAAGCAAACGCCCGTCATCAAAGGCGTGTTGCCTGATGCACCTGCGCCAGCACATGAGCCAAAGCCTGCTGCACCCGCCAAAACGGCAGCGGCACCTGCACACCCACGCGGCGCTAAGCCTGCGGCCAAAGCACCCGAAACCAAATCGGGCGGCTTGTGGGGTTGGTTCACTGGTTTGTTCAGCAGCGACTCAGAAGAAAAAGCCAAGCCAGCCGTGGGCGACAAAAAGCCAGGCGAACGCGGCGAGCGCCGTGATGGCCGCAGCGCCAATGGCCGAGGCGGCCGTGGTGGTCGCGGTGGCCGTGGTGGTGACCGCGCCGAGCGCGGTGAGCGCCCTGAAGGTCAAGGTCGCAACGCCGAAGGCCGTAACGATCGCAACGCCGAAGGCGTTGAGGCCCGTGGCGAACGCCCAGCACGCGGCGAGCGTGCAGAGCGTGGCGAACGCAATGTGGAACAACGCGGTGAAGGCGGTCGCAGCGAGGGTGGCCGTGAAGGTCGCGCTCCACGTCAAGACCGCAACCGCGGTGGACGCGGTGAAGGTCGCAATGCAGAAGGCCGTAATGGTGAAGTTCGTAATGCCGAAGGCCAAGCCGCCCTCGACAACAACGCATCACCTGAAGCTCAAGCAGAAGCTCGCGCCAAAGCACGCAACGAACGCATGGCCCGCGAAGAGCGTGGCGAAAGCACCGAAGGCGGCAACGACCAACGCGAACCTCGCGGTGAACGTACAGAGCGCGGCGAACGCAGTGAAGGTGGCCAAGGCCGTCGCGAACGCAGCCCACGCGGCGAGCGCAATGATGGTCGCCGTGAACGCGCCCCACGTTTAGACGAAAACGGCAACCCTGAAGCCTTGCCACTCGACCAAGCTGCTGACACCGAAGGCCAAGCACCGCAAACCGACGAGAACGGTGGCGAGCGTCGTGAGCGCCGCTCACGCGACCGTTACGGCCGTGACCGCCGCGAGCGTGGCGACCGCGCACCGCGTGAAGAAGGTTCTACAGAACACGCCGACAACGGCCCCTCTGCTGAGCACGACCACGCAGCGCATGACCACACCTCAAACGAGCAAGCCCCACAAGAGGCCCGTGAATCACATGAGCCACGCCAACCGCGTGAACCGCGTGAGCAACGCGAGCCTCGTGGTGAACGCGCCGAGCGTCCAGAGCGCCAAGAACGCAACGAGCGCTCTGACCGTTCCGACCGCGCTCCACGTCACGCACCGCGTGAAGAAGCACAGTCAGCAGTGCCAGCAGCAGTCCAGGCCCCTGCACGCCAAGGCATGCCGCATATCCAAGCGTTCACACTGCCTTTGGCAGAGATGCAAGCCGTGGCTCAAGGCAGCGGCTTGGAATGGGTCAACTCCAATCCAGACAGCATCGCCGCCGTGCAAGCAGCCATCGCAGCCGAGCCAAAGCCTGTGCATGTGCCACGCGAGCGCCCACCGCTGGTGATCTTGGATGAAGGCCCGC
The DNA here is from genome assembly GCF_002943475.1 of Limnohabitans sp. TS-CS-82. Lineage (NCBI taxonomy): Bacteria > Pseudomonadati > Pseudomonadota > Betaproteobacteria > Burkholderiales > Comamonadaceae > Limnohabitans > Limnohabitans sp. TS-CS-82. The sequence goes on along the minus strand of NZ_PTQX01000019.1, from coordinate 24,419 downwards.
TGGTGTTGGTTGAGACCCGCAAGGATCTGTAAACCACCCGCACCCCGCAAGGGGTGATGAGCTCCAAAAGAAAAAGGCCTAGAGAAATCTAGGCCTTTTTTGTTTATGGGGTGTACGTGATGTTTGAGCGTCTAGACGACAAATGCGTACAGCAGCTCTAGCTATGAACCAACGATGCTTGCCAAAGCACTGCCGCTTTATGCCGCCACTTCAGCGGCTCGTTTCCAGCACAACTGGGCACGCGCCGTGTCTTCTTTTTGCTCAGCCAATTGGGCCAAGGTACGCCAAGCATGGCGCTGCATGTCGGCATGGGTGAGTTGAGGTGCAGCTTGCTCCAACATCTGTTGGGCCTTGCCCCACAGCGCATGATGCCAACACACCATGCCAGCCAAATATTGCAGCTCCACCCAACGTGGGTAAGTTTGACGCGCTCGGTCGATGCTGGCCAACCACTCGGGGTCGGCGGGCAACAACACCAGCGCACGGGCCAAAGCTTGGGCCACGCGCTCACGGATGGCAGGCGTGCAGCTGTCAGGCTGCTGCACCATGCGGTTCCACAAAGGCGTGAGCCAAGGCATCACGGCTGCGGCTTCGCCGCTGAGTTTGAGCATGCGTTGTGCGGCGTGCAGCACCACGTCGGGTTGACTGCGCTCGGTGACTTCTAGAGCATCCCATGCGCGTTGCAATTGGGCGCTGTCGTGCGCTTCGTTCAGGCTGGCCACAGCCAACTCACGCAACAGGCTTTGGCCAGCTGCATCTGAAAACGCGCCGTGCTTGGTCAGCAAGCGTGCGGTCTCTAAAGCTGAGGCATGTTGTTTGTTCAAGCGAGCCGCTTTGAGGCGCATGCGCAAAGCCAACATGCGGCGGGCTGCGCCGTGGCGCAGACCATCGAGCCAACGTGCAGCCTCTGGCGCATCGCGGTCGCTCAAGGACCAACGGGCGGCTGCCAAATAGGCGGCTTCCATGGTTTCTTCCACCAACTCATCCGACGCTTCGCGGTTCATGGCCATGATGGCTTGCAGGTGAGACACACGTGTATCGCGGTCACGCAAAGCGTGTGCGCTTTCAGCCGCCACCAAATGCGATACCGCACGCAGCTGGTGCGCGTGGCGAGGGGCAGGGTCATCAGCCGTGCGTACCGAAGCCAACAAGCTTTCTAATGCGAGGGCTTTGTCAGCCGACTTCACAGCGCGCACATAGCGACCACTCCACAACTCAGACAGAGCATCGAGCAAAGCCGCGTGCATGGCACGTTCTTTTTGTTGCAGGCGCCAGCGACGCGCTTGGTGCGGCAATTCAAACAAAGCCGACATGGCGCGCCACGACAAGTGCAGCATGACAAACAACACCACGAGCACGAGCAACACCAAATTGAGCGACAGGTCGACACGGTAAGGCGACCAAAACACAGTCACCGTGCTTTGATTGCCACCCGCCAACAAAGCAGACGCCACCGCCACACCAAACAGGGCCACAAACCACAGAGCGGCTCTCATGTCAGCGCCCCGCTGCAGCTGTGGTGAGGGCCGCGATGGTGTCGTCCACGCGCGGAATCTCAATTTGCTTGGACTGCGCCAACACCTCACGCGCCAGCGCCAAGGTGGTTTGGCCTTGGCGGGTTTGCATGTCGAAGTAATGCGCCAAATCGTCGTTGGCTTGCTTCATGTCGGACTGCACCACATCAAAGTGACGGGCCAGCAAACCCAAGCGGGCATTGAGCAAACGCAGTTTGAGGTTTTCTCGCACAAAGTAACTTTGGTCGGGCGCGAGCATGCTGGCTTCGGGCTTGTCGATGCGGCTCACGCGAATGAGGTTTTGTGCATCGTTCCAAATGTCGGACCACACCTTCTCCCACCAGCTCATGCTGATGGCTTTCGCCCAGCTGGTGGCAGGCACGGGCTGAGTAGCTGTGGGTTGAGACGCATTGCCCACGGCGTTCAGCAGTGGCAAAGTGTCGACCACGCGCACCAGTTCGTCGAGTTTGAACAGCAACGCCGGTGTGTCTGCCACTGCCGTGGCTTTGATACGTTCGATGTCACGCGTCACCGCACGCAGCACGGGTGCGAGGCGCGGTTGCGCGACTTTGGTCAAGCGTTGCTCAGCCGAGTTGAGCGCGGCCAATAAGGGCTGCACACTGCCAGTGAGCTGGGCTTGTTGTTGGGCCAGACGAATGGCGGACTCAATATCCACCACCAAGTTTTCGTCACGCGAGCGTGAGAGGCTTTGCATCAGCTCTTCGAGTTGACTGCGTTGCAAGGACACTTCGCTGAGTTTGGCGTCGGTCACCGACAAGCGGGCTGCCGTTTCGCGCGCCAGCTCTTCGGCTTGTTTGGAGGTCACACGCGCTTCCACGGCTTGGCTGCCGGTGTCCGCGCTTTGGCGTGCCAGTTGTTCTTGAATGCCCGAGAGCTTGGCCCACATCAGGCCCGACCCCACAGCGCCCACCACAGCCAACGCACCGATGCTGCGTGTGAGCCACTTGCTGGTGTCCGTTGTGTTGTTGAACTCACTCGCGCTGGCAAGCGGTTCTGTGGTGTGGCCCAAAGGCGGGAGGTTGTGGGTGTCGTCGTGCTCTGGCTTCATGCCAGAGATTCTAATGAGACTAATAAATCTGCCAATGACGGCTTAGACATTTGAATTTCACCAAAACCCAAGGACTGTGCGGTTTGCGCGATGCGGGGATGGGTGGCAAGACAGCGTGCCTTGGCCCAGCTTTGCGTGGGCAAAGCATGGACCAGATGCTCAATCGCTTGCGAGCTGCTGAAGCACCACACACTGCCGTCCGTCGCGGCACTGACGGCCTGCGCTTTGTGCTCTGCCGACCACAGGGGCGCGCGACGCTCGTAAGCCACCACAAACTGAGGCGATGCGCCTGCGGCCTGCAGTTTCTGAGCCAACCAATCACGACCTGTGCCGTTCGGTGGAACCTCTGCTACGGCGCTTGGCACTGCTTGTGAAACACCCGCAGTGCTTTGTGACATGCCTGCGTCTGCCGACACATCATGGCCACGAACAATCAGCACAGGCTGTCCTGCCTTGACTTGCGAGGCCACACGTTGCCACAAGGCTTCTGAGTCAAACTGCGCCGCGTCGGCGGCGGGGCTGTCAATGCACGCCTCGGGCACGCCCGCTTGCAGCAAGGCTTTGTGCGTGCCGGGGCCTGTGGCCCAACAGCGTGGGCCGTTTAGCCAGGTGGGGCTAGCAACTTGGCCAGCATCGACACGCTGCGCCGCGGGTTGGCTGTCAAAGAAATAGCGCACAGCCTGAGCGCTGACAAACATCACGGCCTGAAATTCAGCCCATTGCGCCCACGCTTGCACCACAGCTTGTCGATGTGTGGCGGGGCCCACCTCAATCAACGGCAAGGCCAGTGCTTGGTAACCAGCCATTTGCAACGCATCCACCCACGCTGGCGCATCGCCTGCAGGTCGGGTGATGATGACGCGCATGGCTGGCAACTTGAGGTTTAGTGAGCGCCTTGCGCGCGCAACTGGGCAGCGACCGATTCGCCCAGCAAGTTGGCGGCGTCGCGTGACTTGGGGTCAGTGGCATCCAAGGTTTGCTTCACCTCAGCACGCAACAACACCGGCGCGCCCGATGGATCGCCCCATGCGGCTTGCAAGTGCAGCACGCCATCGGTCAAGGTGGCGTGTGCGGCCAAAGGCATAGAGCAGCTGCCGCCCATCGCGCGGCTCACGGCGCGCTCGGCGGTCACGGTCAGCCAAGTAGCGGCATCGGCCAAGGGGGCCAAAGCTTGGGCCACGTCAGCGCGGTTGCTGCGCACCTCAATGCCCAATGCGCCTTGCCCTGCGGCAGGCAACATCTCGCTTGTTTCAAAAATATGGCGAATGCGCTCGCCCAAGCCCAAACGCTTGAGGCCCGCAGCCGCCAACACAATACCGTCGTACTGGCCTTCGTCGAGCTTGCGCAAACGGGTGTCGAGGTTGCCGCGCAGTGGCTCAATCTTCAAATCGGGGCGCAGTGCGCGCAGCAGCACAGTGCGGCGCAGACTAGAAGTGCCCACCACCGCGCCTTGCGGCAAATCATTCAGGTGCGCGTAGGTGGACGACACCCACGCATCACGCGGGTCTTCGCGCTCCATCACACAGGCCAGATCAAAGCCTTCGGGCAAATCCATGGGCACGTCTTTCAGCGAATGCACGGCCAAGTTAGCGCGGCCGTCTTCAAGGGCCACTTCGAGTTCTTTCACAAACAGGCCTTTGCCGCCTACTTTGCTGAGACTGCGGTCCAAGATTTGGTCGCCCTGCGTGGTCATGCCCAGCAGTACCACGCTGTGGCCTTGGTCCTGCAGCAAGGCTTGAACGTGCTCGGCTTGCCACATGGCCAAGCGGCTTTCGCGGGTGGCGATGGTCAAGGAAACAGGGGATGAGGAAGCAGTGGACAAAACAAAACTCGCTTTTTCAGGGCCACAACGCGCGTGGCGAAATCAATTGCGACAAATGTTAGCAGGCGCACCTGAGCGCCTTGGCAGAAAGCCCCCGCCAGCCCGATAAAATCTGACCCATATGACAAACCAACTCGACAAAAAATCCCAAGCCTGGTCCGCCCTGTTTTCTGAACCCATGAGCGAGTTGGTCAAACGCTACACCGCCAGCGTGTTCTTTGACAAACGCTTGTGGCAAGCCGACATCACGGGCAGCTTGGCCCACGCCGAGATGCTGGGCCACCAAGGCATCATCGGCAAAGACGACCAAGCCGCCATTGAAAAAGGCATGGCACAAATTTGGTCTGAAATTGAATCCGGCCAGTTCGAATGGAAGCTCGACCTGGAAGACGTGCACCTCAACATCGAAGCGCGCCTCACCCAACTGGTGGGCGATGCGGGCAAACGCCTGCACACCGGCCGCAGCCGCAACGACCAAGTGGCCACCGACGTGCGCCTGTGGTTGCGCAGCGAGATGGACCTGATCATCGACTTGTTGGTCGATCTGCAAAAGTCACTCGTGGAAGTGGCCGAGAAAAACGTCGAAGTCATCTTGCCGGGCTTCACCCACTTGCAAGTGGCGCAGCCCGTGAGCTTTGCCCACCACCTGTTGGCCTATGTGGAAATGTTTGCACGCGACGCCGAGCGCATGAGCGACGTGCGCCGCCGCACTAACCGCTTGCCATTAGGCAGCGCCGCTTTGGCTGGCACCACCTACCCGTTGGACCGCGAGCGCGTGGCCCGCACCTTGGGCATGGTCGATGAACACGGCAACGCACAAGTCTGCCAAAACAGCTTGGACGGCGTGAGCGACCGCGACTTTGCGATTGAGTTCACCGCCGCCGCCAGCCTGTGCATGGTGCACATCAGCCGCATGTCAGAAGAGTTGATTTTGTGGATGAGCCAAAACTTTGGCTTCATCAAAATTGCAGACCGTTTCACCACAGGCAGCTCGATCATGCCGCAGAAGAAAAACCCAGACGTGCCCGAACTCGCACGCGGCAAAACCGGTCGCGTGGTGGGCCACTTGATGGGCCTCATCACCTTGATGAAAGGCCAGCCCCTGGCCTACAACAAAGACAACCAAGAAGACAAAGAGCCTTTGTTTGACACGGTGGACACGCTCAAAGACACGCTGCGCATCTTCAGCGAAATGGTGGGCGGCCAAGTCAACCCAGCTACAGGCCAAAAAGAAGGTGGCATCACCGTCAACGCCCAAGCCATGGAAGACGCAGCCAAAAAAGGTTTCGCAACCGCCACCGACTTGGCCGACTACTTGGTGAAAAAAGGCCAACCCTTCCGCGATGCCCACGAAACAGTGGCACACGCCGTGAAAGCCGCCGCCAGCCACAACTGTGACTTGTCGGAGCTGCCACTGGAAGTGCTGCAAAGCTTTCACCCAACAATCGAAAAAGATGTGTACGACTGCCTGAGCCTGCATGGCTCGCTCAATGCACGCAACACTCTGGGTGGAACAGCACCTGTTCAGGTGCGAGCGCAGATTGAGCGTCACCACAAACGCCTAGGCTGATATGTCAGACGCCCCGAGTCAGCGCAGCGCCCTCCACGCCATCGCTGCCTTTGAGGCAACCAAAGGCTTGGCCGCGCTGGCTGGTTTGATTGGCGTGCTCGACCTGCTGCACCGCGATGTGCGTGCTGTGGTCTTGACGCTGATTGGTCGCTTTGGCCTGGACCCCGAGGCGCACTACCCTTCCCTGCTGCTGCATTACGCTGAGTTGCTGCCAGACACCGATGTGCACATGTTGGTGATGCTGGCCTCGGCCTACATCGCGCTGCGTTTCATCGAGGCCACGGGTCTTTGGCTACACAAAGCATGGGGTGAATATTTGGGCGCGCTGTCGGGCGGCATTTACATTCCGTTTGAGGTGGTGCATTTCATCGACGAGCCCTCATGGATGAACGCCTTCATCGTGACATTGAATACGGTCATCGTGGGCTATCTCACCTACGCTCTGTGGCGACGCCATCAACACCAAGCACACGCATGACCGACATCCTCACCCTCACCATAAACCCCGCACTGGATGTGCTCACCTCCATCGACCACGTGAGCCACACCCACAAGATGCGCTGTGGCCCCACGCTCAAACACCCGGGCGGCGGCGGCGTCAATGTGGCGCGTGTGCTGCACCGCTTGGGCGCCAACTGCGTGGCTTTGTATATGGCAGGCGGCGTCACAGGCGAGCGTCACCACAAATTGATGAGCGCAGAGAAAGTGCGCTGCCATGTCATGCCCATCGCCGAAGAAACACGCGAGAGTTTTTCGGTGCACGAAACATCGAGCGGCAACGACTTTCGCTTTGTGTTGCCCGGCCCTGAGGTCTCAGCCGCTGAAGTGGAAGCGTGTTTTGACTACGTGGCCCAACACCTGCCCAAACAATTCTTGGTCATCAGTGGCGGCTTGGCACCTGGCGTGCCCGAGAACTTTTATGCGCGCTTGACCACCTTAGCCAAAGCGCACAGCGTGCGCGTGGTGCTAGACACCAATGGCCCTGCGCTGACCGAAGCACTGAAGGTCGGCGTGTATTTGTTCAAACCCAGCTTGCGTGAGCTGCGCGATTTAACCGGCCAAGCCTTGACCACCGAAGAAGCCCAAGTAGCAGCCGCGCAGCAACTCATTCAAAGCGGCCACGCCGAGATCGTGGCGGTGTCTTTGGGCGCAGACGGCGCCTTGGTGGTCAGTGCCAACGAACAGTGGCGTGCCCGCAGCATTCAAGTTGATGTGCAAACCACGATTGGCGCGGGCGACAGTTTTGTGGGCGGCATGGTGTGGTCACTGGGGCGTGGAGACAGCTTGGTCAAGGCGTTTCAGTACGGCATGGCGTCTGGGGCGGCCGCCTTGCTTGCGCCCGGCACCTCGTTGAGCAAAGCGGCAGATGTGCACTATTTGCTGCCACAAGTGGTGGTTCAAGCAGCCTGACGCCCTCGCTTTAAATTATTTCAATCCCGCTGTCGCACTCTTCACAGGGCTTGAGCATCACCTCGGGCTACCATCCGTCTCAAATTTAGGAGACCTTGCATGCCCGTGATTACCAACATCGAAGACTTGCGCGTTTTAGCCGAAAAACGCGTGCCCCGCATGTTCTATGACTACGCCGATTCCGGCAGCTGGACGGAAGGCACGTACCGCGCCAACGAAGCAGACTTCCAAAAAATCAAGCTGCGCCAACGCGTGGCGGTGAACATGGAAAACCGCACGACCGCCACCAAGATGGTCGGCCTCGATGTGAAGATGCCCGTGGCTATTGCCCCCGTAGGCCTGACCGGCATGCAAAGCGCCGATGGCGAAATCAAAGCCGCACGCGCTGCTGAAAAATTTGGCATCCCCTTCATCTTGTCCACCATGAGCATTTGCTCGATGGAAGACGTGGCCGCTGCCACCACCGCCCCCTTCATGTACCAGCTCTACATGATGCGCGACCGCGAAGCCATGTCCAACATGATTGAGCGCGCCCGCAAAGCCAAGTGCAGCGCCTTGGTCCTGACGCTCGATTTGCAAGTGATTGGCCAACGCCACAAAGACCTGAAGAATGGTTTGACGGCGCCCCCCAGCCCCACCATCGCCAACATCATCAACCTCATGACCAAACCCCGCTGGTGTTTGGGCATGGCTGGTACACGCCGCCACACCTTTGGCAACTTGGTAGGCCACGTCAAAGGCGTGAGCAACATGAAGTCGCTGTCCTCATGGACCAACGAGCAGTTTGACCCACGCTTGTCGTGGGAAGACGTGGCTTGGGTCAAAGCCCAATGGGGTGGCAAGCTCATCCTCAAAGGCATTCAAGACGTGGAAGACGCAAAGCTGGCCGCGCAAAGCGGCGCGGACGCCATCGTGGTGAGCAACCACGGCGGCCGCCAATTGGACGGTGCGCAATCCAGCATCGAAGCCCTGCCCGCTATCGTGGCCGCTGTGGGCGACCAGATTGAAGTGTGGATGGACGGCGGCATTCGCTCGGGCCAGGACGTGCTCAAAGCTTGGGCCTTGGGCGCACGCGGCGTGCTGATTGGCCGCGCCATGGTCTATGGCTTGGGTGCGATGGGTGAAGAAGGCGTGACCAAGGCGCTGCAAATCATCCACAAAGAACTGGATGTGACCATGGCGTTTTGCGGCCACACCAACATCCAAAACGTGAACACCAACATCTTGCTGCCGGGCACGTTTCCCACGGCTTGAGGTGCATGAGTTGAGGCACACTTGACGGATGACTGAACACAAAACTGCACCCACCGGCGTCAGCGGCTGGTGGCGTGCGCTGAGCATTTTCTTGGCCCTCGTGGTCTTCATTGGCTGGGCGTTCAGCGCCAGCATGTACGAGCAGTTCAAGGCGCAAATTCACCACCTCGAAGCCAAGCTGGTGGAAATTCCGCAGGTGCGTGAGGTGTCCGTGTTGCTTGACGATGCGCAGGCCCCCGCCATGCTGCTGACCTACGACCCGAAAAATCAAAAGCTGCAAGTGCAACGCTTGAACGATGTACTCGAAGGGCGTGAGCAAGCCCTGCATGTGTGGGCCATCGCCGAAGACGACACCCCACGCATGTTGGGCGTGCTGACCAACAAATACAAAACCCAACAACTCGATGTGCCCACGCAAGCCCTAGAAGGTGCGCGCACTCTGGCCATCAGCGTTGAAAACAAAGACCGTGGCCCGCGTGATGGCAAGCCTCGCCAGCCTTTGCTGTTCAAAGGTTGGTTGGTTCAAAAAGCCATTTAACTCGGATGCGCTTTGGTGAATGGGTGAGTTGTGACCTCTTCGCCTGAAGCAGCACTGCAACGCCGCATTGCCCACCTCGACATGGACGCGTTTTATGCGTCCGTAGAGCTGCTGCGCTACCCGCAACTCAAAGGCTTGCCTGTGGTGATTGGCGGTGGCCGCCGCCGTATTGACGACATGCTGGCCCGCTTGCGTGAGGCCCACCCCGACTACGAATGGTCGGAAGACAAGCTGCACGAAATTCCGCTCGACTTTTTTCCGCGCATCGCAGGCTACACAGGGCGCGGCGTCATCACCACCGCCACCTATGCAGCGCGGCAGTTTGGCGTGGGCTCAGCCATGGGGGTGATGAAGGCGGCCAAGCTGTGCCCCGACGCCATCTTGCTGCCGGTGGACTTTGACCAATACCGCCATTACTCGCAACGCTTCAAAAGCATCATCACCGACATCGCGCCGCTCATGGAAAACCGGGGCGTGGACGAGGTGTACATCGACTTCACAGACGTGCCAGGCGGCCAACGTGAAGGTGGGCGCGTGTTGGCGCGCCTGATTCAAAAAGCAATTTTTGACGACACAGGCCTCACTTGCTCAGTAGGCGTCGCACCCAACAAGCTACTGGCCAAAATGGCGAGTGAGTTCAATAAGCCCAACGGCATTTCCATCGTAGAGCCCGACGATTTGGAAACCATGATCTGGCCCCTGCCCTGTCGCAAGGTCAATGGCATTGGCCCCAAGGCCGAAGCCAAGCTGGCCAAGCACGAGATTCACACCATTGGGGATTTGGCGCAGCACGACCGTCTGTGGCTGATGCAGCACTTTGGCAAAAGCTACGGCGCGTGGCTGCATGACGCCGCACACGGCAAAGACGACCGTCCCATTGAAACCGAAAGCGAGCCCGTGAGCATCAGCCGCGAAACCACGTTTGAACAAGACCTGCATGCCGTGCGTGACCGCGAGGCGCTGAGCGCGATCTTCACCAAGCTCTGTGAACAAGTCGCCGCCGACTTGCAACGCAAAGGCTATGTGGGAAAAACCATTGGCATCAAGCTGCGCTACGACAACTTTCAAAGCGTCACACGTGACCAAACGCTAGACCACCACATCCACCAAGCCACTGCGATTCGACAAGCGGCAGGCCAATGCCTGAAGCGTGTGGACCTCACGCGCCGATTGCGTTTGTTTGGCGTTCGTGTGGGTTCCTTGATGAAACTAGAAGACTGGCAAGCTCAAGGTCTGCGCAAAGAAGAAACATCGAACCAGCCCTATACCGAGTCCCTGTTTGGGGACGATATTGCTCCAAAGTGATAAGAGAACCGCACAGGCGAAAATAACAAAATTAATGAAATTGGATTTTGAAAAATGCGCTTACTCACACGCAATCTATTTGGCTTACTCGCTTGCGTTTTTCTTTTAAGCGGCAATACCCAAGCAGCTTGTCTGGGTGAACAAAACACCACCAAGGTCTACACCTTTGACGTGGTGCCTCAGCTCACCGCTGCCAAAATTTACACCACATGGTCCCCTTTGTTGCAACGCGTAGGCCAAGATGCCGGCCTGTGTTTTGAGCTGCGGGTGTCCGCCACCATTCCAGAGTTTGAGCAAAAGCTGCTCAAGGGTGAACCTGAGTTTGTGTTCCTCAACCCGTATCACGCGGTGTTGGCAAACCAAAAGAAAAAATACCAACCCTTGCTGGCCGACAGCGAAGATTTGCTCACCGGCATTTTGGTGGTGCGTGCAGACAGCCCCATCAAAAGCTTGGAGGAGCTGAAAGGCAAAAGCATCAGCTTTCCGGCACCCAATGCATTTGCCGCGTCGCTGCTGATTCGCGCTGAGTTGGCGAAAAAGAAAATTGACATCACCCCCGTGTTCGTCAAAACACACAGCAATGTGTACCGCTCGGTCATTGGCAAAGACGCCATCGCTGGCGGTGGCGTGAACAACACCCTCGACAACGAAGCGCCCGAAGTGCGCCAACAGTTGCGCGTGCTCTACGAAACCCCTGCCTACACGCCGCACCCTGTGGCCACGCACCCGTCTGTCCCTGCCGCGGTGCGCGAGCGCTTCTTGAAGGCCATGCTCAAACTCACGCAAGACGAGGAAGGCCGCAAACTGTTGGATGGCATCAACCTCAGCAAGCCTCAAGCCGTCACTTACGCCAAACACTACAAACCTTTGGAGTCTTTGCAGCTCGAGAAGTTCTTGGTCTTGACGGGTCAGTGACATGCCACAACGCCTGAACGCCTCGCAATGGCAAAGCATCAAACCCGCCCTGTTGATTGGTTTGGCGTTGGCGTTGCTGCAAATTGGCTCAGGCGTGGCGGCGTATTACCAATCGAAAAGCTTGCTGTGGGAAGGTAAGTTTCAAACCTCACACAACCTCACGCAAGGCTTGGTCGTGGCGGTGGCTGATCAGATGGTGCTCAAAGACTACGCCTCGGTGGAGTCACGTATTTTGCAAACCATGTCCAACGCCGAAGTGGCCTCGGTCATATTGACCGACACCACAGGCAAGGTGCTGTCGGCCCTCAAGCGTGAACCGGGTCAAGAACCACGTTTGGTGTTTGAACCCAACTGGATTCAAACACCGCCCTCAAACCAATCGTTGTTGCAATCACGCGATGATGCCTTCATCACCACCTGGACCAAAGTGAGCTTGGGCTCAGACCTCGGGTGGGTGCGTTTGCAAACCTACAACGAACTCGACAGCGCAGACTTGCGCAGCCTGCGTCAACAAACGTTGTTGCTGTCGGCGTTGTCGGTGGTGTCGGGCATCATCATCTTGGGTGTGTTTTTGTGGCGCGCGTATTTCACCGTGGTCAAACGCGGCCACATGTTTGAAGTCAAGCTCGACGAAGCCACCAAGCGTTTGGTGCAATCCGAAAAACTCGCCTCATTGGGCGAACTGGCGGCGGGCGTGGCCCACGAAATCAACAACCCCGTGGGCTATGTGTCATCCAACCTCACCACCTTGCAAAAGTATTTGGCTGTCTACGAAAAAGTGTTGGATGCCCCCGAGGCTGACAGCACTGAGATGGCTGCGCTTAAGAAAAAACTCAACTACGCTTTCATTCGCGACGACTTGCAAAACTTGGTGAAAGAAACCCAAGAAGGCGTGGGCCGTGTGAAGGCCATCATCCAAGACTTGAAAGACTACGCGCGCACCAATGCGGCCACGCACTATGTGGCGTCAGACATCCAGGTGGGTTTGAAGTCCACGCTCAACATTGCACGCAATCAACTCAAAAATCGTGCGGATGTGCGACTGGAACTGGGCAATTTGCCTTTGGTCGAATGTGCCCCTTCGCAAATTGACCAAGTGTTTTTGAACCTCATCGTCAACGCCGCCCAAGCCATGCCAGAGGGCAAGATGGGCTTGATTGACATCCGCACGCACTGCGATGACACACAGGTCTGGGTGGAGGTGCAAGACAACGGGCCTGGCATTACGCCTGAGATTTTGAAGAAAATCTTTGACCCGTTTTTCACCACCAAAGACCCAGGCACGGGCACAGGCTTAGGCTTGTCGGTGTCGCAAAACATCATTCAACAGCACGGCGGCACGCTCACCGTGGACAGTACCGTGGGCGTAGGCACCACCTTCAAAATAACCCTTCCCATCAAACGCCCTGCGGCCCAAGGATGACCATGACTTCTAGCAATGAATCGTTCGATGCCAGCCAATACAAAGTGTTGTGCGTAGATGATGAGCCCAACATTTTGTCCGCACTGCGCCGCATGTTGTCACTCGAAGGTTTTGAGGTATTCACAGCAGAAAGCGGCGCACAAGCGTTGGAGCTGCTGGCCAAAGAACCGGTAAACGTCATCATTTCTGACATGCAAATGCCCGGCATGAATGGCACAGAGTTGCTTGAGAAAGTACGCCAACAATGGCCGCACACCATGCGCCTCATGCTCACGGGTGCCTCCGATGTGTCTGGTGCGATTGAGGCCATCAACCAAGGCGCGATTTACCGTTACACCGCCAAGCCGTGGAACGACGAAGAACTGCTGGGCACCATCAAATCAGCCATCGCATTTGGTACCTTGGCCAACGAGCATGACCGCTTAGAAGCGCTCACCATCGCGCAAAAAGAATCGCTCAATGAAATGGTGGACACGCTCGAATCTCGTGTGCAAGAGCGCACCAAAGATTTACGCGCCGCCTATGTGGCATCGATCAAAGCGTTCTCCAACATCTTGGAATTACGCCGCCCAGACCTGTTGCCGCATTCACGCCGCGTGGCCACGCTGTCAATGAAGATGGCCAAGCTGGCGGGCTTGAGCGATGACGAATGTCAATCGGTGTACATCGCAGGTTTGTTGCATGACATCGGCAAGATTGGTTTGAGCGACCGCGTGCTCAACACCAAATTCATCGAATTGCCCTTGGCCGATGCCAAGGTGTATCGCACCCACTGCGCCATGGGTGAGACCACACTCAACAGCTTGGACGACATGAAGGGCGTGGCCGCCATCATTCGCTCGCACCACGAATACTTCAACGGCACGGGTTTTCCCGATGGATTGACAGGGCAAAACATTCCCATCGGCGCGCGCATTGTGGCCATCGTTGAGGCCTACGAAGAATTGCAATCAGGCGACTATGCCAAAAGCGAAAGCAGCCCTGCCGATGCAGTGCGCGTGATTCTGAGCAACAAGGGCACACTGTTTTGCCCCGAGATGACCGACGTGTTTGTGAAAGCCCTGCGCGCTTAAGCGCCGGTCATCATTGACGTGCCGTGCGCACGTTGGACGGCATGGCCTGCGGGTGGCTGGTGCGCCACGGGTTGATGTCTAAGCCACCGCGACGTGTGTAGCGCGCATACACCTCTAAGCGCAGCGGTTTGCAACGGCGTGTGATGTCCATGAAGATGCGCTCCACACATTGCTCGTGAAACTCATTGTGGTTTCTAAAGCTCACGATGTAACGCAACAAACCCGCTTGGTCAATTTGCGGACCGGTGTAGCTGATGCGCACACTGCCCCAATCAGGCTGGCCCGTGACTAGGCAATTGCTTTTGAGCAAATTACTCGTCAAGGTTTCGGTGGTCGGCGCTTCGTTGAAATTGGCGGTGAGCAACTCGGGGTTGGGTTGGTATTGGTCGCACTCCAAATCCAAACGGTCAAGACTGAGACCATCCAGCTCATGCACAGGCTCGCGGTCAAAGCTCTCGGGCAGCACCAGTTGCACACCCACACTCGCTTTGACGGCTTCGCCATGCCAAATACTCGCGCTCAAGTCTTGACGCAAACGCGTTTGCAACTCGGCCACATCGTCGATGCGCGTGTTGTTGAAACTGTTCAAGTACAGCTTGAACGATTTGCTCTCAATGATGTGCGTGGACTCTGCAGGCACGGTGATGCGTGCCAAAGCCACTTGTGGTTTTCCGCGTGTGTTGAGCCAGCTCAGCTCATATGCCGTCCACAAGTCAGCACCAAAAAATGGCGGCTGTGCGGGGACACCAATTTCGTCGCGTTTGGTTTGGCGCGGAATGGGAAACAACAGTGATGCGTCGTACTGGTCCACATACGACGACGATTTACCCAGTTGTGATTGTTCAGGCGTGTTCATAGGTTTCAGTCCAGTTTGCGGCGGAACACTTGGCGGTCTGGCTCGGACACCGAGGCATCAAACGCATAGCCTTCAAGGTTGAAGCCTTCGAGGCCTTTGGGTGTTTTGACTTGATGCGTCACGGCATAGCGCGTCATCAAGCCACGCGCACGCTTGGCGTTGAAGCTGATGATTTTGTATTTGCCGCCTTTGTAGTCTTCAAACACGCACTCAATCACGCGCGCTTTGAGGGCTTTGCGGTCCACCGATTTGAAATACTCTTGCGAAGCCAAGTTGACGATGATGGGCTCACGCTCACCGTTCAAACGTTCGTTCAAATAATCGGCAATCTGTGTGCCCCAAAATTTGTAGAGGTTGTTGCCTTTGCCGTTGGCCAGTGCGGTGCCCATTTCTAGGCGGTAAGGCTGCATCCAGTCGAGGGGGCGCAGCACGCCGTAGAGGCCACTCAGAATTGCCACGTGTTCTTGCGCCCAGTCCAAGTCTTTGGGTTTCAAAGTTTTGGCATCCAAGCCTTCGTACACATCGCCGTTGAAAGCGAGCACCGCTTGCTTAGAATTTTTTGCGGTGAATTTGGGGCTCCACGCTTGGTAGCGCGCCACGTTCAAGCTAGAGAGTGCATCGCTCAAGCTCATCAAGCTGGCAATGTCTTGCGGTGATTTTTCTTTGAGCACATCAATCAACTCGGCCGACTGCTTCACAAACAGCGGCTGTGTGTGCGGCACGTCACCCGCAGGGGTGTCGTAGTCGAGGGCTTTGGCGGGTGAGAGCAAGAACAACATAAGAAAAAAAGGCTTCACAAGGAAGCCTGAATTATGCGGTGCATGCTGTGTCCGTTCACGGCTAAGGCTGCTGCACCAAATCAACACCATAAAACCAATGCCGCCCCAGCGCGGTGATGTGAAAGCCTTTCACCTCGGCACGCAGCACCTTGTATTGGTTGGCATGGGCAATGGTCAGCCAAGGCGCTTGGTCTTTGAAAACCAATTGCGCTTGCTCATACAAATGGGTTCGCTCCTGTGGGTCCAACGAGGTCTTGGCTTTTTTCACCAAAGCGTCGTAGCTGGCATTGCAAAAACGTGCGAGGTTGTTGCCATCCACCGCATCGCAGCTGAGCAAGGTGTTGAGGAAGTTGTCGGGGTCGCCGTTGTCGCCCGTCCATCCGTACAACACCATGTCATGCTCGCCCGTGCGTGCGCGTTGGAAATACTCAGACCAGTTGTGGGTTTTGACCGTGACGCGCACCCCGATTTCGGCCAAGTCTTCTTGAATGAGTTTGGCCACAGCGATGGCGTCGGGCATGTAAGGGCGCTGCACGTCCATGGCCCACAAATCGACACTGAAGCCTTTGGCGTAACCGGCCTCTTTCAAAAGCGCCATCGCTTGCGCGGGGGCGTAGCTGTCTTCGGGCACGTTTCGGTTGTAGCCCCACTGAATGGGGGGAATCGGATTGGTGGCGGGCAAGGCGGTGTGCTTGTACACCTGCCGCAAAATGCGGCGTGTGTCGATGGCCATGTTCAAAGCGCGGCGCACACGCACATCGGTGAAAGGTGGCTTGCTGGTGTTGTAAGCCATGTAGCCGATGTTCACGCCTGTTTTTTCTTGCATGACCACACCATCTGTACGCCTCATCTCAGGCAAATCGGCAGGGTTGGGATAAGGCATGACATGGCATTGCCCAGCCTTGATTTTTCGCCAACGCTCAGACGCATTGGGCGTG
Source organism: Limnohabitans sp. TS-CS-82 (assembly GCF_002943475.1). NCBI lineage: Bacteria > Pseudomonadati > Pseudomonadota > Betaproteobacteria > Burkholderiales > Comamonadaceae > Limnohabitans > Limnohabitans sp. TS-CS-82. Next base: position 7,953 of record NZ_PTQX01000019.1, on the reverse strand, counting down.
ATGCTGAAAACCAAATGGTCCAGTTTGCTACGGCCTTCCCAGTAATCGTCAAACGCCTGAAACACCACCTCTTGACCGCGGGTGTAACTTTTGAATTGAAACGGTCCCGAGCCAATCGGTTGCTGGTCGAACAGCTCTGGGGTTTGGTTGTTCAACATCGCTTGCGCGTATTCCTGCGATTGGATACCCGCCCATTGCATGGCCAAGGTCGACACAAAGGTGGCATCGGGGCGGTTCAACACCACCTCCACCGTGTACGCATCCAATTTGCGAACACGCTGGAGCAATTGCGCAAAGCCCAAACTCTCAAAGTACGGATATCGGCTGCGGGTCACATGGCGGTAGGGATGATCGGTCTGCCACTGACGCCACAACGTGAACAACACGTCATCGGCATTGACATCGCGCGTGGGTTTGAAATTGGCATTGCTGTGCCATTTCACACCGCGGCGCAGGCTGAACACATACGTGCGTCCATCTTTCGAGACACGCCATTGCTGGGCCAATGAGGGCCGAAGCTGCGTGCCACCTTGCTCAAACCGAACGAGTCGATCGTAAATTTGACCGGTCACATCAAACGAGGTGCTCGTGCCATTGAAGGCGGGGGTGAAATACTCGGGATCACCTTCTGAGCAAAAAATCAAAGTCTTGTCAGCCGCCATCGCCGTGGCGTGTAAGCAAAGCAGCATCATCAGATGTAGCATTTTTTTCATAAAATTTATTCGCAAGTAATTTAATAGGTCTAATTTAATTCAAATTACGCGTATCACTGAATAGCATTGAACTAAAAGGCACGGATTTGCTCTAGGTAAAATGCGTGGCCGCATCTTGCATCCAACGGCAGCATTCAGTCTGCCGTTTTTCTTTTGTCAAAACACATCCCATGAGCAACACGCCCGCTACACCCATCGAACAACCCGGCCTTGAGCGCCTGTCCAAATCGTTCGAGCCCGCCGCCCTTGAAGCCCATTGGGGCCCCGAGTGGGAACAACGCGGCTATGGCGTCGCTGGCTTCCGTGGCACAGGCGCACCGGCGGCTGACGCACCCGCGTTTGCTATCCAACTGCCACCACCCAACGTGACTGGCACGCTGCACATGGGCCATGCGTTCAACCAGACCATCATGGACAGCTTGACGCGCTACCACCGCATGTCTGGCTTCAACACCGCTTGGATTCCCGGCACGGATCACGCAGGCATTGCCACGCAAATCGTGGTGGAGCGCCAGCTGCAAGCTAAGGGCATCAGCCGCCACGACATGGGCACCAGCCCTGCCGAAGCGCGCAAAAACTTTGTGAGCAAGGTGTGGGAGTGGAAAGAAGAATCGGGCAACACCATCACCAGCCAGATGCGCCGCATGGGCGACAGCGTGGACTGGAGCCGCGAATACTTCACGATGGACCCCAAGCTGTCCAAAACTGTGACCGAAACCTTTGTGCAGCTGTATGAGCAAGGCCTGATCTACCGAGGTAAGCGCCTGGTGAACTGGGACCCGGTGCTGATGAGCGCGGTGTCTGACCTGGAAGTTGAGAGCGAAGAAGAAGACGGCTCGATGTGGCACATCCGCTATGACTTGGCCGATGGAAGCGGTTCATTGACCGTGGCCACCACCCGTCCCGAAACCCTGCTGGGTGACGTGGCCGTGATGGTGCACCCCGAAGACGAGCGCTACAAGCACCTCATCGGCAAGCAAGTCAACCTGCCACTGTGCGGCCGCACCATCCCCGTGATTGCCGACGACTACGTGGACAAAGCCTTCGGCACCGGCGTGGTGAAGGTCACGCCCGCGCACGACACCAACGACTACCAAGTGGGACAGCGCCATAAGCTAGACATGATTTGCGTGCTCAACCTCGACGCCACGATCAACAACAACGCTCCTGAAAAATACCGAGGCCTCGACCGCTTCGTGGCCCGCAAGGCTGTCGTGGCTGACATCGAAGCTGCAGGCGCTTTGGTCGAGGTGAAGAAACACAAACTCATGGTGCCACGCTGCGCCCGCACTGGCCAAGTGATTGAGCCCATGCTGACCGACCAATGGTTCGTCGCCATGAACAAAGTCAGCGACAAAGACTCAACAGGCAAGAGCATTGCGCAAAAAGCCATTGACGCTGTGCAATCTGGCCAAGTGAGTTTTGTGCCCGAGAACTGGGTGAACACCTATAACCAGTGGATGAACAACATCCAAGACTGGTGTATCTCGCGTCAGCTCTGGTGGGGCCACCAAATCCCAGCGTGGTACGACGAAGACGGCAAGGTATATGTGGCGCGTGATGAGGCTGAGGCTCAGGCTAAGGCCCCTGGCAAAACACTCAAGCGCGACGAAGACGTACTGGACACTTGGTATTCCAGCGCACTGGTGCCATTCAGCACACTGGGTTGGAGCAGCGACGCAGCTGGCGAGGGTGCCGGAGCCGGACGCAGCGACATTGCGAGCGAAGCGAGTGGGAGCAAGGCCGGTTGCGGCACCCTCGGCAGCGGAACCGACGACTATGACCTGTACCTGCCAAGCAGCGTGCTCGTGACTGGCTACGACATCATCTTCTTCTGGGTCGCCCGCATGATCATGATGACGACCCACTTCACAGGTCGCGTGCCATTCAAACATGTTTACATCCACGGCTTGGTGCTCGACGCGCAAGGCAAGAAGATGAGCAAGTCAGAAGGCAATGTGTTGGATCCTGTCGATTTGATTGACGGCATCACGCTCGAGCCTTTGCTTGAAAAACGCACACAAGGTTTGCGTAAGCCCGAAACTGCGCCCAAGGTGCGCAAGCAAACAGAAAAAGAATTTCCAGAAGGTATTCCTGCCTACGGTGCAGATGCACTGCGCTTCACCTTTGCGGCCATGGCCACACTGGGTCGCAGCATCAACTTCGACAGCAAGCGCTGCGAGGGCTACCGCAACTTCTGCAACAAAGTGTGGAACGCTTCACGCTTTGTGTTGATGAATTGCGAAGGCCAAGACTGCGGCCTCAAAGAACACACCAAAGCCGAGTGCGTGGTGGGTGGTCCAGCCCATGGCTATTTGAAGTTCAGTCAAGCCGACCGCTGGATCGTTTCTAAGCTGCAACGCGTGGAAGCCGAAGTGGCCAAAGGCTTTGCCGAGTACCGCCTCGACAACGTGGCCAACACGATTTACGACTTCGTGTGGAACGAGTTCTGCGATTGGTATTTGGAAATCGCCAAGGTGCAAATTCAACAAGGTGCCGCCGCACAAAACCGCGAGGAAGGACAAGCCGCCCAAAGGGCGACGCGCCGCACCCTCATTCGCACGCTCGAAACCATCCTGCGCTTGGCCCACCCCATCACGCCCTTCATCACCGAAGAGCTGTGGCAAACGGTGGCGGTGGTGGCCGGTCGCGTCAAGGCGGACGACAAAACAGCATCCATCAGCATCGCCGCGTACCCCGTGAGCCAACCTGAGCGCATCGACGAACAAGCCGAAGCCCATGTGACACGCGTCAAATCATTGGTGGACGCTTGCCGCAACTTGCGCGGTGAGATGGGTGTGTCCCCCGCCACGCGCATGCCTTTGTTTGCATTGGCTGGCAACGCCGAAGAACACGCGTTCATGCAAGGCGTGGCGCCTGTGTTGCAAGCCTTGGCTAAGCTCAGCGAAGTCAAAGTGTTTGACAACGAAGCAGCGTGGTCTGCCGCCGCACAAGCCGCACCTGTGGCTGTGATTGGTGAGTTGCGCGTGTGCTTGTTCATCGAAGTGGATGTGGCCGCCGAGAAGATTCGTTTGGGCAAAGAAGTCGAACGCTTGCAAAACGAAATCGAAAAAGCAGGCTCTAAATTGAAGAACGAAGCATTCGTGGCCAAAGCGCCACCGGCGGTGATTGAAGAAGCCAAGAAGCGCGTGGCCGAGTTCACTGCCACCCTGGCCAAAGTGCAGGAGCAGCTTGTCAAACTGCAGAAATAAAGCCTCGTTAAACTTGGCAAAACTATTAATTTCAAACGTATGACCAAAGCACTCACCAAAGCCGTGTTCCCCGTCGCAGGCATGGGCACACGCTTCTTACCCGCCACCAAAGCCAGCCCTAAAGAAATGCTGACCGTGGTGGACAAGCCTCTCATCCAATACGCGGTGGAAGAGGCCTATGAGGCTGGCATTCGTGAAATGATTTTTGTCACGGGCCGCAGCAAGCGCGCTATTGAAGACCACTTTGACATGGCCTACGAGCTCGAAACCGAACTCGAAGCCGCAGGCAAGCAAGCCCTGCTCGACATCGTGCGCAGCGTGCAACCTGACGACATGCAATGCGTTTACGTGCGCCAAGCTCGCGCACTGGGCTTAGGCCATGCGGTGTTGTGCGCCGAGCACTTGGTAGGCGATGAGCCCTTCGCCGTGCTGCTGGCTGACGACTTGATGCGCGGTAAACCCGGCGGCCCTGGCGTGTTGAAGCAAATGGCTGAAGTGTTTGAGCGCACACAGTCTTCTGTGTTGGCTGTGCAAGAAGTGCCGCTAGAGCATGTACACCGCTATGGCGTGGTGGCCGGTAAAGACATCGGTAATGGTTTGGTGGACATCCAGCAAATGGTGGAAAAACCCAAAGCCGAAGTAGCCCCATCACGCACCACAGTGGCTGGCCGTTACATCTTGACGCCAGCGGTGTTCGAGCGCATTCGCGCAGGCGGCCGTGGTGTGCAAGGTGAGATTCAACTCACCGACGGCATTGCCGGTTTGTTGGCCACAGAAAAAGTGTTGGCTTATTCGTATGAAGGCAAGCGCTACGACTGCGGTAGCAAAGTGGGCTTCTTGCAAGCGAGCGTCGAGCTTGCCTTGCAACACGCAGAAGTCGGTGCTGAATTCCGCGACTACCTCGAGCAACTCAACATCGCTTCATTCAACGTCGCTTGAGGATGTGAACAAAGTCGCGGCCCTCGGTGGTTTGCGACAACAGTTCATTTCCAGTTTGCTTAGCAAACGCTGCAAAGTCACGCACCGAACCCGTGTCGGTTGACAGCACTTTCAGCACCTGACCACTCTCCATCGCAGTGAGGGCCTTCTTGGCTTTCAAAATCGGCAGCGGGCAGTTCAGGCCACGCGTGTCCAGTTCGACATCGATGTTCATGCGGGAAACACTCCGGTAGACAAGTAACGGTCGCCACGGTCGCACACGATAAAAGCAACCGTCGCGTTCTCAACCTGCTGCGCAACTTGCATCGCCACCCAACAGGCGCCCGCAGCAGAAATACCAGCAAAGATGCCCTCTTCACGTGCCAAGCGGCGGCACATGTCTTCGGCATCGTCTTGGCTCACGTAGACCAACTCATCCACGTTGCTGGCGTCGTAAATTTTGGGCAGGTACTCTTGCGGCCATTTGCGAATGCCAGGGATGCGCGAACCTTCCGAAGGCTGCGCACCGATGATGCGAATGGCAGGGTTCTTCTCTTTCAAGAAGCGCGACACACCGGTGATGGTGCCCGTGGTGCCCATGGCGCTCACGAAGTGCGTGATGCGGCCCTGCGTTTGCTCCCACAGCTCGGGGCCTGTGGTTTCATAGTGGATACGTGGGTTGTCTTCGTTGGCAAACTGGTCGAGCATGCGGCCTTTGCCCTCGGCTTGCATGCGCTCAGCCAAGTCGCGGGCGTATTCCATGCCGCCGCTCTTGGGCGTCAAAATCAATTCAGCACCAAAGGCCTTCATGGTTTGCGCACGTTCAATCGACAAGTCCTCGGGCATGATGAGCACCATGCGGTAGCCCTTGATGGCCGCAGCCATGGCCAGTGCAATGCCGGTGTTGCCAGAGGTGGCTTCAATCAAGGTGTCGCCTGGCTTGATGTCGCCGCGCTCTTGCGCGCGTTGAATCATCGACAAAGCGGGACGGTCTTTCACAGAACCCGCAGGGTTGTTGCCTTCAAGCTTGCCCAAAATCACGTTGCCGCGTTTGGCGTTGTCGGCAGCGCCCATGCGCTGCAAAGCGACCAAAGGCGTCTTGCCAATGGCGTCTTCAATCGTGGGATAAATCAGGTTTGAACTCATAAGACGCTACTGTGCCATAAGTCGGGAAGGGCCTAGAGACCTAGCTCTAAAGCGAAGCAACCCCGTTGTTTTTTCAAAAATCGTCGATAACATTCCTTTATCAAATTTAACGACCTAAGGACTCATCATGCAAAACCCAATCAAACCCCAAGTTGAAGCCTCTATGCAAGCTGCTTTCGAATTGGCTAACCTGTCATTCGCGCAAGTTGAGCGCATCACTGAGTTGACACTTGAGCAAGCCAAGGTCAGTGCCGAGTTGGCTCAAGAGCAACTGGCATCTGCCTTGGAAGTGAAAGATCCAACAGCAGCGATTGCCCTGTTGAAGGACCAATTGGAAACATCCGCCAAGAGCTTGGCAGGCTTTGCCGCCACGGCATTCGAACTGGGCCAACAATTCCAAGCCGAAGCCACCGCTTTCGCAGAAGGTCACTTTGACCAAGCCCACACAGCGGCCAACAAAGCGCTCCATGAAAACCTGAAGAAAGCCCCTGAAGGCTCTGAAGCTGCTGTGCAAGCTGTCAAAGCCGCTGTGGATGCAGGCAACAAAGCACTCGCCGAAGCCCGCAAAAACGCCAAGAAAACTGCCGAGTTGGCTCAAGAAGGCATTGCCAAATTGAAAGAACACGCACCTAAAGCAGCCAAGGCACCTGTGCGTCGCAAAGCGCGCGCCTAAAACTTCGTTGCGTTAAAAAATAAATCCCCGTGTCGCAAGGCACGGGGATTTTTTTATGCGGTGGGTTCGGCCGCCTTGACTGGGCGGCAATCGCCACAGAAGAAATGGCTTTTATCCAGCAAGCGGCGAAATGAGCCGAGAGCACGCGGCTTGTGCAAACCACACTTCATGCAACTCATGGTGTTGATCATGTTGCCCGTAGCACCAAACGGACTGCCGCCCGCTTTGGATTTGTAGCGAAGACCGTCGCTGGCGATTTTGGTGGTGACGTCGTCTTTGCTCATGTATCAATTTTATCGAATGATTGACCAAGGGTAATTGCTGACGATGACGCCCTGCACCCCGCTTGTCATTCAACAGGCTCAAGTTATTGGATTTCGTGCCGATACTGCCTAGGCAGTACGTAAAAATCCCATCTCTCATGTCTGACTACCACGTCACCGTTGCATCCTTGAAATCTTTGGAAACAACCAAGGACGGTGCTGTTGCGTTTTCAAAAGACACACACCGCACCATGGACGGTACTCAGCAGGTCAAGTCCGAACAAAAGCCGGACACGCTGACGAAACAACCTGCGCGCGTGAAGTTGACCGACCTCAATTACTCCATCAACCACGAAGACAAAGCCTTGCACTTGAAAGTCAAAAGTGCCGATGGTGAGGTGGTTCGCGAAGTGGTGTTTGACAGGATTGATCCCAGCTTGCTTGATGCGAAGAAGCTCAAAGGCATCTTCATCGATGACAACTCATAAAAACCGTGGCGATGAAAAAGCTACCCAAAATTGAATTGCATCAGCTGGTGCCATGGGGATTGGCGCTGTCTGCATTGGGGTTCGGGTTGTTGCACACAGATGAGTTCATGAACATCGGCGCCATGCTGCTTCCTCTTGGTTTGTTGCCCGCGGTCTTTGTATTGTCAAAATACAAAGACTGACTTCAAGAGCAGCTCAAACCAAGATCGGAGAAAGTTTGAATCGCCCCGCATTTGAACTGACCCCCAAGAGTTGGACAAACTTAAAGGGGGTGACATGAGGAAGTACGAAACCGAGTTCAAGCTCAAGGTGGTCAAGAGCTTTTTGAATGGGGACGGCGGAGCGAAGTTGCTGGCCCGGCAGTGGTCAGTGCCTGAGGAGAAGATCCGTACTTGGGTAAGCCACTACCGTCTGCACGGCATTGACGGGCTACGACCCAAGCGCAGCAAGTACAGTGCGCAGTTCAAGTTGCAGGTACTGTCTCATCAGGACCGTGAGCAGCTTTCTTGCCGGCAGGTTGCGGCGGTCTATGACATCCGC
>NZ_PTQX01000018.1:0-116798 GCF_002943475.1 Limnohabitans sp. TS-CS-82 | reverse complement strand
CTCCGGTATGAGCGATGAGCAAGTGCCGAACGTACTGGAACGCGACTTTTGTGCAACCGCGCCAAACCAGAAATGGGCGACAGACGTCACCGAGTTCAATGTGCATGGTAACAAGCTCTATCTGTCGGCCTGCATGGACCTTTACAACGGCGAGATCGTCGCGCACCAAATGGCCAGACGTCCCGTTTACGAGCTGGTTGCCAGCACTCTGCAGGAAGCGCTTTCGCGGACCGAGTGCACTGCGGGGCTGATCGTTCACTCTGACCAAGGCTGGCACTACAAGATGCAGCCCTATCGAGCGATGCTTGCGCAGCGTGGAGTCAAGCAAAGTATGAGCCGCAAGGGGAACTGCTTTGACAACGCGGTAATTGAAAGCTTCTTCGGCACCCTAAAAGCCGAGTATTTTCATCTTGCACCACCAAATAGCGTTGATGAACTTGAAGCTGGCGTGCATGATTACGTCCGCTACTACAACCATGAGCGCATCAAGCTCAGATTGAAAGGACTCAGCCCGGTGGAGTACCGGCTGAGAAGGACCGCTTAGTTGGCGGAAGCGCAACCGTCCAAGTCTTGGGGGTCAGTTCAGTTTGATGGCGGCCAAGCGCGTTCAAAACTCGGCTGACTTTGCCATTGCCGGTCGTCACCTACCGATGGCCATGGTCATCACCACCACGTTTGCCACGTGGTTTGGTTCTGAAACCGTGTTGGGCATTCCCGCCAAGTTTGTGAATGGTGGCTTGCACGGCGTGGTGGAAGACCCCTTCGGCGCGGGCTTTTGTCTGATCTTTGTAGGCCTGTTCTTCGCGGGCAAGCTCTACCGCATGACGTTGCTCACCATCAGCGACTACTTCCGCGAGCGCTATGGCCGCGTGGTGGAAGTGGTGTGCTCTCTCATCATCATGGTCAGCTACCTTGGTTGGGTGTCGGCGCAAGTCACGGCTTTGGGCCTCGTGTTTAACTTGTTGTCCGATGGCGTGGTCAGCCTAGAGCTGGGCATGGTCATTGGCGTGGTGTCGATCTTGGCTTACACCTTGTTTGGTGGCATGTGGTCGGTGGCCATCACCGACTTCATTCAGATGATCATCTTGGTGGTGGGCTTGTCTGTGCTTGCGGTGTTTGCTGCAGACCAAGCGGGCGGGGCAGACAAGGTGTTAGAGCTGGCCATTAGCCAAGACATGTTCAAGTTCTGGCCCGAGCCACAGCTCAAAGACATTTTGTTTTTCTTCGCTTCTGCCATCACCATCATGCTGGGGTCGATTCCCCAGCAAGATGTGTTTCAACGCGTCATGTCGGCCAACAGCATCAAAGCCGCCACGCATGGCCCCGTGATTGGCGGCATTTGCTACATCTTGTTTGCGTTTGTGCCCATGTTCTTGGTGGTCAGCGCCATGATCATCATGCCCGAGCAAGCCACAACCTTGATCGCGGATGACCCCCAAAAAGTGCTGCCTACTTTGGTGATGACGCAAATGCCGTTTGTCATGCAGGTGTTGTTCTTTGGTGCGTTGTTGTCGGCCATCAAGTCGTGTGCCTCGGCCACGTTGCTGGCTCCTAGCGTCACGTTCACCGAAAATATTTGGCGTCAGTTCCACCCCCACCAAAGCGACCAGCAAGAGCTGCGCGCCATGCGCGTGACAGTGTTGGTCTTTAGCATCTTGGTGCTGGGCTATGCCATTCGCATGCAAGGCACGTCAATTTACGAGATGGTGTCTGGCGCTTACCAAGTGCCGTTGGTGGGCGCGTTTGTGCCGCTGACCTTTGGCTTGTATTGGAAACGTGCCACCACACAGGGCGCGATCTTTGCCTTGGTGCTGGGCTTGTTGACCTGGGGCTTGTTCTTGTTCACGCCTGCAGGTGAGGACTTTCCAGCGCAGCTGGCGGGCGTGTTGGCCAGTTTGACGGGCATGGTGCTGGGCTCTTTGGGCCCGCAGGCCATTCGCAATGCCCATAGTGGCCATCACAAATTGGTGGGTGCGGCTTAAGCCCGAGCCCACTTGCGCCAAAGAGGGCGGGTGCGGCGGGTTGGCCCTTGAAATAGGGTCCACGCGCCTATAATTCAGGGTTTTACCGAACCCCCTCGCCATGCCAATTTACGCCTACAAATGCGGGTCCTGCGGTCATGCCAAGGACGTGCTACAAAAAATTGCGGATGCCCCGCTGACGGATTGCCCTGAATGCGGCAAACCCACGTTTTCCAAACAACTCACCGCCGCGGGCTTTCAGCTCAAAGGCTCGGGTTGGTACGCCACCGATTTCAAAGGCGGCTCCGGCGGCACATCTGCCCCAGCCGCTACAGCGAGCACGGCTGCCGCAGCCGCGACCAGCGACAGCGCTGCTGGCAGCACCAGTTCCAGCGGCAGCGCGGATACCGCTTCTAGCAGCCCCGCCACGCCAGCAGCTTCGGGCGGTTGCGCCACGGGCTGCGCGTGTCACTGATTTTTCAAAACCGCAAAGCACTTCATGCCGATTAAAAAATACCTGCTCGCTGGCCTTTTGGTCTGGACGCCATTGGTCATCACGGCGGCTGTATTGAGCTGGCTGGTGGGCTCACTCGACAGTGCCTTCCTGGGCACGCTGACCAAGTTGCGCCTCGTCTCGCCCGACATGATTTATTGGCTTGACCATGTGCCAGGCCTCGGCGTCATTTTGTTGGTGCTGGTGTTGTTACTCACTGGCGGTTTGGTCTCTAACGTGGCAGGCCGTTGGTGGATGAAGCAATGGGACCGTTTACTGAACCAAATCCCAATCGTCAAATCTATCTACTCCAGCGTGAAGAAGGTGTCAGACACCTTGTTCTCCGATGGTGGCAACGCGTTTCGTAAAGCCTTGTTGGTGCAATACCCGCACAGCGGCACTTGGACCATTGCTTTTCAAACGGGCACGCCTGTGGGTGAAGTCGCCAGCAAACTCGATGGTGAGTATTTGAGCGTCTACGTGCCCACCACACCCAACCCCACCAGCGGCTACTTTTTGTTGGTTCCAAAGACCGATGTCATCGAACTTGACCTCAGCGTTGACGAAGCCCTGACTTATGTAATTTCCATGGGCGCTGTCTCTCCAAGCGTCCCCGCACTCAAAGAAAAGAGAAACTAAAAATGGCAATGCGCTCCCACTACTGCGGTCTCGTGACCGAAGCCCTCAATGGTCAAACCGTGAGCCTGTGCGGCTGGGTGAATCGTCGTCGTGACCACGGCGGCGTGATCTTTATTGACTTGCGTGACCGCGAAGGCTACGTGCAAGTCGTGTGCGACCCAGATCGCCCTGACATGTTCAAAGTGGCTGAGAACGTGCGCAATGAGTTTTGCGTTCAGATCAAAGGCTTGGTGCGCCCACGTCCGGATGGCACGACCAACGAAGGTTTGAAGAGCGGCAAGATTGAAGTTTTGTGCCACGAGTTGATCGTGTTGAACGAGTCGGTCACGCCGCCGTTCCAAATTGACGATGACAACTTGTCTGAGACCACACGCCTCACACACCGCGTGCTCGACCTGCGTCGCCCGTACATGCAAAACAACCTGATGCTTCGCTACAAAGTGTCGATGGAAGTGCGCAAGTACCTCGATGAAAACGGCTTTGTCGACATCGAAACACCTATGTTGACCAAGAGCACGCCCGAAGGCGCGCGCGATTACCTCGTGCCTAGCCGCGTGCATGACGGCCACTTCTTTGCGTTGCCTCAGTCGCCTCAGTTGTTCAAACAGCTGTTGATGGTGGCGGGCTATGACCGTTACTACCAAATCACCAAATGCTTCCGCGACGAAGACTTGCGCGCTGACCGTCAACCTGAATTCACGCAGATTGATATTGAAACCTCGTTCTTGAGCGAGGAAGAAATCCGCGACATGTTCCAAGGCATGATCAAGCGCGTGTTCACCAACACCATCGGCGTGGACCTGGGCGAGTTCCCCGTCATGACTTACCAAGACGCCATGCACATCTACGGCTCTGACAAGCCAGACCTGCGTGTGAAATTGCAGTTCACCGAAGTGACCGATGTCATGGGCGATGTGGACTTCAAAGTGTTCTCAGGTGCTGCCAACATGAAGGGCGGCCGCGTGGTGGCCCTGCGCGTGCCCAATGGTTCTGTGGAAGGCGGCGGCATCAGCCGTGGCGAGATCGACGCGTACACCGAGTTCGTCAAGATCTACGGCGCGAAGGGCTTGGCCTACATCCGCGTGAACGAGTTGGCCAAGGGCCGTGACGGCTTGCAGTCACCCATTGTGAAAAACATCCACGACGCAGCTTTGGCTGCAGTGCTGGAGCGCACAGGTGCACAAGACGGCGACTTGATTTTCTTCGGCGCAGACAAAGCCAAGATCGTGAACGACGCCATCGGTGCTTTGCGCATCAAGATTGGCCACAGCGAGTTCGGCAAGAAGAACGGTTTGTTTGAAAACCGTTGGGCCCCAATGTGGGTGGTCGACTTCCCGATGTTCGAGTTCGACGACGAAAGCCAACGCTACACCGCCGTGCACCACCCCTTCACCGCGCCCAAAGACGGCCACGAAGACTGGATGGTTACCGCGCCCGAGAAGTGCATCTCCAAGGGCTACGACATGGTGTTGAACGGTTGGGAAATGGGCGGCGGCTCCGTCCGTATCCACCGCGCCGACGTGCAACAAAAAGTGTTTGACGCTTTGAAGATCACGCCTGAAGAAGCCCAGCTTAAGTTTGGCTTCTTGCTCGACGCATTGCAATACGGTGCGCCTCCACACGGCGGCTTGGCCTTCGGTTTGGACCGCATCGTCACGTTGATGACCGGTGCTGAATCCATTCGCGACGTGATTGCTTTCCCTAAGACCCAACGCGCTCAGTGTTTGCTCACCCAAGCACCCAGCCCTGTGGACGAGAAGCAGTTGCGCGAATTGCACATTCGCTTGCGCAACTTGGATGCAGCCAAGGCTTAATGCATGGGCTCAATGGCATTGGTTCAATGGCACTTCGGTGCAAACGACAAAGGCTCCCTCGGGAGCCTTTTTTATATTTGCGATTTAGCGCGGTGCGTCTAAGTTGAGCACACTCGCCAGTGGCAAATCGTTGGGTGCTTCGTAATCAGCCACGATCCACGCACGGCTACTGTGCTCTGCCGCTTCGTGCAAGAACTCATGGATGACGCGAACCGATGCCAAGTCGAGTGCGGCAAATGGCTGGTCTAGCAAGGTCACGGTTGCACCTGATGCCAAAGCCGCCACCACCATCACCTTGCGGCGGCTGCCGGCTGACAGCATGCTGAGGCGTTTGTCGAGGTGTTGGGTCATGCCGAGTTCTTCGGCCAAGTCTTGCAGCAGGTCTTGATTCCAACGCGGGTAGTGCGCACGTAAAGCATCCCAACAGGCTTGCACGGTGGTGGCGTCGTGTGTCGAATCTTGCAGGTCGATCCAAAACACGCCCCCTTCAGGCGTGATCACTTGGCCTGCGGTGGGCTGTAAATCGCCCGCTAGCAAGCGCAGCAGCGTGGTCTTGCCTTTGCCTTCATCGCCACACACCCAGCTCACGCCAGGGGGCCAAGAGAACAATAGGTGTTGCAGTGGGCCGTATGCGACGTCTTGAACTGCGAGCTGAAAATGATGTGCGCTAGACATAGGCTTATCGTACGCAAAACAAGCACGCGTTTCTCTGTGTATCGACTAGGATGATTGCAGTTATGACCGTCTCCAAATTTCCTGCTCTTCAGTTTCCTCTATCAAAAGATAGCCGCCATTTGGCCTATAGCGCGGTGGGCGATGCCAACAGTCCGTATGTGCTGCTGTGCTTGCCCGGTCTGTTAGAAACCCGCGCCACGTTTGACCCGTTGCTGCAAGCCGCCGAAGGCCTGCAAGGCTTACGTGTGATCAGTGTGGACTTGTGTGGCCGAGGTGACTCCAGCCCCTTGCCCGGTGACAAGGGGTACACCATGAGGGTGTACTTAGAAGATATCGTGCATTTCATTCGCGCCGAGTTGATCCCCGATGGCAAACCAGTGCCGCATATCGAGGTGTTGGGCACCAGCATGGGGGGCATTTTGGCCATGTACTTGGCACACGATGCGCAAAACCAAGTGAGCGGTCTGTTCTTCAACGACATTGGTTTGGACTTGCCGTGGATGTCGATCTACGGTTTGTACGACGGCATGAAAAAAGAAGGCCGCTTGCCTACGCCGGAAGAAATGGCAGCCAAGTTCAATGTGAGCATTGGCGCTGTGCTGGCGGTGCAATCACCTTCGCACTTCGATCTGCCTTATCGCAAAGACTGGAAGGGTATGAAGTTTGGCCACTTGCTCAGTGGCTTCAAAGGCCCCGTGCGTTTGATGCACGGCAGCGAATCGGGTGTGTGTCCGGCCCAGCAAGTCAAAGAGCTGCAGCGCGAATTTCCCAAAGCGCAGGTGCTCGAAGTGACAGGTGCTGCACACCCCGTGCCGTTCAATGCGATGGTGAACCAGTTTGTGTTGCAAGCGCTTCATTTGCCCGCTGCCACGCCAGCCAAACCAGAACCCGTGCGCGAAGCCCCTGTGCAGCAGGCGCAGCAAATGCCGATGCCGTTTGACACACCAGCCGCAGCACCTCAACCCAAAGCTACGCCTGAACCTGTGGCAGAACCAGAGCCTGTTCAGCCAAAGGCAGCGACAGCTCAGCAGGGCACTGAGCCACGCGTGGGATTACTGGGCTTGCTCAAGCAGCTGCTAGGCGCCACAAAGAAGTAACTTCTTTGGCGCGTGCTGCGTGCAGCGGATCGGTCTCGTCGCTGGCTTTGCCGTGACGCGGCTTGATGTCATGGCGATCCACCAGTTTCAACCCTGCTTCGCTGATCCAACAAATCAGCTCTTCACGCGTGCGCAGTCCCAAGTGCTCGGCCAAGTCCGACAAGATCAGCCAGCCTTCGCCATTGGGCGCAAGGTGCTCACGCAACCCACTTAAGAAACCGCGCAGCATGCGGCTGCCTTCGTCGTACACCGCGTGCTCAATGGGTGAGCTGGGACGAGCAGGTACCCACGGGGGGTTGCACACAATCAGCGGCGCTTGGCCTTCTGGGAATAAATCGGTTTGCACCAATTCCACTTTGTCGATGCGCTGCAAGCGTTGCAGGTTCTCACGCGCGCAGGTAAGGGCGCGTGGGTCTTGGTCGGTCGCGACGATGCGTTGCACGCCGCGTTTGGCCAACACAGCAGACAACACGCCGGTGCCCACGCCAATATCAAACGCGAGCGATTTGTCTTTGATGGGCGTATTCGCCACGAGGTCCACATACTCACCACGTACCGGCGAGAACACGCCGTAGTGTGGGTAGATGCGGTTGTTGGGTGCGTCACCCAGGGCTGCTATCTCTACGCCTTTTTTGCGCCACTCATGTGCGCCCACTACGCCTAGCAGTTCGCGCATAGACACCATACAGGCTTCACCATTGGCAGGGCCCCATGCATCTGTGCAGGCTTGTTTGAGGTCGGGTGCGCGGCGTAATGGGATGGTGTAGTCGCCCTCTAAGGGCACGATCACCATGGCCAAGATGCGTGCGCGTTGCCCCAAAGCCAAGCGGTGTGCATTGAAGGCTTGTACTGGCGAGAGTTCAGCCTCTGGCTTTTTGTTTTTCTTTGGCTTGCGCTCGGTGCGACGAGCCAAGGCTTGTAGCAGTTGGCGTGCGTTGTGAAAGTCACCTTGCCACAGTAGACCTGTGCCCTCGCAAGCGAGTCGGTAGGCCGTGTCGGCCGACATGGTGTCGTCCGCGGCCACCACACGACGTGGGGCGGCTGCGCCGCTTTCGGCGCGCCAGGTGGGTAAGGTGTCGAGTGGGGTGAGCATGGCGGCATCATAGAGCGGGCTTGCGGGCAACGAGCGTCTGTTGAGGCACACTTAAGCGCAGAACATGAAAACATTCAAAGTCGCCACCTACAACATCCACAAAGGCGTGCAGGGCTTGGGCCCCACACGCCGTCTTGAAATTCACAACCTCGGCCATGCGGTGGAGCAGTTTGATGCCGACATCGTGTGCCTGCAAGAAGTGCGGGCGTTCAACCGCCAGCAAGCCCGTCGTTTCAAGCACTGGCCCGAGCAAGCCCAAGCTGAATTTTTAGCGCCCGAGGGCTACACACCGGTGTATCGCACCAACGCCATCACCAAGCATGGTGAACATGGCAATGCCTTGCTCAGCCGCTGGCCCGTGCTGGAGCACGGCCACGAAGACATGTCGGACCACCGCTTAGAGCAACGCGGTTTGCTGCATGTCACGCTGCAAGTGCAAGAGCGCGCGGTGCATGTGATCGTGATTCACTTGGGGCTTTTGCCGGGCAGCCGTTTGCGTCAAACGCAGCAACTGCACGACTTCATTGCGCGAGAAGTGCCTGCCGATGCGCCGTTGTTGGTGGCGGGTGATTTCAACGACTGGGGTAGCGCGGTGTCGCGCATGATGGCCACGGTGGGCTTGCACACCAACATGGGCAAGCAATACCCCACCTACCCATCGCGTTTGCCGCTGGCACAGCTGGACCATGTGTATGCGCGCGGTGTGCATCGCGTGGCCACGCATGTGCCGCGCGGCCCGATTTGGGGCCGCATGTCTGACCACTTGCCCTTGCTGGTGGAGTTTGCGTGGGACACCCCATGAACGCCCAGCACGCCGCACACGACACACGTTTGTTGCGCAGCGGTGGTGCTTTGTTTGCTGCCTTGATCGAGGCGGTTGACCGCGCTCAACATGAGGTCCTTTTAGAAACCTACATTTTTGACTTTGCAGGCGCAGGCGCTGATGTGGGGCATGCGCTGACCCGTGCTGCCCAGCGCGGTGTGCGCGTGTGCTTGGTGGTGGATGGTGTGGGCACGGGCACTTTACCCCTTGAGTGGGCGAAACGTTTTGACCAAGCAGGTGTGCAGTGCCGCGTGTACTCGCCCTTGGCGGGGCTTGGCTTTTGGCTGCCCAGCCGCTGGCGGCGCTTGCATCGCAAGCTGTGTGTCGTCGATCAAGCCTTGGCGTTTTGCGGTGGCATCAACATCTTGGATGACTTCATCGACCCCAATGTGCCCGGTGGTTTGCAGTTGCCTCGCTTGGACTATGCGGTGAGCTTGCGTGGTCCTTTGGTGCGTCAGGTGCATGACGCCATGAGCCAGCTGTGGTCACGCATCGAGGCTGTACGTGAGCTGCGCAGCCAAGACATTGCAGGCGCACTCGATGCGCTGCGCAGCGCGGACCAAGATTTGAAATTGCCCACGCGCGGGACCGTGCAATTGGTGCTGCGCGACAACGTGCGCCACCGGACACAGATTGAGCGGGCATACCGCAAAGCCATTGGGGGCGCCCGCCATGACGTGGTGCTGGCCAGTGCCTATTTTTTTCCGGGCCTGCGCTTGCGCCGTGCTTTGGTGTTGGCTGCACGCCGTGGTGTGCGTGTGCGTTTGTTGCTGCAGGGCAAGTACGAATACTTCTTGCCCTACCGCGCCTCACGCCAGCTGTACGGCAAGCTGTTGGCGGCGGGTGTGGAAATTTACGAGTACCACGCCAGTGTCTTGCACGCCAAAGTGGCGGTGGTCGATGGGCATTGGGCTACCGTGGGTTCCTCCAACCTCGACCCGTTTAGCCTGCTGCTGGCGCGTGAAGCCAATGTGGTGGTGCGCGACACCACCTTTGCCCAAGACCTGCAAGCCAGCCTGAGCGAAGCCATGTACACCGGCGCGACGCGGGTGGACGCGCACACCTTTGCCCACCGACCGTGGTGGCAGCAGCTGGTGGACTGGGGCGCTTCGTTGGCCTTGCGCTTTGGCGTGTTTTTAACTGGCAAACGCTACTGAAGGCCCTAGCCCGTAGGGGCTTTGCTTCGCTGATACCATCATTGCCATGACTGCAAAAGACAACTTCGAAGGCACGCCCGTTTCTGTCAAGATCCGCGAGCGCATTGCCGCCTCACGCAAACGCTTCCACAGCAATGACAACATTGCCGAGTTCATTCAGCCCGGCGAATTGGAAGCCTTGCTCGATGAAGTCGAAATCAAAATGCAAGGCGTGCTCGACAGCTTGGTGATCGACACCGAGCACGACCACAACACCGGCGACACCGCCCGACGCGTAGCCAAGATGTACTTGCAAGAAGTCTTCAAAGGCCGCTACGTCAAAGCACCGGCCATCACCGAATTCCCTAACGCTGAGCATTTGAATGAACTGATGATCGTCGGCCCCATCACCGTGCGCAGCGCGTGTAGCCACCACTTTTGTCCTGTAATCGGCAAGATTTGGATTGGCGTGTTGCCCAACGAACGCACCAACGTGATTGGCCTGTCCAAGTACGCACGCTTGGCCGAGTGGGTCATGGGCCGCCCTCAAATTCAAGAAGAGGCCGTCGTCCAATTGGCCGACCTCATTCAAGAAAAAACACAGCCCGATGGCTTGGCCATCGTCATGGAAGCCAGCCACTTCTGTATGTCATGGCGCGGCGTCAAAGACATGGACAGCAAGATGATCAACTCGGTCATGCGCGGTGCTTTCTTGAAAGACCCCAACTTGCGTCGTGAATTTTTGTCTCTGATTCCTAAAGGTTGATGCCATGCTCGTTCGTCTGTTGTATGTGAGCCGCTCCGTTCACCCCGAAACCCCAGAGCAAACCGAATCTATTTTGGCCAGCTCGCGCGAGCACAACCTCAGCAACGGCATCACCGGCGTGCTGTGCTACGGAGGCGGTATTTACTTGCAAGCCATCGAAGGTGGCCGCAATCAAGTGAATGCGCTCTACACCCATATCGTCAAAGACCCACGCCACAAAGATGTGGTGGTGTTGGCCTATGAAGAAATCACCGAACGCCGCTTTGGTGGTTGGACCATGGGCCAAGTGCGTTTGGACAAACTCAACCCATCCATCGTGTTGAAGTACTCTGAAACACCAGAGCTTGACCCCTACGGTGTGTCGGGCCAAGTGTCGTTTGCGCTGCTGGAAGAACTGATGGCCACCGCGTCCATCATCGGTCGCGCCTGACGCGCTTGTTGGTCAGCGCTTGAGCGCCAACGCTCTCTCCATTGTTTTACTCGCAGGGCTGCTGCATGCCTTGTGGAACATCCTCGCCAAAAAAGCGGGCGGTGACGCACGGTTCGCTTGCTTCACCGCAGGCGTTGCCATGGTGGTTTGGGCCCCTATTGGGGTGTGGATCGGATGGGATGTGTTGCCACAGTGGGGCGCATGGGAATGGGGCTTTGTCACGGCCAGTGGCGTGTTGCATGTGCTGTACTTTGTGGTGTTGCTACGCGGCTATCGCCATGCCGATTTGACCGTGGTGTATCCCTTGGCGCGTGGCACAGGCCCTTTGTTGTCGTCGCTGGTGGCCTTGGTCTGGCTGGGCGAATCTATTTCGTACATCGGTGCTTTGGGTATTGCGGGTGTGGTGAGTGGTGTATTTTTAATTGCAGGTGGCACCAAGCTCATCACCGATTGGCGCCGTGTGGATGCTGTCAGTGAAGATCAACTGGTATCTCAGCGCCTGCGAATGGCAGGCTTGCGCTATGGTGTGTTGACCGGGCTCTTCATCGCCTGTTACACCGTGGTGGATGGCTATGCAGTGAAGGTGTTGTTGATGTCACCCATCTTGTTGCACTACTTGGAAAACTTGGTTCGCTTTGCCTTGTTGACGCCTGTGGTGTTGCGCGACCGACCCACGGCTTGGGCGCTGTGGCGTCACCAGTGGAAGTACGCGCTCATCGTTGGCACGATCACGCCCATCTCGTATGTGCTGGTGCTGTATGCCATGCAAACGGCACCTTTGTCTTTGGTGGCGCCTGCGCGTGAGGTGTCCATGCTTTTTGCGGCGCTCATTGGTGGTCACTTGTTGGGCGAGGGCGACCGTTGGTTGCGCGTGCTAGGTGCCTTGCTCATTGCTGCGGGTGTGGCGATGTTGGGGCTGGCATGACCGCTTCGCCACTCTTGGTGGGATGCGACTTCAGCAGCAGCCCCACCCCACGCAAACCCATCGTTGTGGCCCTGGGCCACGCCAAAACTGGGCGCGTGCAACTGCAAAGCCTGCTGCGCTTTAACACCCTTGTCTCTTTTGCCGATTGGCTGAAACTGTCACAAACGTGGGTGGGTGGTTTCGATTTGCCTTTCGGCCTGCCGCGTGAACTGGTCGAGCATCTGCAATGGCCCACCGATTGGTTGGCCTGCATGCAGCACTACAGCGCACTCAGCCGCGCCGACATTCGTGCCACCTTCAAAACCTTTTGCGATGCACGCCCCGTGGGCGGCAAGTTTGCCCACCGCGCCACCGATACTCCTGCGGGCTCTAGCCCGTCGATGAAATGGGTCAACCCACCCGTGGCCTACATGCTGCACGCGGGTGTGCCTTTGCTGATCGAGGCTGGCGTGACCTTGCCCCGCTTGCACGCACCTGCTGTGCCTGTTGCTTCACCCGAGTCATTGCGCGTCGCGCTAGAGGCCTACCCCGGCTTGCTGGCGCGTGAGCTGATTGGCAACACCAGCTACAAAAGCGATGACAAAGCCAAACAAACCCCTGAGCGTTTGATAGCCCGTAAGCAACTGCTGCAAGCTTTAGAAGTTGGCCAAACCCGTTTGGGTCTGCGCCTCAAACTCACCCATGCGCAGCACGACACCTTGGTGGACGATGCATCAGGCGACAGCCTAGACGCCGTGCTTTGCATGGTGCAAGCTGCGTGGGCACAAAGCCAGCACGAGGCGGGTGACGGGCACTACGGGCTGCCCGAATGTGACCCGCTAGAAGGCTGGATCGTCACCGCTTAACTTGTGAAGTGATTGGTATTCATTTCTGCATCGTTCTGGCTATAGTTGCACATCGCAACAAAGCTGCACGGCGCAGGAGTTTTTATGGATCGCAAAGACTGGCTGGTTCCCTTGTTGGCCGCCGTCATCGGGGTGATGGGCACATTGGGTGGCAGCTGGGTGGCGGGCTATCAGCACGAACGTGCCGCAGGTCGCCAGGCGCACATCGACCTCGCCAATCAACTTGCGGCCGAACGCGCCGCCGAACTCAATGCCTTCAAAGAATCGGGCCTGCGCTACATGAATGCCACCGATGCATTGGTGAACAACCTTGTGTTTGCTCAAGCCCGTGACAAAACCTTGGCAGAGCACCTCTCCCTCGTGCAAAGTGCGGCCAACGAAGTGATGCTGATTGGCGACGAAGAACTTACCCATCAAACCATCACCCTCAATCAAACCATCGCTCGCCTGCTCATGCCCAGCGCCAAACCCATGGAGCAGCGTTTAGGCGAACTCAATGTGCAGGTGCTAGCTTGGATCAAGCAATTCAAACGCAGCTTGGATGCTTTGAAAATGCAAAACGAAGAAGCGCTTGGCTTGCATGCCAGCGTGCAAGTGGCTGCGCCACTCAAGCGCTAAGCGCGCAGCCTAACGTTCCGACTCCAAATCCGGAATCCGATTAAACGCAATCCGCATCGGCGCATGGTCCAGCCCCGCTTGTGCGCTGGCAAAGTACACGGTGTTTTTGCCGTGCTTGCCGTTGAGTGCATCAATCGCGGCCATCAGTTTGCGGCGGTCTTTGGCAGGCGCTACACGGGCTGACAACGAGCCTGAAGGGCTAGGCTCAGTGCCTGCTGCCACCGCATCTAAAGCAGCATCCGCCGCTGCTTCCTCAAACCCAAACAAATCGCCCGTGTGCTGACCCGCTTCAATGAGGCCATGCAGCTGCACCCCAACTGTCACAGGCTGAGGCAGCAAGTGCAGGCCGCTGTGCCACAGCTGCTCTAGCGTGTGCAGCAAAAAAGCGGTGTCTTGGGTTTCGCCCACATGCGCGGCGCGGTCGTCACCCATCAGCCCACGGTTGCCGCCATAGCCGTGGCGGCAGCGCACATGCACGCTCATGCTGGTGGCGTACACGTTTTGCTTGCGCAGACGCATGGCGGCTTTTTGCGTCAGGCGGTTGAGCACCGCAAACGCACCTGCGGGGTTGCGCAGGTCGGGCGGCAGCACGTGCGAGTGGCCTAGCGACTTGGCCACCGTCTCACGCGGGCCGTACCACTGGCCGCGTAGCTTGTCGTACATCTCGGCTCCCGCCACGCCGCCCCATGCTGTGCGCAGCAGCTCGCGGGGCGCGGCATACAGCTGCTCCATCGTGTGAATGCCGCAGCGCTCTAGCCGCTGCACCATGCGCGGACCAATGCCGTTGATCGCCTTGGGCTTGAGTCCATACAAACGCTGCGGCAGCTCGTGCGCCTCAATCACCGTCAGCCCATCGGGCTTTTGCATGTTCGACGCCAGCTTGGCCAGCAGCGTGTTGGGCGCAATGCCCACCGACGTGCGCATGCATTCGCCCAGCTGCGCCACCACCTCGGCCTTGACGCGCTCGGCCAGCCCCACCGCACGTTCGCGCTGTTGCCAGCGGCCGGTTAGTTCGCACTCCATTTCGTCAATCGACAGCACTTGGCGCACGGGGGCCAGCGTGTCCACCACCGCCACCGCGCGGTGGTGCATCTCCACATACTTGGCGTGGTCGGCCAGCACGATGGCAATGTCGGGGCACAGCCGCCGCGCCTCGGCCACACCCGTGCCCGTGCCAATGCCCAGCGCCTTGGCCTCGTAACTGGCGGCAATGCAGCACGACGTTTCGGCCAGCACCGGCACCACGCCCACAGGCCGTCCGCGCAGAGCGGGGTTGAGCTGTTGTTCAACCGAAGCGAAGTAGCTATTGAAGTCGACGAAGAGGGAGCGAAGCGTCATTGAATACTGTTTATAAAAACAGTATTCTAGTCGTCGAGCCTCAAATACACCACCCCATATCCGCAGGCAACGCTTCCAGTTGCCGCAGCTGCTGAATGGCTTCCGCATCCGTGCGATACAGGTGCAGCCCCGCATGCGCTTGCAGGCAGCCTGCGCGGCGCAGCACGGTTTCTATGGGTAGCTTCATGCCGCTGATGTGCAGGCTGATGCCGCGCTCGCGCAGCATGGCTTCTAGCTTGGCGAGGCTTTCCACGCCCGTGGCGTCG
This sequence comes from Limnohabitans sp. TS-CS-82, assembly GCF_002943475.1. Taxonomy (NCBI): domain Bacteria; kingdom Pseudomonadati; phylum Pseudomonadota; class Betaproteobacteria; order Burkholderiales; family Comamonadaceae; genus Limnohabitans; species Limnohabitans sp. TS-CS-82. The sequence goes on along the minus strand of NZ_PTQX01000018.1, from coordinate 101,879 downwards.
ATGCGGTTGATGGGCAATGCAAACAGGCACACATGGGCCACGTTGGGGTGCTGGCCGAGGTGCTCCATCACGGCGCGCTCTAGGGTGCTGGCGGCGGCAAAGTCCAGCTCGGCGTCCATGCGCAGGGCGTAAAGGTGATTCGCCAAAGGCGGCAGTTTCCACAGGTGGCGGTCGCGCAGGCTGCCGTCGGGGTGCAGGCCCACTTCAATGATGCGCGGGTGCAAGCGCGTGTGCAAGAAGTGGCTCAGGCCCATCACCACACCGGCCAGCACACCCCAATACAAACGCGGAGCCGAGAGCAGAGTGATGACAAACGTCACCACCGCCGTAGCCGCCTCGACACGGTCAATTTTGTAAAGCTGCACAAACGCGTGTGGCTTGATCAGGCCCAGCACGGCAGCCACCACGATGGCCGCCAACACCGACTGCGGCACAGGCTGCAACACCGAGGTGAAGCACAAGAGGATGACCAAAATCACTGCCACCGAAAAGATGGTGGCCCATGCCGACTGCGCGCCTGCATACAAGTTAAGCGCCGAGCGGCTGAATGACGAGCTGGTGGGAAACGCGCCACACAGACCCGATGCCACTTTGGCCAAGCCTTGGCCAATCAAGTCTTGGTCTTGGTCCCAGCGTTTGCCGCTGCGGTCGTTGTCTACTTTGGCGCTGGATGCGGTTTCTAAAAAGCTCACCAGCGTAATCACCAACGTAGGCAGCACCAACTGTTTGAACATTTCCCACTCAATGACGCTGGGCACAAACAACGCAGGCAAGCCCTGCGGCAACGCGCCCACCACCGCTGTGCCCGAGGCCTCTAGCCCCAGCGCCCAGCTAGCGCCCGCTGCACCCAGCACCACCACCAACACGGTGGGGAAAGTGGGCCGCCAGCGCCGCGCCAACAGCAGCAACACCAAGGTGACCACGCCAAACACCAAGCTGGCCCAGTCAATGCCCGCGCCTGTGGCCAACGTGGACCAGCCATTTGTAAAACCCAACATCGCCGGCATTTGCGACGAGATGATGAGCACGCCCGCGCCCTGAGTGAACGCCATCAACACCGGCGAGCTGACCAAGTTGAGCAACCAGCCAAAACGCGCAAAGCCCAACACCACTTGTAGCAAGCCCGTCATGAGCGACAGCCACACGGTGAGGTTGACCCACTCGGCACTTCCAGGCGCAGCCATCCCGCTGAGCGAGGCCGCAATCAAGATAGACGTGAGCGCCGTGGGCCCCACCGACAAACGTGGCGAAGCACTGAACAGCACCGCCACCAACGCAGGCAGCAGCGACGCATAAATGCCGGTGATGAGTGGCATGCCCGCCAACGCTGCATAAGCCACACCTTGCGGAATGACCATCAGGCCCACGCTCAGGCCCGCGAAGGCCTCGCTCTTGAGCAGTTGAGGGGTGGGCTTAGGCCAGCTTAGGAACGGGAAGAGACGCTTTGCAGAGTGCATGCGCTAATCGTAACGGCTGGCTCACCACCTGATACGCGGTAGTTTGCACAATGCGGTTTTGGGTTTGAGGTGATGGATGAACTTCACGCGGTGCAAGCAAATGGCAACAACGGCGCAAGGCCTGTGGGCTTGCATGCTTGTCACGTGGCTGCTGTGTCTGTGCGCCTCTGTGCACGCATGGCCCGGCGTGGTCACGCACGTGAGCGATGGCGACACGGTGGGTGCAACCGCTGCAAGGCGGTGAGGCGCACAAGGTGCGGCTGCTGGGCATTGACGCGCCCGAGATTTGCCAGCCGTGGGGCCCACAGTCACGCGCCGCTTTGCATGCTGCGTTGCAAGGCCAAGTGGTTGAGGTACGCGCCCGCACGCGTGACAGCTATGGCCGTTTGCTGGCGCAGCTCACGCGCCAAGGCAACGATGTGGGCGCATGGATGGTGGGGCAGGGCTATGCGTGGTCGTACAGCTACAAAAGCAACGCAGGCCCCTATGAGGCGCTGCAGCTGCAGGCGCAAACGCAGCACTTGGGTTTGTTCTCAGACGGGCGGGCTTTGCAGCCGAGGTGGTTTAGGAAGCGCTTTGGGTCGTGCCACACACCGGGCAGCTAGCGTTGCGCTGCAAGCGCACTTCGTTCCACTCCATGCCACGGCCATCCAGCATTTGCAGGCGGCCCGTCAGGCGCGAGCCCATGCCTGTGATGAGCTTGACGGTTTCCATGGCTTGCATCGTGCCAATCACGCCCACCAGTGGCGCGAGCACGCCCATGGTGGAGCACATCACTTCTTCAGGTGCATTTGCGGGCGGGAAGATGCAGGCGTAGCAGGGCGATGTGTCGTCACGTGCGTCGTACACCGACAGCTGTCCATCCATGCGAATGGCCGCGCCTGAGACGAGCGGCACTTTGTGCTTCACGCACGCCGCGTTCACGGCTTGGCGGGTTTCAAAGTTGTCGCAGCAGTCCACCACCACGGTCACCGTGGGCACGAGCGTGTTTAGCTGAGCGGCGTCTAGCTTGTGGGCCAGCGCGGTCACGCGCACTTCGGGGTTGAGGGCCAGCATGGCTTGTGCGGCTGACTCCACCTTGGGGTGACCCACACGCGCGGTGGTGTGGGCAATTTGGCGTTGCAGGTTGGTGAGGTCGACCACGTCATGGTCGGCAATCGTGATGTGGCCTACGCCGCTGGCGGCCAAGTACAACGAGACGGGAGAGCCCAAGCCGCCTGCGCCGACCACCAGTACATGGCTGTCCACCAAGAGCTGCTGGCCTTCGATGCCCACCTCGTCCAGCAGGATGTGGCGCGAATAGCGCAGCAGTTGGTCGTCGTTCACCGCAGGTTTACAAGTGAATTACTTGTCTTTCTTCTCAGCAGGACGCTCGCTTTGCGTCTTGCTGGCCAACACGGGTTGGCCTTTGAGGCGTTTCAGGGCTTGCTCGAGTTGGAAGTCTTTGTCGCTGCCAAACTCAGGTGGGCGGCGTTCGCTATTTGGCTTTTTGGATTCTTCTTCCAAACGCTTCATGGCTTCTTCGCGTGCTTTCTCTTTTTCTTTTTCCTTGGCTGCGTCTTTGGCATCTTTGCCTTGGCCGCTTTCTAGGTGCTTGTCGAGGTCGGCTTCACGCATGCGCAGGATGGCAAACGGGCTGCCTTCGGCAGTGTCGTCCAGCAACACATCAGGAACGATGCCTTTGGCTTGAATGCTGCGGCCACTTGGCGTGTAGTAACGCGCAGTGGTGATTTTCAAAGCGGTATCAGGACCCAACTGGCGCACGGTTTGCACCGAGCCTTTGCCAAAAGTTTGGCTGCCCATGATGGTGGCACGTTTGTGGTCTTGCAAAGCACCGGCCACGATTTCGCTGGCAGAGGCCGAGCCTTCGTTCACCAACACCACCAATGGGACGGTGCGGTAAATGCCTTTGGTGTTTTGGTGCAAACGGGCCACAGGGTCGTTACTGCCATTGCGGCGGTAAAACTCGGGCGAGGCTTTGTAAACAAACTTGCTCTCAGCCAATTGGCCATTAGTCGACACCACGGCAATGTTCTCAGGCAAGAACACGGCAGACACGGCCACGGCTGCATCGAGCAAGCCACCTGGGTCATTGCGCAGGTCGAGCACCAAGCCTTTGAGCTTGGGTTCTTGTTTGTAGATTTCTTCCAGCTTCTTGGTGAAGTCATCCACCGAGCGGTCTTGGAATTGGCTCAAGCGAATCCAGCCGTAGCCGGTTTCCATCACTTTGCCTTTGACGCTTTGGGTTTTGATTTCCTCGCGCACGATGTTCACGGGGAAGGTGCGGTTCTCGTCTTTGCGGAAAATGGTGAGGATCACCTTTGTGCCTGGCTCGCCACGCATGCGTTTGACGGCTTCATTGAGCGACAGGCCTTTGACAGCCGTGTCGTCAATCTTGGTGATCAAATCGCCCGACTTGATGCCGCCACGGAAAGCGGGGGAACCTTCAATGGGCGACACGATTTTGATCAAACCTTCTTCTTGGGTGATCTCGATGCCAACGCCCACAAAGCGGCCGGTGGTGCCTTCGCGGAATTCTTTGAAAGATTTTTTGTCGTAGTACTGCGAGTGAGGATCGAGGCTAGCGACCATGCCCGAGATGGCATCGCTGATGAGTTTTTTCTCGTCTACGGGTTCGACGTAGTCACTCTTGACCATGCTGAACACCGCAGCGAGCTGCTGCAGTTCTTCCAGCGGCAGAGGGGCCATGTTGGCGCGTGCCGCGGTTTGCAACGAAACAGTGGTCAGTGCGCCGGTCAGGGCGCCGATGGCGACCCAGCCTGCAATCTTGAGTTTTTGACGCATGTGGCCTTCGAGAAATAACAAATTCAACAGGGGCTCAATATACAACGCGCCCAGAAGGCGCGCTGTGAGTGGGACGATTAGGCTTTGCCTTGTGTGGCTACCGCAGCGGCTGCTTTGGCAGCGGCTTCGGCATCACCCAAATAGTAGTGACGGATGGGTTTGAGGTTTTCATCCAACTCATACACAAGTGGGATCCCGTTAGGAATATTCAAGCTCACGATGTCTTGGTCGCTAATGCCGTCCAAATACTTGATGAGCGCACGGATCGAGTTGCCGTGCGCCGCGATGACGATGCGCTTGCCCGACTTGATGGCAGGTGCAAGGGCTTCGTTCCAGAAAGGCACCACGCGCGACACGGTGTCTTTCAAACATTCAGTCAAGGGCACGGGGTTGGGTTCGAAGCGGGTGTAGCGCGGGTCGTTACGCTCGCTGCGGGGGTCTGTGGCTTCTAGCTCAGGCGGTGGTGTGTCGTAGCTGCGACGCCAGACCAGCACTTGCTCGTCGCCGTATTGCTTGGCCATATCGGCTTTGTTCAAGCCTTGCAAGCCGCCGTAGTGGCGCTCGTTCAAACGCCAACTTTTGACCACAGGCAACCAAGTTGCGTCCATCTCGTCCAAGGCGAGGAACAGGGTGCGAATGGCGCGCTTGAGCACGCTGGTGTAGGCCACATCAAACTCATAGCCTTCGGCCTTGAGCAGCTTGCCTGCGTTCTTGGCTTGCTCCACGCCGGTGGGGGTGAGGTCGACATCGGTCCAGCCGGTGAAGCGGTTTTCAAGGTTCCAAGTGGATTCGCCGTGGCGGATTAATACGAGCTTGTACATGGTTTAAATCAACAGAGTCAGTGAAAGATTGGCTGTGATTTTAGAATGCTGCCCTGACTCGATACTTTTACCCACCGTTTTTTGTTTTTTGAACTGGATTCCCCTGTGAAATTTATTCTCGATAACTGGATGTTGATCTCCATCGCCCTGAGCACTGGCTTCTTTTTGCTGCTGCCCGTGGTGCAAGGCGCTGCAGCCACCGGTATTTCGCCCGCAGAAGCGGTTCTGTGCATGAACCGTGAAAAAGGTGTGGTGATTGACGTGTGCGGCGCAGACGAATACGCCCAAGGCCACATCAAAGGCGCCGTGAACGTGCCGTTGGACGAGCTGGAAGCCCGTTTGGACAAGGCCGTGAAGAACAAAAGCACACCCGTCATCATGGTGTGTGCAGCCGGTGCGCGCTCAAAGCGTGCCCAAGGCATTGCGCAAAAACTGGGTTACGAGAAGGTGCATTCGCTGCACGGCGGGCTGAAAGCTTGGAAAGAAGCTAACCTGCCCGTTACTAAAGCCTAAGTTTTTGGCTTCATTACTTCGGAGAATTCCCCATGCCCGCCGTCAAGATGTACACCACCGCCGTTTGCCCATATTGCATTCGTGCCAAGCAACTGCTGAACGCTAAGGGCGTGGCCCAGATCGAAGAAATTCGCATCGATACCGACCCCACAGCGCGTGCACACATGATGGAAATCACGGGTCGCCGCACCGTGCCGCAAATCTTCATTGGTGACACCCATGTGGGCGGTTGCGATGATTTGATGGCCTTAGATGCCAAAGGTGGTTTGCTGCCTTTGCTGCAATCTTGAGCTGACATAATTAGCCATCCCGATTTGCTGCCCGCTTCGGTATAGCCGATGCGGGCATTTTTTTGTTTTAGGAAATAACAATGTCAGACGAACAAGCCACTCCAGTTTTTCAAATTCAACGCGTCTATTTGAAAGACCTGTCTTTGGAGCAACCCAACTCACCCGCCATCCTGACCAGCACCGAGCAACCTTCGGTGGACATCCAGTTGGGCGTGGGCATGGAACACGTGGCCGACGGCATTGTGGAAGTGACTGTGACCGCCACCGTCACCACCAAGATTGAAGACAAAACTGTGTTCTTGGTCGAAGCCAAGCAAGCTGGCATTTTCGAAGTACGCAACTTGCCTGAAGACCAAATGGGCCCCGTCATCGGCATTGCTTGCCCACAAATCATTTACCCCTACCTGCGCGGCAACGTGGCTGACGTGATTCAACGTGCTGGCTTCCCACCCGTGCACTTGGCCGAAATCAACTTCCAAGCCATGTACGAACAACAGCAGCAACAAGCGGCTGGCTCAGTTCAGTAATTGCGCGTTGAGGCTGTCGACATGAAGATTGCCGTTTTAGGTGCAGGCGCGTGGGGCACAGCGCTGGCGATCAACGCTGGCGCACACCACACCGTGACGCTGTGGGCACGCGATGTGCCTCAGGCCCAAGCCATGCAAGCCGAGCGTGTGAACACGCGCTACTTGCCTGAGCAGCCCTTCACCGCAGGCGTTCAAGTGTCGTCAGCCCCTCTCGGCCCTTGGCTGGCCGAGCAAGATTTGGTCGTCATTGGCTCGCCCATGAGCAGCCTGCGCGGCATGCTGACACAGCTTGCGCCCATCTTGGGTAGCAGCGTGCCTGTGGCTTGGTTGTGCAAAGGCTTTGAAGCGGCATCGGTGGGTGACGGCTACATGGCCCACGAAGTGCAAGCCCAAGTGGCCCCTGCGCTGCGCGGTGGCGCTTTGAGTGGTCCCAGCTTTGCGCAAGAAGTGGCGCGCGGCATGCCCACCGCCTTGGTGGCCGCCAGCAGCGACGCTGCGGTGCGCGACGCCATGGTGCAAGCCTTTCACAACAACAGCCTGCGCGTGTATGCCAACGACGACATCGTGGGCGTGGAAGTGGGTGGCGCTGTCAAAAACGTGTTGGCCATCGCCACCGGTTTGTGCGATGGCTTGCAGCTGGGCCTGAATGCCCGTGCCGCACTCATCACACGCGGCTTGGCCGAAATCACTCGCCTAGGCGTTGCACTGGGCGCCAAGACAGAAACCTTCATGGGCTTGTCGGGCTTGGGCGACTTGGTGCTCACCTCCACTGGTGACCTCAGCCGCAACCGTAAAGTTGGCTTGGCTTTGGCCCAAGGCATGACGCTGCAACAAGCGGTCGATTCACTGGGCCATGTGGCCGAAGGCGTGTATTGCGCCCGCACCGTGGTGCAACGTGCGCAGCACTTGGGTGTGGACATGCCGATTGCTCAGGCCGTTGTTGCGTTGCTGGATGGTGATATCACGCCAGCTCAAGCGGTGGCTTTGCTGATGGGGCGTGGCGCAAAGGGCGAATAGCTTTTTGCTGAGCTCGCTTCTCGTCTAGGGAATGAGCGGGTTCCTCATGCTGGGGTACCAGAAATCGTCACCCGCCCACTCCCTAGGCAAGAAGACTGCGGCTGACAAATGGGTGTTTTGAAAACCTCTGGCGCAGGTTAGTTGCTTCAACGTCGCTTTCGTTCCAGCGAAGACTTTCTAGATCGAAAAGTTGTGTGCGTGAGGTGCGGCGGCCAACGATTTCTGGTACTCCAGCATGAGGCGGCCGCCGTGCCTCACGCACACGACCGTAGCCGGAGAAAACCACCACGCACACCAATACCTAAGCCAAAGAGGAACTCAAACTTCGAGGTTATCAATCAACCGCGTCTTACCCAACTTAGCCGCACCCAACACCACCAACGGCTCAGCACATGGGCCATTCAAGGGTGATAAGTCATGCTGGCGGCGCAGGGTGATGTAGTCAGGTGCCCAGCCGCGTTGGCGCAGGGCGTCCATTGCAGCGGCTTCGGCGGCGGTCACATCCAGCTGGCCAGCGGCATTGCCTGCACGGGCTGCAGCCGCCAAGTCTTTCAAAGCCATCGACAGTTGCACAGCTTCGGCGCGTTCGTCGGAGCTCAGGTAGCCGTTGCGTGAGCTGAGGGCCAAACCGTCTTCGGCGCGGCGGGTTTCGCCGCCGATGATCTCGATGGGTAGTGCCATTTGCTGCACCATGCGGCGGATGACCATGAGCTGTTGGTAGTCCTTCTTGCCAAACACGGCCAAGTCGGGCTGCACGATGTTGAACAGCTTGTGCACCACGGTGCTCACGCCCACAAAGAAGCCGGGGCGAAACGCGCCTTCCAAGATGTCGGCCAGCTCAGCGGGTGGGTGCACCTTGAACACTTGGGGTTCGGGGTAAAGGTCTTTTTCGGACGGTGCAAACACCACGTCGCAACCGTTGGCTTCCAACAGGGCGCAGTCGTTTTCTAGCGTGCGTGGGTAGGTGTCGAAGTCTTCGTTGGGGCCAAATTGCAGGCGGTTGACGAAGATGCTGGCCACGGTCATGCCGCCGGTTGCTGCTCGCTTATCGACCTCTTGGCGTGCCATTTGCATCAGCTCTAAGTGGCCTTGGTGCAGGTTGCCCATGGTGGGCACAAAGGCGCGCAGGGCGGCCGGCTTTAAAGCGCGGCGCAGGTCCGCGAGGGTGTGAACGATTTGCATGAAACAGAAAAAGCGTTGGCAGTAGAGGCGATCAAGCCCAAGCGTGCTTGGCGTTGTCGGGAAATGTGCCGTTTTTCACAGCAGCCACATAGGCACTCATGGCGGCTTGCACGCTGGCTTGGCCTTCCATGAAGTTGTGCACGAACTTGGGGTTTTTGCCCAGGTTAACGCCGAGCATGTCGTGCATCACCAGCACTTGGCCCGCCGTGCCGTTGCCTGCGCCAATGCCAATGGTGTGGCAAGTGGGCAGCTCTTGCGTGAGGGTGGTCGACAGTGGCTCGGGCACCATTTCCAACACCAGCATGCTGGCACCTGCGTCTTGCAGCGCGATGGCTTCTTGGCGCAGTTGGGTGGCCGAGTCGCCACGGCCTTGCACGCGGTAGCCGCCTAGGGCGTGAACGGTTTGTGGTGTCAGGCCCAAATGGGCGCAGACAGGAATGCCACGTTCGACCAAAAAGTGCACGATGTCGGTGGTCCAGCCGCCGCCTTCGAGCTTGACCATGTGAGCACCCGCTTGCATCAGAACCGTGGCACTGCGTAGGGCTTGCTCTTTGGATTCTTGGTAGCTGCCAAAGGGCAGGTCACCAATGATCCATGCTGTGCCTTGCACGCGACGGATGCCACGGGCCACGCTTTCGACGTGGTAACGCATGGTGTCCAGCGTCACGCCCACGGTGCTGGTGAGGCCTTGGCAGACCATGCCCAGCGAGTCGCCCACCAAGATGCATTCCACGCCCGCAGCATCGGCCACGGCGGCAAAGGTGGCGTCGTAGGCGGTGAGCATGGTGATTTTTTCACCACGGGCGCGCAGCTCGTTCAAGCGGGGCAAGCTGATGGGCTTGCGGGCGGCGACGGGGGAAGCGGGGGGCAAAGTGCCGTAGGGCGAAGCGTTGGTGTTGCTCATAGAACGTGTGTGGCGCAAAGCCAGTCCTGTGTTGCCGAAGGGATGTGGAGTTTACGTGTGTCTTTACGTAGGCGTATAGGCCAAACGCACGTAAATAGGCGCAAAAGCCTCAGCCTGCGTGATTTCAATCAGCGTTTCTTTGGCCAGCTCAAGCAGGGCGATGAAGGTCACCACCAGCACGGGCACGCCTTGTTCAGCTTCGAAGAGTTTTTCAAACTCGACAAAGCGTTTGCCTTGCAAGTGCTTGAGCACGATGCTCATGTGCTCGCGCACCGACAGTTCTTCGCGGCTGATTTTGTGGTGCTGCACCAGCTTGGCACGCTTCAAGATGTCGGCCCACGCTTGTTGAAGCTCGACCACATGCACATCAGGAAAGCGCGGTTGCAGCGATTGTTCGATGTAGACCTGTGCGCGCATGAAGTCGCGGCCAAATTGCGGCACTTCGTTGAGCTTGGCGGCAGCCAGTTTCATTTGCTCGTATTCGAGCAAGCGGCGCACCAGTTCGGCACGAGGATCTTCGGGCTCTTGGCCTTCAGCCACTTTCTTGGGCGGCAGCAACATGCGTGATTTGATTTCAATCAGCATGGCGGCCATCAGTAGGTATTCGGCGGCAAGCTCAAGGTTGCGGCTGCGAATCTCGTCCACATAGCTCAGGTACTGGCGCGTGAGCGCGGCCATGGGGATGTCGAGGATGTTGAAGTTCTGCTTGCGGATGAGGTACAGCAGCAAATCCAGCGGGCCTTGGAAGGCCTCGAGGAAAACTTCCAGCGCGTCTGGCGGGATGTACAAATCCTGCGGCATGGCAAACAGCGGCTCGCCATACAGGCGGGCCACGGCCACGTTGTCGATCACCTCTGGCATGACCGAGGCGATGTGTGCCTCGTCGTTAGGCAGGGTGGAGTCGGCAGGATGCACGATGTTTTACGCCAGACCGAAGGTCTTACGCATTAGTTTGATAGGGGTAAGGCTTTTGCGCCACGCGGCCAGCTTGGGTGTCTTGCTGGATTTCGGTGTTCACCTGTTTGTCCCACAGCAGAGCACGGCCGTCGCGTTGGGCTTTTTCGAGCTGAGGGTTTTTGGCCTTGAGCGACTCGATGAACTGAGTGGCTTCGGAGGTGTAGTGATCACGCTGAAAAATCGACATGGTGGGTTTCCTAGGAATGTCTTGAGATTGCAAAGATTTTAACGACCGAGGGCCGACGCCAAACCTTGGCCCAAATCGGGGCGCAAGTCGTGCTCGGGCAGTTGGGCTAGCAGGCCGCAGCGGCGCATCATGTCGAGTGGCTGATGGTCTACGCCACACAGAATCAGGCGAACCTGCTTTTTACGGCAGCTACGGGCCAAGGCCATGAGCGCGTCAGCGCCAGAGGTGTCGATGTAGATGAGGTTTTTCAGGTCCAGCACCAAGGCTTGCTCGGGCAGGTGCTCTTCAATTTCTTCCACCAGCTTGACCGCACCAAAGAACAGCGCGCCATACAAGCGATGGGCCTGCACTTGGGCCTCATGGCCGGCCAGCTCGGGGTGTGAGTCTGGCTGTACTTGCTCGGCACGGCTGAGGCTAGAGATGCGGTAGATGAAGGTCAGGCAAGCGGCCATCAGGCCCACTTCCACAGCCACCGTCAAATCGACGATGACGGTGAGCGCGAACACCAATAACAAGGTGACGCGGTAGGTCATGCGGAACTGGCGCAGGTGCACAAACTCGCGCCATTCGCCCATGTTCCAAGCCACAAACATCAATATCGCGGATAGCGCCGCCAACGGCACATCGCCAGCCAAGGGGGCGGCCACCAGCATGACCAGCAACAAGGTGAGGGCGTGCACCATGCCAGCCACGGGGCTGTTGCCGCCGTTTTTCACATTGGTCACGGTGCGGGCAATGGTGCCGGTGGCGGGCATGCCGCCGAAGAATGGCGTGATGATGTTGGCAATGCCTTGTGCCATCAGCTCTTGGTTGGCATCGTGGCGGTCGCCGTAGGGGCCATCGGCCATCATTTGGTCGGCAATGCGGGCGCACAACAACGATTCAATCGAACCCAACAAAGCCAGCGTGGTGGCGGGGATGAGCAAGAACTTGGCGGTGTCCCAGCTGAACTCGGGCCATGCAAAGGCAGGCAAGTTGCTAGGAATGCTGCCAAAGCGAGAGGCGATGGTCTCGACCTCCAGCCCCATCATCTTGGCAGCAACGGTTGCACCTACCAACACCACGATAGAGCCGGGGATGGTGGAAAAACTTTTGGTGCTGGGCATGGCATTGGCCAAGCGCGGCAGGGCCAGTTGCCAAAACGCCAACACGGCCAAGCACACCACGGCTAAGCCCAAGGCTTCGGCGTTGAGCGTGCCAAAGCTGTCGTTCAATGTGCGCAAGATGCCAAAGAAGTCAGCCGGCATGGCTTTGACTTGCAAGCCAAAAAAGTCTTTCAGCTGCGACACCATGATGAGTACGGCAATGCCGTTGGTAAATCCAATCACCACCGCCACAGGAATGAAGCGAATCAAAGTGCCCAAGCGCAGCAAGCCCATGGCAAACAACATCAAGCCCGACATGGCGGTGGCGATGATTAGGTTGGCCAAACCGTAGCGCTCCAAGATGCCATAGACGATCACGATGAACGCGCCCGCTGGCCCGCCAATCTGCACGCGGCTGCCACCCAAGGCAGAAATCAAAAAGCCCGCAATGATGGCGGTGAATAAACCCGCTTCTGGCTTGAGCCCCGACGCAATGGCAAACGCCATCGCCAGTGGCAATGCCACCACACCCACCGTGATACCCGCACCCACATCTTGATAAAAGCGCTGGCGCGTGTAGCCCTGAAGAGCTGTGACGAGATTAGGTTTGAACATAAAGAAACTAATTGGGGTCAGAACCCAATTAATGGATGCGCATACCGGGTTTTGCGCCGGGCCATGGGTGCAGCACATAAATGCCGGGTTCGGCCTTTTCGTCTGCGTGGCTGGCGGCAAGCACCATGCCCTCACTCACGCCAAACTTCATCTTGCGTGGGGCCAGGTTGGCCACCATCACTGTGAGTTTGCCTTTGAGGTCTTCGGGCTTGTACATGCTGGCCACGCCGCTGAATACATTGCGTGTTTTACCTTCGCCCACATCGAGTGTGAGGCGCAACAGTTTGGTGGAGCCTTCCACCGCTTCGCAGTTGACGATTTCGGCAATGCGCAAATCCACCTTGGCAAAGTCGTCAATGCTGATGGTGGGTGCGATTTCTTCGCCGCCTGGGGTGACTTTTTCTTCCACCACGGCTGGTGGTTCAAACAAGGCTTCGAGTTGTTCGGGGGTGACGCGTTGCATGAGGTGTTGGTAGGGTTGAATGGTCGCCACATAGCCTGTGGTGTTCCAGTTTTGCATGGAGGTGCCAGTGAAACTTTCAACAGCGTGCGCCAATGAAGGCAACACAGGTGCCAAGTAGCGACTCAGCTCAGCAAAGGCGTTGATGAGCAACGAGCACACTTGGTGCAAGGCTTCGTTGTTGGCGGCGTCTTTGGCCAAGTCCCAAGGTTTGTGTTGGTCCACATACGAATTGACCTTGTCGGCCAGCAACATGATTTCGCGGGCGGCTTTGCCGTATTCGCGGGCGTCATACGCTTGGGCGATGCTGTCTTTGGCGGCGTGAATGTCGTTGAGCAAAGCGGTGCCTTGTTCGCCAAAGCTTTGCGTGAGTTTGCCTTCAAAACGCTTGGTCAAGAAGCCCGCGGCACGTGACGCGATGTTGACGAACTTGCCAATCAAATCGCTGTTCACACGCAGCATGAAGTCTTCGGCGTTGAAGTCCACGTCTTCGTTGCGGTTGTTGAGTTTGGTGGCCAAGTAGTAACGCAGCCACTCTGGGTTCATGCCCAAGCTGAGGTACTTGAGCGGGTCTAGGCCCGTGCCACGGCTCTTGCTCATCTTCTCGCCGTTGTTGACGGTGAGGAAGCCATGCACAAACACGTTGTTGGGCGTTTTGCGGCCGCTGAAATGCAGCATGGCGGGCCAGAACAAGGTGTGGAAGGTGACGATGTCTTTGCCGATGAAGTGGTATTGCTCCAGCTTGTCGTTCGCCATGTAGGCGTCGTAGTTTTCGCCACGTTTGTCGAGCAAGTTTTTCAACGAGGCCAAGTAGCCCACGGGCGCGTCGAGCCACACATAAAAGTATTTGGCTGGTGCCCCATTGATAGCCGTATCCGGGATTTCGATGCCAAAGTAAGGCGCGTCACGCGAGATGTCCCAGTCGCCCAAGCCTTCGCTGGTTGTGCCATCGGGGTTGGTGCGCACGGTGAACCACTCTTTGACCTTGTTGGCCACTTCGGGTTGCAGCTTGCCGTCTTGTGTCCATTTTTCGAGGAACTCTACGCAGCGTGGGTCAGACAGCTTGAAGAAGAAATGCTCTGAGCTTTTCAGTTCAGGCTTGGCACCCGACAAAGCAGAGAACGGGTTGATCAGGTCGGTGGGGGCGTAGACGGCGCCGCAGACTTCGCAGTTGTCGCCGTACTGGTCGTGGGCGTGGCACTTGGGGCACTCGCCTTTGATGAAGCGATCAGGCAAGAACATGTTCTTCTCGGGGTCGAAGAACTGGTCAATCGTGCGGCGCTCGATCAGCGAGCCGCCAGCTGATTCCGGAATGTCGCGCAAGTCACGGTAAATCTGGCGGGCCAGTTCGTGGTTCTCGGGTGCATCGGTGCTGTGCCAGTTGTCAAACTGGATGTGGAAACCGTCCAAATAGGGCTTGCGGCCTGCGGCGATGTTGGCCACAAACTGCTGCGGGGTGATGCCCGCCTTCTCGGCGGCAATCATGATGGGCGCGCCATGTGTGTCGTCTGCGCCCACAAAATCGACCTTGTGGCCCTGCATTCGCTGGAAACGCACCCAGATGTCGGCCTGGATGTACTCCATGATGTGGCCGATGTGGAAGTTGCCGTTGGCGTAGGGCAGGGCGGTGGTAACAAATAGCTGGCGCTGGGACATTTGGAAGCAAGACCTTAGGGCGAAGGGGGCGATTTTAGTTCCTACAGAATGCGCTGATGAACTTACCCAGCTTTGACGAATTCCGCCAAAAAGCATTAGCCGCTGGCTTTGATGAGGTGATTGAGCGCGAATGGGCGCCCAACACGGTGCTAGAGACCCACACCCACGCCTTTGGCGTGCACGCCGTTCTTACGCGCGGCGAGATGTGGCTGACCATGAACGGCCATACCCAGCACCTGCAGTCCGGCGCTATTTTTGAGCTGGAGCCTAATGTGCCGCATGACGAGCGCTACGGTGCTGAGGGCGCGGCTTATTGGGTGGCGCGCAAGAACGCTTGATCGATTCCGCGCTTACCTTCCATACTTTGATGAGTGCTCAGTCGCAGGGATGACCTGTGCTGCGTGCGGTCAAGCGCGTCGCGCTAGACTCGCCAGCAATCCCTATTTCAATATCAAGAAGTTTTTATGTCCCTGAACGAACAAACCCTGACCGCCGCGCTGCAAACGGTCATCGACCCTAACACGGGCAAAGACTTTGTCACCACCAAAGCGCTGAAAAACCTTCAAATCAATGGCGGCGATGTGTCGTTTGACGTGGCGCTGGGTTACCCCGCCAAAAGTCAAATTGCGGGCTTTCGCAAAGAGCTGATTGCCGCCGCCAAGAGCGTGGCGGGCGTGGACAACGTGTCGGCCAACATCACGGTGAACATCGTGGCGCACGCGGCTCAGCGCGGTGTGGCCTTGTTGCCGCAAGTGAAAAACATTATTGCTGTGGCGTCAGGCAAAGGCGGCGTGGGCAAAAGCACCACCGCTGCGAACTTGGCTTTGGCCTTGGCTGCTGAAGGCGCGAGTGTTGGTTTGTTGGACGCCGACATTTACGGCCCCAGCCAGCCAATGATGATGGGTATCGAAGGCCGCCCTGAGAGCAGCGACGGCCAAACCATGGACCCGATGGAAAACTATGGCGTGCAAGTCATGTCCATCGGTTTCTTGGTGGACCAAGACGAAGCCATGATTTGGCGCGGCCCCATGGCTACCCAAGCGTTGGAGCAGCTGCTGCGCCAAACCAACTGGAAGGCCTTGGACTATTTGATCGTCGACATGCCCCCAGGCACGGGCGACATTCAGCTCACGCTGAGCCAACGCGTGCCGATGACGGGCGCGGTCATCGTCACCACGCCACAAGACATTGCATTGCTCGACGCCAAAAAAGGCATCAAGATGTTTGAGAAGGTGGGCGTGCCCATCCTCGGCTTGGTCGAGAACATGGCCGTGCACGTATGTACCAACTGTGGCCACATTGAACACATCTTTGGTGCCGATGGCGGCAAGAAGATGGCCGCGCAATACGGCATGGACTACTTAGGCGCGTTGCCGCTCAACATGCAAATCCGCCTGCAAGCCGACAGCGGCAAGCCCACCGTGGTGGCTGACCCCGATGGCGAAGTGGCAGGCATCTACAAGGCGGTCGCTCGTCAAGTGGCGGTGAAAATTGCGGCGAAGGCCAAAGACTTTTCTAGCAAATTCCCCAGCATCAAGATTTCTAAAGAAACTTGATTCGCACCATGACGCTACGCCCTAGCCTCCAAGTCGCCGTGGTCATGCGCCGCGAGCGTGTGCCCGGCGATATGAGCCGTTGGCAACAGTGGCGCTGGGTGCTGCACGACGTGACAGGACATGATTTGTTGCCCCACGCCGATCACTTTGGCACTGAGCCGCGCTGCTTGCGCCAAACCGACGATGAGCAAATTTGGTTGCATCCGGGCTTCACGGTTGAGCTGTTCAAAGATGATGCCGAGGGTTACTACCTCAATGCCTCGTCACCCGCGCCGTGCTGGTTTGTGCTGTGGCGCATGGAAGAAGAACCAAACATCAGCGACGAAGTGATGGCCGTGCCCACGATGGTGAGCCTGAGCTATCACGACGCAGGGCGCTGGCTAGACGCTCAAGAAAACGTGGATCAAGTGCCCGTGCCACCAGAAGTGGTGGCGTGGATGAGCGACTTCATGGATGAGCATTGGGTGGTTGAAACCAAGCGCCGCAAGCGCCCAGACAGTTTTCGTGCCTTGCAAGACCGTTTTGGCAATCCTGCCTCGGTGAGCACCGAAAAAATTCGAGGCGGTGGTCCGCACAACGGAGGCAGCCATGGCCAATGACGACACCCCAGCTGGTTTTTTAAGCCGTTGGTCGCGCCGCAAGGTGGAGGTGCGCGAAGGTCGCCCGCTGGAGGAGCCAAAACACGTGCCTGCTGTCAGCACGGGCCTTGCATCGGCTTCAACAGCTGCAGTGCCTCCCATGCAAGCGCCACAAACGGATGCTGTGCCAATGCCCAGTTTGGCTGACACCCAGCATCTCACGCCTGAGTCTGATTTCACAGCTTACGTGGCCCGTGGCGTGACACCTGATGTGAAAAACGCAGCCATGAAAAAGCTGTTCGCTGACCCGCATTTCAATGTGATGGACGGCTTGGACATCTACATCGACGACTACAGCCAACCCGATCCATTGCCGCTAGCGATGCTGCGTCAAATGACCAGTGCCAAGACTTTGAACTTGTTTGATGATGAGTCGGAGAAAATCGCCGAAATAAGCGGGGGTGACAAGAGCGCAACAGAAGAACCCAAAGTCGTGGCACAGTCCGTCCCTGCTGATAACCATTCCAACATTGAGCCCACTACGCATGACCACGCTGATTTGCGACTGCAACCAGACCCAACCGCTAGACCCGAAGGCACTGAGCCAAAGCCTGTCTGAGCCGCTCACGCTGCACACGGCTTTGTGCCGCCGCGAGGCGAACGCATTTGTGCAAGCCGTGCAAGGCACCGACGATGTGGTGGTGGCCTGCACCCAAGAGCAACGCTTGTTTGGCGACTTGGCTGTGGAGGCGCAAGCCAAGACATCGGTCATCAAGTTCGTCAACATCCGCGAAACCGGTGGCTGGAGCAGCGACGCCAAAAACGCATCTCCCAAAATCGCCGCGCTGTTAGCCGCTGCGCATTTGCCCGAGCCCGAGCCGGTGCCCACGGTCACGTTCAAGAGTGCAGGGCGTTTGCTGATCTTGGGGCAGATGGACCAGGCCGAACAAGCGGCCGCCTTGTTGGCCGACACCTTGAATGTGACGATCTTCACCCAAGGCGCTGGCGAGGCTGGCGGCGCACAAAACCGCACCTACCCCGTGTTGGGCGGCCAAGTGGTGCGTGTGGACGGTTGGCTGGGTGCGTTCAAGCTCACCTGGCAAAACAATAACCCCATTGACTTGGACCTCTGCACGCGTTGTAACGCCTGCGTGGCTGCTTGCCCTGAGCAAGCCATTGGCTTGGACTACCAAATTGACATGAGCAAGTGCAGCTCGCACCGCGATTGCGTGACCGCTTGCGGTGCAGTGGGCGCAATCAACTTTCAACGCGAAGTGCAAGAAGAAACAGCCGAGTTCGACCTCGTGCTCGACCTGCGCGAGCAAAGCGCCTTCACACGCCATGCTTTGCCGCAAGGCTATTTCCGCGGTGCAACTGCGGCCAACTTGTTGCGCTTGCGCGAGCTGGTGGGTGAGTTTGAAAAGCCCAAGTTCTTTGACTACAAACAAAAACTCTGCGCGCACAGCCGCAACGAACAAGTGGGTTGCAACGCTTGCGTGGACATTTGCTCAGCCGAAGCGGTCAGCTCCGACAAGTCGCGTCAACAAATCAAGGTCAATCCCAATTTGTGCGTGGGCTGCGGCGCGTGCACCACGGTGTGCCCGACAGGCGCACTGACCTACGCATATCCTCGTGCCAGCGAGCAAGGCGTCAAGCTCAAGACCCTGCTCAGCACCTACCAAAAAGCAGGCGGCAAAGACGCGGTCATCTTGCTGCACAGCCAAGGTGCGGGCCAAGCTTTGGTCAATGAGCTGGGCCGTGCGGCACAGCTCAAAGTGGCCAAAGGCCTGCCTGCGCATGTGATTCCCGTGTCGTTGTGGCACACCGCCAGTCTTGGCTTGGATGTGTGGCTCACGGCCTTGGCCTATGGTGCCGCCCAAGTGTTGGTGCTCCACACCGCCGAAGAAGCCCCGCAATATGCCGACGGCTTGCAAGCGCAAATGGCGCAAGCCCAGGCCATGCTCGAAGGCTTGGGCTATGCCAAAGCCGGCCGCCTGCCTGTGCAGCTGGTGCATGCCACGCAAGCGATGGAACTCGATGCAGAGCTGCAACGCCTCACCACTGGCCAGCAGCGCCTGAGTAGCACCGTGCCCGCTGCCACGTTCGCAGTGATGTTTGAAAAGCGCAGCACCCTCAGCATGGTGATTGACCATTTGCTGGAACATGCACCGGTCTTGAAAACCGCCGCTGCTCCTGAAGCGCTGGCTTTGCCCAAAGATGGTTCGCCATTCGGTTCGGTTGAGGTCAACAAAGACAAATGCACCTTGTGCATGAGCTGCGTCAGTGCTTGCCCCGCCAACGCGTTGCAAGACAACCAAGCCGCGCCACAGCTGCGTTTCTTTGAAAAGAATTGCGTGCAATGCGGCTTGTGTGTCAGCACCTGTCCTGAGAAAGCGCTCAACCTTGTGCCGCGCTTGTTGCTCACGCCACAACGCAAAGAAGTACGCGTACTCAACGAAACCCAGCCTTATGGCTGCGTGCGTTGCGGCAAACCCTTTGGCACGCTCAAAGGCATCGAGGCCATGATTGGTAAATTGGCTGGGCACTCGATGTTCCAAGGCGAGGCTTTGCAGCGCCTCAAGATGTGCGGCGACTGCCGTGTGATTGACATTTACTCTGCTGGCGACGAGCAAAAAATCGTCTAACTATTTCTATGACCGAACCTCATTTGTCCTCCGCTCTCGACGAAGAAACCGCACGCGCTGAGCTGTACGGTTTGATCTCAGAACTGTTTTACGCACCCGCCCGTTCTGAGCTGCTGGCGCAATTGCGTGTGGCTGCCACGGATGCGCCTGCGTCGGGTGGTTTTTTGGAAGAGCCCTGGCGTCAGTTTGTGGGTGTGGCCCGAGACATGGACGACAAGGCCATTCAAAGCGAGCATCACGCCCTGTTTGGTGGCGTGGGCAAGCCCGAGGTGTATGTGTACGCCTCGCACTTCTTGACTGGCTTTTTGAATGAAAAGCCTTTGGCTCAATTGCGCACCGATTTGGCGACGCTGGGCCTAGGCCGCGACGACACCACCATGTCTGAAACTGAAGACCATGTGTCTTACGTGTTTGAAGTCATGCGCTTTTTGGTGGCGGGGGACGATGTGTCGGTGTCCAATCTCACACAACAAGCCAAGTTTTTTGCCGCCCATGTGCAAACTTGGTTGCCTGCGTTTTGCGATGCGGTCCAAACCACACCGCGTGCCCGTTTTTATGCCGCATTGGCCGAGCTGACCCGTGCGTTTGTGAGCGTGGAAGCTCAGGGCTTTGACATGTTGGCTTAGCCCTGTTGGGTGTCTTCGTTTGTTTTTTTGAGTTCTATACGAGACACCAATGCGACAAAAAAGCTTTTTTGGTTACAAAACTTGAGTCTGTTTAAGGGCTTCTCGTCGTTACTACGTATAAGACAAACTCACTTCGTTGGTACATTATGCAAAGTCGTGCATACCCACGACATCACGAGGAGCTAAAAATGAAAAAAGAACAAGCCACCGAACAAGCGACTCCGTCGCGTCGTGGATTTTTTATGGGTGCCGCCGCTGCTGGTGCCGCCGCTGCAGCTGTCACCGCATTGCCCGGTCTCGACACCCCCTCTGCTGAATTGAACAAACTTCCTCCCGCACCTGAAAATGGTGGCGGCTACAGCTTGAGCGAACACGTCAAGCGTTACTACCAGACCGCTCGCGTCTGAAGGAGACACACATGTTGTTGACCCGTAAAACTGATTCAGCTGCCAAAACTTCTGGCAGCTCTGCTTTCGTTGGCCGCTTGCAACGCGGCTTGTCACAGGCTTTGCCAACCCTTGATCGCCGTGGCTTTTTGCGCCGGTCTGGCCTAGGCATCGGCGTGGGCTTGGCTGCCACACAACTGAGCTTGGTTAAGAAAGCCAACGCCTCTGGTTCCATGATGAGCGATGGCGCTAGCAAGATCGAAGTCAAACGCACTATTTGTACCCACTGCTCCGTGGGTTGTGCGGTCGATGCCGTGGTTGAAAACGGCGTGTGGGTGCGCCAAGAAGCGGTGTTTGATTCCCCCATCAACCTCGGCGCACATTGCGCCAAAGGTGCGGCCTTGCGTGAGCACGGTCACGGCGAGTTCCGCTTGCGTTACCCCATGAAATTGGTCAATGGCAAGTACGAGCGCATCAGCTGGGACACCGCCCTTGACGAAATCAGCGCCAAGCTGCTTGACCTGCGCAAAACCGCAGGCCCAGACAGCGTGTACTGGATTGGCTCTTCTAAGCACAACAACGAACAAGCGTATTTGTTGCGCAAATTTGTGAGCTACTTCGGTAGCAACAACTGCGACCACCAAGCCCGTATTTGCCACTCCACCACGGTGGCCGGTGTGGCCAACACCTGGGGTTACGGTGCGATGACCAACTCGTACAACGACATGCAAAACAGCAAGGTCGCGATGTACATCGGCTCCAACGCCGCTGAAGCTCACCCTGTGTCGATGCTGCACATGCTGCATGCCAAGGAAAACGGCTGCAAGATGATCGTGGTTGATCCACGTTTCACACGCACAGCGGCCAAGGCCGACGAGTACGTGCGTATTCGCTCAGGCTCTGATATCGCTTTCTTGTTTGGCTTGTTACACGTCATCTTCAAGAATGGCTGGGAAGACAAAAAGTACATCAATGACCGCGTGTTCGGTATGGACAAGGTCAAAGAAGATGTCATGGCCAAGTGGACACTCGACAAGGTCGAAGAAGTCTGTGGCGTGTCTCCAGACCAGATCACCAAAGTGGCCACCATGCTGCACGAGAACAACCCAGGCACCATCGTTTGGTGTATGGGTCAAACGCAGCACACCATCGGTAACGCCATCGTGCGTGCCTCTTGCATTTTGCAGTTGGCCTTGGGCAACATCGGTAAGTCCGGTGGTGGTACCAACATTTTCCGTGGCCACGACAACGTGCAAGGTGCGACCGACGTGGGCCCGAACCCTGACTCGCTGCCTGGCTACTACGGCTTGGCTGAGGGTTCATGGAAGCACTTTGCCAAAGCATGGGGCGTTGAATTCGACTGGGTCAAAGGTCGCTTTGCCAATCCCGGCATGATGAGTAAGCCTGGTATCACTGTGTCTCGTTGGATCGACGGTGTCCTCGAAAAGAACGAACTCATCGACCAAGACAGCAACCTCAAGGCCGTGTTCTATTGGGGCCATGCACCGAACTCACAAACCCGTGGTTTGGAGATGAAGCGTGCCATGGACAAGCTGGACTTGTTGGTTGTGGTAGATCCTTATCCATCGGCCACAGCTGCTATGGCCGCGATGCCTGGCAAAGCCGAAGACCTCAACCCCAACCGTGCGGTGTACCTGTTGCCTGCCGCGACACAGTTTGAAACCAGCGGTTCTTGTACTGCATCTAACCGTTCGTTGCAATGGCGTGAGAAGGTCATCGAGCCATTGTGGGAGAGCCGCTCTGACCACATGATCATGTATCAATTCGCTCAGAAGCTAGGCTTTGGTCCAGAGTTGGTCAAGAACTACAAGCTGCAAAAAGTCAAAGGCATGGATGAGCCCATGGTCGAAGACATCTTGCGCGAAATCAACAAGTCGGTTTGGACCATTGGCTACACCGGCCAAAGCCCAGAGCGCTTGAAAGCGCACATGCGCAACATGCATCTCTTTGACGTCAAGACCCTCAAGTCCAAAGGCGGTAAAGACAAAGAGACCGGTTACGACTTTGGCGGTGACTACTTCGGTCTGCCTTGGCCTTGCTACGGCACGCCCGAACTCAAGCACCCAGGTTCACCCAACCTGTACGACACCTCCAAGCACGTCATGGAAGGCGGCGGTAACTTCCGCGCTAACTTCGGTGTGGAGAAAGACGGCAAAAACCTGTTGGCAGAAGACGGCTCGCATTCCAAAGGCGCAGACATCACCACAGGCTACCCAGAACTCGACCACGTGTTGCTCAAGAAACTGGGCTGGTGGGATGAACTCACCGATGCTGAAAAAACATTGGCCGAAGGCAAGAACTGGAAGACCGACAACTCGGGCGGCATGATGCGTGTCTTCATGCAAAACCACGGTTGCCACCCCTTCGGCAACGCCAAAGCGCGTGCCGTGGTGTGGAACTTCCCAGATCCCATCCCACAACACCGCGAGCCTTTGTATGGCACACGTCCTGACTTGATGGAAAAGTACCCCACGCACGCTGACAAAAAAGCGTTCTGGCGCCTGCCCACCTTGTACAAGACGATCCAAGACAAAAACATCGCCGACAAAGTGCACGAGAAATTCCCACTCATCCTCACCTCTGGCCGCTTGGTCGAGTACGAAGGTGGCGGCGAAGAAACCCGTTCCAACCCATGGTTGGCCGAGTTGCAACAAGAAGCCTATGTGGAAATCAACCCCAAAACAGCAGCAGACCGTGGCATCCGCAACGGCGAGCGCGTGTGGTTGAAGAGCCCCACCGGCGCACGTTTGAATGTGCAAGCGTTGGTGACAGAGCGTGTGGACACAGGCACCGTTTGGATGCCCTTCCACTTCTCGGGTCGCTGGCAAGGTGAAGACATGCTCAAGTACTACCCCAAAGGCGCAGCGCCTGTGGTGCGTGGTGAAGCGGTCAATACAGCCACCACATATGGTTACGACAGCGTCACCATGATGCAAGAAACCAAAACCACCGTTTGCAACATCGAACGCGCCTAAGGAGAATTAAATGGCACGCATGAAATTTATCTGTGACGCTGAGCGTTGCATCGAGTGCAACGGTTGCGTCACCGCTTGTAAAAATGAACACGAAGTCCCATGGGGTGTGAACCGCCGCCGTGTGGTCACGTTGAACGACGGCGTACCCGGCGAGAAATCTATCTCCGTCGCGTGTATGCATTGTTCAGATGCACCTTGCATGGCAGTTTGCCCTGTGAACTGTTTCTACAAGACCGACGAAGGTGTGGTCTTGCACGACAAAGACATTTGCATTGGCTGCGGCTACTGCTCCTACGCTTGCCCATTTGGTGCACCTCAGTTCCCAAGCCAAGGCACATTCGGTGTGCGCGGCAAGATGGACAAGTGCACTTTCTGCGCCGGTGGCCCAGAAACCAACGGCAGCCAAGCCGAGTTTGAAAAATACGGTCGCAACCGTTTGGCCGAAGGCAAGTTGCCTGCTTGTGCCGAAATGTGCTCGACCAAAGCCTTGCTCGCTGGCGACGGCGACATGGTGGCCGACATCTTCCGCAACCGCGTCGTGAAGCGCAACAAGGGTGCTGAAGTGTGGGGCTGGGGCACGGCTTATGGCTCTAAGCAAGCCGGTCAAGCACCTGCCAAGGTTGAAGGAGTGAAGAAATGATGAAACGCATGTCACTCATTGTGTTGAGCGTGGCCGCTCTCACCGCTTGCGGCGAGAAGGCTCAAACCCTCGGCACCAAAAACGACGCCACTGCTTACAGCGGTGCAGCTAATAGTTTTGTCGCCCCCGGCTGGACAGCCGGTGACAAAAACAGCTGGGAGCAACACCTGCGTGCTCGCGGTCAATACGGCCAAAACGACAACAGTCGCGCACCGTAAACCAAGGGGCACATCATGTACCGCTCTTTTCAATCGGTGTTGTGTGCAGCTTTGACGGTGTTCGCACTGTCAGCTGCCGCACAAGACAAAGCGCCTGCGGCAGCTCCGGCTGTCAAAAGCGTCAACATTCAAGACGTCAAACCTGACGCCAGCGATGCGCCCGGCTATGCCGAGCAAACCAATGCCGAGCGTGGCACGGTCCAGCCTGGCAACAACGCGCCCATGTGGCGCGGTGTGGGTGCAGGCGCGCAGGGCTACAGCAGCCTGCCTAAGGCTGACGCTCCTGAAGCGGGTGTGTTGATTCAACCTTTTGCTCAGTACCCAGGCTCACGCCTCACCACAGCAGGTGAAGCATGGCGTCAGGTGCGCAACAACTGGATCATTCCCTACGGCGGCTCTTTGCTGCTGATCGTGTTGGGTGCCGTGGCTTTGTTCTACTGGCGCAAAGGCATGATCATGTTGCATGGCAAGCCAACGGGCGTGGAGATTGAGCGCTTCACACCGTTTGAGCGTTCAGCCCACTGGGCTAACGCGATTGCCTTTGTGGTGTTGGCGGTGTCTGGCATCTTCATGGCGTTTGGCAAGTTCTTTATTCAGCCAATCATTGGTGACACCTTGTTTGGTTTCATCACCTACTTGCTGAAAAACGCGCACAACTTTGCAGGCCCGCTGTTTGCTGTGTCTTTGACGGTGGTGTTTTTCACTTTCTTGAAAGACAACTGGCCTAGCAAAGAAGACTGGGCTTGGATCATCAAAGCCGGCGGCTTGTTCGGCAGTGAAGAAGTACCTTCGCACCGCTTCAATGCGGGCGAGAAAGTGGTGTTCTGGGCTGGCGTGTTTGGCCTCGGCTTGATCGTGGTGGCTTCTGGCTTGGTGCTGGATAAGGTCATCCCTTTCTTGGGCTACGAGCGCGGCATGATGCAAATTGCACACATGGTTCACGCTGTGGCCACTGTGCTGATGATGACCATGTTCATTGGCCATATCTACATGGGTACGGTCGGTATGGAAGGGGCTTACAAAGCCATGAAAACTGGCTATGTGGATGAGACTTGGGCCAAAGAGCATCACGAACTCTGGCACAACGACATCAAGGCTGGCAAAATTCCAGCTCATCGCACCGACGAAAAATCGGGAACCACAGCGCGCGCTTGATGCGCTGATCAGGAGAACAACTATGAACAAAGCACTCTTTGCATTGATCTTGGCCGCTGTCAGCGCCACGGCATTTGCCAAATTGCCACCACTGAACGACGAAGCCAAAGCTAAGGCGGATGAAGCCAAGGCTAAAACGGCTCACACTGCCAAGGCTGAAGCCTACTTGTTGTGCAAGTCACAAGACAAAGTGGCGGCGCACGTGCAAAAGACCAACAAAGCCCAAGCAGGCAAGCCTGTCGCCACAGCACCTTGCGCTGACCCAGGCAAGTTTGTTTACACACCGCCAGAAGCGGCTGCGCCTGTGGCTGCCGCTTCAGCGCCTGCTGTGGCCGCTGCACCAGCCGCACCGGCAAAGAAGTAATCCATACAGCCTCGCTGTTCATTGGGCCGCACCGAAAGGTGGCGGCCCTTTTTGTTGTAGCCTTGTCAGCTTATGTCTATCGCATCTCCTACTTCTACCGTGCTGCCTTACCTCACCCAAGCCCAAGCCGAATTGACCCGCCATATCGACGTGATCAACGAGCACGGCGTGCACGAACAGGTGTCCATCCCTGCTGAGCGCGCGTTGACACTCTATGTGGACAAACGCGAAATCGTCACGCTGATGACCTTGGGCGCACACCCCGAGCTGTTGGTGCTAGGTTATTTGCGCAATCAACGTTTGGTTGCAGATGTGAGCGATGTCGAATCCATCACGGTCGATTGGGAGGCAGGCGAAGACGGTGCAGGCGTGGCTGCCGTTAAAACTCGACACGGCATTGCCGACATTGCAGCGCGCACCGAAAAGCGTGTGGTCACCACTGGCTGCGGACAGGGCAGTGTGTTTGGTGATTTGATGGGTGAGATTGATGGCTTGGCGTTGCCCGATGCGCGTCTCAGCCAAGCGCGTTTGTATGGTGTGCTTAACGCGATTCGCTTGCAAGAAACCACCTACAAGTCTGCGGGCTCGGTGCATGGCTGTGCCTTGTTCAATGGCGAGCAGATGCAAATCTTTGTAGAAGACGTGGGCCGTCATAACGCCATAGACACCATTGCTGGATGGATGTGGATGAATAACGTGACTGCTAATGTTGATTCAATTTTTTACACCACCGGCCGCTTGACCAGCGAGATGGTGATGAAGTCTGCGCAAATGGGTGTGGCTGTGGTGGTGTCGCGCAGCGGCATCACGCAAATGGGCTATGACGTGGCCACACGCTTGAAGCTCTGCACCATTGGCCGTGCAACGAACAAGCATTTTCTTTGCTATACATCGTCTGAGCGTATGCAGTTGGATCCGACGCTTGCAGCAGGTGGTGTGCACAAGGTGGCGGGCGTATGAGCGCTGGCGTGACCTGGTGGACGCAAGCCTGGCGCACACTCTGGCGCGATGCCCGCGCAGGTGAGCTGCGCTTGCTGGTGGTGGCTGTGGCGTTGGGGGTGGCGGCACTCAGCTCGGTCAGCTTTTTGGCCGACCGTTTGAACGGTGGATTGCAACGCGATGCACGCCAACTCTTAGGCGGCGATGTGGTGGTGGTGAGCGACTTAGCCACACCCGCACACATCGTGCAGCGCGCCAAAGCAGATGGCTTGCAGGGTGTGACAACCTTGAGCTTCCCCACCATGGCGCGTGGCCAATCGCAAAGCGGCGCAGAGAGCAACAGCCGATTGGTGGCGCTCAAAGCGGTCGAGGTGGGCTACCCCTTGCGCGGTGAACTCAAAGTTGCCAACAGCTTGGCGCAGGTTGACGCAGCAGAAAAAACCAAAGAGATTCCCGCCAGCGGCGAGGTGTGGGTGGAGGCCGCAGGCTTAGAAGCCCTAGGCCTCGATGTGGGCGACAGCGTGTCGCTGGGCAACAGCCGTTTGCGCATCAGCCGTGTGTTGGTGCACGAACCTGACCGAGGTGCAGGTTTCATGAACTTTGCGCCGCGCGTGTTGATGAACACGGCAGACCTCGAAGCCACTGCATTGGTTCAGCCTGCCAGCCGTGTGACGTGGCGTTATGCAGTGGTTGGTGCTGACAACGCCACCAAAAACTTTTTGGCATGGGCCGAAGCCGAGAGCAAGAAGCCAGAGGTGCGCGGCGTGCGTGTGGAGTCGCTCGAAGCAGGCCGCCCCGAGATGCGCCAAACCTTGGACCGTGCGGGCAAGTTCTTGAACTTAGTGGCCTTGCTAGCTGCATTGCTCAGTGCTGTGGCTGTGGCCTTGGCAGCTCGCGCCTTTGCCGCCCGCCATTTGGATGACTGCGCCATGTTGCGCGTGTTGGGCTTGAGCCAACGACACATTGCCTTGTCGTATACCGCCGAGTTTGTGTGGGTCGGCAGCTTTGCCAGTGTGTTGGGTTTGGCTTTGGGCTATGCCGTGCACTTGGTGTTCGTGGCCTTGCTCAAAGGATTGGTTGAAACCGCGTTACCTGCGCCCAGCGTGTGGCCTGTGGTGTACGGCCTAGGCACGGGCCTCACCTTGTTGCTCGCTTTTGGATTGCCACCCGTGTTGCAGTTGGCCAGCGTGCCCGCGCTGCGCGTGATGCGCCGCGATGTGGGCGAACTCAAAGCCACCACACTCAGTGTGTGGGCCTTGGGACTCACAGGTTTCGCGGTGTTGCTGATTGCGGTGAGCCGTGATTTGAAACTTGGCCTCATGGTGGTGGGCGGTTTTGCAGGCGCGGTGATGTTGTTTGCAGGCATGGCTTGGTTGGCGGTACAGGTGCTGCGCCGCAGCGTGGTCGAGGGCAGTGCGCCACCGTGGTTGATGTTGGCCACACGGCAGATCAGCGCACGCCCTGTGTATGCGATGGTGCAGGTGAGTGCATTGGCTGTGGGCTTGCTGGCCTTGGCCTTGTTGGTGCTGCTGCGCACCGACCTCATCAGCAGCTGGCGCAATGCCACACCCGTGAATGCGCCCAACCGATTTGTCATCAACATCCAACCCAGCCAAGCGGAGCCGTTTTTACAAACCTTGCGCGAAGCCGGCGTGAACAAGCTCGACTGGTACCCCATGATTCGCGCGCGTTTGGTGGCGGTGAACGGCAACACCGTCACGCCCGACAGCTACACCGAAGAGCGCGCCCAGCGTTTGGTAGACCGCGAGTTCAATGTGTCGTTCAACGCCACAGAGCCCGAACACAACACCGTGGTGGTGGGCACTTGGAAAGCCGAAGAAGCCAATGCCTTGAGCATTGAAGAAGGCATTGCCAAAACCCTGAAGCTCAAACTGGGTGACACCCTGCGCTTTGACATGGCGGGCGTGCTGCACGAAGCGCGCATCACCTCGGTGCGGCGTGTGGACTGGGCCTCCATGCGTGCCAACTTCTTTGTGATGTACCCCGTCAGTCGCATGACCACCGATGCGGGCTTTGATGTGCCCACCACCTACATCGCGGCCTTCCGTGCGCCTCAGCGTGCAGTGGCCACTGACAAGCCCGCGCCCACGTTTGACAACCAACTCATCAACCGTTTCCCCAACGTCACCAATGTGGACATGGGCGCGACTTTGAACCAAGTGCAAAGCGTGCTGGGCCAAGTGGTGAGTGCGGTGGAGTTTTTGTTCTTGTTCACTTTGGCCGCTGGCTTGGTCGTGTTGTTTGCGGCAGTGACTGCCACGCGTGAAGAGCGTGCGCGTGAATATGCAGTGCTGCGTGCGCTAGGTGCATCCAACCAACTGCTGGCCAATGTGCAGCGTGCCGAGTTGGCAGGCATTGGCGCGTTGGCCGGTTTGCTGGCCACTAGCGCGGCCATGCTGATGGGCTGGGGCTTGGCCCGATTTGCGTTTGAGTTTGAATGGACGGCCAGCCCGTGGGTGCCCTTGTTGGGCGCAGTGGTGGGTGCATTGTTGGCATTGGCCGCAGGCTGGTGGGGCTTGCGCGATGTGCTGCGCCGCCCTGTGGTGCAAACCCTGCGCCAAGCATCTTGAATTGCACGGTAGCTTCTAGAGCAAGATGACGCCTAAGCAGTTTGTCCATGCCGTTGAACACGCTTTGATGCCCTTGGCCGATGACGCCAAGGCCCAAGGCATGAAAGCCTATTTGCTCAACCAATTTGAGTTCTTAGGATTGGCAGCGCCCGTGCGCCGTGCAACGGTGAAAGCAATTGGCAAAGTGAAGTGGCAAAGCGCAGCTGATTTGTTGGCCGCCGCCGAACTGCTGTGGCAAAAGCCCGAGCGTGAATACTGCTATACCGCTGTGGATTTGCTGCGCCAACACAGCGCCCAGTTAAACGTGAACGACCTACCCGCATTGCAGGCATTGCTGCTGCAAGACGCTTGGTGGGAAACCGTGGATGGCTTGAGTGCCGTCATTGCCGACGTGATGCACGCAGCCGTGCAGCAAAAACCCAATGCAGCCATCACGATGGATGTGTGGCTTACGCACCCCAGCCATTGGGTGCGCCGCTCAGCCATGTTGCACCAGCTGGGCTGGCGCTTAGACACAGACACCACACGCTTGTTTGACTATGCAGCACAACTGGCGGATGAGAAGGAATTTTTCATTCGCAAAGCCATTGGCTGGGCGCTGCGCGACTATGCGCGGTGGAACCCGCAAGCTGTGACGGACTTTTTGGTGGAGCACCGAAACACGTTATCAGCCCTGACGGTGCGCGAAGCTGCCAAGCACTTGACCTTGCCGTGATCCATTGGCGCGACAATCAGCCTTATGCAAATCGAAGAAAAACCACCTTTTGATACCCCGTTTGAATGGATAGGCGGCGAGCCAAGCGTGCAACTGTTGGTCGATCGCTTTTACGACCTGATGGATTTAGAACCAGGTTACCTAGAGCTGCGCCAAGCCCACGGCCCAGAGCTGGCCAACGCGCGTGAACGTCTGTTCATGTTCTTGTGTGGCTGGTTGGGCGGCCCTGATTACTACATTGAAAAACACGGCCACCCGCGTTTGCGCATGCGCCACATGCCTTTCTCCATTGGCATCAAAGAACGCGACCAATGGGTGGCGTGCATGGATCAAGCGATGGGCGAGACCGGTGTGCCTGAAGATTTACGAACACGTTTGAAAGCTAGCTTTTTCCAAACTGCAGATTGGATGCGCAACAAAGGCGGCGCATAAACCTCGCAGACTTCGGACACGGTCTGCGCTGTTACTTATTAGATGTTGCTCGGCCCCAGCAACACCACCAACGCCCCCGCACCACCATCCGAAGGCTTGGCCTGCACAAAGGCTAGTACCTCATTCTTCTGCACTAACCAGCGTTGCACTTTGCTTTTGAGCACCGGTTCTTTGCCGGGCGAGCCCAAACCTTTGCCGTGTACCACGCGCACGCATCGCCAGCCCATGCGCTTTGAGTCACGCACAAATTGGCCCAGTGCTTCGCGGGCCTCGTCGCTGCGATAACCGTGCAGATCGAGCTGGCCTTGCATGGCCCATTCGCCTTTGCGCAGTTTGCGCGTCACGTCGGTGCCGATGCCAGGGCGTCTGAAGCTGAGTTGATCGTCCACATCGAGCAAGGTGCTCACATCGAACTCGTCGCTCATGCTTTCGCTCAATGCGGCTTGGTCGTCCAACTCTTGTTGTAGAGGGCGCGCCGCTGGGCGGGGTGGCGCGATGAACACGCGGTCTTGGGCGGCGATGGGTTTGACCTTGCCAACAGCGTGCGTGAACAAATTGCGTTCCGCTTCAGCGCGACGTTCAGCTTCGCGACGTGCTTCTTCTGCGGCAGCCGCAGCGAGGGCCGCCGCGTTCACTTGCTGGCGAATGGCGCCTAAGTCTTGCAGTGATTTGGCTTTCATGGCGAGTTTTCTTTGTGGTGCTCATGCTGGCTTGGTTTAGGTTTTGTATGCCATCGTACATACACAGTAGCCCTAGGCTGAGTATATTTTTCATTCTCTAACTTGTAGGAATGATCGCTTCGAACGAAGATATCTTCTCAGATCGATTTCTCGGTTTTCGGTCACGCAAAGGAGCTCGTATGGACAAAGTCTTTCACGGTTTCACAGAGCTGTTTGCCCAACTGGGTTTACCCAATGACGCGCCCAGCATCCGTCAATTCATCCAAACGCACTCTCCCTTGAATTCATCCATCCGAATCGAGGATGCGCAGTTTTGGAACACCGCTCAGGCCTCGCTGTTGAAAGAGGAGTTACTGGGTGATTCAGACTGGGCTGAGGTGATTGACCGGCTCAATGTGGCGTTGCGTGGCGCCATCGTTTCAGCCAATTAGTGGCATTGCATCAAAGCAACCCTTCTTCGGCCATCGACAAGTACTTGCCTTGCGCCACGATGATGTGGTCGCGCACGGTCACGTCAATCAGCGCCAAGGCTTCTTGCAAGGTACGGGTGAGTTTCATGTCGGCTTGTGAAGGTTTCACTGTGCCGCCCGGGTGGTTGTGGGCCAGCACCACGCCATCAGCACCCAAGGCGAGGGCGGTCTTAGCCACTTCGCGTGGGTAGACCATGGTTTGCGACAGCGAGCCACGAAACATGGGCTGGTACGACAACAAACGGTTGTGGGCATCGAGAAACAACACTGCAAACACCTCATGTTTGAGTTGGGCCAGCTCTAGCTGGAGGTATTGTTTCACCGCATTGGGCGAATTCATCACTGTGGTTTCTGTGAGTTGTTGGGTCAGGGCGCGGCGGGCCATTTCCAGCACGGCCACCAGCTGCGAGCGCTTGGCGTCGCCGCCCATGCCTTTGAAGGTTTTCAGCTCAGCCGCACTGGCGTGGATTAGTCCGGCAAAGCCCTTGAAACGGTCCAGTAGCTCTTGGGCCATCACAAACACGTTTTTGCCTTTGATGCCGGTGCGCAGAAACAGGGCCAGCAGCTCCGTGTCGGTCAGCGCTGAGGCCCCGTGTTTGAGCAGTTTTTCGCGTGGGCGCATCTCGACGGGGAGTTGCGCAATGGTCATTGGTTCGGGCATTCGGTCCATATTGAGAGCTTTCTACAATAGGTGGTTCAACACAGAGAGTCCCATGACTGCATCCAACGCTCACCCTACCATCGGCCCCGCTTCTTTTTTAACGCTGCACTATCGGCTTTCGGGACCGCAAGGCGACGTGATCAACACGTTCAACGACAAACCTGCCACGCTCTCGCTGGGCTCGGGTGAGCTGTCGCCCGCCTTGGAGCAACGTTTGATGGGGCTCGAAGAAGGCGCACACACCACGTTTGAGCTGGCCGCTGGCTTGGCCTTTGGTGAGCGCAACCCCGACATGCAGCAATGGGTGAGCAAGAGCTTGCTCAAAGAATTCGGTGACCCTGATGAGCAATACAACGTGGGCGATGTGGTGCAGTTTCCTGCGCCCAACGGCCAAGGTTCATTTGCGGGCGCGGTGCAGCAAGTCACCGACGACCAAGTGCTGTTTGACTTCAACCACCCACTGGCCAACCAGCCTGTGACGTTTGAAGTGCACGTCATCGGCATTTTGTAAATCGCCATGAGCAATAACAGCTTGCAAGAAATTGTCCTCGCTGCGCCGCGTGGCTTTTGCGCGGGCGTGGACCGCGCCATCGACATCGTCGATCGTGCACTCGAGAAGTTTGGCTCGCCTGTGTATGTGCGCCACGAAATCGTGCACAACACCTTTGTGGTGGCCGACCTCAAAAACCGCGGCGCGATCTTCATCGAAGATTTGGCCGATGTCCCCCCAGGTGCAACGTTGGTGTTTAGCGCCCACGGCGTGCCTAAGGCTGTGGAAGAAGAAGCAGCGCGACGTGGCTTTACCGTGTTTGACGCCACGTGCCCACTGGTGACCAAGGTGCACGTGGAAGTGGCCAAGCTGCACAAAGAAGGCTTCGAGTTCATCATGATTGGCCACAAAGGCCACCCCGAAGTTGAAGGCACGATGGGCCAGTTGCTCGACGGCATTTACTTGGTGGAAGACGTGGCCGATGTTGCCCGCGTCAGCCCGAAGCAAACCGAGCGTTTGGCCGTGGTCACGCAAACCACGCTCAGCGTGGACGACGCGGCCCTCATCACCGAAGCTGTGGTGGCGCGTTTCCCGAACATTCGCAAGCCCAAGATGCAAGACATTTGCTACGCCACCCAAAACCGCCAAGACGCGGTGAAAGTGTTGAGTAACGAGGTCGAATTGGTCATCGTGGTGGGCAGCCCCACCAGCTCCAACAGCAACCGCTTGCGCGATGTGGCGCAGCGATCGGGCACGCAAAGCTACATGATCGACAACGCCGACGAACTCAAAGAAGAATGGTTCGAGGGCGTGACCCGCGTGGGCCTGACCGCTGGTGCCTCGGCGCCCGACATCTTGGTGCAACAAGTCATTGCCCGCATGCGCGCCTTGGGCGCCGTGTCTGTACGAACCCTCGATGGTGTGGAAGAAACCATCAAGTTTCCCTTGCCCAAGGGACTGAAATAAAAGGACTGAAATCAATGCTCGACATCAACCAACTGCGCCGCGACCTGCCCAGCGTCATTGCCAAACTCGAAAAGCGCAAGAACCCACAAGCGTTCTTGAATGTGGATGCGTACCAAGCTTTAGAAGCTGAGCGCAAAACACTGCAGACCCGCACCGAAGAGTTGCAAGCCAGCCGCAATGCGCTGTCTAAACAAATCGGCATGCTCAAAGCCAAAGGCGAGAGCGCCGATGGGGTGATGACACAAGTGGCCGACATCAAAACCGAACTCGACACTTCGGCTGTGCGCTTGGACGCGTTACAAGCCGAGCTGCAAACCTTGTTGCTCGCCGTACCTAACCTGCCGCACGACAGCGTGCCTGCCGGTGAGGACGAACACGGCAACGTGGTGCTGCGCAGCTGGAGCCCCACAGGCACCGAGCCCGCCCCCTTGGGTTTCGAACCCAAAGACCACGTCGACTTGGGCGAGCCTTTGGGCCTCGACTTCGAAATGGGCGTCAAGCTCTCGGGTTCACGCTTTACGGTGATGAAGGGCCAAATCGCCCGCATGCACCGCGCGCTTGCGCAGTTCATGCTCGATGTGCAAACCCAAGAGCACGGTTACACCGAGTGCTACACGCCTTACATCGTGAATGCCGACAGCCTCAAAGGCACAGGTCAGTTGCCCAAGTTTGAAGAAGACTTGTTTGCCGCCAAGAAGGGCGGCCAAGAAGGCGAAGCCACCAGCGAAAGCGCTGCGCTCTACCTGATTCCTACCAGCGAAGTGCCGTTGACCAACTTCGTACGCGACGTGGTGTTGGCCGAAAACGAATTGCCCATCAAGCTCACTGCACACACACCTTGCTTCCGCTCCGAGGCGGGCAGTGCAGGTCGTGACACACGTGGTTTGATTCGCCAGCATCAGTTCGACAAAGTCGAGATGGTGCAAATCGTGCACCCCGACAAGAGCTACGAAACCTTGGAAGACATGACAGGCCACGCCGAAGCTGTGTTGCAAAAGCTCGGCTTGCCTTACCGCGTGATGTTGCTGTGCACCGGCGACATGGGCTTTGGCGCGACCAAGACGCACGACCTCGAAGTGTGGTTGCCTGCGCAAAACACCTACCGCGAAATCAGCTCGGTGTCGAACTGCGAAGCCTTCCAAGCCCGTCGCTTGCAAGCGCGTTTCAAAAATGCCCAAGGCAAGAACGAGCTCGTGCACACCTTGAACGGTTCAGGCCTTGCCGTGGGCCGCACCTTGGTGGCTGTGTTGGAAAACTACCAACAAGCCGATGGCAGCATTCGTGTGCCTGAAGCGCTGCGTCCCTACATGGGTGGCGTGGCAGAGCTGCGCGGCTGATACAGTTCGCAAAACTTGAAGGAATGAACGCTGTGAAAAAAATATTTCTCTTGCTGGTCACAGCGTTGCTGACCGCCTGCGGCACCACCAATGACGCACAAAGCAATGCGGACAATGCGCAACGCCCCAGCATGGACCAATTTGGCCGCATGCCCATGCCCACAGGCACCAAGCTACGCACCGCAGAATCGCTGATTTTTGGTGTGGGTGAAGGTTGGTTGGGCCGTGCGGTGTTTGAGCTGCCCAACGATGCCAACGCCAGCTACAACTTCTATGCCGAGCAGTTGCCTCGCCAAGGTTGGACCATGGTGGCCTCGGTGCGTGGCAAGAAGAGCTTGTTGGTGTTCACACGCGCAGACCGGTCCGCGACGATTGAGATTGAAGACAGTGGTTTGTTCAGTGGCTCATTGGCGTCGATGACTGTCAGCCCTGTTGGCAGCACAAGCGGTGCACCTGCGGGAGCGGGTGTGGTGGTGCAGCCCTTGGGCGGCGCTGGCGCACGTCGCCCCTGATAGAATTGCGGCTTCGACAAACGACACCGAATCAGGAGAAGTGGCAGAGTGGTCGAATGTACTTGACTCGAAATCAAGCGTAGGGGCGACCCTACCGAGGGTTCGAATCCCTCCTTCTCCGCCAAGCCTAACAAGCACCTTAAAAAGCCGTTCGTCATTGAACGGCTTTTTTCATATTCGGCTGTCAGTCTTACAGGGCGACCCATGCCGCATCTTGCGCCATCTTCCAAGCTAGACCTCCTGCGCTACGTGGCGAAGTGGGTGGCTTTGGCGACGGTGGTGGCGGCTCTTGCTGGCTCTGCCTCAGCCCTGTTCCTCTTTGCCCTCGATTGGGCCACTCAAACGCGCGAAGCCAACCGCTGGCTCATCTGGTGTTTGCCTGTGGCTGGCTTCTGTGTGGGCTGGCTGTATCTCAAGTTTGGCCAGCACGTGGAGGCTGGCAACAATTTGTTGATTGACGAAATTCACGATCCTCAAAAGGTGGTGCCTTTGCGCATGGCCCCTTTTGTGTTGGGCGGCACCGTCATTTCCCATTTGTTTGGCGCATCGGTGGGCCGCGAAGGCACGGCTGTACAAATGGGCGGTGCGTTGGCTGACCAACTCACACACTTTTTCAAACTCAATCATGTGGACCGTCGCATGGTGTTGATGGCCGGTATCAGTGCTGGCTTTGCCTCTGTGTTTGGCACGCCATTGGCGGGCGCCGTGTTTGCGCTAGAGGTGCTGGCCATTGGTCGCATGCGCCTTGATGCTTTGCTGCCTTGCGTGATTGCAGCGGTGGTGGCTGACCAAGTGGGTTTGTTGTGGGGTGTGCAACACACGCAATACGAAGTGGGCTTGGTGCCACAAATCTCCGCATGGTTGCTGGCAGCCATGGTGGTGGCGGGTGCTGTGTTTGGTTTGGCTGGCAAGGTGTTTGCCGATGGCACACATGCGCTGAGTGCTGTGATGAAAAAGCACATCGCCTATGCACCGCTGCGCCCCTTGTTGGGCGGCGCCGTGATTGCGGCTGTGGTGATGTGGGGCAGCTTTGACCGCTACATCGGTTTGGGCATTCCCGTGATGGTGGAGGCATTTGCCCATCCCCTCGCACCGACTGACTTTTTGGGCAAGATGGTGTTCACCATCGCGTCGCTGGGTTCAGGCTTCAAGGGTGGCGAAGTGACGCCTTTGTTCTACATTGGCGCCACACTGGGCAATGCCTTGGCGCCGTTGCTGGATGTGCCGTTTGCACTGCTGGCCGCGGTGGGTTTTGTGGCGGTGTTTGCCGGGGCCGCCAACACCCCCATTGCGTCAACCCTGATGGCGATGGAGTTGTTTGGTGCAGAGATCGGCGTGTTTGCCGCGTTGGCTTGTGTGATGAGCTATGTCTGCTCGGGTCACTCGGGCATTTACCGGGCTCAACGGGTGGCGCATCGCAAGACGGATGCGCCGTCTCAGCCTTCTTAGAATGGGAACCATGACGATGAATCCCACCCGTTTGGCACATGCCGTGCTGTTTACCGCAGCCTTGTTAGCCAGCCCCGCTTTTGCGCAGACTTTCAAAATGCCTTGCGAGGTGGAGGCCAGCATTCCCGCGATGGAGGACGTGAAGATCAAGCCACAAAAAGTGGTGATTGAAATTCAATCCTTGGGCAAAAACATCTTCTTAAAGATGAATGGCCCCGAGCCCTATTTGTTGGTGGCCAATAGCTTGGCCACCGAAGAGTACACGGGCAAAAACTTAACGACTGCCAAAGAAATGGGGGCGTTTCGCAAACACAAGGTGACAGGTGCAGAGTCAGAGATTCGCATCGATCAAGCCACGGTGGTCGTGACGGCGTATCACGACACCACCTACATGGGCAAAAAAGTGCGCATGAACATCACAGGGCCTTGCAGCGTGCCCCGTTGAGGCCGTGCAGACAACGATGGCTCAGTCTTTAAAACCAGCACCAAAAACCGGTGCAGTTGCCCGTGATTTGCTGAATGAGCAAATCCACCACGCTGCTGATGACCAGCAGGGGCAAACCCACATACACAAACACCCACAGCACAAACACCAGCGTGAGGCGGGGTTCTTCCAAGCGATGACCCATCACGGTCTCGGCTTGTCGGCGAAGGCGAAGTTTGTTCAACATGGTGTGAGGATTTTAGGCGCATGAAAGTCAACTGGGACACCCTGAGCTATCCCGAGTGGGACGCACACCATGCCGCCGCCACTGCACCCTTGCAGCAAGACTGGGCCTATGGCGCATGCATGAAAACGCTGGGCGTGGGGGTGTTGCGCGCTTATGTCGAACAAGACGGCGCACCTGTGGCCTTGGCGCAATTCATCGTGCGCCGCATGGTGGGCGGCTTGGCCAATATGGCACTTTGTTCGCTGGGGCCAGTGTGGCTTCAGCCCTTGTCGGGTGCTGACAAAGCGCGTGTTTACAAAGCGCTCAAGCAAACCATTCCTTTGAAAAACCTGCGGGTGGTCGCGTTCACGCCGCTCGAAGCACAAGGCCCCGAGTTGGGCCTCTCGCGCTGGCGTCGTGTGATGACAGGGCACAGCACGGTGATGCTTGACCTCACCTTGTCGATGGACGAGTTGCGCGCGCAGTTGGATAAGCGCTGGCGTCACCGCTTGGGAGGCGCTGAAAACTCTGAGCTCACCGTTCACCGCGTGGGCACGAATGCGGGCCAATACCGTTGGCTTTTGGACGCTGAAATGCAGCAACGTGAGCAACGCGGCTTGCATGGCTTGCCCTTGCACTTCTTCGACTTGTATGTGCCATCGCGCCAACAACCTGCCAAAACTATTTTGACCATGCGTGCCGACGTGGGCCGCGATCGCGTGGCGGGCATGATGTTTTTGATTCATGGCGAGGCGGCCACCTACCAAGTGGGTTGGACCAGCGACGCAGGCCGCGACTTGCATGCCCACAATTTGATTTTGTGGAAAGGCATCGAAGAGTTGCGCGCGCGCGGTGTGCGCAAGCTCGACCTTGGCGGTGTCAACACCACGCGCAGCGCCGGCATTGCGCGTTTCAAGATGAGCACGGGCGGCCAAGTGCTGACCTGCGCAGGGACCTTCATTTAAACCATGCTGCGCATTTCTAATCTCTCATGCAGCCGTGGCAATAAGCCGCTGTTTGCCGAAGTCAGTTTCGAGCTGAAAGCGGGTCAAGCCTTGCACCTAGAGGGTGACAACGGCGTGGGTAAAACCAGTTTGCTGCGCATCGTGTGTGGTTTGTCACCTGCCGATGCGGGCGAGGTGTGCTGGCACGACAAAACTATTCAACAAAATGCCGCTGCATTTCGTTCATCACTGTTTTATTTGGGTCACGGCTTGTCGCTCAAAGAAGAGTTAAGCGCTTTGGAAAACCTCATGTCAGATGCCGCCGTGTCTGGCCGCACCCTCAGCCAGCAGCAAGCCTTGGTGGCTTTGGCCCGTATGGGTTTGCGCGGGCGCGAGCACTTGCCGCTGCGCGTGATGTCGCAAGGCCAAAAGCGTCGCACGGCTTTGGCCCGTTTGTTGGCCAGCCAAGCCCCGTTGTGGGTGTTGGACGAGCCCTTTGTGGCTTTGGATGTGAAAGCGGTTGACGGCCTGCGTGGTTTGTTGGCCGAGCATGTGACCAACGGCGGCATGGTGTTGTTCACCAGTCATCAGCCTGTGGCACTGACCAACGCCAATGGCACATCGGTCGATGTGCAAACTTACCGATTGAGAGGCGTGGCATGAGTGGCGGCGCGTTCATGGCCGTGTTGCGGCGCGATTTGCTCTTGGCCATGCGCCGCAAGAGCGAGGTGCTGACGGCGGTGTTTTTCTTTGTGGTGGTGGCCGCCTTGTTTCCGTTGGGCATTGGCCCTGAGTTGAATACCTTGCGCTTGGTGGCCCCCGGCGTGCTGTGGGTGGGCGCGTTGCTGTCGAGCATGCTGGCCTTGCAGCGTTTGTTTGAGGCGGATTACCGCGACGGCACGCTGGAACAAATGGCTTTGTCGCCTACGCCAATGCCCTTACTGATCAGTGCCAAACTCTTGGCGCACTGGCTGGTCTCAGGGGTGCCGTTGGTATTATTGGCTCCAGTTTTAGGGCTGCAATTTGACCTCTCGGCCGATGCCCTGATGACCCTCACTTTGGCCCTGTTGTTGGGCACTCCCGTTTTGTCTTTGGTGGGCGGCATTGGTGCTGCGTTGACTTTGGGTGTGCGTGGCGGCGGGGTGTTGCTCTCGCTGTTGGTGTTGCCTTTGTTCATCCCTGTGTTGGTGTTTGGTGCTGGCGCAGTTGAGGCGCAAGCCAGTGGTTTGGGAGCGCAGGCGCATTTGTCGATCTTGATGGCCATGCTGTTGCCTGCAGCCTTTTTCAGCCCGTTTGCATGTGCAGCGGCTTTACGGATCGCGTTGGAATGAAGAATATCAATTGGTTTTATTACGCAGCACCGCAAACCTTTTATGGTTTGGCGGGCAAGGCGTGGCCTTGGTTTGCTGCATTAGCAACCTTGCTGATGCTGGTGGGCATGTGGCTGGGCTTTGCTGTGGCCCCCACGGATTTTCAGCAAGGCGAGGGCTACCGCATCATCTTCGTGCATGTGCCTGCGAGCTGGATGTCGATGGTCATTTACTTGGCCATGGCGTTTTGGAGCGTGTTGGGCCTGACCTTCAACACACGCCTGTCGGGCATGATGACGCGCGCTTTGGCCCCCACCGGTGCACTGTTTGCTTTTCTGTCGCTGTGGACCGGCGCACTTTGGGGCAAGCCCATGTGGGGTGCTTGGTGGGTGTGGGATGCTCGCCTCACGTCTGAGCTGATTTTGTTTTTCTTGTACTTGGGCTACATCGCCTTGACGTCGGCCATTGACGACACACGCCGCAGCGACCGCGCCGGTGCACTGATTGCCATCGTGGGTGCGATCAACGTGCCCATCATTTACTTTTCGGTGAAGTGGTGGAACACCTTGCACCAAGGCGCTTCGGTGTCGGTGACGCAAGGCTCAAGCATGGCAGCCATCATGCTCTGGAGCATGTTGCTCATGGCTTTGGCGTTTTGGTTCTATACCGTGGCGCTGGTTCTATATCGCGTGCGCACGCTCATCTTGCAGCGCGAGAGCCACGCCACTTGGGTGCACGAACTCGAAGAGGTGAAGCCATGAGGTGGGAAAGCTGGAGCCAGTTTTGGGCCATGGGCGGCTACGCCGTGTATGTGTGGGGCAGCGTGGGTGTGACGGCGTTGCTCTTGGCCGTGGAAGTTTGGCAAGCCCGCTGGGCGCACCGTGTTGTGTTGAATCAATTGAAAGCCGAGCAGGCTGTGGCTCAATTGCTCGCCAAAGAGTCACCTGTTGAGGAATTGATGTGATGAAACCCAGAACCAAACGATTTGCACTGATTGCTGCTGGCATTGTGGTGTTGTGCGCAGCAGCAGCTTTTGTGCTGAATGCCTTTCAAAGTAATTTGGTGTTCTTCTTCACGCCCACGCAAGTGAGCAAGGGTGAAGCCCCCAAGGGGCGTACCTTCCGAGCAGGTGGCATGGTGAAAGAGGGCAGCCTGGTGCGCGATGGCAACACCGTGCGCTTTGTCATCACCGACACCGTGCATGAAATGCCCGTGACCTATGTGGGCCTGTTGCCTGATTTGTTCAAAGAAGGCAAAGGCGTGGTGTCGCAGGGCAAACTGGGTGACGACGGCATGTTCGTGGCCAGCGAAGTGCTGGCGAAGCATGACGAAAACTACATGCCACCTGAAGCCCAACACGCGATGGACGAAGCGGCGGCTGCCAAAGCTGCCAAGTCTGTGCAAACGCCAGCCCCCATCAAAGGCAACCCATGATTCCAGAACTCGGTAATTTCGCGCTCATGCTGGCCGCCTTGGTGGCGGTGATGCAGGGCGTGCTGCCCATTGCAGGCACTTTGGTGCGCAATCCGCAAACGCAAGTCACCTTGCAATCATTGGCCCGACCAACAGCGGCTTTGCAGTTTGTGTTGGTGGCGTTTGCTTTCGGTGCATTGGCGTCGGCATTTTTGAACAACGATTTCTCAGTGTTGTACGTGTCGCAGCACTCCAACTCCTTGTTGCCCAAGCCCTACCAATTTGCTGCAGTGTGGGGTGGCCATGAAGGCTCACTCTTGCTTTGGGTGTTGTTGCTGTCGTTGTGGACGGTGGCCGTGGCGGTGTTCTCGCGCAGCTTGCCACTCGATATGGTGGCGCGGGTGATTGGCGTGTTGGGTTTGATTTCGGTTGGCTTTTTACTCTTCATCTTGACCACCTCCAACCCGTTTGAGCGTTTGTTGCCTGCGGCTTTGGACGGTAAAGATTTGAATCCGCTTTTGCAAGACCCAGGTTTGGTCATTCACCCGCCCATGCTCTACATGGGCTATGTGGGCATGGCTGTGGCGTTTGCATTTGCGGTAGCTGCCCTGATGAGCGGTCGTTTGGATGCTGCTTGGGCACGCTGGTCGCGTCCATGGACGGTGGTGGCTTGGACTTTCTTGACCTTTGGCATTGGCCTCGGTTCTTGGTGGGCGTATTACGAACTCGGCTGGGGCGGCTGGTGGTTTTGGGACCCGGTAGAAAACGCTTCGCTCATGCCTTGGTTGGTCGGCACAGCACTCATTCACTCGCTGATGGTCACAGAGAAGCGCGGCAGCTTTAAGGCTTGGACTGTGTTGCTGGCCATTGCGGCGTTCTCGTTGTCGCTGCTGGGCACGTTTTTGGTTCGCTCAGGCGTGTTGACTTCAGTTCATGCATTTGCGTCTGACCCTAAGCGCGGTGTGTTTATTTTGGTCTTCTTGGCGGTGGTGGTGGGCGCTTCGCTCACGCTGTTCGCTTGGCGTGCGCCACGCGTGGCCTTGGGTGGCCGCATGGAGCTGGTGTCGCGTGAATCGTTCTTGTTGGCCAACAGTGTGTTGCTGGTGGTCGCCACAGCAGCTGTATTGCTGGGCACGATTTACCCGCTCATCATTGACGCGCTCAACATGGGCAAGCTGTCGGTGGGCCCGCCTTATTTCAATGCGGTGTTTGCACCGCTGCTCGTGCCTACCGTGTTTTTGATGATTCCGGGTTCTGTGGCGCGTTGGCGTGATGCCAATGTGCGTGAGATTGCGCACAAGCTGCGTTGGACGTTTGCGGGTGCGGCTGCCTTGGCGGTGCTGTTGCCATTCGTGTTGGGTGGCTGGTCCATCGGCGCTGCGTTTGGTTTGTTCCTCGGTTGTTGGGTGGCCTTGGGCACAGCCCAGCAAGTGTTAGAGCGTTTGCACAAGCCTGGCCGTATTGGCGCCTCCTTTTGGGGGCAACACATCGCCCACTTCGGAATGGCAGTGTTGGTCATCGGCATCACCGGCGTCAAGTGCTACGAGGTGGAGCGTGATGTGCGTATGCACATTGGTGACGTGGTGACGATTGCGCCCTACACCTTCCGCTTGAACTCGCTCGACGAAGTGCGCGGCCCCAACTACAAGGCCGTGCGTGCCGATGTGCAAGTGCTGCGCAACGACAAGATCATCGAAATTCTGCAGCCTGAAAAACGTCGCTATTTCTCATCTGCCATGGCCATGACAGAAGCTGGCATTGATTCGGGCTTCATGCGCGATTTGTATGTGTCATTGGGCGAGCCGCTGGACGACGCACGCACCGAGTGGAGCATGCGCGTGTACTACAAGCCCTTTGTGCCGTGGCTGTGGGGTGGCGTGCTGTTGATGGTGTTGGGTGGCGTGTTGGCGGCGCTCGACCGGAGATACCGCAAATGAAAAAGGTTTTGATTCCGCTGGTGCTGTTCATCGGCCTCGTGGTTTTTTTGGCCGTGGGCTTGAAGCGCGACCCGCGTGAAATCCCATCGC
This sequence comes from Limnohabitans sp. TS-CS-82, assembly GCF_002943475.1. Classification (NCBI taxonomy): domain Bacteria; kingdom Pseudomonadati; phylum Pseudomonadota; class Betaproteobacteria; order Burkholderiales; family Comamonadaceae; genus Limnohabitans; species Limnohabitans sp. TS-CS-82. Next base: position 58,653 of record NZ_PTQX01000018.1, on the reverse strand, counting down.
CCTTGATTGGTAAGCCTGCGCCACATTTCACCTTGTTCACGCTTGAACCGGGCGACGCCAAGTTTTCACCCATCGACATGCAAGGCCAAGTGTGGATGCTCAATGTGTGGGCCACTTGGTGTGTAGCCTGCCGCGAAGAACACCCCGTGCTGGTGGCGTTTTCTGAGAAGAATCAAGTGCCGATCGTGGGTTTGAGCTACAAAGAAATTCAACCGCAAGACGCCGCCTACAAAGCGCCGTTTGAAGAGAAGCTCAAGCTCGCACGCGAGCGCAGTCAAGTCTGGCTCAAGCGTCATGGCAACCCTTATGTGACCTCCGTCATGGACCTCGATGGCCGCGTGGGCATCAACTACGGTGTGTATGGCGTGCCCGAGACCTACGTCATCGACAAGGCCGGTGTGATTCGCTACAAGTTTGTCGGTGCGGTCACGCCCGCGTTGCTGGCTGAAAAAATCTTGCCTTTGATTGCGGAGTTGAACAAATCATGAAACGTGTGTGGATGAATGGCGCCTTGAGTTGCGTTTATGCGCTCAGCGTTTCAATGGCGATCTGGTTCACCCCGCAGGCAGCTTTGGCGCAAGCAACGTCTGCTTCGTTGGCTCTTGAGCCAGCAATGGCTGCGTCTTCAGGCTTGGTGGTGGGGCGTGAAGCGCCACTCATGGCGGAAGACCCGAAACTCGAAGCTCGCTTAGTGGACATCTCGCAAGAGTTGCGTTGCATGGTGTGCCAAAACGAATCCTTGGCTTCCTCGCACGCCGAGTTGGCCGACGACCTGCGTAACGAAGTGCGCGAGCTGATTCGCTCGGGCAAGTCTGATCAAGAGGTGAAAGATTTTCTGGTGTCGCGTTATGGCGACTTTGTGCTGTATCGCCCCGAGGTCAAGCCTTTGACTTGGGTGTTGTGGTTTGGTCCGTTTTTGTTGCTGGTCGTCGCCGCTATTTTCTTGGGTGTGTACTTGCGTCAACGTCGCGCTTTGGCTGCACCTGTCGCCATGACGGACGACGAACGCGAACGCGCCAAGCAACTGTTGAAAGGTTGATGTGAATCCCGCACTCGCTTTTATTTATGTCGCCGTGGCCATGATGGCCTTGGTGTTGATTGTGTTGAGCGTGGCGCTGTGGCGTGGCTCGCAACAGGGCGCACGTTTGGCTGCCAGCCAAGCCGATGCCATCAACCACCCCGCACAAGCCAATGCCGCGGTGTACCGCGACCAAATGGCCGAACTCGACCGCGAGTTTGTGATGGGTAACTTGAGCTATGAAGAGCTCAAAGCCGCGCGTGACGAACTGTCGCAACGCTTGTTGGCCGATGTCGGTGTCGATGGTCTGACCGATAAGGCAACCCCTCATGTGTCGAATTTGCCCTCTGCGTCTGGTGCCGCGTTGTGGCGCAAGCCTTGGCTGAGTATTGCCTTGTTGGTGTTTGTGGTGCCTGTGTCGTCCCTGCTGATGTACAGCGTGTTGGGCGAACCCGCCGCGCTCGATCCCATGGCTTTGAAGCAAGGTGTGGATTCATCTGCCGAAGTCACCCCCGAGAAGTTGACCGAAATGGCCACTGCACTCACGCGCCGTTTGCAAGACGAACCCAACAGCATGGAAGGCTGGGTCATGCTGGGGCGCGTTCAGCGTGCACGTGGACACTTTGAAGAGTCTGCAGAGGCTTATGCCAAAGCCTTGGCGCTGAGCCGTGATGACAACCTGTCTATTGAGCGTGCCGAAGTGTTGGCGCAAAAAAATGGCGGCAGCTTTGCGGGTGAGCCTTGGTCCATCATTCAACGTGTGCTCACAGCTGATCCCCACCACTTGAACGCCTTGTTCTTGGCTGGCAGTGCGTCGTATGCCGAGATGAATTTCAATACCGCCTTGCGCTACTGGGAGCGTGCCCGAGAAGTGGTGTCCGCTGATTCACCCGATGCACCCGAGCTAGACCGTGCCATTGCAGAAGCCCGTAGCAAGATGGGTTTACCGGCCATTCCGCCACGCGCTGTCAGTGCAGTTGAAACGCAAGCTAGCAAGGTTGCCATGGCCACTAGCAGCATCAGTGGCCGCGTGACCTTGGTCAAAGAGCTTCAAGGCTTGGTAGCACCTACAGACACCGTGTTTGTGTACGCCACACCAGTGGCCGGCTCACGCATGCCTGTGGCTATCGTGCGCACCACTGCGGATAAATTGCCTTTTGACTTTGTGCTCGACGACAGCACCGCTATGAACCCTAGCGCCAAGCTCTCGGGCATGGACGAGGTGACTGTGCGTGTTCGCATTTCAAAGAGCGGTCAAGCGGTTGCGCAAGCGGGTGACTATGGCGTGAGCCTCACGCCCGTGAAGCCCGGCAGCAAAGGCCTGAACTTGATGGTGCGTGACACCTTGCAGACGACGCCGTAAATCACACGCTTAAAACGCACGCCTGAATTTACTTTTAGGTTTGCGCAATGACAAAGGCCCCGCAGTCAAAAACTGCGGGGCCTTTGTTTGATGGGTGTTAGCTAGTTACAGCAAACCGTTCATGCGGGCAAAGTGCAGTGTTTGGGTGCGACTCTTCACATCCAAGCGACGGAACAAACGCCACAAGTGAACTTTGACCGTGTGTTCGCTGATCTCCAACTCGGCGGCAATATCGCGGTTGCTCAAACCACGGTCCAGCATGACGATGAGTTGTTTTTGACGCTTAGACAGCTTGGTCTCGCCCACAGCCACCACAGCTTCTTCGTCGCCGTTTTCAGCCGCAAACAAGCCATGGATGGCAGCAGAAATTTCGTTGGCAGGGGTGGACTTCTCGATGTAAATGTCAGCACCAGCTTCGATACAGGTCTCTTCAGCTTCGCCAGCAGGCATCGAAGAAATCACAGCCAAAGGTACAGTGCCATACATGGTCTTGATGTCTTTGACGGCTGAGGTGCCTTTCACGCCAGGCAACAACAAGTCGAGCACAAACAGCTCAGGCTCACCGTTTTTGATGATGGCAGCTTGCAATTCGCTGAACTTTTCTAATTCGATGACTTTCGATGCGGGACGCATACGGCGCAACAACATGGCGATGGCTTGGCGAACCAAAGGATGGTCGTCAATGATGTACATACTCATTTTTATTACTCCTGAATCAATATTAGTAGTTTAGCCCCATTGCGGAGCGAACATCCTGCATGGTTTCCCGCGCTGTTTTACGAGCTTTTTCAGTACCTGCGTCCACAATCTCACGCACAATTTTCGGGTTGCTGATGTAGGGCTCAGCACGCTCGAGCATGGGTTGCTGCTCGCGCAAGATGGCTTCGATGATGGGTTGTTTGCATTCCAAGCAACCAATGCCAGCTGTTTTGCAGCCTTGCGTCACCCATTCACGTTGGGCCGCATCGCTGTAGACCATGTGGAATTGCCACACAGGGCATTTGTCGGGGTTGCCCACGTCGGTGCGTTTTTGGCGCGCGGGGTCGGTGGGCATGCGCTTGACCTTTTGCTCAATCGTGGCGCGGTCTTCGCGAATGGCAATCGAGTTGTTGTAGCTCTTGCTCATCTTGGCGCCGTCCAGGCCCGGCAGCTTGCTGGCTTCGGTCAGCAGTGCGTGGGGTTCGGTCAAGATGACTTTGCCTGTGCCTTTGAAGTAGCCTTCCAAGCGCTCGCGGTCTTGCCCGTCGAGTTCGGGCGCTGAAGCGATGTAGCCGAGCGCACCTTCCATGGCTTTGGCGTCTCCTGTTTCTTGGTAGGCCTTGCGGGACTTCTCAAAGCGTTTGATGCTGTCTTTGGGAAGTTTGGCCAGCGAAGCCTGCACTTTTTCTTCGGCGTTGATTTCGCGGCCATAGAGGTGATTGAAACGGCGCGCGGCTTCGCGCGTCAGCTCCACATGGCTGGCTTGGTCTTCGCCCACTGGCACATGCTTGGCTTTGTAAATCAAGATGTCTGCGGCTTGTAGCAAGGGGTAACCCAAGAAGCCATAGGTGGCCAAGTCTTTGTCCTTGAGTTTTTCTTGTTGGTCTTTGTAGGTGGGCACGCGTTCCAACCAACCCAGCGGTGTACCCATGGCCAAGAGCGTGAACAACTCGGCATGCTCAGGAATGCGGCTTTGCAAGAAGATGGTGCAAGCGTTGGGGTCTAGGCCGGCGGCGAGCCAGTCGATCACCATCTCGTACACGTTCTTCTCAATCACCTCACGGTTTTCGTAGTGCGTGGTCAGGGCGTGCCAGTCGGCCACGAAGTAGAAGCAATCCATCTGAGACTGCAAACGCACCCAGTTTTTCAAAGCGCCGTGGTAGTGGCCTAAATGCAAAGCACCCGTGGGGCGCATGCCGGAGAGAACGCGTTCTTTCATGTTCAAGGCTTCAGTAAAAATTCAAATGGACTGAGCATGAGGCTCAGCAACTCAAAGGTCAGGGTCATGATGGGTGCCATCCACAAGCTGTCGACGACTTTCAACACCACCAAGGCCATCACGATGTAAAAGCCATAAGGCTCGACGCGTGAGAACCACACGGCTTGCTTCCAAGGCAGCAAGCCCACCACGATGCGACCCCCGTCGAGCGGTGGCAGCGGGAACAAATTAAAGGCAAACATGACGGCGTTCACCTTCACACCGGCTTTGCAAACCTCAATGAAATAGCGTTCTTCCACACCCGCAGCAATCAAGCCGTACATGGCGAAGGCCCACACAAAGGCTTGCAGGAAGTTGATGGCAGGGCCAGCCAGCGCCACCCAAATCATGTCGCGTTTGGGATGGTGCAAACGGCCAAAATTGACAGGCACAGGGCGCGCGTAACCAAATAGAAAGTTACCACCCGTGGCCAAAAACAACACGATGGGCATGACCAGTGTGCCCATGGGGTCGATGTGCGGCATGGGGTTGAGCGTCACGCGGCCCATCATCCAAGCCGTGTTGTCGCCGCGTAAGTGCGCGACATAGCCGTGGGCAGCTTCGTGCAGCGTGATGGCAAACACCACGGGCAGGCCGTAAATAAGAATGGTTTGAATCAGGTCAGGGAAATTCACAACGTCATTGTCGCATTCAACACTTTGGGTCTAGCTGCGGAGCGGCTTACAGGCCCAAAGTGCTCAGTGGGCCGCGTCCTTCGCGGATGACCTCGGGGTCGCCGCCGCCGTCCATGGGGGTGAGGTCCACCACGGTGGTGGGTTCGAGTGCACAGGCGCCTGCATCAATCACGGCGGCGAGGTCGTGCTCAAAGCGGTCGCGAATGGCTTCGGCATCGTTCATCGGTTCGGTCTCGCCGGGGGGGATGAGCGTGGTGGCGAGCAGTGGTGCGCCGTGGAGTTCGAGCAAGTCGAGCAAGGTTTTGTTCAGCGGCACGCGCAGGCCAATGGTTTTGCGCTGTGGGTGGCTGACGCGGCGGGGCACTTCTTTGGTGGCTTCCAAGATGAAGGTGTAAGCACCGGGCGTGGCTGCTTTGAGCAAGCGGTATTGGCGGTTGTCGACCTTGGCGTAGTTGGCCAGCTCAGACAAGTCGCGGCACATCAAGGTGAGGTGGTGCTTGTCGTCGACTTGGCGAATACGGCGCATGTGCTCCACAGTGGCTTTGTCGTCCAAGTGGCAGACCAAGGCGTAGCTGGAGTCGGTGGGCACGGCCACGATGCCGCCGCGCTCCAGCAGTTGCACGGCTTGCTTGAGCAAGCGGGGTTGTGGGTTATCAGGGTGGACTTGAAGAAACTGAGCCATGAGCGGGTAAGCCGAAAAGTGAGCAAGTGTGGTGGCCAGCACCACTGAGTTGTGAAGGGAATGCGCTTATTGAATGCGGTCAGCCAGTACTTCCCACACAGGGGTGAGTTGGCCTGGCAGCCAAGGCAGGGTGCCAAGGTCAATGCGACTTTCGTCGGGGCTGTGGAAATCGCTGCCGCGTGAGGCAAATAAATCAAACTCTTTGGCCATGTCGGCATAGGTCACATATTCAGCTACCGAGTGACTGCCCGTGACCACTTCGACGCCTTGACCGCCGTGGTTTTTGAATTCGGTGAACAGCGCAAACTCCTCGTTGGGCGTGAAGCCGTAACGTGCTGGGTGAGCAATGACTGCCATGCCTTTGGCTTGCACGATCCATTGCACCGCGTCTTTGAGCGAGGCCCAGCGGTGAGGCACAAAGCCAGGGTTGCCTTCGGTCAAGAAGCGACGAAACACCTCGTTGGTGTCTTGGCAGGCGCCGGTTTCAACGAGGAAGCGGGCGAAGTGGGTGCGAGAAATCAGCTCATGGTTGCCTGCGTATTTCAGGGCGCCTTCGTACGCGCCGTGAATGCCAACTTTGGCTAGGCCTTCTGACATTTCTTTGGCACGCTCGCCGCGACCACCGCGTGTTTGGAGTAGGCCTTTTTGGAGCTGCTCGTCATGCGCGTCAAAACCGAGGCCCACGATGTGCACGGTTTTGTTGGCGAAGGTGATGGAGATTTCCACGCCTGTCAGGTACTTCATACCAGCGGCCTGCGCTGCAGCGAGTGCGCGGTCTTGGCCGCCCACTTCGTCGTGGTCGGTCAAGGCCCATAACTCGACACCATTGGCTTTGGCACGAGCAGCTAACTGCTCAGGTGTGAGCGTGCCATCCGAGACCACGGAGTGGCAGTGCAGGTCAGCGTTGAGGATGGAGGAAGTCACGCCTTCATTGTAGGCGTGGCAAGGCTTCTCGCGCATTGGCGCTGGTGGCAGCGGCCAGCGCTTCTAAGGGAATGCCGCGCAGCTCGGCCAGCACTTGGGCGATGCGCGGTAGCTCGGCGGGTTCGTTGCGGCCTTGGGGTTGGCCTGCAGCGCGTTGCTCGGCGGTGGTGTACAGCCAATGCGGGGGAATGTCGGGTGCATCGGTTTCGAGCACGATGGCTGAGAGCGGCAGCTCGGTGGCCAAGCGGCGCAGTTGCAAGGCGCGGTCATAGGTCAGTGCGCCGCCAAAGCCGAGCTTGAAGCCCAAGGCGATGAAGGCTTGTGCTTGTTGCACGCTGCCATTGAACGCATGGGCTATGCCGCCCACCACCGGCGTGTCGCGCAACCCTTTCAGCAGCAGGTCGGCACTGCGGCGCACATGCAAGATGACGGGCAGCTGGTGTTGCTGCGCGAGCTTGAGTTGGGCTTTGTAAAAGCGTTGCTGCTGGGCCAGTGCTTCGGGGATGTTGAGCTCAGGCACAAAACCATCGAGGCCAATTTCACCCACGGCCACCAAACGTGGGTCGTGGCGGTGGGTGTGCAGCGCCGCATCGAGTTGTGCCACATGCGCCTCGGTGGCTTGGGGGGTGTAGAGCGGGTGAATGCCCAAGGCATAAGCGTCTTGCTGGGCGTGGGCCAGCAAGCGCACGGTGTCAAAGTTGGCTACTTCAACGGCGGGAATCACACACATGGTCACGCCCGCCGCGCGTGCTCGCAGATGCACGGTAGCTCGGTCGGGCTCAAATTCGGCAGCGTCTAAGTGCGCGTGCGTGTCAATCCACATGAATCAGTGCCAAGGCCAGGCTGGCTAGCCTTAGGCATTTCCCAGCGCAAAGACTGAATTAGGCACTTTGGGCAGGGGCGATGCAGCTGGTTTTTGCGCAAACACACCACGCTTGGGCGAGTTGTTGGTGGGCGCGCTGACGCCTTTGGATAGCTGAGCCGCAATGAGGCTGTGCAAGCTGATGGACTGCATGTGGTCATCCATTTTTTGATTCAGCGTGGACCACAGCTCTTCGGCCGACACATAGCCGTTTTGCTCGGCATCGGCAGGCAGCTGCTCTTTCTCGTCGGGGCTGTTGACCGCATAAATGATGTCGGCCACGCTGATGTGGTTGGCATCACGGTTAAGGGTATAGCCGCCGCCGGGGCCGCGCGTGCTTTCCACCAGCCCGTGCTGACGCATCTTGCTGAAGATTTGTTCGAGGTAGGAGATCGAGATGTGCTGGCGCTGGCTGATGGCGGCCAATGACACAGGGCCTTGGTGCTGGCGCAAACCCATGTCAATCATGGCGGTGACGGCAAAACGGCTCTTGGTACTCAAACGCATGGAATCCTCCTATCGGTTCTGGTGCTGACGTCTGTCAGCTGAGGGGGACTTTAAACACAAAAACACTTCGTGTAAATTCGTATTTATTGTTTTATTTATTCGAAAAAAACGAAGTTTAATAGGGTCTATGAATTTCAAGCACTTGTATTATTTTTGGGTCACAGCCCGTGCGGGCGGCATCATGCGCGCGGGTGAGCAGTTGCACACCACGCCACAAACCCTGTCTGGGCAAATCAAGTTGCTCGAAGAAAGCTTGGGTCGCAAGCTGTTTCGCAAAAGCGGTCGCCAGCTGGAGCTGACCGAAGACGGGCGCAAGGCGTTGAGTTATGCCGACGATATTTTTGCCTTGGGCTCCGAGCTGAAAGCCGCCATGGCCAACACCCAAGCGGGCGTGAGGACGTTGGAGTTTCGGGTGGGCGTGGCTGATTCAGTGGCCAAGTCAGTGGCCTACCGGCTGCTTGAGCCCGCTTTGTCTATAGCCGAGCCGGTGCGCTTGATTGGCAGCGAAGGCAAGTTTCCAGACCTACTGGCGCAGCTGGCGTTGCACCGGCTCGATTTGGTGATTGCCGATGAGCCGCTGTCTAAGCGCATCAGCGTGAAAGCGTTTAACCACGAGTTGGGCACCACGCCCATGAGTTTTTTTTGCACGCCAGCGTTGCGCGCCACTTTGAAAGGCAAGTTTCCGCAGTGTTTGCATGACGCGCCCATGTTGATTCAAGGCTCATCGTCCTCAGTACGGCAGCAATTGGACGGTTGGCTGGTCCGCCACAAAATTCAACCGCGCGTGGTGGGTGAGTTTGACGATGGCGCGCTGATGACGGCGTTTGGCCGCGAGGGGCGGGGGGTGTTCATGTCGCCCGGCATTTTGGAAGACGAGACCGTGGCCCATTACGGGGTAGAGGTGATGGGCCGCAGCGATGAGTTGGTGGAAGAGTTTTTTGCGGTGTCGGTGGAGCGCCGCATTTCGCACCCGTGTGTGGCGGCGATCACGCAAAACGCGCGAGGCCGTTTGTTCAGCGGCTAAATTAGCAGACCTTCGTTGAACGCTTGAAGCGCCTGCCGTGCGTTAGCTGGGTTGCAGCACGCCTGCACTCAAGTGCAGCTGGCGGTCGCAGCGCGCTGCCAAGGCGTTGTCATGTGTCACCAGCACAAAGGCGGTGTTGTGCTCGCGGGCCAGTTGCAGCATGAGTGCAAATACGTTGTCAGCCGTGTTGCGATCAAGGTTGCCCGTGGGCTCATCGGCCAGCACACACGCGGGGCGCGTGACCAAGGCGCGGGCAATCGCCACGCGTTGGCGTTCACCGCCTGACAACTCTGCCGGACGGTGGTGCATGCGGGGGCCAAGGCCCACGGCTTCGAGCATGGCCTGCGCTTGGGCGCTGGCAGCGGCGCGGTCCATGCGGCGAATCCACAGGGGCATGGCCACGTTGTCGAGTGCGCTGAACTCTGGCAACAGGTGGTGAAACTGATACACAAAGCCCAAGTGTTGGTTACGCAAATCGCCCAAGGCTGCAGCGCTCAGGCCTGCCAAGGGTTGCCCCATCAGCGACACGCTGCCAGAGCTGGGCTCATCCAAGCCACCCAACACATGCAGCAAGGTGCTTTTGCCAGAGCCCGATGAACCAACGATGGCCAAGGTTTCGCCGGCATTCACCGACAGGTCGACGTTTTGCAGCACGGTCACATCCAGCGGCCCTTCGGTGAAGCGGCGGCTGATGTTGTGGGCAGTGAGAACGGGTGTATTTGTCATAGCAAGCCTCATTCGTAGCGCAAGGCTTGAGCTGGGTTGACGCGGCTGGCGCGCCAACTGGGGTAGATGGTGGCGAGGAAAGCCAGCACTAAGGAGATGATGGCTATCGGCCAAATGTCGCCCGCTTGCGGGTCGCTGGGCATGCGGCTGATGAGGTAAATATCGCGTGGCAAGAAGCTGGCGCCCAACAGGTTTTCAATGGCAGGCACGATGACATCAATGTTGAAGGCCACGCTCAGGCCTAGCAGCAAACCACCCAATGTGCCCAACACGCCTACCGTTGCGCCTTGCACCACAAAGATGGCCATGATGCTTTTGGGGCTCGCACCAAGTGTGCGCAAGATGGCAATGTCCGCGCGTTTGTCGGTCACCGTCATCACCAGCGTGGTGACGAGGTTGAACGCCGCCACCGCCACGATGAGGGTAAGGATGATGAACATCATGCGTTTTTCCACTTGCACTGCAGCAAACCACGTGCGGTTTTGGCGTGTCCAATCGCGCACGATCACGTCCGGGCCGAGTTGCATTGCCAAGTCATAGGCCACGCTGCGGGCTTGCTGGCTGTCTTTGATTTTTAAGCGCACGCCCGTGGGCGCTTCGAGGCGGAAGATGCGCTGTGTGTCGTCAATGTGGAGCAGCGCCAAAGACGCGTCGTATTCGTAATGGCCCGAATCAAAAATGCCAGACACGTGCAACTGCTTCAAGCGCGGCATTACGCCTGCGGGTGTCACCTGCCCGCCTGGCGCGATCAGGGTGATTTGGTCACCCACGCGCACACCCATAGCCATGGCCAGCTCGCCGCCTAACACCACGTTGAAGCTGCCGGGCTGCAAAGTGGCGCGTACCTCGGGCGGAATTTGCAAGGTGAAGTCGCTCACCTGTGTTTCTGGCTCGGGGTCAATGCCACGTACCATCGCACCGCGCATGTCTTCGCCTCGTGCCATCAGGGCTTGTTGTGACACGAACGGGGCTGCGGCCACGACTTCGGTGTTTTGTTTGGCTTGGGTGATGAGCGCATTCACATCCGCAAAGCCTTCGCCACCAGGCGCGAGCAGCTCGATGTGCGACACCACGGCCAACATGCGGTCGCGCACTTCCTTTTGAAAACCGTTCATCACGCTCAACACGATGATGAGCGCGGCCACGCCCAGCGCGATGCCCAGCATGGACACGCCTGAGATGAACGAAATAAAACCGTTGCGGCCTGCTACTTTGCCAGCGCGCGTGTAACGCCAGCCAATCAGCAGTTCGTAGGGGAGTTTGGAAGAAGTGGTTTGCATGTGGGCTGGATTATCCCGTAGTGAAAAGCATGCCTTTTTAAACCGGTTGGCGGCATCACGGACAATCGAGGTTATGACTTCTGTGCTGACCTCTGTGCCACCCAACGCCGCGCGCGACACAACCCTGATTCCCTTCTCGCTGTGGACCACCCATGGCCCCGAGGCCTCGGTGTTGGCTAAGGCTGAGTTGCCGAATTTGCGTGCGTGGCTGGCGCAGGCTCGACGCGTGGATGTGCAAGTAGATGAGGTGCAAGAGTCATTGCTCGCCACCTTGTCGCCGCCGCATGAACGTGCTTGGGCGCTCGCCATGGGTTGGCTAGCGCAGGATGGTTGTTTACCGTGGGCTGCGCGAGCGGCGGCTGCGCTGGATGGACAAGACACTCACGCCAGTGTTGCGCCCACCGCATCGCCATCCGGCTGGGCCTTCATCACCCTGTGCAACTGGCACGTGAGCAATGGCCAAGTCACGCTGGGCGACCCCGCCTATTTGCAAATCGACGAAGCCACAGACGCCACGCTATTCAAAGCCATGCAAAGCTTCTTCGCGGAAGATGGCATTGCCTTGCATCCCTATAAGCCAGGCCTGTGGCTGGCGCAATCGCCACTGTTTGCTGACTTGCCCACCGCTTCGCTAGACCGTGTGATTGGTCGCAACATCGACCCGTGGTTGGTGGGCAGCCATGTGGCCGCCGATGCGCTCAGCCCTGCCGCCAAACTGTTGCGTCGTTTACAAAACGAAATGCAAATGTTGCTTTACACCCATCCCGTCAATGACGGCCGCAGTTTGACCATCAACTCGTTTTGGGTACATGGCACGGGCGCGTTGCCCAGCAATGCGAATAAGCTCGCACAGCAAGAGCCCGCTGTCATTCACACCCTGCGTCAAAGCGCGTTGCAGCAAGACCTTATTGGTTGGCTGGACTCGTGGCAACACGTCGATGCCCACGTCATCGCACCCATGCTGGCGCGTGTGGCCGCAGGCGAACCGCAGCGTTTGGTGTTGTGCGGCGAGCATGAGTTTCATGTGTACGACAGCGCCGCGCCATCGCTGTGGCAACGCGTGCGTACGCGCTTCGCTCCTACTTCTTTAGACACCGTGTTGGCCGTTGCGCCCCTGAAAGACTAAGCCCATGCAATTCATCCCACGCGACATGCCACCGCGCAGCATTTGGGCGCTTGAGCAAGCGGGCGTGCATCCGTTGTTGGCGCGTCTCTATGCAGCACGCGGCATTCAAGATGCGGCCACGCTCGACGCGTCGCTGGCGCAACTGTTACCGCCCACTGGGCTCAAAGGCATCGAAGTCGCCGCCGTGTTGTTGGCCGATGCGATGGCAGACAACAAAAAACTCTGCATCGTGGCGGACTACGACTGCGATGGAGCCACCGCCTGCGCTGTGGCCCTGCGTGGACTGCGCTTGCTGGGCGCGAAGCACGTGAGCTACATCGTGCCCGACCGTGTGGTGGATGGCTATGGCCTCACGCCACCGATTGCCGAGCGTGTCAAAGCCAGTGGCGCAGATGTGCTGATCACTGTGGACAACGGCATTGCCAGTGTCGAGGGCGTGGCCACGGCTCGTAAGTTGGGTTTGCAAGTGCTCGTCACCGACCACCATTTGCCTGCGGCTGTGTTGCCCGAGGCTGACGCCATCGTCAACCCCAACCAACCCGGTTGCACGTTTGAGAGCAAGGCACTCGCCGGTGTGGGCGTGATGTTTTATGTGTTGCTCGTCTTGCGCGCAGAGCTGCGCAAGCGCGGTGTGTTCACGGCAGAACAACAGCCAAAACTAGACACCTTGTTGCCACTTGTTGCGCTGGGCACCGTGGCCGATGTGGTGAAGCTCGATGCCAACAACCGCCGTCTGGTAGCCCAAGGTTTGGCGCGTGTGCGCAAAGGTCAAATGCCTGCGGGCATGACCGCGTTGTTTGCAGCGGCCGGCCGCACCAGCGAGAAATGCACCTCACAAGATTTTGGTTTTGCAGTGGGGCCGCGCATCAATGCCGCCGGTCGTTTGTCTGACATGACGCTGGGTATTGAATGCCTCACCACCGATGACGTGGGCCGAGCCACCGAGCTGGCCACGCAGCTTGACCGCATTAACCGCGAGCGTCGCGAGATTGAAGGCGACATGCGCGAGCAAGCCCTAGAGCTGGCGCAAGAAATGTTTGACCCCGAAGAAGAGCCGCCCTCAGCCCTGTGTGTGTTCGACCCCGACTTTCACGAAGGTGTGGTGGGCATCGTGGCGGCCAAGCTCAAAGACTTGCACCACCGCCCCACCTTTGTGTTTGCGCCCAGCCAAGCGGCGGGCAAAGGGCACGAGCTCAAAGGCTCAGGCCGCTCCATCCCCGGTTTTCATTTGCGCGATGCACTCGACCTCGTGGCCAAACGCCACCCCGGCGTGTTGCTGCGCTTTGGCGGTCACGCCATGGCGGCGGGTTGCACTTTGGAAGAAGACAACCTCGCCACCTTTGAAGAAGCCTTGCAACAAGTCGCGCAAGAGTGGCTTGATGAAGCCACCTTGCAACGCCGCTTAGAAACCGATGGCCCACTGCTGCCCGAATACCGCCGCCCCGAGTTGGCCGACACACTGGCTCGCGAAGTGTGGGGCCAAGGCTTTGCGCCGCCTACCTTCAGCGAAGAGGTCGAAGTGTTGGGTCAGCGCTTGGTGGGAGAAAAACATTTGGCGCTCAAACTGCGCCACCAGGGTCAGCCTGTGGATGGCATTTGGTTTGGCCGTGTGGATCCCTTGCCGCCTCTGGCGCATTTGGCGTTTCGCTTAGAGGCGGATGAATGGCAGGGCAACAAGCGCGTGCGCTTTGTGGTCGAAGGCATGGCTGGATAAATAACGAAGACAACGCAATGGCAACTAAGAAAAAAATCCAACTCCCAGAAGTTAATTTCTCTGACTACGGTGACACACGCTACCTGCACCTCGGCACGCCGTGGGTGCAAGGCTCGATGAACATCGACAAACCTTTTGACATCGACCTTGAATACGTGCAACGCATGATGGCGTGGCTCTTGTTTGTGGACATCGACAAAGTTGGCAAGTTGCACGCCATGCAGTTGGGGTTGGGCGCGGCATCGCTCACCAAGTTTTCGTTCAAACACCTGCGCATGAAAACCACCGCGATTGAACTCAACCCGCAAGTCGTGGCTGCGTGCCGCCTGTGGTTCAAGTTGCCTGCTGACAGCGCCAAGCTGCAAGTGGTGTTGGGCGATGCCGCCGAGGTGGCCAAGCACGACCACTGGCGTGGCCAGATCGATGCGCTGCAAGTTGACTTGTACGACCACGAAGCTGCTTCGCCCGTGCTGGACAGTGCCGAGTTCTATGCCGACTGCCGCAGCCTGTTGACCGACGAGGGTTGCATGACGGTCAATCTGTTTGGCCGCAGCTCCAGCTTTGCGCAAAGTGTCGAGAAGATGGCTGCTGCGTTTGGTGCGGATGCATTGTGGGCTTTCAAGCCCACACGCGAGGGCAACACGGTAGTGCTGGCGCAACGCACACCTAGCGGCCCCAAACGCGCCGAATTGATGGCACGTGCCGAGGCGATTCAGGCGCGTTGGCCGCTGCCAGCGACCAAGTGGCTGCGTGTGTTCAAGCCTCTCAAAGCCTTATGAGGCAAGGGTTTACCCCTGATTTTTCTTCTTCAAAAATAGGTGGAACCCACATCGGATTAGGCCCCTCTGCAACTCCATAATTCATCGCATATTTGCTTTTGAATAGAGGAGAAGAAATGATCAAAAGTCAAAAAGACTTTTTCTCCGGCCTGATGTTTACATTGGTCGGTGCTGGTTTCGCTTGGGGCGCAACCAACTACAACATCGGTACCGGCGCTCGCATGGGGCCTGGCTACTTTCCCTTGTTACTCGGCATTTTCTTGGCCGTGTTGGGTGCCTTCATCACGTTTTATTCGTTGGTGGAACACACCGAAGACGGTGAGCCCGTAGGTGCTTTTGCGTGGAAGCCCATTGTTTACATCTTGGGTTCCAACGTTGTGTTTGGCATTTTGTTGGCTGGCTTGCCCAGCTTTGGCATTCCAGCGATGGGTTTGATTGCTGCGATCTACGCCTTGGTCATCATTGCCAGCAAAGCCGGTGAGACCTTTGTGTTCAAAGATGTCCTCATCTTGGCCACCATCTTGTCTGCTGGTAGCTACTTGGCCTTCATCGTGCTGCTGAAATTGCAAATGCCTGTATGGCCCACCTTCATCACTGGTTGAGCCGGGAGAAATAAAAAATGGATTTGATTGCAAACCTCTCACTAGGTTTTGGCGTGGCCTTCACGCCGGTTAACCTGATGTACGCCTTGGTCGGTTGTATCTTGGGCACGTTGATTGGCGTGTTGCCAGGCATCGGCCCAGTGGCGACCATCGCTATGTTGTTGCCTGCCACGTACGCGCTGCCCCCTGTGTCGGCGCTGATCATGTTGGCCGGTATTTACTACGGTGCTCAATACGGTGGTTCGACCACCGCGATTTTGGTGAACTTGCCCGGTGAATCGTCGTCGGTGGTGACCACCATCGACGGTTACCAAATGGCCCGCAAAGGCCGTGCAGGCCCCGCTTTGGCGGCTGCTGGTTTGGGTTCGTTCTTCGCCGGTTCTGTGGGTACTTTGATCTTGGCGGCCTTCGCGCCTCCTTTGACAGAACTCGCGTTCAAGTTCGGTCCTGCCGAATACTTCTCGCTCATGATCTTGGGCTTGGTGGGCGCGGTGGTGTTGGCTTCGGGCTCTTTGCTCAAAGCTATTGCCATGATCGTGTTGGGTCTTTTGATGGGCTTGATCGGTACCGACGTCAACTCTGGCGTGGCACGTTTCAGCTTTGACATCCCTGAACTCACCGACGGTGTGGGCTTTGTGGTGGTGGCGATGGGCGTGTTCGGTTACGGCGAGATCATCTCGAACTTGTCGCGTCCCGAAGAAGACCGCGAAGTGTTCACGGCCAAGGTGGAAGGTTTGTTCCCCACCAAGGAAGACTTCAAGAACATGATGCCTGCGGTGCTCCGTGGCACGGCCTTGGGTTCGATGCTCGGTGTGTTGCCTGGTGGCGGTGCGTTGTTGGCTGCGTTTGCCGCTTACACGATCGAAAAGAAAACCAAACTTCAACCTGGTGAAGTGCCCTTCGGTCAAGGCAACATCCGCGGTGTGGCTGCGCCTGAAGCGGCTAACAACGCAGGTGCACAAACCTCGTTCATTCCCTTGCTCACCTTGGGTATTCCACCCAACGCCGTGATGGCTTTGATGGTGGGTGCGATGACCATTCACAACATCCAACCCGGCCCACAGGTGATGACCAGCAACCCCGAGTTGTTCTGGGGTCTGATTGCCTCGATGTGGATTGGTAACTTGATGCTTGTGATCTTGAACTTGCCTTTGATTGGCATGTGGATCAAGTTGTTGTCAGTGCCTTACCGCTTCTTGTTCCCTGCCATCGTGCTGTTCTGCGCGATCGGTGTGTACTCGACCAACAACAACACCTTCGACATCTGGATGGTGGCTGGCTTTGGCTTGATTGGTTACCTCTTCATGAAGTTAGGTGTAGAGCCTGCGCCTTTGTTGCTCGGCTTCATCCTAGGGCCGATGATGGAAGAAAACCTGCGTCGCGCCTTGTTGCTGTCACGTGGTGACTGGACTGTGTTCGGTACACGTCCCTTGTCAGCTGGTTTGTTGGCGGCGGCGGCCTTGCTCTTGGTGATCGTGCTGCTGCCCTCCATCAAGTCCAAACGCGAAGAAGCCTTCGTGGAAGAGTAATTCAGTTCAAACTGTTTCACCTTCAAACGGCACCTTCGGGTGCCGTTTTTCGTTGGGGCAAGCTTGAGCTTCGTTTATATTGGCCGTTCAATGCGTTTTTGAAAGTGATCAATGATCGACCACCCCCAACGACTGGCCCTGCACAACGAAGTGCACGCACGTCCCCCAGAGCCCATGCAGGCACCGCAGGTGATTTCGCGCGTGGTCATGTGGGTGGACCGTGCCAGTGCGCAAGCGAGTCGCGACCACTTGGCGCAGTTGCTGCACGATCACCATTTACCCGCGCCTGATGCCCAGACCAACCATGTTCGTATGGATTTGGGCTCGTTTCGCATGCGCTGGGAGCTGCACACCGAGTTTGTGTCATGGACCTTCATGCGCCCTGTGAGCTCGGATGTGTTTGCGCAGTCAGAGCCCATGACAGCTGTGCAAGCTGTCCCCCAAAAATGGTTGGCCCAGTTGCCTGGTGAGTGCTTGGCGCGTTTGCATGTGTGGCTTGTGCCGTCGTCTACCTTGGACATTCACACAGACATGCCCAAGGTGCTGCATGAGGACACCTTGGTTGCTTCCACCGTGGCCGAAGGGCACGGCGAGGTGTACACCGATTTTCAGTTGCACCCCGATGGCTACTCACGCATTGTGTTGTTGACGGGCTCACTCACGCCGCGTCGCCAAGGTCGTTTGGTGCAGCAGCTGCTAGAGATCGAAACCTACCGCATGGCCGCTTTGTTGGGGGTGCCGGCAGCACGCGAGGCTTCGCATGCACTGGCCGATGCTGAGCGCGAATTGGCTGCACTCGCCAACGCCATTCGCAATGCCAAAAGTGCCGATGAAGCAGGGCTGTTGGACCGTCTCACGCGTTTGGCCGGCGAAGTGGAAGGCCAATACGCCAGCACGCATTCACGCTTCTCGGCCACGCGCGCTTACTTTGAGCTGGTCGATCGCCGCATCCGTGACATTGCCGAGTCGCGCATGCCCGGCATGCAAACCATTGCTGAATTCATGGAGCGTCGCCTGTCGCCCGCACGCAGCACCTGTGACTGGGCTTCGCGTCGTCAAAACGCATTGTCTGAACGCGTCTCACGCATGAGCAATTTGTTGCGCACACGGGTCGACTTTGAGCAACAACAAAGCAGCCAAGCCTTGCTCACCACCATGAACCAACGCCAAGACTTGCAACTCAAGATGCAGTCCACGGTGGAGGGCTTGTCCGTGGCGGCGATCACCTATTACTTCACGGGTTTGGTGAGCTATTTGGCCAAGGGCGCCGAAAAAATAGGTTGGCCTTTTTCGTCTGATGTCACCGCAGCTTGCGCTTTGCCTTTTGTGGGCTTGGTCGTTTGGTGGTCGATGCGCCGTTTACACAACAAGGTGTTCAAAAAATGAATTTTGATTTTTCTAACCCCTACACCTCCACGCGTTTGCCGGTGTTTGCGCGTAACGTGGTGTCCACATCGCACCCGCTTGCGGCCCAAGCGGGCTTGCGCATGTTGTGGCAAGGTGGCAATGCGGTTGATGCAGCCATCGCAGCCGCAGCCGCCATCACCCTGACCGAGCCTGTGAGTTGTGGCTTGGGGTCGGATGCGTTTTGTATTTTGTGGGATGGCCAAAAATTGCATGGGCTCAATGCTTCGGGCCACGCACCGCAAACGTGGACGCCTGAGTACTTCAAACGCAAATACGGCAACGATGCGCAAACGCCGCCCAAGCGCGGCATGGATTCCGTCACCGTGCCAGGCGCCGTGGCTTCGTGGGTGGCGATGAGCGAACGCTTTGGCAAATTGCCCTTTGAAGACCTGTTGCAACCGGCGATTGAAATTGCTGAGCGCGGTTATTTGTTGCCCGTGGTGGTGCAACAAAAATGGGCGGCTGCGACGCCGGAGTTGCACATGCAACCCGGCTTTGCGCAAAACTTTTTGCCGTGGGGACGTGCGCCTAAGGTGGGTGAGCTGTTCACATTTCCTGCGGCTGCCAAAGGTTTGCGTGCCATTGCCAAAAGCAAAGGCCAAGCCTTGTATGGCGGCGAGATTGCGCAAGCGATTGAACGTTTCTCAGCCGAACACGGTGGCAGCATCACGGCGCGTGACTTTGCCAACTACAAGGCAGAGTGGGTGACACCTCTTGCACAAAATTACCGCGGCTACACGCTGCATGAAATTCCACCGAACGGTCAAGGCATTGCGGCACTGATTGCTTTGGGCATCTTGGAAAACTTTGACATGGCGAGCTTGAAGGTGGATGGCGTGGATTCGCAACATCTGCAGATTGAAGCCATGAAGCTGGCATTTGCCGATGTGTACCGCTACGTGGCCGAGCCCAGCGCGATGGACGTCACACCCGCACAAATGCTGGATCCGTCTTACCTCAAGAGCCGCGCCCGATTGATCGACATGAAGCGCGCCCAAGACTTTGGTGCAGGCAACCCCGTCAAGGGCGGCACGATTTACCTCAGCACGGCGGATGAGAACGGCATGATGGTCAGCTTCATCCAAAGCAATTACATGGGCTTTGGCTCGGGCTGTGTCGAACCCAACTTTGGCATCAGCTTGCAAAACCGTGGTCACGGTTTCAGCTTGAACGCGCAGGGTTTGAACCCCGCCAATGTGGTGGCACCTGGCAAGCGTCCATTCCACACCATCATCCCAGCCTTCCTCAGCAAAGATGGTCAGCCCGTGATGAGCTACGGCGTGATGGGCGCCAACATGCAACCGCAAGGTCACATGCAAACGCTGGTGCGTATGTTGGATTACCAACAAAATCCGCAAGCTGCGTGTGATGCGCCGCGTTGGCGTTACAACGCGGGCTTGGAGATCAACGTCGAGGCGTCGCTCAACCACGACACAGTCCAGGGCTTGCAGGCGCGTGGCCACCAAGTGGGGGTCATCAACGACAGCTACCAAGACTTTGGTGCGGGTCAATTCATCTGGCGTGCAGGCGATCCCAAGGTCGAAGGCTACGTCGCCGCCAGCGATGCACGGCGTGATGGCTTGGTGGCAGGCTTTTAAACCGTGGGTGCGCAAGACAACGTGCATTTGAAACGTGGTGCTGTGCTGGCCGCGGTGTTGGCCTTGTTGGTCGCATGCGCTACGCAGCCTGGTGGTTGGACATCGCCCAGCGCTGTCAGCGGTGCACCACTGCAACCCGAAATCGCCACAGGCTTCACGCGCAAAGCCGATGTCGTCACCCAAAAATTTGCAGTGGCGGCGGCCAACCCCTTGGCCACACAAGCAGGCTTTGAGATGTTGACAGCAGGCGGCTCGGCGGTCGATGCCGCCATCGCCGTGCAAATGGTGTTGGGTTTGGTCGAGCCGCAATCCAGTGGCCTGGGTGGCGGTGCATTTTTGCTGCACAGCACAGCGGGTGATGGCGCAACTGTAAATGCCAAAGTGCAGGCCTTTGATGGCCGTGAAACTGCCCCCGCAGCAGCCACCGAAGACATGCTGCTCAATGCCGAGGGCCAGCCTCTGGCGTTTCACGCGGCCGTGGTGGGTGGTCGCTCGGTGGGCACGCCTGGCGTGTTACGCATGTTGGCGCAAGCGCACGCCCAACACGGAAAACTGCCATGGGCCAAATTGTTTGAGCCTGCCATTGCGCTTGCAAATCAGGGCTTTGCTATCAGCCCGCGTTTGCACGCGCAACTCAAGGCGGATGCGTATTTGCGTTCAGACCCTACCGCTCGCGCTTATTTTTACCAAGCCAATGGCGAGCCGCACGCGATCGGCCATGTGTTGCGCAACCCAGAGTTGGCCGCTGTGTTGCAACGCATCGCCACTGAGGGCGTGCAAGCGTTTTACAGCGGCGAGGTGGCCGAGGCCGTGGTGCGCAAAGTGCAGCAGCACCCCAGCAATCCAGGACGCTTGGCACTGAGCGACTTGGCCAATTACCAAGCCAAAGAGCGCACGCCTGTGTGTTTTGACCATGCCGCCGCGAGCCGTGTGTACCGCGTGTGTGGTTTTCCACCGCCCAGCTCGGGTGCGATTGCCATTGGCCAAATACTGGGCATGTTGCAGCACACGCCCGCGTCATTGATGTCGCCACCGACTGAGGCCGTGGATGGCACACCCGACCCGCGCTGGTTGCATCTGTACACCGAGGCTTCGCGTTTGGCCTTTGCCGACCGTGCCTTGTATGTGGCCGACCCTGACTTTGCGCCGGCCCCCAGCGGCGAATGGCAAAGCTTGCTGGCCCCTGCGTATCTGCGCGAGCGTGCCAAACTCATTCGCCCCACGGCCATGCCGCAAGCCTTGCCCGGTGTGCCCGTGCGTGCGCAACGCAGCAGCTTGGCACCCATGGTGGATCAGCCTGAGTACGGCACCTCACACATCAGCATCGTCGATGGCTACGGCAATGCGCTGGCCATGACCACCACCATCGAAGACGCGTTTGGTTCGCGCCAAATGGTGAAAGGTTTTTTGCTCAACAACGAGCTGACCGATTTCAGCTTTGCCCCGCGTGATACGCAGGGCCGCCTTGTGGCCAACCGTGTGCAGCCCAACAAACGCCCGCGTTCGTCCATGTCACCCACCTTGGTGTTTGACAAAGCCACGGGCCAGTTGGTGATGAGTGTGGGCAGCCCCGGCGGTGCGATGATCATTCACTTCACCGCCAAAACTTTGGTGGGCGTGTTGAACTGGGGCCTGAGCCCGCAGCAAGCCATTGCGTTGCCCAACTTTGGCAGCGTGGGCGGCCCACTGGTGTTGGAAGGCGGGCGCTTTGCGCCTGCTACCCTTGCGGCTTTGCGCGAGCGCGGCCACGAGGTGAGGGAACTTGCATTGACCAGCGGCTTGCAAGCCGTGGTCAAACAAAACAGAAATGAAAAATTCGTGTGGGTGAGCGGCGCTGACCCACGACGTGAAGGTGAGGTGATGGGTGAATAAATTGATTCGTGTTGGAGTGGCTTTGGTGATCGTCGCGCTGTCGGCGTTCTTTTCCTACAAAGGGTCGCACAGTTCATCGAACACGGCGTCGCATGAAAAAGCCAAGTCAGTGGCCGTGGTGCAAGAGGCCATGCCTGCCAGCAACTCCCCCATTGATTTCAAACACATCATCGGTGCAGATTACAAACGTCGCACCGGTGAGCCCACAGGCGGCCACACCTTGCTCAATGGCGATGTGCGCGTGATTGAAGGCAGTGCTTCTTCCCCTGATGCCACCGGCGTGTACCGCGCCCAAGTGCAAATGGCAGACCCACAGCGTGCAGGCCAGTGGATTACCAAGACCGATCGCAACGGCAACCCCATGCCCAACACCATGTTCCCCAAAGATTGGACCGCTGAGCAAGTGGTGAGCGAGGTGAATGCCGCATGGTTCAGCCCCACCAAAACCATTCGTGGTGAGAAATGGAGCGCGCTCACGCCCAGCGGTGTGCGTGTGGAAGGTTATCTAGAACCACGCGTCACGGCGTATCCCGTGTACAGCAAACGCAACTGATTCATGTCACTGCGTTGCTTCATCCAAACACAAGCGCCTGTGCCCGGCAGCGCCGCACAGTCCGTGCACTACCCCGCGTGTGAGTGGGTGAGTGACGACGGCACGGGAGACCACCAGCATCCGCTCAACCGCTTTGTGTGCAGTTGGTTGACCAGTGACATGGCTGACGTGGCGCACTGCGATGAGGTGCTGCACGCGATGACGCAAATCGAAGATGACGCGCGAGAAAAATGGTTTGTCGATGGCAATGCGTTCCATGTGGACATGGCCATCAACGGCGTGCAGTTCAATCAGAGCAATGTGGATTCAGATGACTTGGCGTATTGGAACCAGCCCGAAGGTCGATTCACTTGGCCTGAAGTGAAGGCCATGTTGCTCGCATGGCGTGATTTTTTGGCACAGCCAATCAAGCATTGATTCGTGTGCGCGGCACCCAAGTTGTCGTACATCCGCTACGTCAACGCGGTTCCGTATCCCCCAACCCCTCTTTGTGCTTGAGCACATCGCGCATCAGCGCATAGCGCGTCATACGTTGGCCTTGCACCAAACGAATCACACGTTTGAGGGGAATGCCAATGTGGGCCAAGGTTTGGCTGGCCAGCATGAGGCTGCCTTCAATCACTTCGGGCACCACTTCGGCGGCACCTGCTGCGCGCAGGTCTTCAAGGTGTTCGTCGTCATGGGTGCGCACGATCACAGGTACATGCGGTGCGTGTTCTTTGACCCATGCCAACACCTTGAGCGCCGAGGGTAGGTCGGGGTAAGTCACCGCCACCGCAGAGGCACGTACCAAGCCTGCGGACATGAGGCTTGAGAAACGGGTGGCGTCACCCAGCTCCACATGGTGGCCATGGTCGCGGCCCATTTGCACTTGATCGGGGTCAGAGTCGAGGGCCACGTAGGGAATGTTCTCGAGCTTGAGCAAGTCCACCAAGTTGTGACCGCTGCGACCATAGCCGCACACGATGACGTGGTTTTCTACCTTGAGCGATCGCTGAGCCATGCCAGTGAGGGCCAACGATTGCAGCAGCCAGTCGTTGCTGATGAGGCGGTTGACGATGCGGTCGGCATTCATCACTAAGAAGGGCGTGGCAATCATCGACAACACCATGGACGCCAAGATGGGGCTCATCCACGCAGCGGGGATGAGCGCGTTTTGCAGGCCCAGTGTCAACAACACAAAACCGAATTCACCCGCTTGCGCCAAGTACAACGAGGTGCGCAGGCTCACGCCTGCAGGCGCACCGGTGATGCGGGCCAACACAAACACCAAACCTGCTTTGAGGAACAAAGGCACGATGGACAGCAGCAGCACCCAAGCCCAACTGTCGATCAACACTTCCCAATCGAGCTTCATGCCGATGGTGATGAAGAACAAGCCCAGCAACACATCGTGGAAGGGGCGAATGTCTGCCTCCACCTTGTGTTTGAAATCGGTTTCGGCAATCAACATACCGGCTAAGAAGGCGCCCATGGCCAGTGACAAACCGGCCAACTCGGTGAGCCACGCCAAGCCCAGCGTCATGAACAAGAGGTTGAGCATGAACAACTCATCGCTCTTGCGGCGCGCCACCAAGTGCAACCAACTGCGCATCACACGTTGGCCACCCCACAACAGCAAGCCCACCAGCACCGCAGCTTTGAGCATGGCGATGGACAACACTTTCCACAGGTTGTGTTCACCCATATCGGCCAGTGCGGGGATGAGCACCAGCAGCGGCACCACGGCCAAATCTTGAAACAGCAGCACGCCCATCACGCGTTGGCCGTGCGGTGACTCCAGCTCCACACGATCTGCCATGAGTTTGACCACGATGGCGGTGCTTGACATGGCCAACGCACTGCCCAGTGCCAAAGCTGCTTGCCAGCTCAAACGCCAGATGTAGCCTAACTCTTTGAGTGCAAAGCCCACGGCGATGTTGAACAACAAAGCACCCACCAGCGTGAGCACCACTTGGCCCAGTCCCAAACCAAACACCAGCTTGCGCATGCGCATGAGCTTGGGCAGGTTGAATTCCAGTCCGATGACGAACATCAAAAACACCACACCAAACTCTGCCAAGTGTTCAATTGCCGCCGAGTCGTTGGCCAGTGCCAAAGCGTTGGGGCCAATCACCACGCCTGCAAACAAATAGCCCAACATGGCGGGCAAATGCAGCAGCCGGCAACCCACCACGCTGACCACGGCAGCGCACAAATACAGCAGGGTGAGTTCAAGGGATGACATACCCCTCAATGGTACCGAGCGTTTGTGACACGCCCGTGCTTATTGCTCACATAAACTCATGACTTACTGGTGATTTTTACGAATGAATTCTGTCCAACGTCCTGCTTTGTCGGGCCTTCTTTTGGCCTCCGCCGGCGCCATTGCATTCAGCGGCAAAGCCATCATCGTCAAGCTGTCTTATGTGTACGGAGTCGATGCCGTGACGGTCATCATGTACCGCATGCTGTTTGCACTGCCGTTCTTCATTGCCATAGGCTTGTGGGCGGAGCGTCAAGCCATTGCGCGCGAAAACCCGCTCACGCGTCGCGATGTGATCGACATCGTGGGTCTTGGCTTTGTGGGTTACTACTTGTCGAGCTACCTTGATTTCTTGGGCTTGCAATACATCACGGCCAGCCTTGAGCGACTCATTCTGTACCTCAACCCCACGTTGGTGATGTTGCTGGGATGGGTGCTGTACAAAAAACCGATTCGCCCCATTCGCATCTTGGCGATGGGGGTGAGTTACTGCGGCGTGTTGTTGGTGTTTGCGCATGAGCTCACACTGTCTGGCGCCAACGTGGCCTTGGGCGGTGGATTAATTTTGGCCAGCGCCATCAGCTACGCTGTGTATTTGCTGTACAGCGGTGAGTTGGTGCAGCGCATTGGCTCGTTGCGCTTGGTGGGTTGGGCCACCAGTGTGGCGTGCCTGTGCTGCATTGCGCAGTTCTTGTTGTTGCGCCCCTTGTCTGCGGCGGCGGTACCTGTGGAGGTGCTGTGGTTGGGTGTGCTGAACGCGGTGGCTTGTACTGTGGCCCCTGTGTTGATGGTGATGATGGCGATTGAGCGCATCGGCGCAGCGTTGACCGCACAAACCGGCATGATTGGCCCCATGTCTACCATTGCGTTAGGCGTGTTGCTGTTGGACGAACCATTGAACGTATGGATTGGTGCAGGCACACTGCTTGTGGTGAGTGGCGTATTTATTGTTTCGAAGTATGGGAGTAAGTGATGGATTTAGGTCTCAAAGGTAAATGGGCATTGGTGGGTGGCGCAAGCAAAGGGTTGGGCTTTGGCTGTGCGCAGTCACTCGCATGCGAAGGCGTCAACGTGGTCATCGTCGCGCGCGGTGCTGAGGCGTTAGAAGCTGCTGCGACAGAGCTGCGCAAACTGGGCACCACCATCCTCGCTGTGGCGGTAGACATCACCACCGAGCAAGGTCGCGAAGCCATTTGGTCCGTCGCAGGTGGACCTGGTAAAAACTTTGACATCGTGGTGACCAATGCAGGTGGCCCGCCACCCGGTGACTTCCGCAACTGGGAGCGCGAGGATTGGATCAAGGCGGTCGATGCCAACATGCTCACGCCGATTGAGCTGATCAAAGCCACGGTCGATGGCATGGCAGAGCGAGGTTTTGGCCGCATCGTCAATATCACCTCAAGCGCGGTGAAAGCACCCATCGACATCTTGGGCTTGTCCAATGGTGCGCGTTCAGGTTTGACGGGTTTTGTGGCGGGCGTGGCACGCACACAAAAATTGGCGGCCAACAATGTGACCATCAACAACTTGCTGCCCGGTGCGTACGACACCGACCGACTCAAGGGCACCATGAAAGGTGCCGCAGAAAAAACGGGTCAATCTGTGGATGCCGTGGCCGAGGCACGCAAGAAAACCATTCCTGCCCAACGCTTTGGCAACCCACAAGAGTTTGGTGATACCTGCGCGTTTTTGTGCTCGGCACAAGCGGGATACATGACGGGCCAAAACATCTTGACCGATGGTGGCGCTTACGCGGGCACGTTCTGAGTTACTTGCGTGACGACACCACAATGCCGCCAATGATCAGCACAAATGCTGCCGCGTGATACAGCTGCGGCATTTCGCCCAACACCAAGGCTGACAAGGTGGCGGTGAACACGGGAATGAGGTTCACAAAGAAGCCCGCAATGTTGGGCCCCACGCGTTGCACGCCCAAGCCCCAAAAGCGGTAGGCCAGCACCGCTGGGCCGACTGATACATAAACCAGCGCAGCCACCAACGGCCAGCTCCAGCTGATGTGTGCATCGGCAATGCCCGTCAGGCCCGCCCACTCAGCACCGCTGAACGCGGCAGACCAGAACAAGCCAAACACCATTTGCGCCATCAGGAAGTTGGCCCAGTTGCTGCGCGCTTCTGTGGGTTCTTGGGTGCCCGACAACAACCAGCTGTACCAAGACCACGCGGCCGTTGCCATGAGCACAAACACATCGCCGATGACCAAATGCACATTGGCCAGTGCATGCCAGTCACCACGGCACAGCACCACCATCACACCGAGGATGGACAGCACTGCCCCTGTCATTTGCCGCTTGCGCACTGTTTGCTTGAAGAACAACGCACCCACCAGCAACATGAACACAGGCATGCTCGAGCCGACCAAAGTCACGTTGATGGGTGTGGAGGTTTGCAGCGCTAAATACAGAAAGCTGTTGTACAAGCCCACACCCAGAAGGCCTAGCAAGGTGTAGCGCTTCCAGTGCGCCCACAAGGGGCTGTCGCGGCGCAGCATGCTGTGCGCCAAGGGCAGCACCAGCAAAAAGGCCAAGGCCCAGCGAAAGAAGTTGAGGGTGATGGGCGGAATGAGGTCCGCAATCATGCGGCCTATCACGGCGTTGCCAGCCCACAAAAGAGGCGGGATCAATAAAAGCGCCGCATTGCGCAGCGTGAGGGTGTGAGGAACAACTGACATAAGGGCAAGACTGTACCCGAGCCCCCCCCAATAACCTGTGCGACAGGAGAGGCACCCATTTCATGGCAGGATTCAGCGTCTGAAAAATTTCACCTATATCTGGAGCATCAATCCATGACCAAAGCAGTCATCATCGAAAAAAACGGCGGTCCCGAAGAGCTCAAGCTCGTTGACGTGACCGTGGGCCAACCTGGCCCTGGCGAAATCCGCATTCGCCACAAAGCCATCGGCCTGAACTTCATCGACGTGTACCAACGCAGCGGCGTGTATGCACTGCCTATGCCTTTGCACTTGGGCATGGAAGCTTCAGGCATCATCGAAGCCGTGGGCGAAGGCGTGACCCATTTGAAAGTGGGCGACCGTGCAGCGTATGCCAGCCAACCACCCGGCAGCTACTGCGAAGAGCGCGTGATGCCCGCCAAGTGCGTGTGCAAATTGCCAGATGCGATTTCGTTTGAAACCGGCGCAGCCATGATGCTCAAAGGTTTGACCGCGCAATATTTGTTGAAGCGTACCTTGCCACAAGGTGGCTTGCACAAAGGTGACTTCATCTTGTTCCACGCAGCCGCTGGCGGTGTGGGCTTGATCGCTTGCCAATGGGCCAAGGCTTTGGGCTACCAACTGATTGGCACGGCAGGAAGCGATGCCAAATGCGAATTGGCCAAGGCCAACGGTGCAGCGCACGTCATCAACTACAACACCGAAGATTTCTTGGTGCGCGTGAAAGAAATCACAGGCGGCAAAGGCGTGAAAGTGGTTTACGACTCAGTGGGTAAAGACACGTGGGACAAGTCACTCGATTGCATCGCACCATTTGGTTTGATGGCCAGCTTTGGTAACGCATCAGGTGCACCAGCGCCGATGGCTCCTGGCATCTTGGGCCCTAAAGGTTCGATCTACATCACACGTCAAACTTTGTTCAGCCACATCGTCACGCGCGAAAGCACGCAAGAAATGGCTGACGATTTGTTTGAAGCCGTGACCAGCGGCAAGGTGAAGATCCACATCGACCAAACTTACCCCTTGGCCGATATTGCCCAAGCGCACCGCGACTTGGAAGCCCGCAAGACCACGGGTTGCACCATCATCACTTTGTGATGACAGCGCAGAGGTTTCAGACGCTGGGTTCAGCGTCCTGAAACTTGTCTGCGCGGCAGGTGAGCACCAGCGTATCGCGATGGCCGCCCTCAGCCAATGGCTGGATGGGCGTGCTTTCGTGAATCACGCGGGTGTCGTCTAACAACATCAAGGACCAAGGCTCGCTCAGGGTGAAGCGCTCGCCTTGTGGGCCGTTGGCTTCAAACACGCGGGTCTCGCCGCCTTTGATGTGGGTGCGGTTGACCATGAACACCGCCACAAAATCCACGCCATCGCGATGCGCGCCTTCGGGTGTGGGGCGGCCAATGCCATCGGTGGTGTCAATGCGGAACTGATGCGCTTCGATGCACCACTTGGTGTTGGGCGTGCCGCGCACTTGGCTTGCTGTGTGCGCAAACGCGGTGAGCAGTTGGGTCCATGCAGATGTGTTGACTGTGGCCTCGTGCATGGGTTCAAACCAGCGTTCCATGCCACCGTGCAGCGCGTTGTAGTCGAGTGACTGCCAGTGCGCGCGGTGGGGCACTGGGTGCAGTGCGTCGTTTTCAAACACAAAGCTGCTGTGCAAGCGGCGACGGTAGCGGCCACCATCCTTGAGGTAATTGTCTGGCGGCATGTGGTCCCAGCTGGGGGACAGGGCTTGCAGCTCTTCCAGCGAGCATCCCGCCCATTCGGCCACGCTGGCGGCATTGAGCATGCCGTAGCCTTTGCGCGTGACGGCGTTGTGCAGCTCGGCCACGCTCACGGTGCTGGGGGCGAGTATTTGCATGTTCAGTTTCCGCGACGCACGCGCAGCACTTCATCCAAGATGAGGCAGGCGGCGCCCACGCTGATGCCGCAGTCGGCAATGTTGAACGCAGGGAAGTGAATGCCCGCGTAATAAAAATCTAAAAAGTCCACCACGTAGCCATACAACACGCGGTCCATCACATTGCCCACGGCACCGCCCAAGATGCAGGCAATGGCGAAGCCAAACAGTTTTTGACCGGGGTGTTTTTTGAGCATCCACACCATGGCGATGGTGGCCACCACGCCAAGGCCAGTGAAGAACCAACGCTGCCAGCCGCCCGCCGTGGCGAGGAACGAAAACGCAGCGCCTTCGTTGTGCACGCGCACGATGTTGAAAAAGCTGCTGACGGGAAAACCTTCACCCAACTGATACGTGCTGACGATGAGCACTTTGGTGAATTGATCGGCGATCAACACCAGAGCGGCTAGCCCTAGCCACACCCAGTAAGAGGTGGTGTTGCGAATGAAGGTGTGGCGTGCCATGTGTTGTGCTTTCTATCGTGCGCCGTTTAGGCGAAGTGACGCACTTCGCCGTCACCGTGCAAGTTGCTGTCGCAACGGCCGCACAGGGTGGGGTGAGCGGGGTTGTGGCCCACGTCGTCGCTGTAATGCCAGCAGCGTTCGCACTTGGTGGCTTCGCTGGCTTTGACTTCAACGGTCAAACCTGCGCCCTCAACCTTCACCAAAGAAACCTTTGATGTGATGAACACAAACTTCAAGTCGTCGCCCAATGAAGCCAAGGTGTCGTATGTTGCGTCGTCGCAGTGAATGATGAGTTCAGCTTGCAGTGACGCACCCACAGATCCTTCTGTGCGTTTGTCTTCGATTTTCTTGTTGGCGATTTCGCGAATTTGTTGGATGTTGCCCCACTTGTCCATCAACACCGCATTGCTTGCGCCGAGATCAGTGAAGGTTTCTAAGAAGATCGACTCAGACTTGCCAAACGTGGTCCACGCTTCTTCAGCGGTGAAGCTGAGGAACGGGGCCATCCAACGCAGCATGGCGTGGGTGATTTGGTGCAACGCGGTTTGTGCGCTGCGACGTGCGAGTGATTTAGGCGCTGTGGTGTACAGGCGGTCTTTGAGTACGTCCAAATAGAACGCGCCCAAATCTTCCGAGCAGTAAAGCTGCAACTTCGACACCACGGGGTGGAACTCATACGCGTCGAAGTGCGCGCGAATTTCGGCTTGCACTTGGGCAGCGCGAGACAGCGCGTACTTGTCGATTTCCAACAAGTCGTCAAATGCCACGGCGTCTTTGGCTGGATCAAAGTCACTCACGTTGGCGAGCAAGAAGCGCAGCGTGTTGCGAATGCGGCGGTACGCATCGACCACGCGAGCCAAGATTTTGTCGTCGATGTTCAGGTCGCCCGAGTAGTCGGTGCTGGCCACCCACAAGCGCACGATTTCTGCGCCCATCTTGTCGCTCACTTCTTGTGGCGCGACGGTGTTGCCCAAGCTCTTGCTCATCTTGCGGCCTTGGCCGTCGGTGGCAAAGCCGTGGGTCAGCAGGCCTTTGTAGGGCGCGCGGTCGTACAAGGCGCAGCCGAGCAACAACGAGCTGTGGAACCAGCCGCGGTGTTGGTCGTGGCCTTCTAAATACAAATCAGCTTCTGGCCCTTGGTCGTGGTGCGGCGCACGGTCGTAAGCATCTTTGTGGCTGCCGCGCAGCACGTGTTGGAAGGTCGAGCCAGAGTCAAACCACACTTCCAAGATGTCGGTGCTCTTGGTGTAGCTGGCTGCATCGTCGCCGGGCTGGTTGAGGATGTCCTCCACCGTCACGCGGCTCCATGCTTCGATGCCGCCTTTTTCAACGATGTCGGCTGCTTGGTCCATGATGGCCATTGTGCGTGGGTGCAACTCGCCGCTGTCTTTGTGCAAGAAGAACGGCACGGGCACACCCCAGCTGCGTTGGCGCGAGATGCACCAGTCGGGACGGTTGGCAATCATGTCGCGCAAACGTGCGCGGCCGTTTTCTGGGTAGAAGTGCGTTTGGTCAATCGCGTGCAACGCGAGTTCGCGCAGCGATTTGCTGGACTTGTCGGTGATGAACTTGCCCGTGGTTTTTTCGGTGGTGCTGTCAAACGCATCCATGCGGATGAACCACTGCGCTGCCGCGCGGTAGATGACGGGCGTTTTGTGACGCCAGCAATGGGGGTAGCTGTGCGTGATGGTTTGTGTGGCCATCAAGCGGCCTGCGTTTTGCAAGGTTTCCAGAATGACGGGCACAGCTTTCCAAATGTGCTGGCCACCGAACAACGGGAAGTCAGCGGCATACGCGCCGTTGCCTTGCACGGGGTTCAAGATGTCGGTGTACTTCATGCCGTTGGCCATGCATGAGTTGAAGTCATCCACGCCGTAGGCAGGTGCGCTGTGCACGATGCCTGTGCCGTCGCTCTCGCCCACGTAGTCGGCCAAGAAGACGGGGGCTGTGCGTTTGTAGCCAGCGTCCACATGTGACAGTGGGTGGTTGAATTCAATCAAGCCCAGCTTATCGCCGGTAGC
The DNA here is from genome assembly GCF_002943475.1 of Limnohabitans sp. TS-CS-82. Lineage (NCBI taxonomy): Bacteria > Pseudomonadati > Pseudomonadota > Betaproteobacteria > Burkholderiales > Comamonadaceae > Limnohabitans > Limnohabitans sp. TS-CS-82. The sequence continues at coordinate 27,173 of NZ_PTQX01000018.1, read as the reverse complement.
TGTTGCCACCACTTTGCCTTCGAGCTTCCAACGCTCCAAACATTTCTCGACCAACGAAGCCGCGCACAAGAACAAACCACGCTCGGTGTCCACCAAGGCGTAGTTGATTTCGGGGTGCATGTTGAGCGCTTGGTTGGCAGGGATGGTCCACGCGGTGGTGGTCCAGATGACTGCAAACGCTTCTTTGTAGAGCTTGGGCAAACCAAACGCAGCAGCTAGTTTTTCGGGCTGGGCGCACAAGAAAGCCACGTCGAGCGTGTCGCTCTTCTTGTCGGCGTATTCAATTTCAAACTCGGCCAAAGATGAGCCGCAGTCAAAACACCAGTACACGGGCTTCAGGCCACGGTACACAAAGCCACGTTCCATCACGCGTTTGAAGGCGCGCAGTTGGCCGGCTTCGTTGGCAGGGTCCATGGTGCGGTAGGGGCGCTCCCAGTCCCCCAACACGCCCAAGCGTTTGAAGTCTTCGCGTTGTTGGTCAATTTGCTCGGTGGCGAATGCGCGGCTCTTGGCCTGCATGTCGTCGCGGCTGAGTTTGCGACCGTGTAGTTTTTCGATGGCGTTCTCGATGGGCAAACCGTGGCAGTCCCAGCCGGGAATGTATTGCGCGTCAAAGCCGCCCAATTGCTTGGACTTGACGATCATGTCCTTCAGCACTTTGTTCAGTGCGTGGCCGATGTGCAGTTTGCCGTTGGCGTAGGGCGGGCCGTCGTGCAGCACAAACAGCGGTGCACCTTGGCGAGCCACGCGCAGTTTTTTGTACAAGCCTTGCTCGTTCCATTGCTTGGCCCAAGCGGGTTCGCGTTTGGGCAAGTCGCCACGCATGGGGAACGGGGTGTCCATCATGTTTAGCGTGGAACGGTAGTCCGTGGAAGTTGGGGTGGCTTTGTCTGTCATGGCTATCTCAGGTCGGAGGCATTAAGAGGGGGCTGGCTGCTAAACCCAAAAGCTGGGCAGCTAGCTAAATCAGGCAGATGCGGGGCAATGTGCAGCAAGAGGGGGCTGCACGCCCCGTCAAATTCGGGCTGCGAGCCAGGCGCGTGCATCGTCGCAGTCTTTGTGTATGCCTTGCATCAAGGCATCCAGACCGTCGTACTTCAGCTCGTCGTGTAGTTTGTGCAGCAGTTCCACGCGGATGATTTTACCGTAGCCCCCCTCAGCGCCTAGGCTGGCGGGCCAGTCGAGGCAATGGGTTTCCAGCAGCACGCGGCCGCCGTTCACATCGGTCGGGTCGAGCGAGGGGCGAATGCCCAAATTGGCCACACCTGCCAAGGGCTGGTCGGCTAAACCATGTACCTGCACCACGAAGATGCCGCTGGCGGCGGGCTTCCAATGGCTGAAGCGCAGGTTGAGCGTGCGGCAGTTCAGCTCGCGGCCCAGCTTGCGGCCATGCACCACGTGGCCCGAAATGGCATAAGGGCGGCCCAGCAACTGCGCTACCTCTTGCATCGCGCCACGGCCCATGGCCTCGCGCACGGCAGAGCTGGACACGCGTAGGTTCTTCACCTCGTAGCTGTTCATGCGGGCCACGTCGAAGCCCAGCTTTCCGCCTGCCGCATCCAGCATGGCGTAGTCGCCCGCACGTTTGGCCCCAAAGCGGAAGTCGTCACCCACCAGCACGTATTTCACGCCTAGGCCTTTGACCAGCACGTCTTCGATGAAAGCCTGTGGCTCTTGCGAGGCAAAGCTTTGGTCAAACGGCAGCACCACGCATTGGTCTACACCGCAAGCTGCCAGCTCGTTGAGCTTGTCGCGCAGGGTGGCGATGCGGGCGGGGGCGAGGTCGGGCTGTTGGTGTTGCTTGGCGAAGAAGTCGCGCGGGTGAGGTTCAAACGTCATCACGCAACTGGGTACGCCGCGGTGACGTGCCTCATTTTTCAGCAGGGCCAGCATGGCTTGGTGGCCACGGTGCACGCCGTCAAAGTTGCCAATCGTCAGCGCACAGGCTGAAGCCAACTGGGGGTGATGAAAACCTCGAAAAATTTGCATGGTTTAAGTGTGGGGCGACGAACACAAAACTGTCACCCGATAAAGGTATATTGTCAGCGATAGATGTGCATTCCCGAACGGTCGTTATTGCAGCGAATGGAGGTGAGGTGTGAAGGTCTTGAAACTGTCTGCCCAAGGGCTACCGCAGTCATGGATATCGCTGGAAGAAGCGGTCCTCCACTACGCGGCCGACGAAGTGCGCTGGGAATCTGGCGGCGAGGTGGCGGTGTTTCATGGCGGCACCAATGCCATCACGGGCCAGCAGTCCATCATCACGGTCAACAGCATCATCGGCACGAAAGGTGTGCCCAATATCAACCCGTTTGATTTGAAATCGGGTCTGACCAACGACAAGCTTTTTAGCCGCGACCGCAACGTTTGCGCCTACTGCGGCGACCACTTTCACGAGTCAGAACTCACCCGCGAACACATTCGCCCCGTGGGCCAAGGCGGCCCCAATGTGTGGATGAATGTGGTGACGGCGTGTAAATCGTGCAACCATCGCAAAGGTAACCGCACGCCAGAGCAAGCGCGTATGCCGCTGCTGTACACACCTTATGAGCCATCGTTGTGGGAGGACTTCATCTTGCGCAACCGCCGTATCTTGGCGGATCAGATGGAGTTTTTGATGGCGCATGTGCCTAAGAGTTCTCGGCTCTTGGTTTGATTTGTTGCGTTCGTTCCGGCGAGTGGGCTGTTGCTCCGCTGAGAGGGGGATGGGCAGCTTCCTCATGCTGGAGTACCAGAAATCGTCAGCTGCCCATCCCCCTCTCAGCTGCGAACTTCCTCACTCTGTCTACGTTAATCCGCCAGTAGTTCCGCTACCGCCTTCGGATAAATCAAATGCTCCTGCGTCAGCACCCGCGCAGCCAATGTGTCTGCCGTGTCGTCGGGCAGCACGGGCACTATCGCCTGCGCGAGGATGGGGCCGTGGTCTAGCTCGGCGGTGACGCGGTGTACGGTGGCTCCGGCAAATTTGCAGCCGGCTTCGATGGCGCGCTCGTGCGTGTGCAGGCCAGGGAAGGCGGGCAGGAGCGAGGGATGGATGTTGAGCAGTCGGCCTTCGTAGTGCGCCACAAAACCTGGCGTGAGGATGCGCATGAAGCCAGCCAGCACAACAAGGTGGGGCTGGTGTTTGTCGATCTCGGTCATCAAGGCGGCGTCAAAGGCTTCGCGGGGTTGGGGCTGGTCGGCGAAGGCTTTGTGGTCGATGACGGATGTGGCAATACCGTGTTCTTTGGCAAAGGCCAAGCCTTTGGCGTCGGCTTTGTTGCTGATGACGGCACTCACCCGTGCGTTGAATTGCTTGGCCCAGTTTTGGGCTTGCGCGGTGCGCACGATGGCGGCCATGTTGGAGCCGCCGCCAGAGATCAAGATGACGATGTTTTTCATTGCCGCGAATTATCGCGGGGTGTGTAACACCGCTGCATACAAGGCTTAGTTGGTTTTGACGAAGCGCGGCTGCATCACGCCGTCAATCAGCACCTGTTCGTTAAACATGGCAGCAGGGCGCACCCACAGGCCGTGTGCGCCGTAGAGGGCGCGGTAGAGGGTCATGGGTTCTAGCGTTTCGCTGTGGCGCACGGTGCCAATCACCTCGTATTGGCCGCCTTTGTAGTGGCGGTAGAGGCCGATGGGAGTTTCTTGCATTGGGGGGAGGTCTTGGTCGTTCATAGGATGGGACAATACACCCTATGCATCCAAAAGCCCTCCTCGAAGCTTGTACTGAGCTTGTTCGCCTCACTTTGAAGTTTGACCACCCTGCTGATGCGGTGGTGTCTAAGTTTTTCCGTGACTACCGTAAAACCTATGCCTTCGGCCCGCGCGAGCGTGCGGCCTTGGCCGAAACCACCTACAACGTGTTGCGCAACAAGCTGCGTTACGACCACTTTGCCCCTTCGGGCTCTGGCCCCAAAGAGCGCCGCTTGGCCATCCTTGGCTTTGCACAGCACTTGAAAGACCAAGCGCCTGCCAATAATGCGCCCAAGAGCGCCAAGCACGCCAACAACAGCCCGCTCGACTTTTTGTTCAGCGCGTTGAACAAACAAGAAGCCGCATGGCTCGAAGCCTGCGAAGCGGTGAACCCCACCGACCTGATGGAACGTCATCGCCACAACATGCCCGAGTGGTTGGTAGAGCCACTCAAGGCCCAAGTGGGCGAGGGCTTTTGGCCTTTGGTCGAACGCCTCAACGGCGGCGCACCGCTGGACTTGCGCGTGAACACCTTCACCGACAAACGTGCCGATGTGCAGCACGAGTTGAAGCTCGCGGGCATCAAGGCTGTGGACACACCGTTCTCGCCTTGGGGTTTGCGCATCGAAGGCAAACCCGCCTTGTCTGGCCTAGACGCGTTTGCGCGTGGCGCGATTGAAGTGCAAGACGAAGGCTCACAGCTGTTGGCCCTGTTGCTCGACGCCAAGCGTGGCGAGATGGTGGTGGACTTTTGCGCAGGCGCAGGCGGCAAGACGCTTGCCATCGGCGCGTCCATGCGCAGCACTGGCCGCTTGTATGCGTTTGACACCTCTGGTCATCGCTTGGAATCGCTCAAGCCCCGCTTGGCACGCAGCAAGTTGTCAAACGTTCACCCCTCCGCCATTGCGCACGAGCGTGACGAGCGTGTGAAGCGCCTAAGCGGCAAGATTGACCGCGTGTTGGTGGATGCACCTTGCTCGGGCCTAGGCACCTTGCGCCGCAACCCTGACCTGAAATGGCGTCAGTCACCCAAGGCCGTTGAAGAGTTGACGGTCAAGCAAACCTCCATCTTGGCCAGCGCTGCGCGTTTGGTGAAGTCGGGTGGCCGCTTGGTGTACGCCACGTGTAGCGTGTTGCCCGAAGAGAACGAGGCTATCGCCAAAGCCTTCAGTGCAGCTCACCCCAACTTTGTGCCGTTGTCAGCAGCCGACACTCTGACAGAGCTAAAAGTAGCCAATGCGGCCTCTTTGTGTACGACAGACGGTTTGTATTTGCGCCTTTGGCCCCATATACATGCGACAGACGGGTTTTTTGCTGCGGTTTGGGTAGCTAAATAAGGCCCAAAACCTTAAAATTGACAGTTGATCTCTACACGTTGAAAGACATTACATGTTGTTACCCAATTGGGCTTGGCTTGACGCCACGTTGAACTGGCTGAGCTACGGCTTGCTGCATTTTTCTGGCTGGCAAGTTTTCATCGTCACGATGGTGCTCACGCACATCACCATTGCCAGCGTGACCATCTATTTGCACCGCCACTCAGCACACCGCGCTTTGGATTTGCATCCGATTGCGTCTCACTTCTTCCGTTTCTGGTTGTGGCTCACCACGGCCCAAGTGACCAAAGAGTGGACCTCCATTCACCGCAAGCACCACGCCAAGTGCGAGCAAGCGGAAGACCCACATAGCCCTCACGTGCACGGCATCAAAACCGTGTTGTTCACAGGCGCTGAGCTGTACCGCAAAGAAGCCGAAAACCTTGAAACCCTCGAGCGCTTTGGCCACGGCACACCCAACGATTGGATTGAGCGCAATGTCTACACCCCGCATTCAGTGCTGGGTGTGTCATTGATGCTCGTCATCAACTTGGCGTTGTTCGGCGCTTTGGGCCTGACCGTGTGGGCCGTGCAGATGATGTGGATTCCCGTCACAGCCGCCGGCATCATCAACGGTGCAGCTCACTACTGGGGCTACCGCAACTTTGAGGCGCCAGACGCCAGCACCAACATTTCGCCTTGGGGCATCCTCATTGGTGGCGAAGAGTTGCACAACAACCACCACACTTATCCCACATCGGCCAAGTTGTCGGTCAAGCCCTATGAGTTCGACTTGGGCTGGTTGTACATCCGCATCTTGGAAACTGTGGGTTTGGCGACTGTTAAGAAGACACCACCAAAGCTCGCCTTTGGCGACATCAAGCCAGTGGCCGACGAAAAGACCTTGGAAGCCGTCATTGCCAACCGCTACGAAGTGATGGCCAATTACGCCCGTCAGCTGCGCTTGGCCATGAACCAAGAGCTGTCCAGCATGTCCACTTTGCCTGCTGATTCAGTGTTGGCTGCTGCCAAGCGTTGGATGCACCGCGATGCCGAGAAGGTGCCTGCAGCAGTGGTGGCCCAATTGGCCTTAGCCCGCGCAGCTTTGCCTGATGTGGACACGATGGTGAAGATGCGTGAAGAGCTGCGCCAGTTGTGGCTCAACACCAACCACAACCGTGCGCAGTTGGCGCTTGACCTGCAAGCTTGGTGCAAACGCGCCGAGGCCAGTGGTATTGCTGCCTTGCAAGAGTTCTCGATGCACTTGCGTGCTGCACGCGTGTAAACACACAACGCACAGACAATAAAAAACCCGCCTAGGCGGGTTTTTTATTGGGCCAATCTGAATTACTTCAGTTTGGTTTCCTTGTATTCAACGTGCTTGCGAGCTTTGGGATCAAATTTCATGATCAACATTTTCTCGGGCATTGTTTTCTTGTTTTTGCTGGTCGTGTAGAAGTGACCTGTGCCGGCTGTCGATTCCAGCTTGATTTTTTCGCGTCCGCCTTTGGATGCCATGATCGTGTCCTTTCAGTAACTGGAATTAAGCTTGACCGCGCGAACGCAAGTCAGCCAACACGGCGTCGATGCCGTTTTTGTCGATCAAACGCAGAGCTGCGCTAGAAACGCGCAAGCGAACCCAACGGTTTTCAGTCTCTACCCAGAAACGGCGGTATTGCAGGTTAGGCAAAAAACGGCGTTTTGTCTTGTTGTTTGCGTGGGAAACATTGTTCCCAGACATTGGGCCTTTGCCCGTTACTTCACATACGCGTGCCATGTGGACACTCCATATCAACGGCGGTCGTTCCCACGAGCGCCTCACCTCGCCAAAAAGGGTGGCGGTAACCCATCTCTTCGCTGAATTCAGCAAAGCCTGAGATTGTAGCGCGTTTTAGTGGGCGCCTTGCTCCAAGAAGCGTTGGGCGTCCAAGGCGGCCATACAGCCCGTGCCGGCGCTGGTGATGGCTTGGCGGTAGATGTTGTCTTGCACGTCGCCCGCGGCAAAGACGCCGGGCACGCTGGTCATAGTGGCAAAGCCCTCAGAGCCGCTCTTGGTCAGCAAATAGCCGTTTTTCATGGCCAGTTGGCCTTCAAAAATGCCGGTATTGGGTGAGTGGCCAATAGCAATGAAGCAGCCTTGGGTGGCGATGTCGCGGGTGCTGCCGTCTGCGGTGCTCTTCAAACGGATGCCGGTTACGCCTGAGGCGTCACCTAGCACTTCGTCCAAGGTGCTGTTGGTCTCCAACACGATCTTGCCTGCGGCGACCTTTTCCATGAGCTTGTCGATCATGATGGCTTCGGCCTTGAAGGTGTCACGGCGGTGCACCAAGTGCACTTTAGAAGCAATGTTGGAGAGGTACAGGGCCTCTTCCACAGCGGTGTTGCCGCCGCCGACCACGCTGACCACTTGGTCGCGGTAGAAAAAACCGTCACATGTAGCGCAACCAGACACGCCGCGGCCCATGAAGGTTTCTTCCGAAGGCAGGCCCAAGTACTTGGCAGAAGCGCCGGTACAAATGATGAGACTGTCGCAGGTGTAAGTGCCGCTGTCGCCGGTCAAGGTGAAGGGGCGCTTGGAGAAGTCGACCTTGTTGATGTGGTCAAACACGATTTGGGTGTTGAAGCGCTCCGCGTGTTGCTGAAAGCGTTGCATCAGCTCTGGGCCTTGCACGCCGTTCACGTCGGCTGGCCAGTTGTCCACTTCGGTGGTGGTCATCAATTGGCCGCCTTGGGCCATGCCGGTGATCAACAGGGGCTTCAAATTGGCGCGGGCTGCATAAACAGCGGCGGTGTAGCCAGCAGGGCCGGAGCCGAGAATCAAAACTTGGGCGTGTTGGGTGGTAGACATCTGAGGGACGCAATCGAAGTGACAATAAAGACAAGATTGTAAGAACCTCGCTTTATCCCTGAGAAGTCAAGGTTGCCTCTCGGGTAAGCTCTGCCTCTAGACATGACTTATTCGCTCAATACATTAAAGAATGACCCGCGCGCCTCGAGTGCCGATGCGGACCACAAGCCCACAGGTTTTCGCCGCTTTGCCCAAGAAATTGCGCTGACGGCTGGCTTCGTGCTCATGACCTTTTGGTTGCTGGCGCTGCTCACCCATTCACCGCTAGACCCTGCTTGGACCACGTCGGGTGCAGGCAGCATGGTGCACAACTTTGGCGGCCGTGTGGGCGCTTTGTTTGGCGACCTGAGCTTTTTCTTGCTCGGCTATTCGGTGTGGTGGTGCTACGCCGCTGCTTTGGTGGCTTGGCTGTCCGCTTTGGCCAACCGCTTGCGCGACGAAGACGAGCCCGCCCCTGAGCACACCGGCTGGCGCTACACGCGTTTTGCGTTTTGGATGGGCTTGGCCTTGCTGTTGATTTCCAGTGCCGGTCTTGAGTGGACGCGCATGTATCGCTTTGAAGACCGCTTGCCCGGCCACAGCAGCGGCGGCGTGTTGGGTTACTTGGTGGGGCCATCCAGTTTGAACTGGTTGGGCTTTAACGGCTCGGGTTTGATTTTCATTGTCTTTGGCGTGGTCGGTGCGTCGTGGGTGTTTCGCTTCTCATGGGGGCAAACTGCTGAAAATATTGGCGCTTTGCTAGACGGTTGGTACGAAACATGGCGCGAGCGTCGCGAGCGCGAAGAAGACGTGGCCTACGGTCTGGTCGCTGCACGAGAACGTGAAGAAGTGGTGTTTGAAGAGCGTGTGGAAATCAAAGAGCATCCGCCCATCACCGTGCACATCGAGCCTGAAATCATCGAAGTGCCCAAGAGCGCCCGCGTTGCCAAGGAGCGTCAAAAGACCTTGTTCACCGATGCCGCCACCGATTCGCGTTTGCCGCAGGTCGACTTGTTGGACGACCCACTGATTCGCCAAGACACCGTGGCCCCCGAAACGCTGGAAATGACCAGCCGAATGATTGAGAAAAAACTCAAAGACTTTGGCGTGGAAGTGCGTGTGGTGGCAGCATCGCCCGGCCCTGTGATTACCCGCTACGAGATTGAACCCGCGACAGGTGTGAAAGGCTCGCAAGTGTTGAACCTCGCCAAAGACTTGGCGCGTTCTTTGTCTTTGGTTTCTATTCGCGTGGTCGAAACCATTCCTGGCAAAAACTACATGGCGTTGGAATTGCCTAACGCCAAACGCCAGTCCATTCGCTTGAGTGAAATTTTGGGCTCGGACGTGTACAACGAATCTAAGTCCATGCTCACCATGGGCTTGGGTAAAGACATTGTGGGCAACCCCATCGTCGCCGACTTGGCCAAAATGCCTCACGTCTTGGTGGCGGGTACCACGGGCTCAGGCAAATCGGTGGGTATCAACGCCATGATTTTGTCCTTGCTCTACAAGGCCGAAGCCCGCGATGTGCGCTTGCTGATGATTGATCCCAAGATGTTGGAAATGTCGGTTTACGAAGGCATTCCGCACTTGCTAGCCCCCGTAGTGACCGACATGCGCCAAGCTGCACACGGCCTGAACTGGTGCGTGGGCGAAATGGAAAAACGCTACAAGCTCATGAGTAAATTGGGCGTTCGTAACCTCGCGGGTTACAACGCCAAGATTGACGAAGCCGCTGCGCGTGAAGAGTTCATTTACAACCCCTTCAGCTTGACACCCGAGCAACCTGAGCCATTGCAACGCCTGCCACACATCGTGGTGGTGATTGATGAGTTGGCCGACTTGATGATGGTGGTGGGCAAGAAGATTGAAGAGCTGATTGCACGTCTCGCCCAAAAGGCGCGTGCTGCCGGTATTCATTTGATTTTGGCTACACAACGTCCCAGCGTGGACGTGATTACCGGTCTGATCAAAGCAAACATCCCCACGCGTATCGCGTTCTCTGTGGGCTCCAAAATTGACAGCCGCACCATCCTCGACCAAATGGGCGCTGAAGCACTATTGGGCATGGGTGACATGTTGTACATGGCCAGTGGTACAGGCTTCCCCGTGCGTGTGCATGGCGCGTTTGTGAGTGACGAAGAAGTGCACCGCGTGGTCAACTACTTGAAGAGTCAAGGCGAACCCGACTACATCGAGGGTGTGCTCGAAGGCGGCACAGTCGATGGTGATGGCAACCCATCAGGTCCCGATTTGTTTGGTGAAGTGTCGGCCGAAAAAGACCCGATGTATGACCAAGCGGTTGAGGTGGTGTTGAAGAACCGCAAGGCCAGCATCTCGCTGGTGCAACGCCACTTGAAGATTGGCTACAACCGCGCCGCACGTTTGGTGGAAGACATGGAGAAGGCCGGCATGGTAAGCGCCATGAGCAGCAATGGTCAACGCGAAATTTTGGTGCCTAAGCGGGATGAATGAGCTTCATTCACGGGCTCAGACGATGAGTGGAATAAAAATGAATTTAGCTTTTTCAAAACGCATCATGCGTCATGGTGGTGCAGCCCTGGCTATCTGCGCGTTTAGCGCAAGCGTTGCCTATGCGAGTAGCCTTGACACACTTGAAACGTTTTTGAAGTCCACCAAAAGTGGCCGCGCTGAATTCACGCAAGTGGTCACGCCGCCTGCCAAAGCTGGGCAAACCACGGTGCGCAGCAAAACATCAACGGGTCAGTTTTCATTTGTGCGCCCCACACGTTTTCGTTTTGATTACGTCAAACCGTTTCCCCAAGTCATCGTGGCCGATGGCCAAACCCTGTGGTTGTACGACGCCGACCTAGAGCAAGTGACCGCACGTAAACAAGCGCACGCCTTAGGCAGCACGCCTGCTGCTTTGGTCGCGACGGCCGTGGATTTGAGCACCTTGCAAAAAGAGTTCAGCTTAGAAGCGCAAACGGATACCGATGGTTTGCAGTGGGTGCAAGCCACGCCCAAAAACCGCGAGAGCACCATCCAATCGGTGCGCATAGGCTTGCGTGCCGAGGGTGCGCAAGTGAGCCTCGGGAAGATCGAAATTTTTGACGCCATGGGCCAACGCTCGGTGCTCAGTTTTGAACGCTTCGAGGTCAACCCTGCCAGCTTGGGTGCAGCGCAGTTCAACTTTGCAGTCCCCAAAGGCGTGAGCGTCATCCGCCCTTAAGCGTCGACATGACACAGGCCACGCTCGTGTTGCAAGGCTTGCCGCCTTTGCTGGATGTCAACACACGCTTGGTCGTGTTGGGCAGCTTTCCTGGTGTGGCCTCGCTGCGCGCGCAGCAGTATTACGGCCATCCGCAAAATCAGTTTTGGAAAATCATGGGCACGCTGTTGTCGCCCCATGTGGCAGAGGTCTTGGTCATGCCCTATGCCGAACGTGCGCAGTGGTTGCTCAGCCAAGGTGTGGGCTTGTGGGATGTGTACGCCGCCTGCGAGCGCGAGGGCAGCCTAGACACCAACATTCACAACGCACAACCCAACGATTTGCAAAGCCTGCGCACACGTTGCCCGGCGCTCGTGGCGATTGCACACAACGGCGGCGAAAGCTTCAAACACGCCAAGCTCACCCGCGCTTTGTGCTTGCCTGTGCATCGTTTGCCGTCAACCAGTCCCGCGAATGCGAGTTGGACGTTTGCACGCAAGTTAGAGGCTTGGCGTGAGGTGTTTCAGGCGGCGGGTTTGCTGCCTTCGTAGCAAGCCCTTCGCTACACTCTGAGCCTGTACAAATCAAAGCCTTTTTAAGCGTGTCCTCCACCCACATTCCCCTCGCCGAACGCTTGCGTCCACGCACGCTGGGCGACGTCATTGGTCAGCAGCATTTGCTGGGTGAGGGCATGGCGTTGCGGGTGGCGTTTGAATCGGGCCAGCCGCACAGCTGCATTTTGTGGGGGCCACCCGGCGTGGGCAAAACCACCATCGCCCGTTTGATGGCCGATGCGTTTGATGCGCAGTTTCTGTCCATCAGCGCTGTGCTGGGCGGTGTGAAAGAAATTCGAGAGTCGGTCGAGCAAGCCATCGCCGCCCGCGATTCGCTCGACCCCAAACGCACCATCATGTTTGTGGACGAGGTGCACCGCTTTAATAAGAGCCAGCAAGATGCGTTCTTGCCGCATGTGGAGTCAGGGCTTTTCACTTTCATTGGCGCGACCACCGAGAACCCGTCGTTCGAGGTGAACTCGGCTTTGCTGTCACGTGCGGCGGTGTATGTGCTGCAGTCGCTCAGTGTGGACGACCTGACGCAAATCATTGCCAAAGCACAAGCCATTGGTGCAGTGCCAGCCTTAGAAGATGCAGCGCTTGAACGCCTGATTGCCTATGCCGACGGCGATGCCCGCCGATTGCTCAACACGCTTGAGACCTTATCGGTGGCGGCCAATCGTGAGAAGTTAGAAGAAATCAACGATGCATGGCTCATGCGCGTGTTGGGCGAGCGTATGCGTCGCTATGACAAAGGTGGCGAACAGTTTTACGACACCATCAGCGCGCTGCACAAATCGGTGCGCGGCTCAGACCCTGATGCGGCTTTGTATTGGTTGGTGCGCATGCTCGATGGTGGGGCCGAGCCCAAATACATGGCGCGTCGTTTGATTCGCATGGCTGCCGAAGACATTGGTTTGGCCGACCCGCGCGCCTTGCGTTTGGCGCTGGATGCAGCTGAGGTGTACGAACGTTTGGGCTCACCCGAAGGCGAGCTGGCGCTGGCTGAATGCGTGGTGTATTTGGCCGTGGCGCCTAAGTCGAACGCGGTGTACAAGGCCTACAACGAAGCCAAAGCGCTCATCAAAAAAGACGGCACGCGCCCCGTGCCCATGCACTTGCGCAACGCCCCCACCAAAATGATGAAAGACATGGACTGGGGCAAGGGCTACCGCTATGCCCACGACGAAGAAGACGGTTTTGCCGCAGGTGAAAACTACATGCCCGAAGGTCTGGAAAATACGGGCTTCTACCGCCCTGTGGAGCGCGGTTTAGAGATTAAAATAGCCGACAAATTGCGCCACTTGCGCGACAAAAACAAACAAGCAGGTAAATAACAAATGGACGTCTTGCTTCAACAAGTCATCAACGGCTTGGTGCTCGGCAGCATGTACGCGCTGGTGGCCTTGGGTTACACCATGGTCTACGGCATCATCAACCTCATCAACTTCGCGCATGGCGAGGTGTTGATGGTGGGTGCTTTGTGCAGCTGGTCGGTCATCGGTCTTTTGCAACCCCTCATGCCCGACACACCGGGTTGGGTGTTGTTGCTGATTTCGATGGTGGTGGCGTCTATCGCCGCGGCCGCATTGAACTACGCGATTGAAAAAATTGCGTACCGCCCGTTGCGCAATGCGCCCAAGCTGGCCCCGCTCATCACCGCGATTGGCATGTCCATCTTGTTGCAAACGCTGGCCATGATTGTGTGGAAGCCCAACTACAAACCCTTCCCCACGCTCTTGCCCACCACGCCGTTTGAAATTGGCGAGGCTGTGATCACGCCCACGCAGTTGATGATCTTGGGCCTGACCGTCGTGGCCTTGGCCGTGTTGTCGTGGCTGGTCAATCGCACCAAGTTAGGCCGCGCCATGCGCGCCACCGCTGAGAACCCACGCGTTGCCAGCCTCATGGGCGTCAAGCCGGATGTGGTGATTTCTGCCACCTTCATCATCGGCGCGGTGTTGGCCACCATTGCCGGTGTGATGTGGGCCATGAACTACGGCACGGCGCATCACGCCATGGGTTTCTTACCTGGCCTCAAAGCGTTTACAGCAGCGGTGTTTGGCGGTATTGGTAACTTAGGCGGTGCAGTGTTGGGCGGTTTGCTGCTGGGCCTGATTGAGTCGATTGGTTCAGGTTACTTGGGTGAGCTGACCGGCGGTGTGCTGGGCAGCCACTACACCGACATCTTGGCGTTTGTGGTGCTGATCGTCACGCTCACGCTGCGTCCTTCAGGCCTGCTGGGTGAACGCGTGGCAGACAGGGCTTGATCACCATGACACACAAACTCTTTTCTAACCGTTGGCTCATGGCCGCTGTGCTGCTGGTGTTGCCGCTGGTGCTGCAAAGCTTTGGCAATGCCTGGGTGCGCATTGCCGACATGTCGCTGTTGTATGTATTGCTGGCGCTTGGCTTGAACATTGTGGTGGGCTATGCAGGTCTGCTTGACTTGGGCTATGTGGCGTTCTTTGCCGTGGGCGCGTATTTGTTTGGCCTGTTGGCTTCGCCGCATTTGACTGAAGTGTTTCCGTGGATTGCGGTGATGTTTCCCGATGGTTTGCATCTGAGCCTTTGGCTGGTGTTGCCGTTGGCAGCAGGTTTGGCTGGTTTGTTTGGCGTGCTGTTGGGCGCGCCCACCTTGAAGCTGCGTGGTGACTACTTGGCCATCGTCACCTTGGGCTTTGGCGAAATCATTCGCGTGTTTTTGAACAACCTTGATCACCCTGTCAACATCACCAATGGCCCCAAGGGCTTGGGGCAGATTGATGCGGTGAGCGTGTTTGGCTACCCGCTGTCCAAGCGTTTGGATTTGGGCTTCATCGAGTTGCCTTCGGTCACGCTGTATTACTACCTGTTCCTCACGCTGGTGGTGGTGAGTGTGGTGGTGTGTCATCGCTTGGAGTATTCGCGCATTGGCCGCGCATGGATGGCGATTCGTGAAGACGAAATTGCCGCCAAGGCCATGGGCTTGAACACGCGTAATTTAAAGCTCATGGCTTTTGGCATGGGCGCTTCGTTTGGTGGCGTTTCAGGTGCGATGTTTGCCGCATTCCAAGGCTTTGTATCACCCGAGTCGTTCAGCCTGATGGAGTCGGTGATGATTGTGGCGATGGTGGTGCTGGGCGGCTTGGGCCATTTGCCTGGCGTCATCTTGGGCGCGGTGTTGTTGGCAGCTTTGCCCGAGGTGCTGCGCTATGTGGCAGGCCCTTTGCAAGCCATGACCGATGGCCGCTTAGACGCTGCCATCTTGCGCCAGTTGTTGATTGCCTTGGCCATGGTCACCATCATGTTGTGGCGGCCACGCGGTTTGTGGCCCACACCTGAACATGGCAAGAACCTCAACCCACAAGGAGGTGCGCGATGAGCGACCTCGTGTTGAATGTCTCGGGTATCTCCAAACGCTTTGGTGGTTTGCAGGCCTTGACCGATGTGCGCATGCAAATTGAACGCGGGCAGGTCTATGGCCTGATCGGCCCCAATGGTGCTGGCAAGACCACTTTCTTTAACGTCATCACAGGCTTGTACACGCCCGATAGCGGCAGATTTGAGTTGGCTGGCAAACCGTATGAACCGACCGAGGTGCATTTGGTGGCGCAGGCGGGCATTGCACGCACGTTTCAAAACATCCGTTTGTTTGCTGAGATGACCGCGTTAGAAAATGTGATGGTGGGCCGCCATGTGCGCACCAGTTCTGGCTTGCTAGGCGCAATTTTCAGAACCGCCAAATTCAAAGCGGAAGAGCTGGCGATTGAGCAACGCGCCCGCGAGCTGCTGGACTATGTTGGCATTGCCAGCTTGGCCGATTACAAAGCACGCACGCTGAGCTACGGCGATCAACGCCGCTTGGAAATTGCCCGTGCTTTGGCGACCGATCCGCAACTCATTGCCCTCGACGAGCCTGCCGCTGGCATGAACGCCACCGAAAAAGTGCAGCTGCGCGAGCTGATCGACAAAATTCGCCGCGACCACCGCACCGTGTTGTTGATTGAGCACGATGTGAAGTTGGTCATGGGCCTGTGCGACCGTGTGACCGTGCTCGACTACGGCAAGGTCATTGCCCAAGGCACACCTGCTGAGGTGCAGCGCAACCCGCAAGTGATTGAAGCCTATCTAGGCACGCAATCAGAGCATGAGGGGCATTGAGATGAAACACGACAACGCAACTGTGTTGCTGAAAGTCAGCGATGTGAAGGTCGGCTACGGCGGCATTCAAGCCGTCAAAGGCGTGAGCTTAGAGGTGCGCGAAGGCGAGTTGGTCTCGCTCATCGGCTCTAACGGCGCAGGTAAAACCACCACCATGAAAGCCATCACAGGGCTGCTGCCTTTGGGGGGTGGTCACATTGAGTTGGCGGGCAAAACCATCGACGGCCAAGGTCCTTGGGACTTGGTGCAACAAGGCCTAGCGATGGTCCCGGAAGGCCGCGGTGTGTTCACTCGCATGACCATTGTTGAGAACCTGCAAATGGGTGCGTACATCCGCGATGACAACGCTGCCATTGCTGATGACATCGAACGTGTGTTCAGCACCTTTCCACGCCTCAAAGAACGTCGCGACCAATTGGCGGGCACGATGTCGGGTGGTGAGCAACAAATGTTGGCCATGGGCCGTGCGTTGATGAGTCGCCCCAAAGTGCTGTTGCTCGATGAGCCTTCGATGGGCTTGTCACCCATCATGGTGGACAAGATCTTTGAAGTGATTCAAGAGGTGTCAGCCCAAGGCGTGACGATTTTGTTGGTGGAGCAAAACGCCAGCCGTGCCCTGCAAATTGCCGACCGTGGCTATGTGATGGAGTCGGGCTTGATCACCTTGAGTGGTGATGCGCATGAGATGCTGCACGACCCCAAAGTGCGCGAAGCGTATTTGGGCGAATAAGTCTTTGCGTATGAGGGGCTTAGCCCTCCATCATCCAAATCAACACTTGCTTGGCCACAAAGCCCAGCATGCCAAAGGCCAGCACCAAGAACAACACAAAGGTGCCGAACTTGCCAGCTTTGGATTCACGTGCGAGCTGAAAAATAATGAACAGCATGTACAGCATGAAGCCGCCCACGCCAAAGGTCAGCCCGAATTGGGCGAATTGTTCTTCTGTCATAAAAACTCAGTGGGCCGAAGCGTCGTAAGCAACCAGGTCCCGGTACGCGTGCCAGCTGGCGTGTCCCAACATGGGCACCACACCGAGCAAGCCTAAAAAGGCTGAGCCAATGCCCAGCGCTGTAAACAAACACAAAATGCCAGCCCAACACGCCATGGCGAATGGGTTCAAAGCCACCACGCGCCAACTCGTCAGCACGGCTTGTTGCACGGTGAGTGTGGGGTGGTCCATCAGCAAAGGGATGGTCACCAGGGTAGAAGCAAACATGGGGGCTGCAATCAGGGCGCTCATCAGCACCCAAATCTCAAACAAACCAAAGTTCGGTTGCAACACCACCAAGCGAATGAAGTCGGTGGGTGTGTGGACGCTGGCCGGTAGCATCCAGTGAATCAAAGCAGCTGAGCAAATCAACCAACCAGCGCTCGACAAAGCCAGCAACAAACCGAATTGAATCAAACGTTTGTCGCCGCAAGTCCAAATGCGAAACGCATCTGCCAAGGTGGCTTCTTCGTTGCGCTCTAAGCGGCGGCTGATGTCGTACAGCCCCATGGCCAGTAAGGGCGCCACGATCATGCTGACGGACAGCATGGCTGCGATCCACCAAAACTCGTGGCGTGCAAACCAAAACAAACCCCCACTGATCACGGCGAGGATCAACCCATGTGTCACACCTGCTGTGGGGCAGCGTTCCATGTCTTTCCATGCCAGCGCGAGCCAGTGCATGGGCCTGAACATTTCAATGTCTTTGGCTTCCAGATCGGGGTGTGGGGTGATGAGGTGCATGGGGTTTAGTCTATGCGCGCGCCAGAGCGCTTGATGATGGGAGCCCACTTGACGGACTCGTCGTGAATCAATTTGCCAAATTGCTCAGGTGTGCCGCCCACAGGCTCAAGGCCAGCAGCTTTGAGTCGTTCTTTCACGGAGGCATCGTGGATGGCTGAGTTCAGTGCGCTGTTGATGCGGTCCACCACATCGCGTGGTGTGCCTGCGGCTACCAATACACCGTTCCATGCCAAAGCTTCGAAGCCTTTGAGTTCAGGCACGCCGCTTTCAGCCACGGTGGGGACGTCTGGCAGCAAGGGGTAGCGTTGTGCGCTGGTGACGGCCAAATATTTCAAACGACCTTGCTTGACTTGCGGCGCAATCACGGTGGGTACCGAGGCCATGAACTGTGTTTCACCTGACATGGTGGCCATGACAGCAGGTGGGCTGCCATTGAAGGGGATGTGTACCGCATAGGTGTTGGTCACGACCTTGATGTACTCCATCGTCAAATGTGACGAGCTGCCGTTGCCCACCGATGCAAAGTTGTATTTGCCTGGCGATGTTTTCATCAGCGCAATGGTTTCGCGCATATTGCTCACAGGCAGCTGGGCGTTGACCGCAATCACGTTCGGTTGTGATGTGGTGGTCATCACCGGCTGCAAATCTTTCAGCGGTTGATAAGGCAGCTTGGGGTACAGATGCGGCGCAAACGACAAAGGGCCGTTGTACGACATGACCCAGGTGTGGCCATCGGGGGCTGACTTGGCCACTTCGTTGGTGCCCAAGGTGCCGCCTGCTTGTGGTTTGTTTTCAATGACCACGGTTTGACCCAAGTTGTCTTTGAGCTTGTCTTGCATGGCGCGCGCAATGACGTCAAGCGACGAACCTGCGGGGGCGACCACGATCCAACGTATTTGTTTGTTGGGAAAGTTTTGCGCATGTGCGCTTGACATGCAAAGCCCTGCACTCAAACTCAACAAGGCAGGCAAGAGACGAAGCAGTTGGCGGCGTGGGGATGTGTGAGGGTTTTGCATAGTCATGGTTTTCTCGTGTTTAGGCTTTGTCAGCCGCTGAGGTGAATGAGTCGGCATAGAACTCGTCCGTCGGCAAACCTGCTTGTGTATAGGCTGCGCGGGCTGAGTCCACCACGATGGGCGCACCACAAGCGTACACCTGATGGCCGCTGAGATCGGCGTGGTCTTGCAACACGGCAGCGTGTACAAAACCTGTGCGGCCTGTCCAGTGGTCTTCTGGCAAAGCGTCAGACACCACGGGGACGTAGGTGAGGTTGGGCATGGCAGCGACTTGCGCTTGCACCCAGTCGTGCATGTACAAGTCGGCAGGGCGGCGGCCACCCCAGTACAGACTGACAGGGCGTGTGATGCCTTTGTGCTGCATGTGTTCCAAGATGGCCTTGATAGGCGCAAAGCCTGTGCCGGAGGCTAAGAATACCAACGGCTTGTCAGAGTCTTCACGCAAGAAGAAGCTACCTTGTGGGCCTTCGATGCGTTGGATTTCTTTTTCTTTCATCGCGCCAAACACGTGGTCGGTGAATTTGCCACCGGGCATGTGACGGATGTGAAGCTCAATCGCTGGAGAGCCTTCAACAAAGGTGTGCGGTGCATTGGCCATCGAGTAGCTGCGGCGGTCGCCGTCACGCAACAGAAAGTCCACGTACTGACCTGCATGGAATTTCATCGGGTCAGTGGCTGGCAGTTGCAGCTTGACGATCATCACGTCGTGTGAGGCTTTCTCCAGCGAGACCACACGCACGGGCATTTTCTTGATGGGGAAGGCGCCTTCTTCCACCACTTGGCGCGACTCGAGCACCACATCGCTGTGCGCAGTGGCACAGCAGGTGAGCACAAAGCCGTTGGCCGCTTCTTCAGGGCTGAGGGCTTTTTCTTGGTGTTTGCCGTGGGTCACTTCGCCTGAAATCTTTTTGCACTTGCATGAGCCGCAAGCGCCGTCTTTGCAGCCGTAGGGCAGGCCAATGCCTTGGAGCAGGCCGGCGGCCAGCAAGGTTTCATCAGAAGTGGCGGTGAATGCGCGGCCGCTGGGTTGGACCGTGATGTTGAAACTCATCTTTGGGTATCCTTGAACTTTTATAGGGTGTATTTTGCCTTCCAATCAATCCCCCCTTGGCGCTTTGCCTTCTCGCTTCAAACGCGAGCGTTTGCTCATCATCGGCTGCGGTGATGTGGGCCAGCGCGTGGTGCGCGTACAGCGCCATGTGCGGGTGGCAGCGCTGACCTCTAGCCCTGATCGTGTGGCGGCCTTGCGGGCCCAAGGCGTGACACCAATCGTGGGTAATTTGGATGTGCCTGCCTCGCTTCAGCGATTGGCAGGCTGGGCCACGCGTGTGTTGCACTTGGCCCCGCCGCCCTTGCAGGGCAGCGCAGACCCCCGCACTTTGGCGCTGACACGAATGCTGATGCGCCGCAGCGCACCGCTTAGCGTGGTGTACGGATCGACCAGCGGCGTGTATGGCGATTGCGCCGGCGCGTGGGTGAATGAAAGCCGCATGGTGAACCCCATCACTCCCAGAGCCCAGCGCCGTGTGGATGCCGAAGCGCGTGTGCGTCATATGGGCCGTTTGCGCTCTAGCGCGATACGGGTGAGTGTGCTGCGCATCCCCGGCATCTATGCACCAGACCGAGAAGGCGGCACGCCGCGTGAACGCCTGTTGCGTGGCACGCCTGTGCTGGCGCAGGCTGACGATGTGTTCACCAACCACATCCATGCGGACGATTTAGCGCGTGCGTGTCAAATGGCTCTTTGGCGCGGCCAGCCGCAACGCGTGTACAACGTGAACGACGACAGTCAGATGTTGATGGGCGATTACTTTGACATGGCGGCTGGCTTGTATGACCTGGCCAAGCCACCACGCATCAGCCGCGCCCAAGCGCAAACCGAGCTGCCTGCTATGCAGCTCAGTTTCATGAGCGAGTCACGCCGCATGGTGAACACGCGCATGAAGCGCGAGCTGCGTTTGCAGCTGCGCTATGCAGACGTCAAAGACGGCTTAGTCTGACTTGATGTTGCCCGCCTTGATGGCCTTGGCCCAGCTGGCGGTGTCGCGCTCTAGCAGTTTGGTGGTGTTCTCGGGTGTGAGGTAGCGCACTTCAACGCCCGCAGCATCGGCGCGTTGCTTGGTTTCTGGTTGTTCCATGCTTCGCTTCACATCAGCTGAGAGCTTTTGCACCACGTCTTTGGGTGTGCCGCTGGCCACGTACAAGGCCACCCATGATTCCAATTCAAAGCCACTCAAGCCTGCTTCTGAGGCGGTGGGCACTTGCGGCAGTTGTGGGTGGCGTGTTTTGCCCGTCACCGCCAACGCTTTGAGTTTGCCGTTGAGCACATGGCCCATCACAGACGGTGGCGTGGTAATGAACACCTGCACTTGACCTGCCAGCACGTCTTGAATGGCTTGGCCCGAACCCTTGTAGGGCACATGCGTCATTTCAATACCGGTTTGCTGCTTGAAAATTTCTGTGCCGATGTGCGATACCGAGCCATTGCCTTGCGAGGCGTAGTTGATCTTGCCGGGATTTTGTTTGGCCCACGCGATGAACTCTTTCAAGTTGTTGGCTGGAACAGAAGGGTGAACCGCAATAACGTTGGTGGCCACGGTGATGAGGCCCACAGGTGTGAGGTCTTTCAACTCCCACGGCAGCTTGTCCATCAAGATGGGGTTGGCAATGTGATAACCCGAGTACGACACCAACACGGTATAGCCGTCTTTGGCGCTGCGTGCCACGTTGGCATAGGCCAAGTTGCCACTGCCGCCTGGCTTGTTGTCCACCACCACCGATTGGCCTGTGAGGCGGGCCAAAGGCTCGCTTACCAAACGGGCCGAGGTGTCCACCAAACCGCCGGGTGGATTGGGCACCACCAAGGTGATGGGTTTGCTGGGGTACGTGTCTGCTTGAGCGTGTGCGGCGATGGGCGCTAAGAACGCACCCGTGCTGATGAGCGCAGTGGCCACTAGGCTTGCATGAAGGCTGCGACGTGTGAGGTGTTTCATGTTGTCTCCTGTTTGTTTTTTATCGTGACCGTGATGGGTTGCGTTTAGCGCTGGCCCATGTGCACTGACTCAAAAATGCCTTGCGCTTCACGCGGCATGCAGCGCCAGTACTGTGGGCTGGCTTGCACTTTGCCGTTCAAAGCCGCAGCAGCTTCCCAAACCCAACGGGGCTTGTAGAGGAAGGCGCGAGCCAAGGCGATCAAATCAGCATCGCCGCGCACCAAGATGTCTTCGGCTTGCTGTGGTTCGGTGATGAGGCCTACGGTGATGGTGGGCATGTTTGTTTTTTGTTTCACCAATTTGGCGAAGGGCACTTGGTAGTCTGGCCCCAAGGCAATCTTTTGTTGGGCGGCGACGCCACCTGAGGAGATGTGCACAAAGTCGGCGCCTGCAAGCTTCAGCCGCAAGGAGAAGTCGGCCGTTTCTTCAGGCGTCCAGCCGTTGTCCACCCAATCGGAGGCCGAGATGCGCATGCCCAGCGAGCCTTTGAACACGGCGCGTACCGCTTCAAACACTTCCATGGGAAAGCGCGTGCGGTTGTCAAAGTTTCCGCCGTAGGCATCGGTGCGATGGTTGGCGATGGGCGACAAGAACTGGTGCAACAAATAGCCGTGCGCGCCGTGCAACTCGATGGCGTCAATGCCCATGGCTTCGGCGCGTTGGGCGGCTTTGGCAAATGCTTGTTTGATGCGTTCTAGTCCTTGAGCGTCTAGCTCGTGTGGGGCAGTTTCTTGCGCTAAGTGAGGAATAGCAGAGGGCGCTTCTGTGGCCCAGCCGCCTTGTGCAGGCGTTAACAACTGGCCGCCTTGCCAAGGCGCGGCGCTTGATGCCTTGCGGCCTGCGTGCGCGAGCTGGATGCACACCGGCACGTTAGGTGCAAGCTTGCGTGCGCGATGCAGTTTGTCTTGCAGGGCAACAGCAGTGACATCGTCCCAAAGCCCTAAGCACAAGGGTGTGATGCGGCCTTCGGGCACCACAGCTGTGGCCTCAATGATGAACATGGCTGCCCCGCTGTTGAGCAGATTGGTCCAATGCGCCAAGTGCCAGTCGGTAGCTTGGCCGTTGTCTGCCGAGTATTGGCACATGGGGGCCACGATGGCGCGGTTGGCCAAGGTGAGCGGGCCGCGTGGCGAGGTGAGGGTGAATTCAGAAAAGAGGTGACTCAAGGTGCGCTCCAGAAACAAAAATGCCTGCGGATGAGGCAGGCATGGATCCTAATCAGAGTTCAGCGTGCACGCTGGCATATGCGTGACAAGGCGTTAGTCGAGATCGATGTCGAAATCTTCCGGATTGCCTTTTTCAAGTTTGCCATCCTCTTTGTGCACTTTTTCTTCGAAATCCGTCAAACGCCCGTTGAGGGCCTCTACGTTGTGTTTGATGCCTGCAAGACGGCCATGAAACGCGTCGTTCATCTGCTCGCGTTTGAGCTTGGCCAGTCGCTGTTGTTCCGCTGCCGTCAATGGCGCATGTGGTGCCACCGCAGGGGTGCTGGGCTTGGTGGCGCTTGATGTGGCTGAGCTTGCTGGGGCACCAGAAGTGCTGCCGCTTTGCATGCCGGTGGGAAAGTCTACTTTTTTACGCTCAACCTCACCTGATGGGAGTTGCTCGAAGTGCGACTCAATCTTGCTGTTGTCCACGCCTTGACGATTGATACCCGCTGGTCCATCTTGAGGTGCGGCTTGGCGATTGAGCGAAGCAGCATCTGTTGCGATGGGCTGGTTATTGGGCGCTATGCCTGGGCCTTGTGGAATGGTTTGTTGGTTGTTGGCGAAGCTGTCTTGATTGAGCGTTTGCTGGTTGTTTTGCCCACCCAAGTTAGCCAATTTTTGTTCATTGGCGCCTGTGGCATCTGTCGCGATGCCCTGTTGGCTTTTGGCGTTGCCATCTTGGCCTAGCGATTGGCGATTGGCTGCCACATCGTCTTTGGGGATGGCTTGCAAATTAGCGGCGGCGGCTGGGTCGTTGGCGATGCCTTGGCGGTTGAGCCCCGGCGCGTCTTGCGCAATAGCCTGGTTATTGGCAGCCAATGATTGGTTGCCGATGTCTTGTACGTTGGCGACGATGTTCCCTACAGGGATGTTCTGCACATTGGAGGTAATGGCATCTGTGGGGATGCCTTGGCGATTCGCCTCAATTGCTTTCTCACCCGCGATGTTTTGCTTGTTGGCCGCGATATTGCTGCCGCCAACGCTTTGCAGGTTGGCCGCGATCGCGTCTGATGAGACACTTTGCACATTAGGTGCGATTCCTTTGACGTTGCCAACCGATTGAATGTTGTCTTGAATTTTGTCGGTGGTGACGTTTTGTACGTTAGCAGCGCCTTGACTGGCTGCAACTTTTTGGATGTTGGCGTCTGCAGCGCCGTCGTCAGTTGCAATATGCTCTGTGTGTTCTGCCAGTGCTGCCGCAAGGGCTTTTTCAGCATCTAAAGCGGCAAGCGCTTTTTCTTCAAATGCGCGCTTGCGAGCTTCGGTCTCTTCTTCATGAGAAACCACGATGTTTTTTGGGGTTTTGGCGTTTCCGGTGTGCTCGGAAACAGAGACATGATGCTCAGCACCACTTCTGACTATGTTGGAAAAGTCGTCGTCATTCATAAATTTGAAGGCGTCGCTATCGAGTCAGGACGGTAAAGGATACCGATGGTGCCCGGGGCCGGAATCGAACCGGCACGCCTCGCGGCGGGGGATTTTGAGTCCCCTGCGTCTACCAATTTCACCACCCGGGCACGGGAGAGAAGAGCAATATTATGACACAGATTTCCCATCGTTCGAGCTTGCGGTGAGAAAACTTGTGTCATGGTGGTGGACGGGTGGCTGTGAGGATGGGTTGGGCAGAGGTCGGACAGTTGGGAGATTTTGCTTGTCTGTTGTATCGGCACGAGTTACTAGAACTTGTGCAGGTTTTTACGCTCGCGACAACTGCAATAACAACTCGATTGGCATTGAACATGTGCAACAGCGGCACTATCGTTGACGTTTTCTTTAATTGCTGAAAATTTTTTATTACTGCACACAGTTTGTGCATCGCAATTTCACGCTCAAGAGCCACCAGCATTTGCGGTTCAAACTACTTGAAAGATGGCGTCAAAGCTGGATTTTGAATTCAACTCGCCGCCATTACTAGTCTTCAAATAGGCTCAAAAAATACGCATTTGCGAATGCTCTTTAAGTGAAATTCGAAAAGTAAGTATTTCCTACCAAAACACTGCCGGTAGCGTATTGAGCTTGTTTTCAACACCAGATATAGTGTCACCTTAACGTTCGCTTACAACGAGCGTTAAAAAGAAAAAGGCCACAAAGGGGTTCAGAGCCCAATGCAGCCTTTGACAGGAAACTTTTTTACCGGTCACCTGTCGCCCTCTCGTTTCGGAGTTGGTGCTGTGAAGTCTATACGACATCGCTTACGCCATTTTTCAGGGTATTCAATGACCGGGTTAACACGCCAACATTTGGAGAAAAACCATGGCAACTCACAAACCCGGCTCGTCCACTGGCAACAGTGGCGGCATATTTCAACAAGTAGGTCCAAAGGGAGGCAAGCAGCCAAACTTTGCAACCGTAGCTGACGGTAAGCCGCTGCCACCGACTACCAAGCCAGGACATGGCTGGGTACCGATTAAGACGACCCCAAACAGCAAACGCTAACCCTGAAAGGAATAAAAATGGCAATGGAGCTATATAGAAACTTGAATCGCGATTCTGGTGTGCACTCATATGAACTCGGTGATAACCAAATTGTTGTCAAGTTCAATGATCGGGCGACTTACACATACACCCAGCAGAGTATTGGTCTAACTAACTTGCTCAAAATGAAGGAGTTAGCCACAGCTGGGCGAGGGTTGAACAGTTACATCAATAAAACCCCCAGTGTAAAAAAGCATTACGCAAGCCGTTCTGTGAATTGACATATGTGACAGCTGTTCAATTAGCCCAAGCATAAATTCAACCTGTGCTTGAAGACGCACGATCTAATCCATCGTGCGTTTTGCTTTTTGTAACTCTAAAATGAGAGTTAGCTGCTGTCGTGCAACACGACACTACAGCCCCTAACCAAAGTCCCGCCCATTTACTCTGGCTCAGGTCGCCCAACTGCACACACTAAATTACGCTGTGCGTTTTGGATCGGGAAGAGAAGGGCTTGCCGCAGCGATCTGTGCGATTTGGTACTTTGGCCAATGAGTGTTGAGTTAGAGAGCTTTACTTATTTCTTAGATCTTGCAGCAATACAACACCTTGCATTTAACACTCAATATGAGTATAGTAGTGAGAATTCACTTGAACAAATACGAGTCTGTAATGCGTTTTATTTTGTCAATTCTTTTGCTAACTAGTTCGTCTTTTGTATTAGCAGACGTAATGGATGATTTGCCTAAAAATAATAGGTACAACTATGTGAAAAAAATATCCGCAGCAGGAAATCTTAGTGTTTTCGATCAGTATGAGGCGCAAGACAGTTCCAAGATAATCTTTTTATGTATCCCTAATTCATTCTCCTTTAAAGTACAAGCGTTGTGGGATGTCGTAATATCGAATAAGCAAGAAGCCACAAAACTCGCAAAAAGTACATGTTCAGAACAGTATTCAAGATTTGTTTTGCTAGGTTACGGTGTAAAAGTTGAAAACAGGTATTAACTATGAAATGGCTGTTAAAAATTTGGTTCATCACACTGTGCATTAATAGTTTTGCCAACGATTTCGAGGATGCCTCTGCTGCTTACAAACGTGGAAATTGCGCTGAGGCCCTTATGAAATTCCGACAAGCGGCAATTCAAAACAATATAGATGCCCAAGTGAATCTAGGTATTATGTACGGCTCTGGTAAATGTACGAAGCAAGACTATGCCGAATCGCTTAAATGGATTCATCTTGCAGTAGCGCTAAACAGTGCGTCTGCACAAGATGTTCTCGGGACTATGTACGCATACGGATATGGAGTAGTGCAGGACCATTCGGAAGCAATCAATTGGTATCAATTGGCTGCGCAGCAGGGAAATGCTAACGCACAATTCAACTTAGGTGTTTCATACGATAACGGATATGGGGTATTGCAAAATTATGCTGAGGCAATCAAATGGTATCAACTTGCGGCGGAACAAGGGCATGATTACGCTCAATTCAACCTAGGGAGAATGTATGGACTCGGACATGGTCTAGTCCAAGACTACTCAAGAGAATTAAAGTGGTATCAACTTTCGGCTCAGCAAGGCAACTCTGATGCGCAGTTCAACTTGGGTATCCTTTATTACCAAGGAAATGGTATTACGCGAAATTACTTGAAGGCACACATGTGGTTTAACTTGGCAGCCATTAAAGGAAATGCTGAGAGCGTGGAAGCAAGGGCGCTCGCTGCTAAAAAGCTAACTTCAGCGCAAGTAATGGAAGCCCAACGAATGGCTAATGAATGTGCGACTAGTGACTACAAGAAATGCGATTTATGAGAGATGCCGGTAGGTTTTACTGTGAATCCAGCAAGGCCATAGCCCTCTGCGTCTATCGGGGTGCTGGCGCTAGGGCAGACTCAGGTCAAACTCTGAATCGCCCCGTGTTTGAACTGACCCCCAAGACTTGGACGGTTGCGCTTCCGCCAACTAAGCGGTCCTTCTCAGCCGGTACTCCACCGGGCTGAGTCCTTTCAATCTGAGCTTGATGCGCTCATGGTTGTAGTAGCGGACGTAATCATGCACGCCAGCTTCAAGTTCATCAACGCTATTTGGTGGTGCAAGATGAAAATACTCGGCT